>NZ_JAHLEF010000032.1 GCF_018861755.1 Clostridium sp. CF012 | reverse complement strand
TTAGAGGTGTAAGCATGGTAACATGTTCAGCTGACTAATACTAATAAGTCGAGGGCTTGACCTTAATATATATGAAGCGAAAAATTTCACTGTGCAATTTTGAGAGAATATATATTTTCTCAATCTAGTGATTATGGCATGAAGGTAACACCCGTTCCCATACCGAACACGAAGGTTAAGCTTCAATGCGCTGATGGTACTGCAGGGGTGACCTTGTGGGAGAGTAGGTCGTCGCTAGGTAATGTGGCTGGATAGCTCAGTCGGTAGAGCAGAGGACTGAAAATCCTCGTGTCCCTGGTTCGATTCCTGGTCTAGCCACCAGTTATGGCGCTATAGCCAAGCGGTAAGGTCAAGGTCTGCAAAACCTTTATTCCCCGGTTCAAATCCGGGTGGCGCCTCCAAAGCAGAAGAAAAGTAGTCTAAATGCTGATATTTCAGTAGGTAGGCTACTTTTTTTATTTTATACACATTTTTAACAGGTAATCAAGTTGAAGATATAATCCTTGAGGATGATTTGGTAATTATATATGATTATGAGAATAATAAAGTTATTGATAGTATTAATGTTGTTGTAGGTGAGAAATTTGAAGAGCAAGTTCATAAATCAATAGAAATTAATAGTAAGAGAATAAGACTAGATAGTGGGAGAGAACTATATGGTTACAAGATTGCTACAGGCGATTACCATAAGTTGTTTTTTTTCAGCATTAACTTTATGGTTACTTGATAAACAAATTAAGAAATTGTAGCTAGTGTAAGGGACAGTATATAATAGGAGTAACATTTTACTGCAAATGTACGGAGTAAGCATATGGAATATTATGATGGGTTACTGAGTAGAAAACAGATAATTTTATAAGCTAAAATGTATAAGTTTACATTTATGTTGATACACTTATAGCAATATCATATTCTTTAGGATATATAAATAATGAAATACATATAAAATTTTATGAAAAGTAGTAATATAGAGATAAACTTAGAAATACCTATGTTGATGCATGCAAATCAGCATAAACAGTATATATGCTGATATACTAAGGCTATACACACTATAGGGAACTTAGTACAAGTAGATTTATATATGAAATGCTAGTATAATCACATATGTTGGACACAAAACTATTTATGCCTAACATTTTAAATGTCTTCAGGGGGTCTAAAATTTAATGTATAGAGAAATGGTTCAAAGAAAAAAATTTCCAGCTGTGGTATTGTTGTTTATTACACTAATTACATTTATATGCCTATCAGACTTATTACATAAGGTAGGTATAGGTAGCATAAATTTAAAAACCTTTATAAAGATGTTTTTTAATACACTAATGATAGCTCTTTGCTATATTGAGTTTTCAAAATGTAAGGTAAAGTATAAGTATTCTATTGTAGCAGATCAATTCATCATTCATAAAATAAGAGGTGAAGAGGTTAAAATACTAGAGGATATTAAATTAAAGGATATAGAGTTTATTGGTAAATATAGCAATTGTAATACTGACATTCATATTGATAGCAGTAAAAAGTATATCTGTTCTACATTTAATGGAGGTAAGTTTTGTTGTGTATATAAAGCAGGAAATAAATTCAAAAAGTTTTATTTTGAACCTAGTGAAGAGCTTATGAATAAGATTAAATCAATAAAAGCAAAATCAGTATTTTAAAAACAAATAATAGATATATATAAGAAGTATAATTACTTTAAAATTATACTTCTTTTTTTATTGCAAATATTAATAATATGCTATTTTAATTCAACGGTAATTTCTTTTAATAAATCTTGTTTTTCAATAATATCTAGGCCAGTTATGGCAAGAGCTACTGCAGCTTTTATAATAATATCTTTACAGAAGTCCGTTTGAGTTTCTAGAGCAAATGCAGGTGAGGGGCAACTTATTAGGGACTTCTCTGTAATAGCTATTGATGGGTATATGCATGGCGTAATATGGCTTATAGATCCTATTCCTAGGGCGTATTTTGCATTTTTACAAGGCGTTATATTTATAATCCCACTTTCTTTTAAATTATGTGTAAATATACGTGATAGTGATTTATTAGTCAAAAGTTCCTCAGAAGGTAATTCAAATAGGCTAATGTCTGCAGTCATATTCATTATTCCAGACATTGACTGGGTAAAATCCACCAAAGTTTTTTCTAATGCTTTAGCTTCACTTAGTTTAGTAGCTGTCAAATGAAGTTTAGCCTCTGATTCGGAACTTGAGTTAGTACAGGAAGAGACATTCTTTAAAGAGACAGCATCAATAGAACAACTGTTGTTTAACCCTCTTAACAATTGATTTAATGTATTAAGTATAAATAAATAAGAGTCTAAAGATGAAAAATTAGAAGGCCCTTCATTTTTAGTACCAATAGCTTGTTTGCACAGAATTTTAATTGGGATTGTAGCCATGGAAGTACCGCTTTCTGCATTGCTTATATCAGAGTGTGGTGCAATGATAACGTCCATGTCATCAAAACATTTTTCTTTTGTTAAAGTCAATTCTGAACCATTGGAGTAACCACCGGGACAACCTAATAGAATTACACTCCCACCACTTTTAGATATTACCTTTGATAAACCCAGTGCTGCTGCAGTAGAAATGCTGGCATTCACGTTGTTACCAAAAACATGCCCTATATTTTCTGTAGATGTATATTTGCATATATAACATATCTTAGGGTGACCACTTCCATATTGAGCGTAAAAGGAAGTAGGGATATTACAATAGTTTTCTTGTATTTCAAAATCATGGTTTTTTAACATATTTACTATATAAGAACAACCTTTATATTCTTTATAACTTGTTTCTGGATTATCATAAAGGTAGTTAGATAAATTATATATATCTTCTTTTATAGTGCTTAAATAACTTATGACTTCTTGTTTCATGGAATAATCTCCTCTCAAATTTTCGTTATTATTAACACAGTTAGTATAACCTAAGGTACATAAATATATTGATAATAACAAATAAAGTTTTATAAGGTCACATAACAATTTTTAATAGCTTGTTTTGGCTTAAAATGTAGATAAATATATTTCAAATAATTATGTGGACAAAATAAGAAAGCGTACTTACTTGAATAAAATATATATTAAGAGGCTATACTTTAGGTAGTTTTAACGCCAATAACGGTGACAATTTAATGGCACCAAAGGTGACGATTTAACCACACTGAAAGTGATTAATTAAGTGAGCAAGTTTAAGGGGGAAATTATGAAAAAAGAAAAATGTATTATATGTAGAAAGCCTCTAAATGATGGTATAATAATAAATGGAAGAGGAATTTGTGTTAATTGCGAAGGAAGAATTATAGAAGCAAAGGCTAATACGGATTTCTATGAATATTATAAGAACTGTATAAGAAAGACTTTGGTACAGTTTATACCAAGAGGAGTGACTAAAGATTGTCAAGACTACCACTTGTAGACGGAGTGTTAAAATATATAAAAGAAAAGAATATCCCATTTTCTACGCCAGGACATAAAGGTGGGCTTGGATTTTTAAAAACATCAAAAGGCAAGGAGCTTTATGAAAATCTTATAAAAGTAGACATTACTGAGGTTTCCGGACTAGACAATCTTCATTGTTCAGATGGAATAATAAAACAATCTCAAAATTTGTTGAGTGAATACTATGGAAGTATTAAATCTTATTTTCTAGTGAATGGGAGTACTAGTGGGAATCTAGCTATGATTTTTTCATGTTTTAATGAGGGTGACAAAATTATTGTAGAGAGAAATTGTCATCGTTCCATATTTAATGCCATTATTATGCGGAAATTAAAACCTGTATACATTAAAAATAAAATTAATTCTAAATATGATGCTCCTTTTCCTTTAGATAAGGAGCATTTTTTGTATTTAATTAATAAAAATAAAGATGCTAAAGGGATTATTGTTACCTACCCTAATTATTATGGCATATGCTTCGATTTACCATATGTCATTGAGATAGCTAAAAAATATGACATGAAGGTATTAGTAGATGCTGCACATGGTGCTCATTTTGGGGCATCTGTGTTATTACCTGAGAATCCTTTGAAAATGGGGGCGGATATGGCAGTAATGAGTGCACATAAAACACTATCTAGCTTAACACAAACAGCTTTTTTACATGTAGGAGAAGATATTGATATTAATAAAGTAGATTTTTATGTAAGTGCTTTTTTAAGTACAAGTCCCTCTTATATGCTTTTATGCTCTATGGATTATGCAAGATTTTATCTGGAGGAATATGGTGAAAATGACTATGAAAAGTTAATTGAATTCTGCCAATTTTATAGAGATGAAATTAATAGTTTGGGTAAATTTTATGTTTTAGGCCCAGAAGATCTACACGAGGTATCAGAAAATCATGATGAAGATACTAATAAGTATACTATGGACTTAACTAGGTATATACTAAATGTACCTAAAGGTTACAGTGGGCATAAGTTATTAGACTATTTAAGAGTAAACAAAATCCAAGCTGAAATGAGTGATAGTAGAAATGTAGTTTTAATATTTTCTCCCTTTAATTCGGAACAAGATTTTAAATCATTATATAGGGTTCTTAAAGATTGTGATATGGACATCTTAAAGCAGGAATATGTAGACTTAATAGAATACGATATTCCAACTTCCCTTATGTACCCATATGAAGTAATGGATAGAGAAAAAACTATGATAGAGGTTAAGGATTCAGCTGGTAAAATAAGTGCAGTAGCAATAGTTCCATATCCGCCAGGAATACCAATTGTAATGCCTGGAGAAAGACTGGATGACAAAACTATAGCTGCCATAGAATATTACTTGAAGTGTAATGTAACAGTGCTTGGAATTAATGATGGAAAAGTATCAACAGTAGAAAAATAGATATTATAATGTATATCTATTAAAATATATACATTTTGGTGGAGGGGATTGCATGGAAATAGGTCGTCTAATAGTATTAGAGGGTCCAGATGGTGCTGGGAAAACTACTCAAATAGAATTATTGGAAGGGTACCTAAAACAATCGGGATATGAGGTAGTAAGAACTAGAGAACCAGGAGGGACAGAAATTAGCGAGAAAATCAGAGAAATAATATTAGACAATGATAATTCTAATATGAGCTATATGTGTGAAGCGTTACTCTACGCCGCGTCTCGTGCACAGTTGGTTAATGAGGTTATAAAGCCGGCTTTAAAATCTGGAAAAATGGTTATATGTGATCGTTTTGTTTATTCTTCAATGGTATATCAGGGAATCGGTAGGGGGCTTGGAATGGAGCGAATAAGAATCATTAATGAAGCCGCCTTAGATGGACTAGAGGCAGATTTAACTTTTATGATTACCATCCCTTATGAAGAAGGGTTAAAGAGGAAAAAAATGCAAAGGATGTTAGATCGTTTAGAAAACAGTGGAGATGAGTTTCACAAAAAAGTTTTTCATGGTTACTTAGATATTTGTAAAAAATATGATAAAATAGAAGTAATCAATGGAAATAGGAATGTAGATGAAATACATAAAGATATAATAAAAGCTATTAAAAAAATAAAATTATAAAAGGATGGGATAATATGAAATTAGTTATTGCAATAGTACAAGATGATGATGCAAGTGATTTAATTGAGGTAATAACAGATAAAGACTTTAGGGTTACAAAACTCGCCACTACAGGTGGATTTTTAAAATCAGGAAATACAACTTTGCTAATAGGTGTAGACAAAGAAAAAGTAGATGAAGTTTTAGGTATTATAAAGGATGTATGCAAGTCAAGAAAGCAAATTGTAACATCACCATCACCTGTAGCTGGTTCAACTGGAGTATATATGCCATTTCCTATTGAAGTGGACGCAGGTGGAGCAAATGTATTTGTAGTTGATGTAGATAAGTATATAAAGGTATAACTATTTATAAGCAAGTATATAAATCTATACTTGCTTATATATATATGGAGGACTAAAATGAGTTTTGAGAGCATAATAGGTCATAATAATATAAAAAATCAAATAAGTAAATCTATAAGTTTAGATAAGCTATCACATGCTCATCTTTTATCTGGAGAGGATGGGATAGGAAAAAGTAAACTCGCGAGAAACATAGGGTTTAAGATTTTAGGAAAGAATAAAGAAATGCAATACGTGGATTTAGTGGAATGGCACATAGAAAAAAACAAAAGTACAATAGGTGTAGGGTCTATAAGGACGTTAATTGAAGAAATTAATAAAAAACCCTATGAAGGGAATAAGAAAGTTATAATTATTTACGAAGCTGATAAAATGACAACTCAAGCTCAAAACGCTTTCTTAAAAACAATTGAAGAGCCACCTGTGAATGTTACTATATTTTTATTATGTGAAAATCTCGAAGTTATACTAGACACAATAAAATCAAGATGTCAAATACACAAACTAAAAAGCTTAACTGTAGAAGAAATGGAAAATTACTTGAAATTAAATTATTCGGATTTACCTTTAGAGGAAATAAAAGTTATCGTGGCTTTTAGCGATGGAATACCTGGGAAAGCAGAAAAATTTATTGGAGATAATAATTTTAAAGATATTAGAAATATTACCTTGGAAATATTGCTTCAGCTTAATAAAGTTGGAACTGAAGAATTAATGAAATATGAAAAGAGATTATCCAAACAAAAAGAAAACTTTAAAGAAATATTAACTGCATTTCTTTCGTATATTAGGGACACCATAATATATAAAGAAATTGAAGAAGAAAATATAATTATTAACATAGATAAGTTATTAAGTATAAAAGAATTAGCTAATATATTTTCATTTAACAAATTAAATGGTATTATAAATATAATAAACGATACTAGAGAGAATTTAGATAGGAACGTTAACCCAGGGCTTACGTTTCAGGTAATGCTACTTAAAATGCAGGAGGTTTAACATGGTTACAGTTATAGGAGTAAGATTTAAGAAAGCTGGTAAAATATATTATTTTAGCCCAAACGATATAGATATTCAAAAAGGAAATAAGGTTATTGTTGAAACAGTAAGAGGCATAGAATTTGGAGAATGTGTTATTGGAATAAAGGAAATAAAAGAAGACGCTATAGTGTCTCCTCTTAAATGCGTTATTAGAAAGGCTACAGATGCAGATGCAGAAAAAGATTCGGAAAATAAAAGAAAAGAAAAGGAAGCCTATGAGGCTTGCTTAGATAAAATCCATAAACATGAACTTGATATGAAACTCATAGATGTAGAGTATACTTTTGACAATAATAAAGTTATATTTTACTTTACGGCAGATGGAAGAGTGGATTTTCGAGAGCTCGTAAAGGATCTTGCTGCTGTATTTAGAACAAGAATAGAACTTAGACAAATAGGCGTTAGGGATGAAGCAAAGATGATAGGTGGGCTTGGACCATGTGGTAGATCAATGTGTTGTTCAACCTTTTTAGGAGAATTTGCACCAGTTTCTATAAAAATGGCTAAAGAGCAAAACTTATCATTAAACCCTACAAAAATTTCTGGTATTTGTGGGAGACTTATGTGTTGCTTAAACTATGAGCAAGATACTTATGAAAAGATAAGAAAAACACTACCTACTATAGGATCCATAGTTGATACTCCTTATGGTAGATCACAAGTTATTGGAAATAGCGTGGTAAAAGAATCTGTGAAAATTAAGATAAAACTTAATGGTAGCGATGAAGAAATAGTGGAGGTTAAAATTGAAGACCTAACATTAATTTCAGGAAGCTATGAAGATGCTGTAATTGTAGAGGATATTAAATTGGAATTGGCTGGAAATGAAGAAGATTCATATATAATAAAAGAATTATTTAAAGAAAACTAGGAGGATAGAGATGAAGTCAGTTATAAGAGTATGCAATATGAATACTTCAAATGATATTAGTAACGTTAATGTAGCAATATCAAATAATCAAGGAGTTATTGCTTGCCAAATAAATGGTGAAAGTAAAGAAATAGAAATAATATATGATGATTATTTTGTTTCGTTGGATAATTTAATTGAGGCCATTGAAGACGCTGGATATGCAGTTATATAAAAAAACACATTTAAAATTAAATAGATTATTAAATATAACGAGTAAATAGTTTAAATAACTATTTACTCGTTTTTTTATATAGGGTTTAACTATATTAAGAATAAAGGCGACATTTGAATACACTTTTTAAAATTGGAGATAATAATTTTAAAGGGAGGCGTGTAATATGAAGAAAGTGGCAGTACAAAATGGATTGACAGCAATTAGTGATTATTTATGCAAAGAAGGATATAAAGTAAGAGAATTTGATAACAGAAAAAAAAATGCAGGTAATTTTTTGGATAAGTATGATGCAGTTGTTGTTACAGGTGAAAATCAAAATTTTATGGGAATAGAGGATACTATCTCAAGTACCCCAATTATTGATGCAACTGGAATGACAGCAGAGGAAGTTGTGCAGCGAATAGAAGCAAAGTAATAGATAATAAAAAAGGAAATATAGAGGTTGTTAACTTATAAGTAAAGTTGACAACCTATTTTTATTTTCTAGGCTTATTTAAATAGATATTAATAATATAACTTTAGATAAAAAAATTATGTATGAGATTTTTAAATTATGTCAATAATTAAAATGTAAATAATTTACTAATAAATATGAAAGGGGTTATAAATATGAGAATGAAAAAGGGAATAATTAGTGTATCTACTATTGTTGTAGTAATTTTAGGAGTATTTTTTGCTTTAAGGTTTATTGGAGGAAGAGAAACTGCAACTAATGTAAAAACACCAGATGATAGTATAGTGCAAAAGAGTAATGAGGTATTAACAAAGGAAAAAGAAGAAAGTAACCTAAGTACTAATGAAGTAGAGACGCGAATTGAAAATAGTGAGGGACAAAGTACAAATGAAATGGACTCTGCTTATATAAATGACAAAACTAATGTTGGAATATATACTGTTAAAAAGAATGATACGCTGTTTAGTATAGCAAAGGCTTATATGCCTAATCAAGATAAAAGTAAAGTGCTTGAATTTATTAAAATTAGAAATAGTATAGATGAATCTTCTAATATTTCAGAGGGTCAGAAGTTAGTAATACCATATGAAAAAGCAATGGAAACATCAATGGAAACATCAAAGGTTGTAGGAACGGACGTTAATACTAGTGAATACATTATTAAAAAGCAAGATACCTTAACTTCTATTGCTAAAAATAATATGTCTTCTTATGCTGTAAAACAAGCTATAGAGATGATAAAAGAAACAAATAAAATTACAGATGGGAATGATATTAAAGAGGGAGCACATATTTATATCCCGAAATAATAGCTAAAAAAGAAGCATATTTTGAGAAAATCAAAATATGCTTCTTTTTTAGCTTAATTAATTAAAAGGGGTTAAATCTTAAGTATCTTCATTTTGCTGCTTTCAGCAAAAATAAAATCACCATCCAAAGTCAGTAAAAAATCTATATTATTGTACTCAGCAGTAGCTAGGTGGAAAGCATCATTTACAGATAATAAGTTATCACACATAAAGTTTTTTACTAAAGATATACATTCTTCAGAAATGTTAAGATATTTTATATTTATAATTTTTTCGAATTCTGAAATTATTTCTACGGACTTATTATAATAGATATTCAATAAATTTCTTCTCATAGAATTTTTGGAGATATTATCAAAATATCTTTTATATGGAATATGAATAAGTCTGTCTTCTTTCCTTTGCTTTAAAATTTTTGTATCATGGCGACTAAAGCTATTTGTTATAGACCTAATGTTGTCAATTGAGTTATAGGGGCTACTATTATTTATTTTAGATTCAATGTCACTAATAAATAATTTATAAAGTATTTGATTCAAAACTTCCGCAGATATGATACTGGTAGTGTAAAATTCGGAGCCTCCTTCAGAAAGTAGCTTTAAGCATGATAGACAATCACTATGCTTAATATCATCATCATATATCAGGCTAAGCACGAAAGAGGCATCTAATAGTACAGAATTTTTATTGAAAATTATATTTTTAAAAGGGTATAATATTAATTCCATTTTAAACCTCATTAAAATCAATTATTCTATAATTAATATATATTCAACAAAGTTTGGTAATAGTAGTTTTATAATTAATTACATTTGGACCAAAAAAAATATCTAGATACTTGCAAGTGAATAATAAATTGATATTAATATAGTAAAGCTATAATTTTTATTAAAAGGTCCTAGAAAAAAAGAGATAAGTTGTGCACCATTATTATAATCTTCTAGTTTTATATTAAACTTTAATAAAAATACAATTACGAGTGTTATGGCAATAAGCAATGGGTTTAATAGAGAAAATTTAGTTTTATTATATATAAAATACCCGATTTCAAAAGCTATTAAAGAGAGCATTATTCCAAATATGGGAGTAGCTAAAAGTTCTTTCACAAAAAACGCCTCGAATTAATTTATTTTTTACTGGTATTCTTTTCTTGTATATTAATTAATATTTGTACTGACCATCCTGTCACCACAATGACGATAACTGTTGATATTAAACAAATATAGAGAAGGGGCATCCATTTGCCATCTAATATTTTAAAACAAGAAAGTAAACTAATTATTTAGAAAACGCTTATAGAATTTATGAGTTATGAATTATGAATTTATTATTTTATAAATAGTATCCCCTTGATTTAGCAATAAAATTTGAGGTATACTTCTTTTAATGCTATTTATATAGTTAACTTAAATTTCATAGAAAGGAGATGCATAATGGAGTTTTTAAGAAATGATGAAACTTTAGATGATCTTCAGCTAAAGGGCATTCAGGTTATTCAGAAAAAAGATGCTTTTCGCTTTGGTGTGGACGCAGTGCTGCTTGCTAATTTTGCTAAAGTAAGAAAAGATGCTAAAGTTGTTGATTTGTGCAGCGGTACGGGCATAATTCCATTCATATTAGCTGGTAAAACCACTGCAAGCAATGTAGTTGGTGTAGAGATTCAAGAAGAACTTGTTGATATGGCAAATCGCTCCGTAAGGTTTAATAATTTAGAACATAAAATTAAATTTATACATGGTGACTTAAAGGATGTAAAACTTATTAAAAGTATCTCCAAGGTAGACATTGTTACAGTCAATCCACCCTATAAACTTCAGAACTCTGGCTTAATAAATCTAAACGATAAAAATGCTATAGCGCGACATGAGATTTGTTGCACCTTAGAAGATGTAATTATTGCATGTAGAATATTACTGAAGGATAATGGAAGGGTCTACATGGTACATAGACCTGATAGATTAGTTGATATCTTATGCACTATGAGGAAGCATAGAATTGAACCTAAGCGTATAAGGATGGTACATCCTAGTGTGAATAAGGCACCAAATATTGTACTCATTGAGGGTCAAAGAGATGGGGGAACCTTTTTAAAATGGGAGACACCTCTTTACGTTCACAGTTCAGACGGTGGATATACGAAGGAAATTACTGACATGTACGATTCGGATACAATTTAACGATAGTTCAGAAGGAAAGTTTCCCACATCTATAAGTGGGGGTCACATACTATGGCAAAGAAGAACTTCAGTTGTAGTCTAAATGTCCTTCTGAAGTCGTTAATGTTGTAGCTTCGAAGAAGATGATTTAATAGTAGTTACATTCAAATAAATGAAAATATCTAAATAAAGGGTGATAATAATGATAGGAAAATTATACTTAGTCCCAACCCCTATAGGGAATCTAAAGGATATTACACTTAGAGCATTAGAAGTGCTACAAAGTGTAGATATAATAGCAGCAGAAGATACAAGGCAAAGCTTAAAACTCTTAAATCATTTTAATATAAAAAAAACACTTATAAGTTATCATCAGCATAATGAACAAGGGAAAAGTGTAAATTTAATTGAGCAGCTAAAAGAAGGCAAAAATATAGCTATAATTAGTGACGCTGGTACACCAGGAATATCAGACCCAGGAAGCGTTATAGTTCAGAAGTGCATAGAGCAGAATATAAAATTCGAGGTGCTACCTGGAGCAACAGCCATTACTACTGCACTTGTATACTCAGGCCTAGATACTACAAAATTTATATTTAGAGGGTTTTTACCTAGAGAGAATAAAGAAAGAAAGCCTATTATTGATGATTTACTAAATAGGAGTGAAACGTTAATTTTCTATGAGGCTCCACACAGACTTTTAAGCACTTTAGAATTCTTGTATGAAAATATTGGTAATAGAAAAATATCAATGTGCAGAGAACTTACAAAAATGTATGAAGAAATAATTAGACTGACGTTAGAACAAGCTATAGAATATTATAAAGAGAAAGCTCCAAGAGGAGAATATGTATTGGTAATTGAAGGTAAGAGTCAGGAAGATATAGATAAAGATGAAAAGGCAAAATGGGATACATTAACTATAGAAGAACATATAGAAAAATATATGGCTGAAGGAATAAATAAAAAAGATGCCATGAAAAAGGTTGCAAAGGATAGAGGAATGTCTAAATCTGAAACATATAAACATTCATTGAACATTTAACGACATTTCATTACCAAAGGGTATAACTTACCCTATGAACATAGAAAAAAGAAGATATTTTCACAATAATTCTGAAAATATCTGTTTAAATTTAAAAAGTGTCAAAAAGTTTACATTTTAATCTATGCTTTTCATTGAGGTTGGCATAAAGTAGTGTTATAATAAACTTGTTGATTTAATAAGTCTTAAATTATATAAATACATATGAATATATATTTACATATAGGGGGAATTACATTGCGTAAAAGGATGTTATCATTGATAGTAACAATCGGACTTGTTACTACAATAAGTATGCCAATATTGGCAAATCCATTATCAGACAAGCTTAAGAATCAAAGGACTCAGCTCGAAGAGCAAAAGAGCGCATATAAGCAAGCTCAAAGCAAGGTTGATGAAATAGAAGCTTCTATTGAAAAAATGGATGCAGACATAGAGAAAATTTATGCAGAGGTAGGTAAAGCAAAAGCTAAAATAGGCGAAACTGAAAGTCAAATAGAGAAAACCACTAAAGATATACAAGTTGCAGAAGAAAATATTAAAGAAGAGGAAGATTTATTTAATAAGAGAATGCGAAGCATGTATATGAACGGTGTGGATAGCTATGTGGAAGTTTTATTGGACTCAGAGGGAATAGAAGATCTTATTTCAAGAGTTGAGAACATTAAAAAGATTGTTGAATATGATAATAAAATTATCGGAGAATTAACAGAAAAAAAGAGTAAAATAGAAACTCAAAAGGTTACACTTGAAACGGTAAAGACTAAGCTAGTACTTTTAAAAACTGAAAATGAAAATAAAATAGACAAGCTTAAAGTAAAAAAGAGTGAACAAAATGTTTTAATTGTAGAGGCTACAAAGCAACAACAATTATATTCTAACAAAATAGGTGATGCACAGGCAATAGTAAATACTACTATGAAACAAATACAGGAAATAAGAAATAACGCGCCTAAGTATACTCCATCTAGAGGACCATCATCACTTGACTCTAGCTCGGTAGTTGCTTATGCAAGTAATTTTTTAGGGGTATCATATGTTTGGGGTGCTGCAGGTCCTACAAATTTTGATTGCTCTGGTCTTATGCAATACGTATATGCTCATTTTGGTGTTTCATTAAGTAGAACTACATTTACACAGATAAATGAAGGGTCATATGTACCTAGAGAAAATTTACAAGCAGGAGATTTAGTTTTCTTTGGCACAAACTCAGATCCACATCACGTGGGAATGTATGTAGGTAATAATTCATATCTTCATGCGCCTCGTACTGGCGATGTTGTTAAAATATCAGCATTGACGAGAAGTGATTATCTTACTGCAAGAAGAATTAAATAAATTTGGAACAGGACAGGCTATCTCAATTAGTCTGTTTTTTCTTTGAAAGAAAATCATACAAATTTTACTTGTTAGCTATACATAAACTAGCAAAAATAACTAAATAAAAATGGAATCCTATAAATTATAGGATTCCATTTTTATTTAGTTATTAGACAAATAATTTATTTTTCTTGTTTAAGTTGTTCAAGGCAAGGTTTGCAAATGTTTTTGCCTCTGTAGTTAACTACATCTCTGGCATCGCCACAGAAAATGCAAGCAGGTTGATATTTTTTTAAAATAATTAGCTCGCCATCAACGTAAATTTCTAAAGCATCTTTTTCAGCAATATCTAGAGTTCTTCTAAGTTCTATTGGGATAACAATTCTTCCAAGTTCATCTACTCTTCTTACAACACCTGTTGATTTCATAATAATTCCTCCTTAGGTTAGCAATTTCCGACATATTAATATTGAAATATTAATAAATATGACGCATAAAGTCAAAATTTCACTTGATTAATTTAGTTAATATTACAAAATTAATATTTACTTCCATCTAAAGTTAATATACTACCATATAATACAAATGTCAATATATTTTTTAAAAAAAATACAAATTTTTACTATGCTCGTCAGGTCTTTAAACTCAATAAATATGATTGGGAAAACCTTGTTAAGTCGCAGATTTAAATGAAGAAATGGTTTTTTTAATGTGGAAATATATCACAAGTAAAATAGTAAGTTTATGGATATATATATTAATATATGTCGAAGGGTTGTACTACAAATTCCCTACATAATAATATATTGATTATAAAAATCAAAATAAAATATAAATCAACAAAAAAAAATACTATTTTAACATTGGTCGATGCAAATATGAAAGAAAAATTAAAAATAAACAAGAAAATTATTTTAAACTATTAGATTGTAAAAAAAAAGAAAATTTATTGTAGATAAACATTTAAAAATAAGCTTCGATATAAAGCTAATTTGAAAAAGCATAAAAAGTATATTCTATTAAGAAATATTTTGTAATTTTAATGTGTTTTTGTAAATAAAGTGCTATAGTTAGGGGGTATAGGTTTTTAAAATGAAGGAGAGGATAACATGAAAATTTTTATTGATACTGCAAATGTAAACGAAATCGTAAAAGCAGCAGAATTAGGAATAATTGATGGAGTAACCACAAATCCTTCTTTAATAGCGAAAGAAGGAAGAAATATAAGTGAAGTAATAGAAGAAATTTGCGCTATTGTTGATGGACCAATAAGTGCAGAGGTTATAAATATGACTGCAAGTAAGATGGTGGAGGAAGGTAGAAAACTTTCTAAACTTCATAAAAATGTAGTTGTTAAAATACCTATGTGCGAAGAAGGACTGAAAGCTGTTAATATTCTTTCAAAAGAAAATATAAAAACAAATGTTACGTTAATCTTTTCACCTCAACAAGCATTACTAGCTTCAAAAGCAGGTGCAAATTACGTAAGTCCTTTTATGGGAAGGTTAGATGATATAGGCACTTCTAGTGCTCAGGTGATTTCTGATATAGCTCAAATTTTTAAAGTGTATAACATAAGTACGGAAATTATAGCTGCTAGCATTAGAAATCCTATACACATTTTAGATTGTGCAAAAGCTGGTGCTAATATAGCTACAATTCCGTACAAATTAATAATAGATATGATTAATCACCCTCTGACTGATAAAGGAATAGCAAAATTTTTATCGGACTACGATAACTCATTGAAATAATACTAAAACAAATAGCAGAAAAAGATAAAAATTGAAGGTAAATAAATAATATCCTACTGTTTATTCCACACAAGGATTAACAAGTTATGCACAGCCAATAAGGTCCAATGTGGATAAAAAACTTGTCAGAATTACTTTTAATATGTAAAAGCCCTTGAATAGTGCTTTTAAAATAAATTAAGTTGTCCACAACTTCTGTTGATAAAATGTTAAAAACTGTGGACAACTTAATTATAATATTTAGAATTTAGCTATTTGCAATATTAACTATGAGTTAAATCACATCAATTTTTTTAGTTCTAAATTTAAATCTAAGTTAGTAAGGCTAGCTAGTTCGTTTTTTAATTCATTATCAAAATTCAATTCTGTCAAAGCTAATATATAGCATTCTTTTCTTTGCAAACTATCTTTAATATTTGAAATACATATAGAGTTATTGCTAGTTGATATATTACCAAAGATTTCATTTATATTTTTATGAGCTTCAGCTACATTGTACCTTACAAACGCTTCATTTCTATATATTTTTGTATCATATATATTTTGCTGCAATTGCCTTAGTTGTAACTTTAAAGCTTCACCTTTAGCATTTGCATTATTATAACTTGTGTTTAATGAGTCAAAATATTTGTCATTATCTAATTTCTTTTCAAGGATTTTTTTAGCTAACGGTTCATTACCTTTATTTAATGCAAGCTTAATTGTTTGGACATAATCATCAGATTCTTTAGATAAACTTTCTAGTCTTCTTTCAATTTCATATATATTACCTAAAATTTTAGCAGACGAAAGTCTAGCATCATTTAAGATGCACTCCATATCTCTTATTTTTTGATCTAGTAGTTCTAAGGGGTTCTCAAAATCATCTAAAGTACTGCTTACTTTAGATTTTATAAGATAAAATAATCTATTAAATATTGTCATAGTGATCTCCTTATTGTTCATATTTATAAATTAGCAAAATATTTTAATGAAATTAGTAGCTTATAGATAAAAAATTTATTAGTATTACTATTATTATTGTAATATTTTTATTTATATATACTATGTTTTATAAATACATTTACATAAGGGAAATATGGTAATTTATTCTTATAGGATAAAGGAAAACACAAAAAATAATAGCATTTAGGAATTAACTTGTAATAGGGTTTTATTTACCTTATAATACAAATATAAATCTATTTGTATTTGACAGATTTGAAAGAATATTTTATTTGGGATATTAATTTTTGGAAGGTGATAAAAATTGGATAAGGCCAAATTTACCCTAGAAACTATAAACACATTATCAAAATCAATATCAGAAAGTAGTATAATTCCCTATGAGGAATTACCTCAATATGACTTGTTTTTATCTCAAGTTATTGATTATTTAAATGATAAATTTGAGGCTGACAAGTACACTAATAATATAGTACAGAATTATATAAAAAGTGAAGTTATATCAAAACCAGAAGATAGTAAAAAAAGAGGATATACAAAATTACATCTTGCGCAGTTGGTATTGCTTAGTCATATGAGGCCTGTACTTACAGCAGAAGAGATCAAAAAAGTTTTTAGATTAGCCTTTAATGAAATTAATGATAGAGATGATGATATTATTTCATGGGAAAGTGCTTATAAAATTTTTTCGGATATGCAAAAGGAAAGTTATGATGATTTTTCAGGGAAAAAATTTTGTGATGAAGAAAAGTTAGAAAAAACAATTGACGCACTAGAATTAAGAGAAAGTGACAAGGAAAGAATATCAGTTTTTTTGGTTGTAATGACTTTAGTATCTCAAGCTAGTGCCATAAAAAAATTAGTTCAAAAAATTGTAAGAGATTATGAAACTTAAAGATTTAATTATTCTATAAAAAAAATAAAAGATCCTATTATTATATACTTTAAATATAATATAGGTCTTTTATTTCTTTATAGAATAATTATTATCAACAAGTACTATTTGGAGTATCCGAAGTTTCTATTTTAAAGGATTCTCCGAATATACTTTTAGAGTACATGATTCTAGTATCTTCGAAAACAAATGAAGATTCGTTATCTACTATAAAATTTATTCCTTTTACTGACTCTAGAATGTCATCTTCTTGCTGTTCATCCAGAACAACACCCAATATCGGGCCTCCTCAACCAAAGCCTTTTATAAGCAACCTAACTGAGGATTTACCCTTTTGCAAAAGTTGTTTGTTTAAAGCATCTTTAGTGACCTCATCAAAAGAAATATTCATGTTTTACCCTCCTTGTACCCACCAGGGGTATGTAATAATATTATTATATGCGTTTAATAATATTATGTCAAATAAAACATAAAAATATAAAATAAATTTTATAAAATATATTCATTAAATGTATATATTTATACATCTAATAGACCAGTTTTTTTTATATTATCTAAGGTTATAAAGAATTATAATAATTCAGTGGAATATGGGCAGAATACTTATGCAAATATTATGAAATCACAGTGGTTGACAAGGGTTGTATAAGAGGATAGTATAAAAATATAGATAATATATTATTACTGTAAAAATAAAAAAATATTTTGGGGGTTTAGTAATGAAAATAGTATTAGCATTAGGCGGAAATGCACTTCAATCAGATCCTAAAGATAAAAGCCCAGGGGCACAGCTTAAGACTTGTAAGGAAACAGCAAAATCAATAGTGGATCTTATAGAAGAAGGGCACAGGGTATCGATAGTTCATGGAAATGGTCCTCAAGTAGGACAAATTGTTGCAGCAGTAGAAGCCGCCCAAAAATTCGATGAGGGAAATGTATTATTCCCCTTTGATGTATGTGGAGCCTTTTCACAGGGATATATAGGATATCATCTTCAAAATGCTATAGGTGAGGAGTTAAGAAATAGAAGTATAGATAAGACTGTAGGAACTATAGTAACTCAAGTAGTAGTTGATAAAGATGACCAAGGCTTTCAAAATCCAACTAAACCAATTGGTTCTTTTTATACAAAGGAGGAAGCTGAAAAGTTAGAAGTGGAACATGGCTATATAATGAAAGAAGACGCGGGTAGAGGATATAGAAGAGTAGTTGCATCTCCAAAGCCTATTGATGTTATAGAAAAGGATTTAATAAAAGAATTAGTGGATATGGGAAATGTGGTTATATCTTGTGGTGGCGGGGGAATACCTGTTATTCGCGAAGGCGGAATGGTTAAAGGAGTTGCAGCAGTTATAGATAAGGATTTTGCTGCTGAGAAACTTGCAGAAATACTAGATGCAGATGTGCTTTTAATATTAACAGGAGTAGATAGAGTTTGTGTAAATTATAATAAGCCTGATCAAAAGGAATTAAAGCAAATCAATCTTGATGAGCTTAACAACTATATTACCGAAGGACAATTTGCGCCAGGGAGTATGCTACCCAAAGTAGAGGCTTGTAAAAAATTCATAATGAATAATAGAGAGAAAACAGCGATTATAGCATCACTGTCAAAAGCTAAAGAGGCTTTAAAAGGTTTGTCTGGCACAAAAATTGTATATTAATTATTTCAGATAGGAGGATAAAAGAAGATGGTTAAGAGAAAAATCAATATATATTCAGAAATAGGCAATTTAAAGACTGTTCTTATACATAGACCTGGAGAAGAAATTGAAAATCTTATACCGGAGTATCTAGAAAGACTTTTATTTGATGATATTCCATTTCTAAAGGTAGCCAGGGAAGAACATGATAATTTTGCTAAGATATTGCAAGGAAATGGTGTAGAAACCTTGTACCTTGAAGATTTAGCTGTAGAAGCAGTAAAAGATCCAAAAGTTAAGGAACTATTTTTAGATGAAGTTATAGAGGAATGTGGAATAAACGAAACTAAGATCATAACATCCCTAAAGGATTATTTATATTCATTGTCAGAAAAACAGATGATAGATAAGGTGATGTCGGGAATAAGAAAAAAAGAAATTGAGATTAAAGAACATTATGATGAATATCCATTTATAATGGATCCTATGCCTAATTTATATTTTACAAGAGATCCATTTGCATGTATAGGCAACGGAATAAGCTTAAATTCTATGAAAACTAAAACTAGAAGACGCGAAACAGTGTTTGGAAAATATATTTTCAAGTATCATCCAGAGCTTAAAGATTCAGGTATTCCATTGTGGTATGATAGAAATGAGGTATATAATATTGAAGGTGGCGATGAATTAATTTTATCAAAAGAAGTTATTGCCATTGGTCATAGTGAGAGAACTGATAAAGAAGCAGTGATAAGCATGGCTAAAAATATATTTGAAAAAGGTGAGTCTTTTAAAACAATTTTAATTTTTGATATCCCAAAAACCAGAGCATTCATGCATCTAGATACTGTATTTACAATGATTGACTATGATAAATTCACTGTCCATCCAGGAATCGAAGGTACCTTAAAGGTAACAGCGATAACCTATGATCATAAGAATAAAGAATTAATAACTAGAGAAGAAGAGGGTAGTTTAGAAAAAATTCTTTCTACTCATTTAAAAAAAGATATTACTTTGATACGCTGTGGCGGCGGAGATAAAGTTATATCCGGAAGGGAACAATGGAATGATGGATCAAATACACTAGCTATATCTCCTGGTACCGTAATAACTTATGAGAGAAATTATGTTACTAATGAGATTTTAGATAAAAACAATATTAAAGTACTTCAAATGCCTTCTGGTGAATTATCAAGAGGTAGAGGTGGTCCTAGATGCATGTCTATGCCATTCTATAGAGAAGATTTAATATAACAATAAAAATCTAGTAAAGATACGAGAGGGGAATTTATTATGTTTAACTTAAGAAACAGAAACTTTTTAACGCTTATGGATTTTTCACCAAAAGAGATTAATTATTTTCTCGATTTAGCGAGGGATTTAAAAAGAGCTAAATATGCAGGTACAGAACAACAGAAATTAAAAGGTAAAAACATTGCATTAATATTTGAAAAGAGTTCCACAAGAACAAGGTGTGCGTTTGAAGTAGGAGCACTAGACCAAGGAGCGCATGTAACTTACCTTGGACCTACAGGGACTCAAATTGGTAAAAAGGAATCTGTAGCGGATACAGCTAGAGTTCTTGGAAGAATGTATGATGGAATAGAATATAGAGGATACGGCCAAGAGGTAGTAGAGGAACTAGCAAAATATGCAGGAGTGCCAGTATGGAATGGATTAACTACTGAAGATCACCCTACTCAAATCCTTGCTGACTTTTTAACCGTGCAAGAACATTTTACAAAACCACTAAACGAAATCAAATTTGTTTATGCTGGTGATGGAAGAAATAACATGGCAAATGCTCTTATGATAGGAGCTGCGAAGATGGGTATGGACTTTAGAATAGTTGCTCCAAATTCATTATTCCCTGAAGATGCACTAGTTAATAAATGTAGAGAAGTAGCTGTGGACACAGGAGCTAAAATCACTATTACTGATGATGTAGCACGAGGTGTAGAAGGTGCAGATGTCATATACACAGACGTTTGGGTGTCCATGGGAGAAGCAGATGAAGTTTGGGAACAAAGGATTAGTGTATTAAAACCATATCAGGTTAATAAAGAAATGATGGAACTTACACATAATAAAGATACTAAATTTATGCACTGTCTGCCAGCATATCATGATTTAAAAACTGGAGTTGGTAGAGAAGTATTTGAAAAATTTGGAATGAACGGCGTTGAAGTTACAGATGAAGTATTTGAAAGCGAGGCTTCAATAGTATTTGATGAGGCTGAAAATAGAATGCATACTATAAAAGCAGTTATGGTGGCAACATTAGGAAATTAATTAAATATCACCTTAGTTATATTTAATTAAGGATACATTTTATTCTCAAAAAACTTTCAGATTCATTCTGAAAGTTTTTTGATTTGTAATGCGATATTTCTGTTTATTGGCTTTTAATAAAATATATAAGTGAATAAATGGAGGTTATTAAAGATTTAAGCATAAATATTGGTATACCATAATACTTATTAATTTATAGTTAATAAATATAAAAGGGGTAGATATATATGCTGGGTAAGATACCGTTATTAATTTATGATCTTTTTGGGGATAAAGTAGAAGTTATGAATTATACAAAAGTTTATTTCCAAAATAAAAATGTGGAAGGTTATGTACTTCATGTAGAGCAACATGATAGAATTACATCTATAAGTGAGTTTGACTTAGAGAAAAGAGAAGATAAGTATTATTGTACTAGGAAGTTGTTTAGTTAACTAAAGATTAAACAAGGTTTTTAAGATGAAAATTTTAAAATCATACAGGATTTATTAATTATAAACCTTGTGTGATTTTTTGTATTTATAGCAATATAATATAGTTGTAGTATAATCAAATAAAGAGGACTATATTTTTCTTATCTAATAAAAGGTATTGTCTTTAAATATAAGTGTGAATTAACCTACAATTAGTGAAAGTCATAAATTTCTAGTTGAATTAACAGTTTATACACTGTTAAATTCAATAGAAATGGTTTATAATTTTATAACATTAGCATGTGAAAATTAGATAAGTCTGGAGAGAGGTATTTTTATCTAGATTATAAATAATAGCATAATCACAATAACTGATACAGGGGGTAAAATATGCTAAGCCAGCAAGAAAAGATAATGGTTTTAGAAAATTTTAAAGAAGAAAATCAACCTATAGAGATTATAAATGAATTAAATGATGGAGAATCTGGTGCAGCAGTATATACTGTGGAATTTGGTGAATCTCGAAAACTTGGAGTTTTAAAGATTCAAGAAATGAATGAAAGTGGATTACATAATAAAGCCTTTGTACAATCAACTGAGAATGCAATTGAAGGATATATACCTAAAATTATTGACGAAGTGGAAATACAATGTAAAGATAATTTAAAAAGATTTGGCGTGTTATATGAACTAGGGGGAGATAACGTACTAGGAATTAAAACCCTAAAATATTCATTGGAAAATGAATTAGCCATAGTTAAGCAAACTTCAGAACAAGTAGCTAAATTTTTATATACATGGAATAAACCGCATACGTCCGAAATTAGCTCTCCTATTGATATAGTGAAAACCTCCTTAGGTTATAGATTTATGGATGAAAAACTTATAAGGGCTTTTGAGACCTTAATGATCGATGAAGATAAAAAATGGTTAGTTATTGATGGAGTGGATAAATTCTTCCCGAATCCCTATAGATTCTTTACAGATGAAGAGGTTTGGGGTGGTAGGGAGGTGAAATATTTACATTCCTGCATACACGGAGATTTTCATGGAGGAAATATTATTGTTTCAGTGAAGAAACCATCTATTATTGATTTTGGAAGTTACCAAACTCATAGTAATATTTTTTATGATACAAGGTACTTAGAGTTACATTCACTAATGGACTATTTAAAATTTGATAGTAATAAGCAAAGAAAATTTTGGATTAGTTTATGTGAGGAATTAACCAAAAATGTAAAGTACGTTGATATCCCAGATGGTGATGGGGCTAGTATACTTAGGGATATAATACCAGAATTAAGACATGGTATAGACTATTTGCTTTCTGATTCTAGAAATAGACTATATGAGCCAGCTTTTTATTTAGCTGGAGTTGCTGCGGGATTTAATTTCATCCGGAAAGCTAAGGATGAAAATAAAAGAATGGCAGCTATGATATACACAATGTATAATTTAAGAGCAGTTTTAAAGCATGAACTTATTGACCTATATAATCCTAGCCTATCATCCTGCACTAGTGTTCAATGGTTTTTAGATGAAACTTCAATAAGTGAATATTTAGATAAGGATTCTATATATAAGATTGATCAAAAGGCATATCATATTTCAGGTATAATAAAGAATAAGTCAATAGAGCTTACGGTGGAGCCTATTATAAATCTAAAAAGTGGAAAGGTTAAGTCCTTGGAAATACTAGTGAGGGATTCCAGATTAGAATTTTTTCCGGATGAAATGTTTGAAAAGGCTAGGCTTACTGGGGACTTAGAAAAGCTTACATTGCTTGCTTGTGATAAATTGTGCAATTATATAGATAAACTCAAACCCTTTATTGAAGAGGGCTTATTTTTCAAACTTCAATCTGATACAACGAGGCATACAATCAAAAAAGTTATAAATAAATTACAAGGTATAAACTTAGTTTTAGAAATTACTCAACGTATACCAAGAAGTGCATTTTGGCGTAATTTTGCTCATGAGCTAAAATTCAAACTAGCTATGGAAAACTTCGGGGAAGGTAATTCTAATATGGTGGAAATAATAAAGATGAAGCCACATTTTATAAAAATTTCTCCACAAATTGTTAGAGATATTCATAAAGATGAAATAAAAGCACTAATGGTAGAGCACATGGTTAAAATGGCTATAAAAACTGATATGAAAATTATAGCTGAGGGAATACGTAATTTAGAAGAAAAGGAAAAGCTAATAGAGTTAGGCGTTGAATACGGACAAGGAACACATTTTTCTTCTGCTATGCTTATTGATCATGCAGATTATGAAATTTGGGAAAGTGGATTTTAATTGATGATTTAAGGACGTTTCTTTTATAAGAAATGTCCTTAGTTTTTTTATTTTAGAGAAATTATAAAAATCTATTTTAAAAGGCATATAGCATTAGAAGAAATTCCCTCGCAGCTACCAGTAAACCCAAGGCCTTCCTCAGTAGTAGCTTTAATGTTGATTTTATCTATAGGTAATTGTAGTGCCAATGCAATATTTTCTACCATATAAGGGATGTGAGGAGCCATTTTAGGTCTTTGTGCAATAATTGTGGCATCGATATTCTCAATTACATAATCCTTAGCTTTTACTAAAGTACCTACCTGTTTAAGAAGAACAATGCTACTGGCACCCTTATATTTGGCATCAGTATCAGGGAAATGCTTCCCAATGTCACCTAGAGCTGCAGCACCTAAAAGAGCATCCATAATAGCATGAATAAGAACGTCTGCATCTGAATGACCTAATAATCCAGTTTCATGGGGTATGTTTACTCCGCCAAGTATTAAATTTCTATCTTTAACTAATTTATGAACATCGTAGCCCATTCCAATTCTCAATCAAATTACCTCTTTTCAATTTAATTTATAAATAATTTAAATAGACCTGTCAGATTTAGCTTATTAATTATTTTCATGTGCCTAATATAGCATTTTATAGGGCGGTAATCAAGAAATTTTATTATGGTACGGAAATTTAAATAATAACAAGTATATAATTATAGGAGCAGATATTAGTGAAAATATAAAGACTGCTTATAATAAAAGGTAAAATTGTAGGGAAATAGGCAAAAAGTTATTAACATGTTATCAACAAAACTGTGGATAATGTGCATAACTTAAAAATAGATTTTTCAAATATTTTATTTATAATGAAAAAAAATACAATTGAATTTTAAAAATATGTTTAATTAATACTAATAATCAGTACATAGCATCAATTCCACAAGTTATCAACAGATAAATTGTGGATAATGTGCATAAGTCTTGAATTGTATATAATAATCTTTAAAAAAGCTACATACTTTTAATACATTTGTGGACTAGTAAATTTTAATGTGTATAATTTGTTAGTCTAAATAAAAAACAATAAAAAAATTAAATTATCAACAAATATATAAAAATAATCAAATATATAAATAAAAAATATTTGTATAAAATATGAAATTTATCATTTATATATATAAAATTAAGAAAGTTTACCATCATAATGATTGTTTAAATTCTTTTTAATGGTATAATATGTTTTGTGGCAAATTAATACATTAAAAAAAGCTACGTAAATACAAATTAATATTTCGTTATTAGAATTAAATCATAAAAACAATAGCAAATATTAATAACATTACTTAGGGGGAATTTTAAATGGTTAAAAAAGTTTTATCGAGTATTTTAGTATTAGTGATGGCAGGTTCTTTAGTGGCTTGTTCAAGCAACAAAAATGTAATTAAAGATGATACAACTACAAAGCAAGAAGAGACAAAAAAGATCGAAACGGCAGAGCCTGCCAGTGAGGCTATTAAGTTTGAGTCAGTAGGTGAAATTATGGATAGCACTTCAGAGAAAGAGTCTTATTATTCAGATCACTATAATTTGAAAATTTTAAAAAAGGCTCCACTAGCAGCTTACGAGACTAAGGCAAGTGTTATAACTGAAAAAGCAATGGCAGACAATAAAATTGATGCAAAGAGTGCAAAGGTTTATAAGTACTATAACAATATTAATGGCCTACGCCTTGAAAAGGACTACATAGTAGTATATGATGCAAGTAAAGTGCCTACAACAGTATATGAAGTAGTAATAGCAGTATCAGATAAAGATGAACCAACCTTAAAAGAAGTTAAAGAAAATAAAGCAATAATAACTGATGAATTTAAAGCCTTATTTCCAAAAGAATTAGAGGTTAAATAAAATAGTTATTGTTAGCTAAGAATAACAAGTTATCCACAACACAGTTGTGGATAATGTTGATAACTCTACATAAATCAAAAAGCACACAATTTTGTGTGCTTTTTTAATATAGAAGAAAGCTATCGGGAATATTATTTTGAAGAATTCTCAGTTTTAGTGGAATCAGAAATTAAATCATTAATACCTAACAATTCGTTTTGTGTTAAGTATCTCCATTTTCCAATTGGTAGCTTATCTATAGAAACATTCATAATTCTAAGCCTCTCAAGTCGTACCACCTCGTATCCTAGATACTCACACATTCTTCGTATTTGACGGTTAAGTCCTTCTGTTAGAATTATTCTAAAAACATATTTGCTTTCTTTTTTTACAGAGCAATTTTTAGTTACGGTATTAAGTATAGGTATACCATTTGACATATTTTTTATAAAATCTGTGGATATAGGTTTATCCACAGTAACGACATACTCTTTTTCGTGGTTATTACCTGAACGTAGGATCTTATTTACAATATCTCCGTCGCTTGTTAGAAATATAAGACCTTGAGAAGGTTTATCAAGACGTCCTATGGGGAAAATTCTTTTCGGAAAATTTATAAAATCTATAATATTACCCTTAATCTTATGTTCTGTAGTACAGGTTATTCCAACGGGTTTATTGAAAGCTAAATAAACGAATTCTTCTTTAGTTTTTAATGGTTTACCATTTATTTCAATGTAATCTGTTGTAGACACCTGAGTACCCATTTCTGGTATTTTACCATTTACTTTGACCTTGCCTTCATCAATCATTTTATCTGCGGCTCGCCTAGAGCAAAAACCCGTTTCACTTATAAATTTATTTAATCTAGTTTTTGAAGCATTATTTTCAGAGTGCTGAATAATATTTTTATCTTTTTCATTATGTAGGCTTTTCATTTTACACCATCCTTTGGAAAATAAATAAAATTAAGTTGAATAATTAATATTATATGGTAAAAACATGATTTTTTATGGTAAGATAACATATAAGTATAAACTATGAATTAGTTATTGGACAAGTTGTTTCATTAATAAAGTTGTATTTTATATAATTATATTAAACAATCATCAAAACATAAAGGAAAATCCTAATTTAATTATTTTTTTTGAACGAAATTTTTGATTATGCCACTTTAGTGGATTTTTAATAAAAAGTATAGGGGGAAGATAAATTGGCAAATAAAAATTCTTTAAACAAGGTAGGTTTATTCCTAATAATGCTAATATGTAGTTTATTTCTATTCATACCAAGCACTGCTAGAGCAGCTACAAGTCCTATTCAAATGGAACATAAGTCAAATGTACCAGCAAATAAAGTGTGGAAGATTAACTTTAATAAACCTATTAGTGGGGACAAGCTCAATGAAAGGGTTAAGGTATATAATGGTTCAAGTGCAGCAATTGTAAAGATATCTTATGACTCTAAAAATAATGCCATAATAGTAGAACCACCAGTTGATGGTTATATAGCGGGACAAACTTATTGTTTGCAAATTTATGAAACTATAACTGACTTAGATAGTAACCCACTCAAGACAGCTGTAATTATGAATTTTACTATAGCGGTACCAAATAATGGACCATTAATAAACACGGTTAATAAGAAATATGTTTATATGCCATATGATACCACATTAGATCAAATGGCAGTTATACAAACTAAACTTGCACCGGGTTATCTTGTACCTAAATACACATTAGTTGCTAGTAATATAGATATTTCTGAATATTTGAATCCTAAAAATTTTGTAAACCATGATTATGCTGTATATCAATTTTTAAAATTAAATTATATTGAAGGAATTACTGCAGAAGAGCTCGACGTTATATTAAAGGGAAAGGGAATACTAGAGGGGCAGGGAAAAACATTTTTAGATGCTTGCTTTAAATATGATGTTAACCCAGCATATATTATTGCCCATACGCTGTTAGAAAGTGGTAATGGTAGCTCAATACTCGCCAATGGAGTGTTGGTAAGTGATGTTAAGGGAGTTCCCGTAGATAGTAAAATTACATTTAATATGTTCGGTATTGGAGCGTATGATGTAGCTGCACTTAAACTAGGGTCAGAAAGAGCTTACAACGAGGGGTGGTTTACCCCAGAGGCTGCTATTGAAGGTGGAATTAAATGGATTTCTGATAATTATATAAATAGTACTATTTATAAACAGAATACAATATATAAAATGAAATGGAACCCAGCCATTCCGGCAAATGGAACTTACCGTCATCAATATGCTACAGACATATCTTGGGCGTATAAGCAAAGTTATAGAATAAAAGAAATTATTGATAAATGTACAAATGCAAATTTAGTATTTGAAATACCGCAATACAAATAGAACTAAGGGTATCCTGCAAAGGATACCCTTAGTCAATTTTAACTTGTCCATCATTATTTATTAATACCTTGAAATTATGAGCACCAGCATATTTTATAAACTCAGCTAAGTTAATTTGAGTATTGCTTTTATTTCCGGAAATAAATATAGAAATTTTAAAACCATCATCTGCATGTGCTTTAGTTAGGTATTTTTGTTTAATAGATTCATCTAGAATCAATTTTAAGGCTTCCTCCAAGGACTTATGCTCGAGTGAAATAAGTTGCTTAATTTTATAGCCTCCAGAGCTTATGCCTTCAACTTTTTTAATTTTATTTGTAGCGTCTATTTCCAGCTTTAAAGAACAATTCATGTCTATTATAACGGAATAATTATATCTATTATCTAAATACAATTTTTTTATTGAAAATAAGAGTACTAGCATAAAAGCAATTACTAATAAATATTTCCAAATGGCAACACTTTGATATTCTTCACCTGCATATAGTTCACCTATTTTGGGGTCAGGTGTGTGTTTTTCAAGAGTTGCAAATTCATTATTTGCGGTTATGATATACACTTTATTTTTTTCAACATTGATTATTTTACCAGCTTTACGCATAAGGGCACCTCTTTCATATGGTAATATGTATACTAAATATTTATAATGCTTGACATAACGTGAAAAAATTGGTATTTTCATTATAGTAAAGTAATGTATATTTCATAAATGTAGAAACATATAAAATATTTAAGAGCATCGAAGATGAATAACATCGAAGATGATTAATAACAAATAGAGGTATATTATGACAGAGATATTATCAAATAGTGTTTACTTAGAGATACACATAATAATTATAGCAAACATTATAGCCTTTAATGTAATAATTAAAATATTAATGATTAAAAAGTCTAGAGAATTTGATAAAAAAATTAATGCTACTATTAATATATTTAAATCTACAAGGGATATTAATGATGTATTTGATGCATTAATAAAAAATCTGTACGAAATTACAGCTTGTGATGCAGCTATAAGTATATTTAAAAATGGAAATGATTTTAAACTTATGGCTTGTCATGGATATGGAACAAACTTAAGTAGCTATTTACAGGAAAATAAATGTATTGAACTAATGAAAAAAATTATTGAGTTTGATAAGCCCTTCTATATTAAAGATTTAAAAAAAAAGGAATATACAAATTATAATACTGAGTTTCAATTGTTATTATATCACATGAGGAGTTTACTTATAATTCCGATAACATATAAAAAAAATATATGTGGATTAGTTATAATGTTTGATCATAAGAAGTCAGCATACAATGTAGAGGCGGTATCTAATGCTTCTTTCCTTGTTGATCAAGTGGCTGTGGCTATAGAAAATGCTACGCTTTTTCAAAAGCTAAAGGATATGGATAAAATGAAAACAGATTTTTTATCTACTGTTTCTCATGAACTTAGAACGCCATTAACTTCAATTATCGGATTTGCAGAAATGGTTAAGCGGAAATTTGAAGGGTATATAGTGAAAGAAATAGATCTTGAAAATGAAAAAAACAAAAGAGCTGTTGTTAATATAAAGAGAGATATAAATATAATTTTATCAGAAGGCGAGAGATTATCCTGCCTTATAAATGATTTATTAGATATATCAAGAATGGAAGCGGGAAAAGTTAGTTTGAATATGAGAGAAATTGATATAGAAGAAATTATAACCCAAGTAATAACCTTAACTAATCCAATTATTAGAGACAAATCGGTTCAAGTTATACTAAACATAAGAGAATCACTTCCTAAAATTATGGCGGATAAAGATAAATTAATTCAGGTAATAATTAATCTTATTTCTAATGCCATAAAATTCACGCAGCAGGGGTGCGTAGTATGCACAGCTAGAGCAGTGGAGGGAAATATAATAGTAAGTATTAGTGACACAGGGGTTGGTATTAGGGCGGAAGATAAAAAATACATATTTGAAAAATTCAACCAGGTTGGCGATACCCTCACAAAGAAAACTGGAGGCACAGGACTTGGACTAGCTATATGTAAGTACATTATTGAAGAACATAGTGGGAAAATATGGGTTGAAAGTGAAATAGATAAAGGAAGTGATTTTTCATTTAGCATACCTATTTCAAGGGAAAAATAAATATCAAAGTTTTTATATAGAGAATAAAAAAATTAACCACTTCATTAGTGATTAATTTTTGGGGTAAAAATCTAAAGGTTTACAATAAAACATTCATTGGGGGGCAACAAAATGAAAAATAAAATGTTTATAGTAAGTTTTATATTATTGTTTTTCGCAATAATAGGATTTCAGTACAAAGTGGAATATGATATAAGGTCGCAACCACCTTCGGCTAAATGGAGTAAAGAGGTTGCCATATCTAAAGGTGATGTTAAAACCTATCCTAAAATATTAAAGAGTGATAAAAAAAACTTTATAGCTTTTAATGATGGTGGGAAGGTACAACTTGTAGTAACTGATGATTTAGGAAAAAAAATTGTGCAGAAAACCGTTGATACTAAGGATACTTTACTTAAAGAAGTCAATTTCTTAAAGGTACGGGAATTTTTTTATCTTAGTTACAATTCTTATGAGAATGGTGCCAATAGCTTGAAGATCATAAAATTGGATAGTGAACTAAAGGAGCTAGAGAGAAGTAGAATAGAAAATATAACGGAGACCTATCAAATAGGTGAAGAAATTTTAGTAGTGGGTTATAAGGAAAAAATTCAAGTTTTAGATATGGGTAAAAATTCTATAATGAATTTTAATATAAAAGGCGCGACCTTATTTTCAGGTGTAAAAACTGAAAGTGGATATATGTTTACATATTCTAATGGAGAAGAAGGGTTTAGTTATATAACAGTGCAGGGCGGAGAGGCATCATCGCCTAAAGTAGCAGGTGTACTTAACAAAAGTGCAGCTATGACATTCATGCACACCGCAACCTCTAGCGATAGCAAAAATGGATATTTATTAATTGAATACAGTATTCAAGGAGAAATCGTAGGGACTAGAATTTTAGAATTTGCACTAGATGGAAGCGCTAAAAACTCTAGTGAATTGTATATTAACGAAAATAAATATATATATAACGTGGTTGGTACTTATTCTAAGGACGGTGCTAGATTTTTTGCCACAACCGATAGAATTTTTGGAACTAAAGACATTCAACAGAGTATAGTTGATTTTATTTTAAAGGATAATAAGGTAGCTAGCTATAGCTACGTAACAAGATTAGAAGGTCTTACTACTTATCCGGCAATAAGTGGAGATACAGTTGCATATGCTAGTTATAATAAAGAAGATGAATATGGGATTTACATAGCATCACAAAATGAAGATTTTAAGAGTGCTAACAACATCCATTTACCAATAGAAACAAAGCAAGCAACCACAAATACTCTGCAGGGCTTTGTATATAGCTTAGTCTATATAATATATCCCATTAAATGGATAATGCCCATAGCACTTTTAATATCTATTATGACTTTTTTTTCTTATAGTTTATCAGATAAAAAAAAGAAATTATATTTCATAATAATTTCAATTGTAAGCTTTGCATTGAAAATGTCAGTTGTATTAAGTAATTCATATGGAGACAAGTTCTATTTACTTCCTCAAATTTTAGCACACAAATGGGTGGCAATACTGATTGGCATTATTATTAGCACATTATGCTATTCCTTTGGATATAATCTATATAAGAAAGATTTAGAATCAATGCCAATTAGCAAATTTGGTATAGCTTTAGTATTGGACTCAATGCTAACTATGATGATATTTGTACCTTTCTTTCTTACATTATAAAAAATACTAAAATATATTAAGCTCATTTAAATTAAAAGCCCCACAACATATTTAATGCTTGTGGGGCTTTGTCATATTGTATCTAAATTAATGGTGCAATAAATTTTCATTATAGTATAGGAGAAAGTAATCTTGATACAGATTCCTTGAATTTAACAATAAAACTTCTATTTGTATATTTTTCAATAGTTAACTCATCACAAAACTTTAAATCATCATTAAAAAAGCCATCTAATTTAGAAGTTATATCTTTATCATATATAAAAGCATTAATTTCAAAGTTCAAAGTAAAGCTTCTAATATCTAAGTTAGCTGTACCTACAGAACTTATAGAACCATCAATAGAAAGAAATTTACTATGGAGAAAGCCCTTAGTGTAGGTATAGCATTTGACGCCAGATTCTAGTAGCTCTCCCATGTATGATGTAGAAGCCCAATACACGAAGGGGTGATCTGGTTTACTAGGTATAATAATGCGTACGTCTACTCCAGATAAGGATGCTATCCTTAAAGCCTCCAATATACTGTCATCAGGAATAAAATAAGGAGTTTCTATATAAATATTTGTTTCAGCTTTACTAATCATTTTTAAATATCCATTTTTAATAGAAGTGAAAGTGGAATCAGGGCCACTTGAAACCATTTGAAGACCTGTTTTACCAAGGTGGGTTCTGTGAGGGAAATATTTGGTATCAAAAACAGAATCCTCATTGGACGCAAATCTCCAATCCATTAGGAAGTGAAGTTCCAATGCATCTATTGCATCCCCTTGTATGAATAAATGGGTATCTCTCCAAAACCCAAATCTTTTAGAAAGTCCTAAATATTCATCACCAATATTAAAACCACCGATATAAGCATACTTTCCGTCAATAGTGCAAATTTTACGATGATTTCTAAAGTTAACTCTAAGATTTATATAAGGCAGAAAGGGTGGAAAGAAACATGCAACTTTTCCGCCAGCCTTAGTTAAAGAAGCAAAAAAAGATTTAGGAACTTTTAGGCATCCCATCCCATCATACAGCAACTTTACCTCTACTCCTTCTTTAGCTTTTCTACATAGAATATCAAGAATAATATTTCCTAAATTATCATTTTGGATTATATAATACTCCATATGAATATATAATTTTGCATCTTCAAGATTTCTTTTAAGTTGATCAAACTTTGATTTGCCATCAATGAATATAGTTACCTGGTTATTATTAGTGTAAAAGGCATTATCGCTGCAAAGATTAAGCTTCATCATATCAGAGTATTTACTTAAAAAAGGATTAGTTTTAATTAGTGATTCATTGTTTAAAAATTCCTTTTGTTTATCAATAATTGAGGTGAGATTTTCTTTTTCTTCTTTTTTTAGCAAAAACATTCTTTTTCTTTTCAAATTTTGACCAAGAAATAAGTATAATATAAACCCTATGCTAGGTAAAAATAGTAGCACCATGAGCCAAGTCCATGTGCTCGCAGGATTTTTTCGCTCAATAAAGACAACTGTTAGGGCAAAGAGGATATTTATAAAAAATAACAAATTGAAAAAACGTAGTAATAATTCATTTGTAAACATATGAGCCTCCAAAAATTTCATTATATATTATAACTATAGTATACATATAAAGTGTATATAAAAACATGTAAAAAATAAAAAATCTATGATATCATTAAAAATTTTTAGAAATAATAAAAATTTCAAGTTTATAACTTATATTAGTAAAGGAATAGTGAGTTATATGGTATAATAATAGTAAATTGCAAAAGTCAGTTTATGGGGGATAGGGGTATGGGCGTTGTTCAAAGAAAAGGTAATGAGGAAATAAGCCAGTCCTTAGAGCTTATAAAAGAATTAGAGCATGTGGTGAATGAGATTCAGAAAAACGAAGTTTTGTTTAGTTCTTACATTCAAGATATGTCCTTAGAGAGCAAGCTGTGCATATTAGATAAATGGGTTAGTTACGTAGGATGTTATAATGGATTAAATGAAATCAGGCAAAAATATAAAAATGAACTCTTATTAAAAAGTGAAGAAGATTCGCACACCAAATTTAAAAATATGTTATTAATTTATGCATCCACCATAGCAATACGTAAAAACTCTGTATTATTGGCGAGCATCATAGACAAAAACAAGTATCTGGAGTCAATGTTAAATGAAAGTAGGCCTGAATACAATATTAATAAAAAACAATATTACTACATTATGCAAGAAATCACAGAGATCTCTTATATGATATCACTGTTTAGAAATAAACATTACTTTGATTTTATGGTAAATTACTACGAAGTTTCTGGTTACGTGGGAGATAAAATTGAAGGTGAATTATTAGATTATGCAAGTTGTAATTATCTAAATGTAATAAAGCTTGTTAGAAATCATAGAGGTATTGTTTTTAATAATATGATTGATTTTTTTGGAAAAAATGTTTTTGATTTTTGGTTCCCATTGCAAAAATGGATTGCAATAAGTATTACTGGAGTTGATTATTCTAGTAGAAAAGAAAAGTATGTTAGTAATGAGGATATTAATATTATTAAAGGTGAATTGCTACCAGGTGATGTACTTTTAAAGAGAAATAATTATCAATTAACCAACATAGGATTACCTGGATTTTGGACTCATTCTGCCATTTATATAGGTTGCCTAGAAGAATTAGATAAGTATTTTGTGGACATGCCACTAGGAGACTATTTGTGTGTTTCGGAGTATTTAAAAGTAGTTTATCCTAAAGTATACGATAGTTTATGTGAAAAGAACAATAGACAATATATTATAGAAGTTATTGCCCCTGGTGTGGTAATAAATCCTCTAGACGCTATTGCAAAAGTTGATTATTTTTCTGCATTACGACCTAAATTATCTAAGGAAGATAAATTAAAAGCACTATTTGTAGCTTTTGAATATCTAGGAAAGGCATATGATTATAATTTTGACATTATGACAGATAACGCTTTGTTTTGTACCGAACTAGTATATAAGTCCTATTTATGTTCAAACAATAAGAAGGGGATTACATTCATATTAGAGCCAAAAGCAGGTAGACTATTGCTTTCACCTAATAGTATTATTAAAAAATTTGATGCAGAATTCAATAGTGAAAATGCAGAATTTGAGTTTGTACTATTTTATGATGGTAGTGAAAGAGAAAGAAAAGCTATAAGGAAAAGTGCAAATGAATTAAAAGGAACTTGGAAGTTGAACAAGTGGAAGATGGTAAAGCGCAGGATTATTTTAAATACAGAAACAAAATATCCTGTAGTGAAATTTCATTCAGCAGTATCAAAGTTAAGAATTATTTTATATGGTATGTTTTATTAATCTAGATATATGTATATAATATAAGGTATGTATTAAAAAACACAGTTAAAATATTAGATTAAACTCTAAAATAGAAAGTAGGATAAATAATAAATATGAGAAATATAAAAATTGTAATAGAATATGATGGTACTAAGTATAAAGGATGGCAAAGACTTGGAGATAGTGACAATACAATTCAACACAAAATAGAAACCGTTTTAAGCAAAATGGCGGGGGAAAACATTGAAATTACTGCATCAGGTAGAACCGATGCAGGAGTTCATGCAACAAACCAAGTAGCAAACTTTAGAACAGAAAGTACAATGCCCACACATAAAATGCGTAGTTATTGCTATGAATATTTGCCTGAGGACATTGTGGTTAAATCAGTAGAAGAAGTAGATTTGAATTTCCATGCTAGATATAATGCTAAGGCTAAAAAATACGTATATAATATATGTAATAATAAGGCGCATAATGTATTTAATAGAAAATATGAATATCATATACCACAACCTCTAAATGTTGAAAAGATGAGAAAAGCATCAGAATACTTAATAGGAGAACATGATTTTCAAAGTTTTACAACACTTAAAACAAAGAAAAAATCTACTATAAGAGACATTTATACAATAAATATTGTGAATGAAGACGGAAATATAGAAATTAGTATTCAAGGAAATGGATTTATGAAAAATATGGTAAGGCTTATAATTGGAACTCTTGTTGAAGTAGGCTTAGGTGAAAGACCCGCAGACGGAATCAATGATATTTTAGATAAAAAGGAAAGAAAATATTCAGGTCATATTGCACCAGCAAAAGGATTATTTTTAGAAGAAGTTAATTATTAAAAACTTAGTAATTGCGTGGTCACAATTTTCGAAATACATTAAAGGGTTATAAGAAACAAATATAATTTTAATACCTTGTCTCCAAATATGTTGAATATTTAGAGGTGAGGTGTTTTTTTATTATTGTTAAACAATTATCAAACATAAAATATATTGTGTAGGATTTATAAAGACGTGCTTTACTATAATATTGTATTGTTGTATGATAATGTTAGCAAATATCTAATTATAGTATGAAGGTGGTAGGTCGTGGAAAAGTTGTATATTAACATTGATAATACTGAATATCTAAAATTTAAAGTAATGGATAATATAAAAAATAGTGGCTATAGGAGTAATTATTTTGGGGAAGATTTTATTTCAGTTCCTGCTATAAAAAAAATATCTAAATCTATTCTTGACCATATTGAAGGTACCCATGGCTTAGAAAAGAACGCAGAATATACTGAAATATCATCTATAATTATTAGTACTATGCTTAAATATATTGAAGTGCACGATATTGAAAAGCTTAATATTGGATTGATTATGGCCACATTTAAGTGCTATAGAAAATCATATATTGATGTTGTTTTAGAAGAAAATTGTCATAATAAAAGTAAGCTGAGAATTACTAATTATATAGAGAGACTTTTTGATGAGTTAGAAATAGGGGCTTGTAGTGAAGAATTGTTCATTGGAAAAGTAAAAAAAACGGAAGATGCGTTAAGAGAAAGTGAAGACCGATATAAAAAGCTTATAGAAGTTATGCCAGATGCTATGTATGTTCATGACCATGGCAAGATAGCTTATACAAATAAAGCTGGTGCTAAGCTAATGGGATACTTAGAGCCGGAAGAAATATTAGGAAAATCATCCTATGAATTGTTAGAAATAGACGATTATAATAAAACGCTAATACAACAGCAAGATGATATTACCATGAGAAGTGGCTATTTATCTCCCGTTGAAAGAAAATATTTCAGAAAAAGTGATGGCAAATGTTTGGAAGTAGAGACTACAGCCACTGTAATAACATCTGACAGTGAAAAAACAATTTTAAGTATTACAAGAGACATATCTGAACGTAAAAGGATAGAATTTTTAAAACAAAAGGTTAGGCAAAAGACACTTTTATTAAATAAAACTATTGAATATAATAAACTAAGAACAGAATTTTTCGCTAATATATCCCATGAATTACGAACACCGCTAAATATGATACTCGGATCTATTCAACTCGTAAATATTACAACTAATGATAAGGACATAATAAACCCTGAAATTAAGGTTGAAAAATATATGTCCATCATAAAGCAAAATTGTTACAGATTAGTGAGGCTAGTAGATAATCTCATAGACATTACGAAAATTGATGCAGGCTACTTAGAGATTAGTATGCAAAATGGAGATATTGTAAAAGTAGTAGAGGACATAGCGTTATCTGTAGTAGAATATGTTGAGAGTAAGGGGCTAGAACTTATTTTTGACACGGATATTGAAGAAAAATATATGGCCTTTGATTCAGATAAAATTGAGAGAATTATGTTAAATTTAATATCCAATGCTATTAAATTTACTAAACCTTCCGGTAAGATATATGTTAGCATTAAGGACAACAAGGGAGTAATAGTAATATCTGTTAGAGATACAGGCATCGGTGTTCCAGTAGAAAAACAAAAGGAAATTTTCGAGAGATTTATTCAGGTAGATAAATCACTATCTAGGAAACAAGAAGGTAGTGGTATAGGGTTATCACTAGTTAAATCATTAGTTGAAATGCATGAAGGGAAAATTTACATCAATAAAGAAATAACAGATGGTACTGAATTTGTCATTGAACTGCCAGTTAAAATTTTAGATAATATAAAAACAAGTAATGAAATTTACAACTCAGCTGAAAATGATATCGAAAGAATAAAAATCGAGTTTTCTGATATATACTCATAAAAGCCATTAAGGGACTACTAAGTCCCTTAATGGCTTTTATGAGTATATATAGATATTTATTTCAATCTACCTTTAACAATTGCATGTGAAAAATTACAGTATACCTTCATTTTTTAATATATCTTCTATTTCATCAACTTTTTTAGAAAGAATATAAAAACTTTCTTTTAATACATTTTTGGGAAGAGGAGTTTCTTTTATAGTTTTCTCTAAGGCTTCTATAGTTTCTAGTGCATCATCAATTCCTTTTTGTGCTAGTTTTATGTTGTTCTCTTTCATTTTTTAATCTCCTTTAACTTTTGTTGTTTTTGTATAATCAAATTCTAACATTAGTAATTACTAATTTCAAATGAATAAGGGTTCTATTTTATAATAAACCAAGAAATTAGATTTTCTTATTTTTATGAACCTTATTTTTAACATCTTTTAAGATAGAATCCAGCCCCTTGAAGCTTAAGTTAGGAAAGGCTTTTATAAGTCTTAAATAATCAGGGCATTTTTTAATAAACAAGGAATCATATTTAAATTTCAAATCTTTTATAATATTTTCAATTTCAGACTTTTTCTTACTTACTTTCATTTCGGCACTTTCTATTAAACTATCCAACCTAATTTTAAGTTCAAATATATCTCTAGTATTCCCTAAATTTAATTTAAAATCAGAAAGTTTATCAGTTAGATCTGAATAAGCTGTATTTAATTGGGTTAAGAGGGATCTTAATTTAAATATTGTTATTACAGTAATTGTAAAATCAATTATGAAATATACAAGCGTAATATAAAAAATTATTCTACCGGTGTAAGGTGGTATCAAATTAACTATATAAACAATATAGGGATGAACTACCTTCAAAATAAACATGGAAACAAGCCCCCATATTATTGAAAAGGATAAGCAAATTCTTCCATGAAGATTATAGGAATTATCACTGTAATCCCACCAAGTACTATTAAATGCAGTTTCTAGAATATAACCTGTTATGTATTCTATAAAAGAAGTTAAGAATACTGAACCTAAAAAAAGAAAAATGTAATTAGTCTCTATGGGTTTTAGCAAAACAATTATGGACAGTGTACCAAAGCCATAGATTGGGCAAAAGGGACCATGGAGGAAACCTCTATTAACAAATTCTCTTTTGTTTATAGTAGCGTATACTGTTTCAATACACCAACCCATAAAGGAATAGATAACAAAATAATAAAAAAGTGTAAATACACTAGAATTTAATAAGGGTGTATTAATCATATAGTAACTCCTTTTTTCATTGTTAATGTCATATTTCAGCTTCAAAGATGATGATTAATTGTATATTCAACAAGAAAATAATAACACAAAAACTGTTTTTTTTATAGTAAATGGAATGAATAAAATAATAACATATGCAATTATATAGGAATAGTTACATATATATTAATGAAACACTGTTAAATTAATTTGAATGCTGGGAGGAAAATATATGATAAATATCATTTGGTTTTTAATTTTATCCTTAGGAATAGTTATTGGAATTATTACAGGTAAAGGAGAAGTTTTATCAAAGGCAGTTGTTTTAGGAGCAGGTGGTGCGGTTGAACTCGTAATGGGCCTGGTTGGAATGATGTGTCTTTGGTGTGGCATAATGAAAATTGCTGAAAAAAGTGGACTAACTGATAAATTGGCAAGTGTACTTAAGCCAATTTTAAAAATTATATTTAAAGAAGCTGGAAAAAACCAAAAAGCAATGTCTAGTATTACTATGAATTTAACAGCAAATATGATGGGGTTATCTAATGCTGCAACTCCCTTTGGTATAAAAGCTATGGAAGAGATGCAGAGAACAAATAATGCGAAGGATACAGCTAGTAATGATATGGCATTATTTTTAGTTTTAAATGCTGCATGTATTCAGTTTTTGCCTACAACGGTGATATCTATAAGAGCTGCTTATAATTCACGAAATCCAGCAATTATTATACTGCCGGCCATAATTGCAACAGGTACTGCAGCAATCTTAGGCGTAGTTTATTGTAAAATTTTGCAACGTTATTTTTAACCACATTTTAGAATAGTAAATATTGATATTAAAATTTAAATGGGTAGGTGAAATAGTGTGATTGTTGGTAATTTAGTATCATATATTTTAAAGGGAATAATTCCAATTATTATTGGATTTGTAGTAATTTATGGAGTTATTAAAAAAGTTAAGGTATACGAGTGCTTTGTTGAAGGCGCAAAGGATGGAATAACTATTTGCCTGAAAATTTTTCCATACCTTCTAGCTATGATTATAGCTGTTAATGTATTTAGAGCTTCCGGGGCTTTAGACTTTTTTATTTATCTAGTAAAACCAGTTGTTGTGTTTATTGGACTCCCACCAGAGGTTGTTCCCTTAGTTTTAATAAAGCCCCTTTCAGGAAGCGGAGCCCTGGGAGTATTTACTGACATAATAAAACAATATGGAGCAGATAGTTACATAGGAAATGTGGCATCTATAATAATGGGTTCAACAGAAACCATCTTTTATACCTTGACAGTATATTTTGGGGCAGTAAATATAAAAAATATTAGGCACACACTATTTGCAGCCATACTAGCAGATATTACAGCAATTATAATGGCGGTTAATTTGGCCAAGTTTTTCTTTTAATCACAATTAGAAGATGATGAACAGCTGCGTGCTGATGATCTAATGACATTTAAGAAAGGTTAATAAGCACTTAATGGCGAAGTTATAACATATATTGTAAAAAAATAAAAAGTATGCTAGTATAGCTATGTATATATTAGTTTGTTAAAAAATCAGTTTCTTAAAAATATAGTATAGGAATAAAGGGGGATAACAATGATTAATTGTTATCTACTACAAAGAATGGCTAGGGGGTCAACAATGATTGAAATAATTGATGTGAACAAGAGTTATAATGGCAAGGATAAAGCTGTAGACAACATAAGTTTAACTATAAGAGATGGAGAAATATTTGGATTTCTAGGTCCGAATGGAGCAGGTAAAACTACTACCATAAAGATGATTACAGGAATATTAAGTGCTGATAGTGGAAAAATCACTATCAATGGAATTGATATAGAAAACAATGATTTAGAGGCTAAAAAACAATTTGGCTTTGTGCCAGATAATCCTGACATGTTCTTAAGACTTAAAGGTATCGAATATTTAAACTTTATGGCAGATATTTATGATGTGCCTGGCAAACTTAGAAAAGAAAGAATTGAAGCCTTAGCAAATAGATTTGAAATGAGTAATGCACTTTCAGATGGGATTCAAAGTTATTCTCATGGCATGAGACAAAAAATAATTATTATGGGTGCCCTTGTTCACGAGCCCGAAGTTTGGATTCTAGATGAACCAATGACGGGGCTTGATCCTAAATCCTCATATGTTTTGAAAGAAATGATGCGAGAACATGCAAATAACGGTAAAAGTGTATTTTTCTCTACTCATGTTTTAGAAGTAGCTGAAAAAATATGCGATAGGGTTGCAGTAATAAACAAGGGGAAAATGTTGTTCTGTGGTACACTAGATGAACTAAGGGAACACTTCAAAGCTAGTGGATCACTTGAAAAAATCTTCTTGGAGATGACTGAAAATGAGTAAATTTATAGCTTTAACTAGGGTGCTATTAAAAACTGGAACTGGATCCTCCGGTGGCAAGAAAAATAAAAAACAAATAAAAGGGATACTGCTGGGGCTAATTTTAGTCCTAGCGCTCACACCTATGGCAATAGAGTTCGGAAAGTTTGTATCTGTTGCCTATGACGGATTACATGCTATGGGACAAGAAGCAGTTATATTGGGTTTTGGATTGTCTATTGTATGTGTGGTGATTTTTTTCTTTGGAATATTTTATGCAATGGGTATATTTTATTTTTCTATGGATGTAGAAAATTTATTACCACTACCTTTTAAGCCTTGGCACATTATGGGGGCTAAATTTGCCGTAGTATTAATTTATGAATATCTTACAGAACTTATATTTTTTCTGCCTACAATAATTGCTTATGGCATAAAGAGTAGTGGAGGCGTATTGTATTATACTTATGCAGTTATTATATTTTTATTATTGCCTATACTTCCACTAGTGATTGCATCTGTAATTAATATGGTTATAATGAGATTTACTAATATTGCAAAAAACAAGGACAGGTTTAGACTAGTAGGTGGACTTATAGCAATGGGTTTTGCAGTAGGAATTAATATCTATACTCAAAGGTTTTCACAAGATATAAATGGATCAGAAATTACTAAAATGTTTGCAGAGGGGAATAATTCACTGGTTGATTTGGCAACAAAAATGTTCCCTAGTACTAAGATAGCTGTAAATAGTCTAATTAATACTACTAATATTCAAGGTTTTATCAATTTAATTTTATTTATAATAATAACAGTAGCTGCATTAATGATATTTATAATATTAGGTCAAACATTGTATTTTAAAGGGGTTATGGGAGTATCTGAAACATCTTCAAAGAGGAAAATCCTTACTAGTAGTGAACTTATAAAAAATACAACACAAAATTCTTCTCTAAAGGTATATATATTTAAAGAATTAAAATTATTATTTAGGACGCCAATTTATTTTATAAATTGTGTTATTATGAATTTTTTATGGCCAGTATTTTTACTTATACCTATTTTTTCACAAAAGGGTGGTTCAGCGCAACTTAAGATGTTAACTGAGTTTTTACAAAACAGCAAAAGTTCAGGTATAGCATTAGGTGGCTTCTTTGCATTTATGATGTTTGTATCTTGTAGCAATGCAATAGCTACTACAGCAATATCAAGAGAGGGTAAAAACCTCTATATATTAAAATATATACCTATGAAATATAAAGATCAGCTTATGGCAAAGGTATTATCAGCAGTAGTTCTAGGCGTAGCGGGTATGCTTATGGTGTGTATAGTTGCGATAGTATTGCTTAAAGTACCCTTCGATTTAGTTTTATTAATGATTATAGTTGGCATTTTGGGGATATTATTTACATCCTTTATAGGAATATTTATTGATTTGAATTTCCCTAAACTTCAGTGGGATACAGAGCAGAAGGCGGTTAAGCAAAACCTTAATGTGCTTATTAGCATGATTATTTGTGTAGCTTTAGGTGGGCTTACAGCATTTATGGTTATCAAATTACAATTAACTAAATGGGCTGTATTTGCTTTAATATTAGCAGTATTTACGATTGTGGATTTACTTCTATATTATCTATTAGGTACTAAAGGCGTAAAAATGTTAAGAAAAATAGAATCTTAAATATAAAGTAATATTATTAAGTATACTTTTAGAATTTTAGGAAAAAATATTGACATAGTGATTTATTTGCAATATAATTATCATAAACAAATGCGATGATGAGAAGAGTAATAAGCTTAAATGTTAAAAGAGAGCTGAGATAGGTGAAAATCAGTAGCGTGGAATCTTATGAACATGGTCTCTAAGCAGATTATCTGAATTTAATTATTAGGATAATACGGGTGCAACCGTTATATTGACAGGTGATGATGGTCACCAAATGAGTTCTTTATAGCGATATAAAGATGAATTAGAGTGGTAAAACGTTAATACGTCTCTAAACAGAAAGGTTTTTCTGTTTAGAGATTTTTTTATTTTCCGGGAAATTATAATATTTTAGGGTTATTATAAGTTAATTAACATATTTATACATTATTTTCCTAAAGATTTAAAACGACAAATAATTTTAATTTGAAAGGTAGGAGAAAATTATGACTAAAAAAACTTATTACATTACTACACCAATTTATTATCCATCGGCAAATTTACACATCGGCAATACATATACAACAGTATCTGCTGATGCAATTGCTAGATTTAAGAGGCTCACAGGCTATGATGTAATGTTCTTAGCTGGAACAGATGAGCATGGTCAAAAGATTCAAAGAATAGCAGAAGAAAAAGGAGTTACCCCAAAAGCGTATGTAGATGAAATAGTAGCAGGTATACAAGAATTGTGGAAAATGATGGATATAAGTTATGACAAGTTTATAAGAACTACAGATGATTATCATAAAAAGGCCGTTCAAAAACTATTTAAGCAGCTATACGATCAAGGAGACATATATAAAAGTGCATATGAAGGATGGTACTGCACTCCCTGTGAATCTTTCTGGACAGAGACGCAGGCAGTAGATGGAAAATGCCCTGATTGTGGAAGGCCAGTAGAAAAAGCAAAGGAAGAAGCATATTTCTTCAAAATGTCAAAATATGCGGGTAGACTTATAGATTACATCGAAGCTCATCCTGAGTTTATTCAGCCAGAATCAAGGAAAAATGAAATGTTAAATAACTTCTTAAGGCCAGGTCTTCAAGATTTATGCGTTTCAAGAACAACATTTAACTGGGGAATACCAGTAGAATTTGATCCAGGCCATGTTATATATGTATGGGTAGATGCCCTGTCTAACTATATAACGGCTCTTGGATATAATGGAGAAGATACTTCCCTTTATGAAAAATACTGGCCAGCAGATGTTCACTTAATAGGTAAAGATATACTGAGATTCCATACAATTTATTGGCCAATTATGTTAATGGCATTAGAACTCCCTCTTCCTAAACAGGTATTTGGTCATGGCTGGCTTCTTTTCGATGGTGGAGTGAAAATGTCGAAATCTAAAGGAAATGTAGTAGACCCAGTAATCCTAGTTAATCATTTTGGAGTGGATGCAGTAAGGTATTATTTACTTCATGAAATACCATTTGGTTCAGATGGAATATTTACTAATGAAATATTCATAAAAAAAACAAATTCTGACCTGGCTAATGATTTAGGAAACTTATTATCAAGAACTGTAACAATGATAGAAAAATATTTTGATGGAGTTATTCCAGTACCACAAGAAGGTGCAGATGTTGATAATGAACTTATAGAACTAGCGCTTGCAGCACCGGGAAAAGTAGAAAAAGCAATTGATGAACTTAAAATTCCAGAAGCATTGGATCATGTTTGGGCTCTTATTAGACGAACTAACAAGTATGTCGATGAAACAACTCCATGGATACTTGGAAAGGATGATGCTCAAAAGGGAAGGCTAGGTACAGTATTGTACAATTTAGCAGAATCCTTAAGGATAACATCAGTGCTAATATCAGCCTTTTTACCAACTACAAGTGGCAAAATAAATGCTCAATTAAATGTAGAAGTATCTACCTGGGACAGTTTAGCATCCTTTGATGGAACAAGTGCTGGAACAAAAGTTAATAAGGGAGAAGTAATGTTCCCAAGAATAGATGTGGAAGCTAAAATAGAGGAGCTTAACAAACTTGTAGAAGAAAATATAAAAGCAACACAAAAACCTACAATGGAGCCAATAAAAGAAGAAATAACAATAGAAGATTTTGAAAAAATAGATATGAGAGTTGTTAAAGTACTAGAATGCGTGCCTATGAAAAAATCTAAAAAGCTTCTTAAGCTAAAAGTAGATTTAGGTGGAGAAATAAGGCAGGTAATTTCAGGAATAGCTCAAAACTATAAACCGGAAGATTTAATTGGAAAGTATGTAGTGCTAGTAGCTAATTTAAAGCCAGTTACGCTTAGAGGTGAATTATCACAGGGAATGATAATTGCAGCAGCAACCCAGGACGATAGCAAGGTATTTACAATATCAATACCGGGGGAATTGCCTACTGGAAGTACAGTAAGCTAAATCCAGTGAGAAAGCATGAAGTGCTAGTAAATTAGACTTCATGCTTTTGTATTTAATCATAACTTAGCATCTAAGGTGATGATTAGAGCATTATTTAAACAACATAGTCTATTGAATTTTAATAAGGATAGATTTATAATTAGTAATTGTAACTATTTTAGAGAATAGCGAGGAGGAAAAATAATATGACGAAATTTCTTATTGGTTCCTTAGTTGGAGCGGTTATCGGGTACATAACCAATTGGTTAGCTATAAAAATGTTGTTTAAACCACACAAAGAGATTAAGATCGGTAAATTTAAAGTGCCATTTACTCCAGGACTTATCCCAAAGGAAAAGTCTAGGATTGCTAAAAGTGTTGGAGAAAGTATAGGTCAGAATCTTTTGACAAAGGAAACAATTATACAGTCACTATGTAGTGAAAATATGAATGAACAATTGGATTCTTGGGTGAAAAGTAAGATTGGTTCTATAGAAAATAGCGAGGTTACGGTAGAAAATGAGATAAAAGGATTATTAGGTGATGAGTATTCTAGTTTTGTAGGGAATACTAACAGTAATCTTTCAAAATTATTTATTGATTATATAAATGAAAAAGATGTTAAAAATGCTATTGTCAAATATGCAAGCACCCAAATAATGTTAGAACTAAGTGTGTCGCCACAGGCAATTTGTGAAAGTGAATTATATAATTCAATGAAAAATAAGATACTAAGTGTTGCAATTGAGTATAAAGATACAGAAAATTTTTATGGAGAGATTCAAAATATATTAGAAGATAAGGTGAATGATCTAAAGTCTTTAGATAAGAATTTTGAGGAAGTTATACCTAAAGAAATAACAGATAATGTGAAAGTATATGTTTATGGCAAAAGATATGATATTGCCATGGCTATAAAGAAAATAATGAAAGAAGAAAAAAACAGGAAGAAATTGAGACAAATTGTAGGGGAAACAATAACGACTAAACTAAATCCTATGATAGCAATGTTTGTAAATGCTGACAGTACTTATGAAAAAGTTGTTACAGGTATAAATGAATTCTTAGATGAAGACGAAAACCATAATGATATTGCACTAATTATAAATGATATAATAGACAAATTTTTGAAGAGTTCAATATCTACCGTGTTTTCTGAGTTTTCTAAAGAAGGAATCAAGGATGGTATAAAGCCTTTAATCCATTTATTTACAACGAAGATTATAGATGAAAAAATCATTAGAGATACCTTCGATAAGCTTGAGGATAAGTTTAATAATTATGTATCTATTGAAGCGATGTTAGAAAAAACAGGCGTAGATTATAAAAATGAGATAGAGAAAATTATAAAGAGTAGAGTAGAAGCTATTGCGGAAAGCAATTCTGTGAAAATAAAAATTGCAGAAATAGTTTCAGTATTGATTAATAGATTATTAAATGTGGAGATGAAATCAATATTTGTGGGAGAAGGAGATAAAGTATCTAAGTCTATTTCTAAAGTAGTTAAAGAGCTATACAATAAATTTATAGAGAATAAGGCTGCTGACGTAATAGAAGTGTTAGATGTAGCTAAAATAGCTGAAGATAAAATCAATGAATTTGATGTAGCCTTTTCAGAGAAAATCATATTAGAAATTGCTAGTAAAGAGTTAAGCGCCATAACTTGGCTTGGAGCATTATTAGGTGCTATTATGGGATTACTATCTCCTATATTAGGTTCACTTTAATACAATGAGAGGAAGGTGAGAACTGCAATTAAACCCTTGGAATTATTGGGTTTAATACAGTATTTATTATGATATTTGATTCGCATTCACATTATGATGATGAGGCTTTTAATGAAGATAGAGAAGAAGTGATTTTGGGATTAAAGGATAAAGGAGTAATAGGGGTTTTAAACTGTGGTGCGTCATTGGAAGGCGCAAGAATGTCAGTAGAATTGTCCGAAAAATATGATTTTATATATTCGGCAGTAGGGATTCACCCGGAACATGCAGATATTGTTAATGAGGATATTATTGAGGAACTAAGGAATTTAGCAAAAAATTCAAAGGTTAGAGCTATAGGAGAAATAGGATTAGATTATTATTATGGTGAAAACCCACCTAGAGATATTCAAAAGGCGGCGTTTAGACTTCAAATGAAGCTAGCAAAAGAACTTAAATTGCCAGTGGTTATCCACGATAGGGATGCTCATGGTGATACTTTAGATATATTAAAAGAATTTCCAGAGGTTATAGGCACCGTTCACTGCTTCTCGGGAAGTGTTGAATTTGCTTTGGAATGCTTAAAACTCGGATATTATATAGGATTTACTGGAGTTATAACCTTTAAAAATGCAAAAAAAATCGCAGAAGTAGCAAAAGTTGTACCAATGGATAGGATACTAGTAGAAACAGATTGCCCGTACATGGCGCCAGAACCGAATAGGGGCAAAAGAAATCAATCTGATTATATTGCGTACATAATAGAAAAGATAGCAGAAATCAAGTGCAAAACCATTGAGGAAATTGAAAATATAACAATACTTAACATAAAAAGTTTGCTAAAAATAAACAAATAGTGTAAAATAATTAATAGTTCTACTTGCTGGAAAAAAAATACAAAAAAAATTTTTTGGAATTAAAAGTATGTAGAGCACATATAATTTTAATGGTAAATACTAATTTACTAATTTACTAATTTACCCTGAAAGGCTGAATGATTATTTTATTTTAAAATTATAATTTAATATTATAATTGTATGCACAATGATGCATTAGCAGTCAAAACTAAGAGTAATGGGCTTAAAATTTGACATATTTCTTGCTTCAAGGTATAATACCCAAGTACTCTTGACTAAGGGAGGGAATTTTTATGATGAAAAGCGCGAAAAATAATTTGAAGTACTATTTTTCAAACGGCCCCAAGACAGTTTTTATAGCAATGCTCATATTAACATGTATTACGGTGACTATATTTAACATGAAAAAAGTTATATCGGTTATTGTTGATGGTAAATCCATACAAGTTATAACTTTAAAAAGCAATGTTAATCAAATACTAAAAACTAATAATATAGCACTAGGGGCAAAAGATCAAATAACAGTTAGTTTAGACAGTGAAGTAAAAGACGGAGACAAAATATATATAAAAAAGGCTGTTAATGTTAAAGTAAAAGTTGATGGGAAAGAATTGAATATTCAAACTGCTGAAAATACAGTAGCGGATATGCTAAAAGCAGAAAGTATTGTATTAAGTAGTGAGGATAAGATTACCCCATTAAAAAGTGATTCGTTAAAATCAGGGTTACAAGTACAAATAACAAGAGTAAACACTGATGTTCTTCAAGAAATTAAAACGATTGACTTTGCAACTGAATTTAAAAACAGCAATGAACTGGACAAAGGTGTAAAAAAAGTTATTCAAACAGGAAAAGTGGGCCAGAAGGTTATTACTTCATCTGTTGTCTATGAAAATGGCAAAGAGGTAGCTAGAAATTTAGTAAGTGAAAAGCTTAAATCGAAGCCAGTTAAACAAATAGTTGCACTAGGTACTGTTGGTGTATATTCACCATCGCGTGGAGGAGACATTCGTTATACTGAGAAGCTAAGGGTTAGGGCAACAGCATATAATGCTGATTTTGATAGCACTGGTAAAAGCCCTGGTGATCCTTACTATGGTATAACTTCAACTGGAGCACGTGCAAAAAGAAACACTAAGGGCTATAGCACTATAGCTGTGGATCCTAGAGTTATTCCACTGGGAACCAAGCTGTGGGTAGATGGATATGGACTTGCCATCGCAGAAGACATTGGTGGAGCAATAAAAGGTAATCATATAGATTTATATTTCGATTCAAGTAATGAAATGTGGGATTGGGGATCACGGAGTGTAGATATTTATATTTTAAAGTAGGAGCATTAGCTCCTTTTTTTTTGCTTTACAGTTCACTAATAATAAGTAAAATGATATTATAGATACAGTAATAAAAAGAAATACTAAAGGATATCTTTCTTTTTCATTAATAGTAAGTGTCTTAGATTAGTATAAGTATGGAGGAAAATATGGATAATATTATGATTAAAGAAGTAATAGTAGTTGAAGGAAGAGACGATGTTACAGCAGTTAAAAGAGCAGTAGATGCTGAGCTGATCTCTGTAGGAGGTTTTGGAATCAACGAAAAGATAATTAACAAAATAAGAGAAGCTCAAAAGCGAAAAGGTGTAATAATCTTTACTGATCCAGACTTTGCTGGAGAAAAAATAAGAAGAATTATTTCCAAAAGAGTAGCTGATGTAAAGCATGCATATATATCTCAAAAGGAAGGTACTAAAGATGGAGATATAGGCGTTGAAAATGCATCCCCTGAAACAATATTAAGAGCTCTGGAAACGGCAAAGTTTGAAGTTCAAGAGAAAAGAAGTGAATTTAATATACAGGACATGATATTTTTCAAGTTAACAGCTGATAGTCGTGCAAAAGAAAGACGGGATGCGCTAGGAAAAGAATTAGGTATAGGATACGGCAATTCCTCACAATTTATAACTAGGTTAAACAATTACGGAATTATAAAGGAAGAATTTATAGAAGCCTTGAAAAAGGTAGATAAGGAGATGAACTATGGAAAATTTGACAATTAGTGAGGTTGCAAAGAAATATGATTTTAAATTTAAAAAGGGGCTCGGCCAAAATTTCTTGATAGACGACTCTGTGCTTGAAGATGTAGTTGATGGAGCAGAGGTTAATGAAGAGGATTTTATTATTGAAATAGGACCAGGGTTCGGAACATTAACTAGAGCACTTTTAAAAAGAGCTAAAAAAGTTTGTGCCATAGAATTAGATGAAAAACTTTTTCCTATTTTAGAAGAAGAGCTTAAAGATTTCAATAATTTTGAGCTTATTCATAAGGATGCTCTTAAAGTAGATTTTAATGAGTTAATGGGTGAGGAGAAATCCGTAAAACTAGTAGCTAACTTACCTTATTATCTCACAACTCCTATAATCGTTAACTTACTTACTAAAGGCTACGATTTTAAATCATTAACTATAATGATACAAAAGGAAGTTGGGATAAGGATAGATTCTGAGCCCAATTGCAAGGCTTATGGAGCTTTTTCAATATTAGTTCAATACTATTGTGATACGAAAATTATACGATTAGTGCCACCGTCAGCATTTATACCACAGCCTAAGGTAGAATCTATTGTTATTAGATTGGATAGATTAAAGGAGCCTAAAGTTAAGGTTAAAGACGAGGCCTTCTTCTTTTCTTTAGTAAGGAAATCTTTTAATATGAGAAGAAAAACCTTGTGGAATGGGGTCAAGGATTTGGGTATTGATAAAGAAGAGCTTCTAAAATGTTTTGAAAGAGCGAACATTGATCCTAAAAGAAGAGGGGAAACACTATCTCTTCAAGAGTTCGCAAAGCTTTCAGATGAAATGTGGTCTATAAAATAAATTTTCGAATGTTGTTCACTTTTTATTATATACTTCATATAGTATAATGAATAAGTTTTATATGGAGGTAAAAGAAGGTGACACCTAAAAAAAGTTATAGTAGGTACTTTATTATATTACAAGAAGATGAAAAAGGCTATTCTTTAGACTCTGATAAAATTCCTTCTGGATATGCAAAGCTAGAAATGAAAAATAATAAATGCAAGATTTCATACTACGTGCAGAACCTAAGGAAAGAAAAACAACCTTATTACATGATTTTAATATGTGGTAAGAAAGATGTAAATAAAATAATAAAACTGGGTAAATTGAACATAGACGATTATGGTAGGGTAGACATTTCTAATGAATATGACATGGAAAATATAGCAGACACTGGAATATCAGCTGAAAAGATCGTTGGGGCTGCAATTGTAAAATTTCTCGATACCAATGTGGTTTCGATAATGAGCGGATTTTCAACAACAGACAAACCCAATGAATGGAGAAACTATAAGTTAGCGGATTTCAATAAAGGAAAGAGTGAAACAAGAACAGATGATATAATTAATGAATTTGATGAATATGAACAAAATATTGAATTAATTAAAATTAAAAGCGATGAATTGGATGCTGATGGATTAATTAAAACGGCAGGTGTATTAGAAGCGAGGGAGCTTAAAGCCAAAGAGCCAGAAACCAAAGAGCCAGAAGCCAAAGAGCCAGAAGCTAGAGGACCTGAAGCTAGAGGACCTGAAGCTAAAGAGCCAGAAGCTAAAGAACCAGAAGCTAGAGGACCTGAAGCTAAAGAACCTGAAGCGAAAGAACCAGAAGCTAGAGAGCCTGAAACCAAAGAACCTGAAGATATTTTAGGTGGGAATAGAAATAAGGATAAAAAACAAGATGAAGAGTATAAGTGCCATGATAAGAAAGATGATTATGATAAAGGTGAATATCCTAAAGGTGCTATGGGAGATTTCTTTAAAACAGTAGCAATAGGTTTTGATGAAGTACCTATTTTTTCTAAAGAGATCAAATGGTGCAAATGGTATAAAGTACCTGTGAGTAGTTTAGAGAATATGTATGACCTCAGTGACTATAATAAATATACAATAGCATTTTATCCTATGATCTGTTACTATCCATATATTAGGAACTACGGTTCTTTTATGCTAGGATATAAATGTGACTCCACTGGTAAAATGAAATATATCGTTTATGGAATACCAGGAAGCAAAGCTAAAGTTCACCAGCCCTATGGAGGCAAAACTGGTTTTGTAACTTGGATTGCGGATAGTGAAAATGACGAAATGGGACATTGGCTGATGTTTTATGATTTCAAAAAATCTACAATTGTTGTCCCTTTAAAAAAATAATATGTATGAAATTAAATGTGCGACTATATAATTTAGTCGCACATTTAATTTTTTAATATTCTTTTAATATATATCATATAGTATATTAATATTAATAAATGGAGGGGTACATTGAGGGTTATATTTATAAATAGAAAAAAAGTTGGAATCATAGTGATATTAATGGGCCTTATGATAACACTTTTGGGGATATCAAAAGGATTCGATAAACAGATAAAAACCACCATTCTTGTAGAGCATAATATTAGTTTACTAAATGATTTCCAAGCTTTAAATGGAAAAGTAAGCTATAAGTTACCAGAAGGATGGACAACTAAAGAAAAAAAATTTACTGGTGGGGAGATTATATATCACAATGATTTTCAATCATCGGATGCAATAATCCATGGATTTGTGGAAGTGTGGAGGAGTAAACAGGATTTGAAAACATTTTTAGATAATAGTAAAAAGATATCTCAGGAGCAAAACGTAATTAAAAATTATAAATTAGACAGTATTAGTATAAATGGTAAAAAAACATATTTAGTGCAATACTTAATTAATGTAACTGATAATAATTGGTACAAGGTATATGAATATTTTATTGATGATGGAAGTGAATTTTATAGATTTTCATTTTTCGCAAGAAATGTTAATTTTAAAGAAGCTTATGGGGCTATTTACGAAAGTATAGTGGAGACCTTTAAAATTAATTAAAGTTGCTTAAACCTTTTTAAAGTATTATAATTTAGTTAATGTGATTTTAAAAGTGCAATCCATAGGTGCATTATGAGCGCATAAAGCGTTTTTAACGAGTCTTTAGTTGGGAGGAGTATTATCTTCTCTTAAAAATTTATTTGTGGTTGGCAGCTTAAATAATGAGATTAAGGCTATTTAGAGAATTAACTAATAAATATAAAATTACGTCTGAGAGTTAGGATAACAATTGATTATTGTTATTTCCAGCAGAGAGTAGTGAGGAGGATAACAAATGCATAAAAATAAAAATAAGCTCCTTATATTTTCATTTATAATAATGGCCGCATTTATATTTACAGGATGTAAAAGCCTTGATGGAATTAAAGTAAAGCTTGGAGTGAAGAATAATGATTTTGAATATATTAAGCAGGGCAGAATAAAAAAGATAATAATACAAAGTACTAGGGATAAAAGTTTTAGGTTTGTGGTTACAGATGAAATAGCCATAAAAGACTTGTATGAAATTTTATCGGCGTCTAAGGAAGTTAGTGAAAAGTCAACATTAGAGTCTGATTATATATTTGAAATGTATGAGGGCATAGATAAAGTTCACAAATTTAATTATATAGCAGGCCTGGATGAAAAAGATGGAGCTAATTTGTACAGTGCAGATAAGAGCTATATTGTATCTAAAAGAATTGATAATGACATAATACAAAATTTTTGGAATATTAGAAAGCCCATAGATTTTAAAACCGTGTATTATGATTCAATATCAAATGTACTGGATAAGTATGTAAAGGGTGAGGGTAAAGGTAAAAAAATAGGCGTTGATGTAAGCGAAGATAGTAGTGTAGCTAAATTTGTATTATCAACTGATTTAGGGTCCTTTAAAAGTAAATTGCTAAATGACTATAATGCTGTACTAATAAAAGGTGAAAACACAGATTACGATGTGTTAATAAAGATTAAAACAGAAGGTTATAAAGCTACTATATACAAGTCATCTGTTACAATTAGGACTAAACTTAGTGAGAAAGAGAAGGTATATTACGTGATTGCTAAATATGACAAGGGGCTATGGAATATTGCAACTTATGAAGACAAAAAACCTGATAAATTTTAAGATGCCTAAATAATAAAAGACTGTATTTGTTGTACAAATACAGTCTTTTATTATTTTAAGTTTATTAGAAAAAACTTTCCATTTTATCGTTAAGAAAACTAGTGGTCCCAATATTAATATCAACAGAATCTCCTATTTTTGAATCTTTAGGTAAACGAGCAATACTTACATCCATAGTAGTTCCATCTAAAAAATTTATAAAAGCATCCGTATTGTCCATATCTATTATTTTTCCAAACATTATGAAAACATCCTTTCATGGTTTATAAACTAGTTCTTGTATAGTTTTAGCAAAAATCACTATTATATTCATGAGACGATAATGTTTTTATGCAATAATAAAACAAAGTACAGAGCAGTAATTCGTTTTATCGCGGACAATAGATATAAACTAAAAACCACCTATCACAAAGTGATAGGTGGCTTATCTATAATTGATGTATATTATAGATTACTTTAGATTTTGAATTATAATCTAGTAACGTTAGAAGCTTGAGGTCCTCTAGCTCCAGTAGTTATTTCGAATTGAACTTGTTGTCCTTCTTCTAAAGATTTATATCCGTCTCCTTGAATAGCTGAAAAATGTACGAATACATCTTCTTCTCCCTCTACGGATAAGAATCCAAACCCTTTTTCTGAGTTAAACCATTTAACTGTACCTGTTTTCATATAACTTTCCTCCTGAATAAAAAAATTTGTAACATTTGTAACATAAAACATTTGTAACATAAGTACTATGATACTACACTTTGCTGAATTTTTAAATAGTTTTTCAAAAATAAAATAAAAAATTGTGTATCTTTTTAGTTATTTACTAAAAATTTCTCTAAACTTAATTACATTATAGCATAATTTAAAATGCGTATAGTTTAGCTATTTTTATAAAACTATTTTAACTTAAGACAGTATATTATTTATAATAATTTTAATAATGGTTGTTTTATGTTCTAAATATAGTTTGGCTTTTAATGTTTTTTTTATACTATTTTATTTTTTAATTTTTTTGATGCAGATATTAATAAAAATAAGTTTAGAGGTTAAAATATAATGTCAACAGGAGAATAAGGATAAAAAATCAAAGGATATTGAGATAACCCAAACCTAAATGGGCGTATTATATGATAGAAGTTAATTCTGAAATTGATATAAAATTTTTACTAGGGTATAATAAGCAAAGTACAAGATATTGTGTTTAGGGAGGCCTAGTTATGCTACATGTAGTCAAAAGAGATGGACGAGAGGTTCAATTTGATTCGATAAAAATTACAAATGCCATAAGAGGAGCTGCGGATGAGATAGCTTTTAATTTAAAAGAAAGTGAAATTATAGAGCTAACTCAAAAGGTGTTAGAAAGAATTGAGGATTTGGACAAGCAGCAACTTTCTGTGGAGGAAATACAAAATATAGTTGAAGATAAACTTTTAGAAAATGGACATAAGCCTATTGGAGTGGCTTATTCTAATTATAGGCGTGAACGTAACAAGATTAGAGAAATAAAATCAGACCTTATGAAAGCT
>NZ_JAHLEF010000031.1 GCF_018861755.1 Clostridium sp. CF012 | reverse complement strand
ACTATACATATTCGACATAAACATCAAAAATCCTTTTTGAATTAAAAAATTGCTCAAAAAAAACGTCATCTCAAAATTGATGACGTTTCTTATAGTTTTTCAGTGGCCTCGTTTTTCGGAGGATATTTTCTTAATTTCCTGCGAAAAACTGCTCTATATTTATTTTTTAGCATCCTTTTCTTTATCACCAACACCTCTAGTGGGTACTGTAGACATAACGAAACCTACCAGTATAGATACAAGGGCAGGAGCTACTATGTTGATATATACTATATATCGGGTTTTGTATAAAACTAGCGCAGTAAGAGCCGTAACTAGTGCACTAGCTACAAAAATAATAATTACAAATTTTGCGAAAGAACTCATAAATTTTTCATATAATCTATGACGAGTTGGTCCACTTATAACACTTCTAAATAGAAAATAAGAAGAGAAAATTATTATTACATCTACTATAGCTGAAATAAGAAAATTTTTCATAAAATATACCTCCAAAAGAATTTTTCATATTTAGTGTAACCAATGATTATTGCTTTTACGCAAAATATTTATAAAAATTGAAACTAAACTATAAAAATATAAGTATTTACATTAGTAGATTATTTTGGTAATATATAATTCTATTATTTTAAAATGTAAAAATAATGAAAAACATGAGGGGGGTATTATGCCGCAAATCATTGTTGAGAACTTAGTAAAGACCTTTCAAATAGCTAAACGTAAAACAGGTTTATGGAATGCCACAAAAGGACTTATTCATAGGGAATATACTACTGTAAAGGCCTTAGAAGGAATTTCATTTAAACTGGACGAAGGAGAATTAGTAGGATATATTGGCCCTAATGGAGCGGGAAAATCCACTACAGTTAAAGTATTAAGCGGAATTCTTGTGCCGAATTCAGGACACTGTGAGGTTTTAGGTAATGTACCTTGGAAGAATAGAATTTCTCACGTTAAAAAAATAGGGGTTGTATTCGGACAACGTTCGCAGCTCTGGTGGGATTTGCCTGTAATTGATTCCTTTGAACTTTTAAAGGATATATATAATATTCCTGAAAAACAGTATAAGACAACTAAAGATGAATTAGTTGAAAGATTAAAGCTCCAGCAAATCTTAGAAGTGCCTGTACGTCAATTAAGCTTAGGTCAAAGGATGCGATGTGAAATATCAGCATCATTACTTCATACACCGCCAATTCTCTTTCTTGATGAACCAACCATTGGCTTAGACGCGGTATCAAAACTTGCTGCACGAGAATTTATAAAAGACCTTAACAAAAAACATGGGACAACTGTTATTTTAACAACTCATGATATGGATGATATTGAGGCACTATGTTCTAGAGTTATGGTGATTGGAAAAGGTCAAATTCTTTTAGATGGAACAGTTAATGAGATTAGAAATACAGTGTCTAAAGAACGTAGACTTATAATAGATTTAGAAGAACAAATTCTGGGAATATCTATAGAAGGGGCCACTTTAGTAAAAGTGGAAGGAAGTAGAGCTTATTTAGATTTCAATCCAGACAAAATAACTCCAGCTCAATTAATAGGGAATATATCAGCTAAATATAAGATAAAAGATTTGTTTATTGAAAATCCACCTATAGATGAAGTAATTGCAAAATTCTACGGAGAATTTAAGATATGAGAGCCTATATGTCCATCGTAAAATTAAGGTTTATGTTATTAATACAGTATAGGGTTGCAGCTATAGCTGGGATGTGCACACAATTTTTATTTGGGTTTGTTAGAGTTATGGTTATTGCCGCATTTTATGCCTCTACTTCGACCACTCAACCTATGTCTTATGCACAAACAGTTACATACATATGGATTAGTCAAGCTTTTTTAGGGATGCTACCTTGGAATGGAGACGCTGAAATTCAAGAAATAATTAGTTCCGGCAATGTGGCTTATGAACTTTGCAGACCAATAGATTTATATAATCATTGGTTTTGTAGGGCATTTGCACAAAGAACCGCACCTACCTTACTTCGCGCAATACCCTTGTTTATAGTCACACTATTTTTCTTGCCAGAAAAGTACAGTATGCAGCCACCAAATTCATTATCTTCCTTTGGAGCATGGATTTTAGTTACCATAGGTGCGTTGTTACTTTCTTGTGCTATAACCAATTTATTTAACATCTCTATGCTCTGGACTATATCAGGAGATGGGATTAAAAGACTATTGCCTGCGGTAGTTATGGTTTTTTCTGGTATGATAGTACCATTACCACTATTCCCGACCTGGATGCAACCAATACTTAGAATACTTCCTTTTAGTGGGTTGGTAGATACACCTATGAGATTTTATTTAGGGCATATAAAGCCAAGTAGTATAGTGCCATTCCTTTTCCATCAGCTCATTTGGACATGGATACTGATTTTATACGGGAAATGGTTAGTTTCACGAGGATTAAAACGTGTCGAGGTACAAGGGGGTTAGATATGATAAATGCTATTAAACTTTATTTAAGATATATAAGCGTTTCAATTCAAAGTCAAATGCAATACAAAGCATCCTTTATTATGATGGCCATAGCTCACTTTGCAATAACCTTTATAGACTTTATAGGTGTTTGGGTTTTATTTGATAGGTTTGGTGCTATAAAAGGGTGGAATTTACCTGAGATTGCACTTTTCTATGGAATGATACACATGGCTTTTGCTATAGCAGAAACAGCTGCTAGAGGGTTTGATACATTTGATAGTAAGGTTAGAACTGGGGAGTTTGACAGAATACTTTTGAGGCCTAGAAGCCTTGTACTTCAAATTATTGGACAGGAATTTCAATTAATGAGAATAGGTAGATTTACACAGGGGTTCATAGTACTCTCTTGGGCTATGTGGTCCCTAAATAATAACTTAAGCTTTATTAAGGTTATGCTTATAATTATTTCAATATTTGGAGGAGCATTTTTGTTCTCGGGGTTATTTGTGCTACAAGCCACTTTATCCTTTTGGTCTGTTCAGAGCCTGGAAGTTGTTAATATGGTTACTTATGGGGGCGTTGAGATAGCTCAATTTCCTGTAACTATATATGATTCTTGGTTTAGAAAGTTTTTTATCTTTGTTGTACCGCTAGCCTGCGTTAATTATTTCCCTGCCATGGGAATTTTAAATAAAACTGATCCCTTAAATTCACCAGGTTGGTTGCCTTGGTTATCACCCATTGTAGGAATAGTTTTTTTCATTATTGCATTGCAGGTGTTTAAATTTGGAGTTAGGCATTATAAATCTACTGGAAGCTAAAAACTCCAATAGATTTATTTCATGTGACTATGCTAATAATTATTGTCAAATGAAATAAAAAAGACTAGACTATGTTTAATAGTTTAAACAAAAGAATAGAGTTTAATTATGAGCAGTGAAAAACCACCTCATGAGGAAAACTTAAACCAGTCAAGAAAAATATTATTAGGGGGAGAGCAGTGAGTAATGAATAATATACAGATGGTTTTAGAAAAGCAAAGGGATTATTTCAATACTGGAGTAACAAGAGATTTAGATTTTCGTATAGAGAAATTGTGTACTCTAAAAAGGTCTATTAAAAATAACGAGAAACAAATATTAGCGGCTCTATGGGCTGATTTGCATAAATCTGAATTTGAAGCCTATGCTACTGAAATAGGAATAATTTTAGATGAGATAAATTTTTCCGTAAAGCATTTAAAGTCCTGGTCAAAAACTAAAAAAGTAAGAACACCCTTAACAAATTTTTTAGCTTCAAGTTATATATATTCTGAGCCTTATGGGGTTAGTTTAATTATTTCACCTTGGAATTATCCATTTCAATTATTAATGGCGCCTTTAATTGGAGCTATAGCCGCAGGCAATTGTGCTATGCTAAAACCCTCCGAAAATGCTCCAAAGACCACTGAAGTTCTCATAAAAATAATAGAAGAGAGCTTCTCAGAGGAGTTTGTTACGGTTGTTGAAGCTTACGGTGGTAAAGAATCTTCTGAGGCACTTTTAAAAGAGAAGTTCGATTATATATTTTTTACAGGTAGTGTACCTGTTGGCAAAATAGTAATGGAGGCAGCTTCAAAACATCTCACTCCTGTAACCTTAGAATTGGGGGGGAAAAGTCCTTGCATAGTGGACAAAGATGCTGATTTAAAGCTAGCGGCCAAAAGAATAGCTTGGGGCAAATTCTTAAATGCAGGACAAACTTGCGTTGCGCCGGATTATATATTAGTACACCAAAGTATTAAAGAAAAACTTTTAACCCAAATAGCAGGATACATCAAGGAATTCTTCGGGGAAAATCCAGCAAAGAGTAATGATTTTCCACGGATAATAAACGAAAGGCAATTTGATAGGCTTGTTGGATTATTAGGTAGTGGGAACATTGTAATAGGTGGGGAATATAATAAGACAGAAAAATATATTGCACCAACTATTATTGATAATATAACCTGGAATGACCCTGTTATGTTAGATGAGATATTTGGACCTATTCTTCCAATTCTGGAATTTGAGGATTTAGGCCAGGTCATAAAAATGGTTAATTCAAGACCTAAACCTCTAGCATTATATTTTTTCTCTACTAATAAGAAAAGCCAAGATCGGATAATTGAAATGATTCCTTATGGTGGAGGATGCATAAATGATACAATTATGCATGTAGCATCGCCGTATTTACCATTTGGCGGAGTGGGGGCTAGTGGTATGACTGCTTATCATGGAAAAGGAAGCTATGATGTTTTTTCTCACAAAAAAAGTGTGACAAAAAAGAGCAATCTTATAGATGTCAAAATAAGATATGCACCATATAATGATAAGATTAAATTGTTGAAGAAACTTATGAAATAATATAATGCTAAATAAGCCTTGCGAAATGCAAGGCTTATTGTTTTATTTGATTTTATCTAATATTGTTCTGAATGCTTCTATAGGTTGGGCACCGACTATAGAGTATTTGTCATTTATAACAAAAGTAGGAGTGCTATTAATTCCCATGCTATGAGCATCCTTATTGCTATTATTTAAAGTAGTTTCATAAGCTCTATTTTTAACAGCATTAATAAGTTCCTCTTTATTTAGACCAAGGTTTTTACCTAAGTCACCAAGTACCTCTAAATTCCCAATGTCCTTTAAATCTCGAAAGTATTCATCCATTAGTGAGGAATGATACTCTTTTGACTTCCCGTGGGCTTTAGCAAATTCAGCAGCTTCTAATGCATTATGAGAATTAGGCATTCTTTCTAATTTTCCAAAGTTAATTCCATAAAGTGAGCCGGAATGATTAAGGCCATTTAACATATTATCTAAATTAGATCTACTGAATTTTTCGCTAAGATTTACGCCGGTGGCAGGAGTTTCAGGGTGTATCTCTAGTCCTAACCATTGAACATCTAGGTCGTATTCTTTTTCTAGCTTTTCGACAATACCTTTGCCGACATAACAGAAGGGTCAAATATAGTCGGAGAAAATTTTAATTTGTATACTCATAATAATACCTCCAAATTTTTTATAAGATTAATCTATCTTGTCATTAATTTGTATTGTTTATTTATATTATAAACATAATGATAATTATTTTCAAGTAATAATAATTATTTAATTAATATTCTAAAATTAAATAATTTTGTAAAGTAATATAAAAAGATTGGAAGCAAGGCATAATCAAATAAATATGATATAATATGTTGTAAATAAATTAGTTATATTAAATTTTTTAATGGAGGCACTTATGATTTTTGAAAAAAGCAATCTGAAAATAGACAGCGATTTCGAAGTAAGGGAAATACAAAAGGATGAATATAACCTGGATTTAATAATTCCAATAGGTAATAGATGTGTGAATCTGAATTTATATAATGCTCCTAAGTACATAAAGTCTAGAGTGCAATTCCCATCAGTTAAAAGCATACTTATTAGATTTTGCATAATAGAAGATAATAATATATGTACGATACACTTTTTAAGCGACAGTGGAGTTCATTCTACTATGGCGAATTTCGAAATGGATTATAATGAAACACATATAGAAATAAGAGATAGTGAATTTTCAGTTGATATGAGATTGTGTGAGGAGGAAAAATATGAAAGAAATTAAATTTAGTAAAGTAACAAAAAAAATAGCTATGAAGCAAGGTGCATTTAGTATTTTAATGAGTTTCGCACTATTAATAGGAGTTGTAGCATCATTTGTTCGTGGAAAAACTGGAATTGTAGCAATTTTCTTCATGGTCACAGTCGTTTCTATAGGATTTTCAATATCTTTTATAATAAAACTTAGAAGACTGGAAAGTTTAAATTATTTGACCTTTGAAAAGGATAGATTTGAACTTAATAGTAACTTTGCATCAAAGGGTAAGGTTATTATGTTTAATGATATAAGTAAGGTTGAAATAACAAAGAAATATATAGCTATAAAAGTAGATAAAAAACTGTATAATATCCTTTTGCAACATATAGAGCTTGAAAGTAGAAAAGCAGTAGAACAGATTTTCATGAAATATAATAGGAAATAACAAATTTTGTAGGGGAGGTAAAACGAAAATAAAAAATCATTCTACATACTTTATTGGACTTGTTTATTTAAACTGTAAAAGCCGCTAGAAGAAGCATTCTAGCGGCTTAAATAATAACTACTATATTTATTCCATGTAAAGTATTTCACTTTCTCTAACAATAATCGCCTTACCACCAACCTTTACTGTTAAGTCATCCTTGCTCCCTTCCAGTCTTACGATTATTTTACTCGGTCTATTCATATAGTAGCCCTGTTCACAGATTATAGTTATATTATTTTTAAATTTAAGCACATTATTTTTCACTAGATATGCTCCAAGTGCTCCATTAGAAGTTCCTGTGGCAGCTTCTTCATCTATGCCAGCAGCAGGACCAAAGTTTCTACAAGCTATAGTAGAGGATTCTTCCTCAGTTTCAAAAGTAAAGGCATGAACTCCAATAATATTTAACATATTACTATATTGGGCTAATCTTTTATAGTCTGGATTTATGGCTTTTAATGCAGCTAGGCTTTTAACTGGAAGTATAATATCAGTAAGTCCGGTAGACACAGCTTGAGGAATAAGATTAAAGTCTTCAACCCCTATATCACCTGTATTGATCCCCAGGATTTCAGCAAGTTCACAGACGTCTTCAACATTAAAAAGAAATTTAGGTTTAGCTTGAGTCATCATTACACTATGGATTTCATTATCTTTAAAATAAAGTTCAACTGGAAGGATACCAGCCTTAGTTTTTTGTTTTACAATTTTAACATTATCCCTTCCGGTAATAATGCCTTTTGAAGCTAAGGCGAAAAAAGAGGCAATTGTGGCATGACCACATAAGTCTACCTCTTGGGTAGGGGTAAAAAATCTTACTTCATAATCTGCGTCTTCATTTTTTAGTGGAAAAATAAAGGCAGTTTCAGATAAATTCATTTCCCTGGCAATCCTAAGCATTTGGGTATGATTTAATCCCATAGCATTTAGTACTACACCAGCTGGATTACCTCCAAAGGGCACAGCTGAGAAGGCGTCTACTTGATAAATAACTTTTTTCATTAAGAATTCATTCCTCTCTAATGCGAGATTTTAGATATATTTTTAGATTATATTATCTAATATAGTTGCTCACTCCACTCTCAAGTGTCTTAAGCCCCTTCATTTAAGAACTTATACTGAGACATATAAAGATCGAAATATAGTCCCTTTAGAGCAATAAGCTCATCATGGGTTCCACCCTCTACAATTCTTCCATCATCTATAACCATTATTTTATCGCAATCTCTTATAGTTGATAGCCTGTGTGCTATGACAAAGGAGGTTCTATTAAATAGGAGCTTTTTAATTCCCTTTTGTACAAGCTTTTCTGTAGTAGTGTCAATATTAGAAGTAGCTTCATCTAATATTAATATTCTTGGATTAGCAAGCAGTGCACGGGCAAAGGATATAAGCTGCCTTTGACCAACAGAAAGTCTAGAGCCTCTTTCATTTACCTCTGTGGCATAACCATTATCTAGCTTCATGATAAAAGAATCCGCGTTAACTGCAATAGCGGAAGCTATTACTTCATCATCAGTGGCATCTAATTTTCCATAACGAATATTTTCCATAATGGTAGTAGAAAAGAGAAAGGTATCTTGTAGCATTATGCCCATTTGACTTCGAAGGGACTCAATATCGACATGAGATACATTTTTGCCGTCTACTAAAACCTCTCCGCTATCAGCATCGTAAAATCTACTAATTAAGTTGATAATTGTAGTTTTACCAGCCCCCGTAGGACCTACTAAAGCAACAGTTTCACCTGATTTTATTTTAAAGCTCACATTATTCAATACAGGAACATCACTATCATAGCTAAAAACTACATTTTTGAATTCTACATCGCCCTTTATTTTAGGCATTTTTATAGCCTTATCAATAGTTATAATATCAGGTTTTATATCTAGTATCTCAAATATTCTTTCAGCAGAAGAGAAATTTGTTATTAATGTATTGTAAAAATTACTGATGTTCATAATAGGTCTCCAGAACATTGAAATATAAGCTGTAAAGGCAACGAGTTCTCCAATAGTTAAGGTTTTTGCCTTTATAAGAGGAACACTATACCAGTATACGAGAAGGCTTCCAAGCCCCCAAGATAACTCCACCATGGGCCAAAACAAATCATTTAATCTAACAGCCTTTAGAAAGGAACTCATCATATCACTAACATAGGTTACAAAGGTTTTTGAGGTTTTGTCTTCAGTGGCAAAAGATTGAACTATTCTTATGCCAGAAAAATCTTCATGGGTAAAGGCATTAAGATTAGAACGTTTAGCTCTATATATTTGCCAGCGTTTTCTAGAAAATATTTCTATAGAAAAAAGGCAGATAACTAGCACTGGTAAGAAGGAAATCGAAATTAGAGCTAATTTAATATTCATAGAAAACATAATAATTGTTACAAACACAAGAGTTAAGATTTCAGGTATAAAGCTAGTTACGCTATTATCAAAGAGGTCTTGCAGAGAACTTACGTCTCCTATTACTCTTGCAAGTATTTTGCCAACGGGTCTATTATCGAAAAAGGTAAAGGATAGTTTTTGAATGTGATTATACAATTCTTGCCTTATATTGAGTAGCGCAGAGTTAGTAACTGAGGCCATAATATTAATTCTTATTCTAGAGGCAATGAGGGATATCACATTGAAAACTAACATAAAACCAGCAATTTGTGCAAGGCCCCGTATATTAGAGGTTCCTATATATTTGTCTATTGCCAGCTTTAAAATATATGGGTTTAGTAGAGAACATACCATTACTATTATCATAAGGAGTATAACTAAAACCACTTTGAGTTTAAAAGGTTTTAAATAACTAAATATCCGTATTATTAGTTTTCCCTTGGAAGTTGATTCAAATTGTTCATCTTGCCTTGTTGAATTTCTAGCCATTATACTACCACCCCTTCGAGATCCATAAAGTCTGTAAATTGTTGAGTGTACACATCATAATATTGTCCTCTCTTTTCAAGGAGAGTTTGGTGATTACCCATTTCCACCACATGACCATTCTCAAGGAATAGTATCATATCAGCATTTTTAACTGCTGAAATTCTATGTGCAATTATAAAGGTAGTTTGTTTGTTATTTCTATGGTGAAGATTTTTTAAAAGATTATATTCAGTATCCATATCTAGAGCTGAAGTGGCATCATCTAGTATTAAAATACTAGAATCCTTAACTAGTGCCCTTGCAATAGAGAGTCTTTGCTTTTGACCACCGGAAAGACCTAGTCCTCGCTCTCCTATAATTGTGTCATAGCCGTCGGGAAGAGTTTCAAGAAATTCATCTACGCAGGCGTCGCTGCAAGCTTTTTTTATTTCCGCAAGAGAGGCCTCAAGTTTTCCAAAACGGATATTTTCATAAATGCTCTCTGAAAATAAGAAAGTATCTTGTGCAACTACAGCCATCTTACTTCTCAAATCATGGATACATATATCACGTACATCATTACCATCTACAGTAATGCAGCCTTTGGAGATATCATAATATCTGCCAATAAGATTTACAAGAGAGCTTTTACCAGATCCTGTTGTGCCCATTATTGCAACAGTGCTTCCAGCAGCTATATCTAAATTTATATTTTCCAAAATATAATTTTCATTATATTTAAACGACACATTTTCGAATTTTATTGCACCTTTAATTACAGGCATAGCGATGGCGTCATCTTTATCTTTAATTTCAGGTTCTACGTCCATTATATCAAAGATTTTTTTAGCAGAAGTATTCGCTTGAGTTATGATATTTGTAAGCCAACCTATCATTCTCATTGGCCAAATTAACATCCAAACATATTGGCTAAAGGCTACCAATTCACCAATAGATAGGCTATTCCCAATTACCAGCATTCCTCCAACACAAACTACGGCTAGGACAGAAATATTACATAAAAATTCTATCATAGGGAAATGCTTACTCCATATCTTAGTTTGTCTCATATTAAGATCATAATTTGTTCTGTTATGGTTTAAAAACTTTAAGGTTTCATGTCGTTCTCTAGCAAAAGCTTTTACAAGCCTTACACCAGCAATATTTTCTTGAGCTGTAGTGTTTAAAACTGCATTATGATCACTTATGGCACCATATGCCTCTCCGACTTCGCTTTCAAGCTTCAATGCTATATAGCCAATAAGCGGCATAGTTATAAGAGTTACTAGTGCAAGTCGCCAATTCATGCGGAATATAAGAGTAGAGGCAACTAGGAAATAAATTAATTGTTCAATAGCAAGGCCTATACCAAAAGCGATGGACCTCCATACATTATCAACGTCAGAACCCATCCTGGACATAAGTTCACCAGTGTTCATACTATCAAAATATTTAAAAGGTAAACTTTGAATATGATCAAATAGATCTGTTTTTAAATCTATGCTTACTCTGGAAGATAAATAGTCCAAGCTATATTCTCTAATATAGCCAAGTATTGACCTTATAAGAGTAATGCCAGCAAGAGACATTAACACAAAAGTTAGAAGATTATATTCACTATTTCTTAGTACTTTATCAATCATAATTTTTACTAAATAGGGATTAAACATGTCTAGTGCGATGCTAATTAACATTGCAATAGTAGCTATAATAATAAAGAGTTTGTATTTTGTAACATATTTTAAGATTCGTTTCATTAAAATGTCGCCTCCTTCAGGGTCCATGTAGTTTTGTTAGTATATCTTAAGAAATAGAAATTAATCTATTTCTTAAGATATTTAAAGTGTTTATATAATATTAAATCATAATTAGCAGTATCGCAAGGATACGATTAGAGGTGTTTACTTAGTATTACAAAATAATACAAGTCATTGCTAATACAGGTATTACACAAATATAATGGCTTTCGCCGATAACGACTGAGTAGATCTCTGTTTTTAAAGTAAGCATACCCCATAGTGATTCCTCCTAAACTAAATTTTGATTTTGTTAAATCTTTCGCGTTGTACATTTTAATTGCCTCGCTTTCATATTTTTATTAGGTATTAATGGATGGCTTATATGTGTTTGCTTGTAATAATAAAATAATCAAGGTCGCTAATACATTTAAATGTATTTGAGAATAAAGGTTTTGCCCAATAAGTATATTGAGTTTTTCTCTTTTTAAAAAAACTGTATTTCATAAATATCCCTCCTAAACTAGATTTTGGCTTTGTTAAACGTGTAGAACTATACATTATGATTCCTCCTAGAATTTATTTTGAATCTATAATTAATCACTTATGTGATTAGTTAACAGAAAAAAGCCATGGAAATATCCATGGCTTAAAAATTTATTAATCTTATGCTACATCAATATGCGCGCATAATAAATTAACTCATATAAAAAGGTCATGGGCTAGTAGCCCATGACCAATGTTTATAATTTCACAAAAATGCTTCAATAAAAGATAAACATTATGAAAAGATTATTTCCATTAAGGTAGGACTACCATATAAAGTTTTAGGCATAAAAATACTGTTGACTATAACTAAACTAAATGAAACCTTAGCATTAGCATATATTTCTTTATTAATCATGATGACTACCTCCTTTTCATATTTTAAAATTATTAACAGTTTTTTCAAATGATTCCTTTTTAAGAATACTTCATTTGTTAATGAATGTCAATACTTAATTTGGAAAATATTAAATTAATTACTTTAAATACATTTCCCCTATTTTAACTACATCTCCTGCACCCATTGTAAGAAGCACATCACCATCTTTTAAATTATCTTTAAGATAATTGAAAATTTCATCAAAACTATGAAAATTTATGCAATTTATGTTTTTTTCTCTTATTCTATCACCAAGCATGTTTGAGCTAATTGCACCTGTATCTTTTTCTCTGGCAGGATAAATATCTGCTAGTATTAAGTTATCCATATCATAAAAAGAATTTGAAAAATCTTCAAATAAGCTTATAGTTCTTGAATAAGTATGAGGTTGAAATACACAATAAATTTTATTGTGAGGATAATTTTTTACTGCACTTAAAAATGCTTTAATTTCTGTGGGATGATGAGCATAATCGTCAATAACAGTTACGCCATCTTTTGTTCCCTTTAGCTCAAATCTTCTATGAGTACCCCTAAAATTAGAAAGACCGGAAGTAATTGAGTCCTCAGTAAAATCAAGGCATAGGGCAGTTCCTATACTTGCAAGCGCATTTAGAACATTATGCTGTCCTGGTACATTAAGATCTATTTTAAATAGTAAATGATCATTTTTATACACGTCAAAAGTTGCACAGCCGAGATTATTATAGCTAATATTTTTGGCCTTAAGCATTCCTTCATTTATCCCATAAGTAAGTACATTACAGTTATAAGAATTATTATTGAGAATTTCTTTAACATTATCATCATCTATATTTGCAATTAAATAACCTTCCTTAGGTATAAGATTAATAAATTTTACAAAAGTCTCTTTAATGTGATTTATATCTCTATAGTAATCTAGGTGATCCGCATCTATATTTGTTATTGCTCCTATATAGGGAAAGAACTTTAAAAATGATGCTTTATATTCACAAGCTTCCGTAATAAAATAGTCACCATTTCCAGCTAAAACATTACCAGAAATAACATCCAGTTCTCCACCCACAAGGATAGTAGGGTCCACATTTTCTTTCAAAATAATGTGGGCTATCATAGATGTGGTAGTAGTTTTACCATGTGTGCCTGATACAGCTACATTATATTTATGACCCTTCATAATGTGACCTAAAAATTCAGCCCTATCCATTAAAGGCAGATTTAACTCCACAGCTTTAAGGTATTCGGGATTTTCAGGGGAAATAGCAGCAGTGAAAACAACTAAATCTGCATCCTTTATGTTATCGCCATTGTGACCTATAGAAATTTCAGCACCATTATCAATAAGTTTATTTGTTATATGTGATGACTGCATGTCAGAACCAGAAACCTTATAGTCGTTTTTTATAAGTATTTCAGCAAGGCCACTCATGCTTATACCGCCAATTCCTATAAAATGAACTTTCTTGTTTTTATCTCTTATAAAATCAAAAGACATTATATCAACTCCTTAAAAATTATTACACTTATTTAGTATATGTAAGTCACATTAATATTGATTATAACAAATTAATAAACATAAGGCACATTTAAATAAATAACAAATCATAGCGCTAGTGTATTTTCATGTGCTTAAGGCTTCTTCTTAATTATATACAAGATCACGCGAAAACAACACAGGTATAGAACAATTTTTTTTTAGGAGGCTTATAGGAAAATATGAAGCCTGAAGTCATTAATATTGCAGAGCCGTAGGTGATGAGCAGCAAACAATAAACACAATCTTTTGAAATTAGTTAGATAAGCATTGTAATAATGATTAAAAAGATTTACAATAAAATTACGAATGATAGTTAAAATTTTACTAGATAAAATTCGTAAAATAAAGATATAGGTGATAATTAATGAATAAATATAGTAGAAATCAAAGAGTTACAGGAATAACTAAAATATTAACAGAAAATCCTAATAAGACAATTAATTTAAAAAAGTTTACAGAGTTATTTAATGCAGCTAAATCCACAATTAGCGAAGACCTTGTTATTGTTCGCGAAACGTTAAGCGCGCTATCCATGGGAAGAGTAGAAACAGTTGCAGGTGCAGCTGGCGGAGTAAAATATATCTGTGGAGTATCTCAGGAGGAAAGTAGAATCTTTGCAGAGGAGTTATGTGAGGTTTTAAGTCATACGGATAGAGTAATACCAGGAAACTTTATATATATGACTGATATTATGTATAATCCAGAAATAGTACATAAAGCAGGAGTGATTCTTGCATCTGCTTTTAATGAGCTACATATAGACTATGTAGTAACTGTAGAGACTAAAGGGATACCACTGGCTTTTGAGGTGGCAAAAATGCTAGGGGTTCAATTAGTTATAGTTAGACGGGACCCTAAGGTTACTGAAGGAAGTACCGTTAGTATCAATTATGCATCAGGTTCTACTAATAGAATTCAAACTATGTCTCTTACAAGAAACTCTATAAAAAAGGGGAGCAAATGTATTTTTATAGATGACTTTATGAAGGCTGGAGGCACTGCAAGAGGCATAATTAATTTGCTAAAAGAGTTTGAAAGTGAACTTTTAGGTATTGGAGTTTTCATTGAGAATATTGAAAGTGGGCATAAATTAATAGAAGAGTATATATCTATTATTCAGTTCAAAGGAATAAGCCCACAAGGCGAATCACAACTAATTCCATCAAAAACCTCTAAAAAAGCATAATATTCAAAAGATTTAATATTTTTTTACAATTTAAGAAGGAATAAACCAAGTTATAGAGAAATAGTATAAATATATCGCAATATAATGCAACTTGGAGGTGGAGTATATGGAAATTACAGACGTTAGAATTAGAAAAATAGCTACAGAGGGGAAAATGAAAGCCATTGTATCAATAACTTTTGATAATGAATTTGTTGTTCATGATATTAAAGTTATAGAAGGACAAAGTGGACTTTTTATTGCTATGCCAAGTAGGAAAACTCCAGATGGAGAATTCAAGGATATAGCTCACCCAATAAATACTCAAACAAGGGAAAAGATTCAAACGGCTATTTTGGAAGAGTATGAAAAAGTGAAGAGTGAAGAGCCTGTAAAAGTAGTAAAAGAAGTAGAAAATTTAGAGGAAAACTTAGAAGAAAAAGTAGAAGAAATTACAGAAGTATAAAAAGGGTGAAAACCCCTTTTTATTTTTTTGAAAGAAAATATTTAAAAAGCCATAAGGTCGGTTGCAATATAATATAATATAAAATATAATATAAGAGTATTTTAATTGAACATAATGCAATTAAAATGGTTTAATGTGTCGAATTATTGTATAAAGAGGTGTTTAATTTGTATAAATGCGCTATAATATTAGCTGCAGGTGAAGGAAAAAGAATGAACTCTAATACTCCTAAGGTACTGCATAAGGTTTGTGGTAAAGAAATGATAAATCATGTTATTGACACTATTAGAAGTGCAGATATTGAAATGGTTGATGTGGTAATTGGAAGCAGAGCAGAGAAAGTTGAAAAAGCAACAGAAAACAGAAAAATTAATTACTCCCTTCAAGAAGAACAGTTAGGAACAGGACACGCAGTAATGTGTGCTAAAGAATTTCTAATTGGGCATGAAGGAACAGTGGCGATATTTGTTGGAGATGGTCCACTAATTACTGAAAAAACCGTAAGAGAACTCTTGAATTATCATGAAAAGGGAGATTTTAAAGCTACTATATTAACTTCAAGTATGAAGGATCCAGGAAAGTATGGTAGAATAATTAGGAACGAATTTGGTGATGTTGAAAAAATTGTTGAATTTAAAGACTGTACTCAGGGCGAATTATCAGTTCAAGAAATAAATTCAGGAATGTATTGCTTTAATATAGAAGAATTACTTAATAGTTTAGATAAATTAAATAATAATAACGCTCAAAGAGAATACTATTTAACAGATGTTATTGGTATATTAAAAAGTCAAGGGTTTAAAATTGGAGCTTTTGATGTACCAATTGAGGAAATTACTGCTGTTAACTCTAAAGTGGAGCTTGCAGATGCAGAATTAATTATGAGAACAAGAATAAATAGAATGCATATGGAAAATGGAGTTACAATAATGGATCCAAGTAGCGCTTATATTGATTCAGAAGTTATAATAGGGAAAGATACTATTATATATCCAGGCAATATACTACAAGGCACCACAATTATTAAAGAAAACTGTATTCTTTATCAGAACAATAGAATTGCTGATAGCATTATTCAAAATGGAGTTTCAGTTCAAAGTTCTGTAATAATTGAAAGCCAAGTAGGAGAAGGAACAAGTGTGGGGCCGTATGCGTACATTAGACCAGGAAGTAATATAGGTAAACATGCAAAAATAGGAGATTTTGTTGAAATTAAAAAATCAACTATTGGAGATAATACAAAGGTATCGCATCTTACTTATATAGGTGACGCTGAGGTTGGAACTGGCTGTAATTTTGGCTGTGGAACCGTGGTTGTAAATTATGATGGTAAGTCAAAATTCAAGACAATAATAGGCAATAATACTTTTATAGGATGTAATACTAACCTTGTATCACCTGTAAAAGTTAATGATAATGCATACATCGCTGCTGGTTCTACAATTACAAGTGAGGTGCCTAAAAATGCACTAGCCATAGCTAGAGCAAGACAGGTGAATATTGAAAATTGGGTAGTGAGAAAAGGACATATCAAATAAGGTAACAAGGCATAATAGCTAACGATATTTCAACACCGCAGGTGATGATTTAATAAGTAAATAATAAAGGGAGGTGCTAAACTGATTTTTGTAGTAAAATGGATTTATAAAGGCTACTGAGTATGCAAAAAGTTAAATTTAGTAGTTAAATTTTATGATACTACCTTTCTATTTAGTGGATGGAATGAAAGTTTATATAAATTACATTCAAATATAATTTATAAAATTTTGGAAATCAGGATTACATATGATAAACCATGGCAAAAACATTAAGATTTTTACAGGTAATTCAAATCCTAAATTAGCTGCAGATATAGCTGAAATACTAGGACTAAAAGTTGGAGATTCAGAAGTAGGAACTTTTAGTGATGGTGAAATATCTGTTAATATTCACGAAACTGTTAGGGGTGCAGATGTATTTGTTGTTCAATCAACCAATGAACCAGTAAATGACAACTTAATGGAATTACTTATTATGATCGATGCCTTTAAGAGGGCTTCAGCAGGAAGGATAACTGCAGTTATACCATATTATGGATATGCAAGGCAGGATAGAAAAGCAAAAGCTAGAGATCCAATCACAGCGAAACTTGTGGCAGATATTATAACAACTGCAGGAGCTGATAGAGTACTTACTATGGACTTACATGCAGCTCAAATACAAGGATATTTTAATATTCCTGTTGATAACTTAATGGGAACACCAATACTTGCAAAGTATTATATCCAAAATGGATTTAAGGATAGAGATGATGTAGTTGTAGTTGCACCAGATCTTGGAAGTGTTGCTAGATCAAGAAAATTTGCAGACAAATTGCATGCATCAATAGCTATAATTGATAAGAGAAGACCAAAGGCAAATGTTTCAGAGATTATGAATGTTATAGGTGATATTAAAGGGAAAACATGCATTATGATGGATGACATGATAGATACTGCTGGAACTATAACTAACGGAGCTAATGCACTAGTTAAACTGGGAGCAAAAGATGTTTACGCTTGTTGCAGTCATGGGGTTTTATCTGGACCTGCGATTCAAAGAATAAATGATTCAGTAATAAAACAATTAATAATACTAAATACCATTGACTTGCCAGAGGATAAACATTGTGATAAATTAATTACATTATCCGTAGCACCGATTTTGGCTGAGGCTATAAAGAGAATATACGAGGATGTTTCTGTAAGCAAACTATTCGAGGATGACTCTAATTAATAAATACATATTTTAAAATAGTGATGCTGAATTATTTTTATAATTGAGCATCACTATTTTTTTATAATCTATAATATCCATATATTTTTATGGATGGCCTTGATGCCAATTAATATTTTTATGAAATAAATTTTTTGATACTATTTATATACTAGCTAGACAATGATTATACTATATATAAGCAGAAAACATGTAAAACCTGTAATTAGATAAGAACAACAGTGAATAATTTGTAACATTTTCAAAAAAACTAATCAGTTGACATTAAAGTATGATAAATTAGTGATAAGATAAATTAGTTATTACAATTTTCAAAAAAACAAGATTAATTTGCTAGATGTTATTACAAAATGATAATAGAAAAATAACAGAGAAAATAATATAGAAAAAATAATTTGGAGGTATAGATATGGAAGGAACTATAGGGAAAATACTAGTAGTTGATGATGATAAAAATATTGCTGAGGTAATCAAAATGTATCTTGAAAGTTCAGGCTATGCTACAAAAGTAGTACATGATGGCAGGGCTGCACAGGAAGCTTTTTTAAGCTATAAACCAGATTTGGTGCTACTGGATATAATGTTACCTTATATTGATGGCATAGATGTTTTAAAATGGATAAGAAAAGAACACGAAACGCCGGTTATTATGCTTACTGCCAAGGGAGAAACCTTTGATAAGGTGCTAGGGTTAGAACTAGGAGCGGATGACTATGTAGTAAAGCCTTTTGAGCCAAAAGAAATAATTGCAAGAGTAAAAGCTGTGCTTAGACGTTACAACTTAGATAATGGTGGTAAAGAAGTTTTAAATTTTGAGGATTTAGAAATTGATATTAATTCCTATAATGTTACTTATAAGGGTGAAGAGGTAAAGATGCCGCCTAAAGAATTTGAATTAGTACATTATTTAGCGCTTAATAAAAATAGGGTTTTTACAAGGCAACAACTACTATGCGAGGTTTGGGGATATGATTATCCAGGAGACTCTAGAACCGTGGATGTGCATGTTAAAAGGGTAAGAGAAAAGCTTCAAGGAGGCCCGAATTGGCAAATTGAGACTGTTTGGGGAGTAGGATATAAATTCGAGGTGAAATAAATGGTTAAAAAAGGGCTGTTTTCTAAGATGCTGGCCACCTATACTATTATAATATCTATGAGCCTTATAATTATTGCTTCTTTTCTGTCTTATTGGTTTCAAAATTATTTTTTTGATGAGCGGAAAGAACAATTTCTCGATAAATCAAATATGATACAAGGATATGCTAAGAAATATATGGCGGGGGATGTTACTTCGGAGCAAGTGAATGACATAATTACAATAATTGGTGATTATATAAAGTCGGATATCTGGCTTGCAGATAGCTCTGGATTTGTTTATGCTGTATCTAATAAAGACCATAAAGAATTCATGAATAAACAGGTCTTCGTCAAGGAACTAGAGCAGCTTAGACTTGGTAACACTTTTGAGGTTACAGGGCCCTATGCTGGAATATTTGATAAAGCTGTTAGAGTTTACGGTACACCTATAATGGAGTCAGGTACATTTAAGGGCACTATAATATTGTACAATTCCATTGAAGAATTAAGTCAATCCTTAAAACGAGTTTATGAAATAATTTGGATATCCTCAATTTTTGCAATAATATTCTCATGTATAGTTATATATTATTTTTCACAAAAGATAATCATAAAGCCCTTAGCGGAGATTAATTCTGTAGCTAGAAAAATATCTAATGGGGATGTAGACAAGAGAGTATATTTGAAATCTGATGATGAAATAGGGGAACTCGCTCAATCTTTTAATTTTATGGCTGATTCTATAGAAAAAAATGAGAAAAATAGACGTGAATTTATATCAAATGTATCCCATGAGATTAGATCTCCTATAACCTCAATTAAAGGGTTTATTAGTGGAATACTAGATGGTGTAATTCCACAAGAAAAGGAAAAATACTACTTGTCTATTGCCTATGAAGAAATTCAAAGACTAACTAGACTTGTGAATGACTTACTAGATATGTCTGCAATTGAAGCAGGGGAGTTTAGCTTAAGAATTATGGAAGTGGACATCAACGAAATAATTAGACTTACAGTTATAAATTATGAAACAAAAATTAAAGAAAAAAGGGCATCTGTAGATGTATGCTTTGATGAGGATAATTTATTTGTTGCGGGAGACAAGGATAGGTTAGTTCAAGTGATTACAAATTTATTGGACAATTCAATAAAATATGTAAACCCCGGCGGCAAAATAAAGATTAGTTCAAAGGTTAAAGGTAAAAAGGTCTTCATATCGGTGTTCAATGATGGTCCCAAAATAGCAGAAGAAGATTTATTGCATATTTGGGATAGATTTTATAAAGCAGATAAAGCAAGAACGGCGAAAGAGAGTACTGGGCTTGGATTGTCAATAGTGAGAAATATAATAACTCAATTACAGGAAGATATATGGGTTGAAAATAAGGAAAATGGTGTTTATTTTACTTTTACCTTAATGAAAGTAAAATAAATTATGAGAAACCTAAAATATTTTTCTATAATCTAGTTATAACCATTAGGGAGGTGATGCTATGCGTAAAAAAAATAACTATGAAACTCGAGAAGAAATAAAAGATGCTATATGGAAGAATGCAGAGTCTGGAAATATGTTTGGAGAAATTAAATTTAGAAAAAATAATAAGAAAAATTATTTTAAATCATTTTTAAAAGTATTTAGTTTTATACTAATAGCATCCCTGGCTGGGGGAATTACAGCTCAGTACTCAATTAATAAAGATAAAGCGCCGAGAGATGTTAGTGGTGATTTAAACCCAAGTATTTTAGGAGGCAACATCCAGGGGACATTTGAAAATTCCATTTCGGAGGTTGCACAAAAGGTATCGCCGGCAGTAGTTGGAATAAGTAGTAAAGAAGAAGAATTGTGGAATACCCCTGAAGGAAGTGGGTCAGGAATTATATATAAAAGCGATGGATTTATTATTACTAATTATCATGTAATTGAAGGGTTAGCAGAAATAAAAGTAAAACTGAGTAATGATAACGTTTTGAAAGCTACAGTTGTAGGTAGTGATGCGATATCAGGTTTAGCAGTTATAAAAGTTCAAGCGAGCAACCTACCTATCGCAAAATTTGGTGATTCCTCAAAGCTTCGGGTGGGAGATTTGGCTATTGCCATTGGTAATCCAATTGGCGAGCAGTTTTCAGGAATCGTTACTGCAGGTATTATAAGCGCACTAAATAGAAGAATTAATATAGTTAATAAAACAACAGGAGAGCAAACTATATATAAAGTAATACAAACTGATGCTGCTATAAATCCAGGGCATAGTGGTGGAGCATTATGCAACATCTATGGAGAAGTTATTGGTATAAATAGTTTTAATATTAATTCGGTAGTTGGAAGTGAAGGAACGGGTTTTGCTATTAGTACAAATGAAGCTAAAGATATTATTAATGATTTGATGACTTATGGTAAAGTTATTAGACCTGCGATAGGTATTTATGGAGGAACTGCAATTTCAGTGGGTAATGATGGCGTAGAGGGAGTGTATGTACAAGACGTCATTAGGGGAAGCGGTGCGGCTGCAGCTGGGATTCTTCCTACTGATATTATAACGGAGGTAGGCGGGAAGAATGTTAAAAACATGGAGGAATTAAGTAATGTTTTGGGGAAATACAAAGTTGGAGGGAAATTATCCTGTAAGATTTGGAGAGGCGGGAAAGTTAAAGAGATTAGTATAATTCTCTCTGAATTAAAAACACAATAAAATTTTCTTTGTGGATCAAACATTTTTTTAGTATAATATAATTAAAATAAAAAAATAATTATGTGGTAGATATTTGGCTTAAACATAATAATATTTGGAGGCAATAATGTACTTGGTAATTGGACTGGGTAATCCAGGAGACGAATATAAACATACAAGACATAATGTAGGCTTTGATGTAATTGATTTAATGGCAAGTAAGTATAATGTTTCAGCTAATAGGGTAAAATTTAAAGGTGTATATGGAGAGATTAATATATCATCCCAAAAGGTTATCCTTTTGAAACCGAATACGTATATGAATTTAAGTGGAGAGAGTGTGCAGCAAGCAGCTTCTTTTTATAAGATTCCGAGCGAAAATATCATCATAATATATGATGATATTAGTTTGGATGTGGGTAAATTAAGGATAAGAAGCAAAGGTAGTGCGGGAGGCCATAATGGGATAAAAAGCGTTATTGCGAATATGGCGTCAGATATATTTCCAAGAATAAAAATAGGTGTAGGACAACCTGAAAGGGCACTAATACCTTATGTTTTAGGGAGATTCGATAGTGGAGACCGAATACTTGTAGAAAAGACCTTTGAGGCTAGTATAAAAGCGGTTGAAACTATAATAGTAAAAGGAATCACTGATGCTATGAATGAATTTAATGGGTTTAATGCTTAAATGAAATTATTATTTTTATATTTATGTAGTGAGTGAGAGGTGTTAAGATGAGACTGAATGGGCTTATGAAGCCTTTAAAAGATAGTGTTCAATTTAAAAATATACTAAAGAATATAGAAGATGAAAATTACCCAATTGGACTATATGGGCTTTCGGAATCAGCTAAGAACTATTTAGTGAATGGTGTGTACGAGCAATTAGATAAGTCCCTATTAATTTTGACACATAGTGACGTAGAGGCTAAAAATATTTACGATGACTTATCTTTTTATGTAAATGATGTGTATTATTTCCCAACTAGAGAAGTGGGCTTTTATAATGCGGATGCTATATCTGGGGATCTTCGATGGGAAAGACTTAAAGTAATGAAAAAGATTACGCAAAAGGGGAAAAAAATTATAATTACTTGCGTTGAAGCTTTGGCAGCTACTTATATTCCTATAGATCTATTGCAAAAATATATTTTTGAATTATCTGTAGGAAGTATATTGGATTTAAAGGAGTTCACAGAGAAATTAATTCAGTGTGGATACGAGAGAGTAGATAGAGTTGATACTAAAGGCCAATTTTCTATAAGAGGGGGGATAATAGATTTATATCCGCCTATATCGGCGTTGCCTTTTAGAATAGAGCTCTTTGATGATGAGATAGATTCTATAAGAACATTTAATAGCGAAACTCAAAGAAGTATTGATAAGGTTAATGAAATAGATATATTTCCAGCAAAGGAAATAATACTAACTCAGGAAAGTATGAATGTTGGGTACAACAAAATAAAGGAAGACTTGGGAGATGTGCTTGGTAGTTTTAATAGAAAAAAAGACAAGGAAGCCATAGAAAGAATAACTTCACTAGTTAATGCTAACTTAGAATCACTTAAAGAAACTTGGAGATTCGAAGCCATTGATAGCTATATGCCTTATTTTTATGATGCTACTTCTACTTTTTTAGATTATATGAAGGATTCATTTATAATAGTTGATGATGCACAAAGGTGCTTTGGTAAACTAGATAGCGTATATTTTGAGTTTCAGGAAAATTATGAAAATTTCCTGAAAAGAGGAAGTATACTGCCCAGGCAAGCAGGGCTTTTAATTAGTAAGGAAAGTATATATGAAGATTTAGATACTAGAGAAGTTATAACAATAAATGCTATTGCTAAAAGCACAAAAGTTCTGAAGCCTAGGTCTATAATATCTTTTTCTCAAATTACGATTAATGATTATCATGGCCAATTAGATATACTTATTGAAGATATAAAGGATAAAAAGTTAAAGGGATACAAGACTGTAATTCTTTCTGGTACAAGAACTAGAGGGGAAAGGCTAATAGATATCCTCAGGGATAGAGGAATTGAAAGTGTCTATAAAGACAGTATTTCTGAAATCCAGTTTGGGCAGGTGGTTGTAACCTTTGGTAACCAACTAAAAGGCTTTGATTACCCGGAATTAAGATTATGTGTTATATCAGATAAAGAGGTTTTTGGACAATCAAAAAGAAAAACTACTAGTCGTTCCAGTAAAAAGGGAGTAAGTAAGATTAAAAGTTTTACAGAACTTAAATTGGGAGATTATGTTGTTCATGTAAACCATGGTATAGGTGTATATAAAGGAATAAAGCAATTAGAAGTTCATGGTCATAAAAGAGACTATTTAGAACTTGGATATAACTCTGGAGATACCCTTTATGTTCCAGTAGAGCAATTAGATTTAGTTCAAAAATATATTGGAAGTGAAGGCAAAGCACCAAAGGTTACGAAACTCGGTGGGGTTGAATGGAGTAAGGCTAAAAATAAGGTTAAAAACTCAATAGCTGAAATTGCTGAGGATTTAGTAAAGCTCTATGCATCAAGGGCTACACTTAAGGGCTATATATATAGTAAAGATACTGTATGGCAAAAACAATTTGAAGAAGAATTCCCATTTGAAGAAACACCAGACCAATTAATTGCAATTGAAGAGATAAAGAAAGATATGGAATCCGATAAACCTATGGATAGATTGATATGTGGTGACGTTGGATATGGTAAAACAGAAGTTGCTGTTAGGGCTGCGTTTAAAGCCGTTATGGATGGAAAACAAGTAGCATTCTTAGTGCCAACTACTATACTAGCTGAGCAACATTATAAAAATCTCACCAAAAGATTTTCCGATTTTCCAGTAAAGGTTGAAATGGTAAGTAGATTTAGAACACCAGCCCAGCAGAAGGTTGTGCTTAAGGCTACAAAAGAAGGAAATGTAGATATATTAATAGGAACCCACAGAATAATTCAACAAGATGTAAAATTTAAAGATTTAGGGGTATTAATTATAGACGAAGAGCAACGATTTGGAGTTACGCACAAGGAAAAAATAAAGAGTATAAGAAAGAATATAGATGTAATTACTCTAACTGCCACTCCAATTCCAAGAACGCTACATATGTCTCTTACTGGAGTTCGCGATATAAGTGTAATTGAAACCCCGCCAGAGGAAAGGTATCCAATACAAACCTATGTAGTGGAGTTTAATGACCAACTAATAAGGGATGCAATACTCAGAGAAATAAATAGAAATGGTCAAGTTTTCTTTGTGTACAATAGAGTAGAAACAATCAAGGACATGGCAGCCTATATAGGGAAATTAGTTCCAGAGGCGAGGATATGCATTGGTCATGGACAAATGACAGAAAGAGAATTAGAGTCTGTCATGGTTGATTTTATGGAGAATAAGTATGATATATTAATGTGTACTACCATTATCGAGACTGGGATAGATATCCAAAACACAAATACCATAATAATATACGAAGCAGATAAGATGGGGCTTTCTCAGCTTTATCAATTAAGGGGTAGAGTTGGGCGTTCAAATAGAATAGCCTACGCATATTTTACTTATAGAAAAGACAAGGTATTAACAGAGGTGGCTGAAAAAAGACTTAAAGCAATTAAGGATTTTACAGAACTAGGGTCAGGTTTTAAAATTGCAATGAGAGATCTTGAAATTCGGGGCGCTGGAAATATGATGGGGGCGGCTCAACATGGTCATATGGCTGCGGTAGGGTATGATTTGTATTGTAGGATGCTAGAAGATACAGTTAAAAAAATAAGAGGTGATGTGGAAGTGGAACCTATTGAAACTTCCGTTGAAATCAAAATAGATGCATATATTCCTAGTACCTACATTGAGGATGAGACGCAAAAAATTGAAATTTATAAAAAAATCGCTGCCATTGATAGCCATGAGGATATGATGGATATACAAGAGGAAATAGAGGATAGGTTCTCAGATATACCATCGTCAGTTGCAAGTCTTATGGATATTGCCTATCTCAGATCTATATCTAAACAGGTGGGAATAATAGAAATTAAAGAGGAAAAGGAGGAGATAGTGCTACAATTTGATAGTAGCGAAAGAATAAATGGAGCATTAGTGAAAGCATTGGTTAGTAAATATAATAGAAGTATTGTGTTTAAATTAGGTACTAAACCAGCCTTTGCATATAAATTCAAAAATTTAAATAAAGAAGAAATGCTTGCAAATCTCATAGAAATTCTGAAGTATATAAAAAGCATCCTATAAATTAAAGTTGAAATAAAGTGAATTTGTGATAAGATTAGTATGTGTTAAAATTTCTATGTATTAAAATTGATATGTAATGTAACAAAACTTTAAATGGCAATATTACATACGAAAGCGGGGAAATAAAATGAAAAACGTAAAAAAATTAATTAGTGCTGCTTTGATAACTATACTTGCTACATCATTAGTTGGTTGTAATATGATTGAAAAAACACCAGCAGGTATTGCTAAAGGTACTGTAGCGAAGGTTTTTAATGTTAAAGTAACTAGAGGCGAGGTGGACGCACAACTATCCGCAGTTATTAAACAAATTGAAACAAAGTATGGAGCAAATTATAAAGGCAATGCTGAAGCTATGACTGAAATAACAACTCAAAAACAGCAGGTGTTAGAAGGCCTTATTAATGAAAAAATAGTAAGTTATAAAGCTAAAGAGTTAAAAGTAATGCCTACGGAAGCTAAATTAACTGAAGAAGTTAACAAACAATTAGCTGAAATCAAGAAAAGTTTAGAAACGGATGCTAAGTATAAAGAAGCACTAGCTCAAGCGAGTCTTACAGAAGATCAACTAAAAGCAAGAATAAAACCAAGTATTATTCAAGATGCATTATACACTGAAATTACAAAAAACGTTAAAACTGATGATGCAAAAGAAAAAGCATATTACAATAGTAATTTAACACTATATACAGAAAAACCAAACAGAGTTCACGCAGCTCATATTTTACTTAAAACAGAAGCTGATGCAGTAGCTGTTAAAAAACGATTAGATGCTGGAGAAGATTTTGCAAAGGTAGCAAAAGAAAAAAGTACAGACCAAACTGCTGCAGAGAATGGTGGAGATTTAGGATTTGTAGAATATAATGATCCACAAATGGATAAAACCTTTATGACAGCGGCCTCTACTTTAGGCGTAGGTAAGATTTCGGCACCAGTAAACACTCAATTTGGATGGCATATAATAAAAACCATTGCAAAAGAAGAATTTCCTGTAAAGAAATTTGAAGCTGTTAAGGCAGAAGTAGAAAAAACGCTTATAGCAAAGGAAAAAGAAACAGTATGGACTGCAGCCATGAAAAAATGGACTACAGAAGCTAAAATAACTAAAAATGAAAAAAATCTTTAAGATTTTATATTTTTATTATAAAGAATACCTCTAATAGGGGGTATTCTTTATTTTTTCAATTTTTATTTCTTATATTAAAATTAAACATATACAAATGTGCATAAAATTTCAAGTTTAGAAAGATAATAATAGTGCAAGTATTTTATATGAGATTTTATATGAGGAGGAATTATTTAAATGAAAGCAACGGGCATAGTAAGACGTATAGATGATTTAGGAAGAGTTGTTATTCCAAAAGAAATAAGAAGAACACTAAGAATACGAGAAGGAGACCCACTAGAAATATTTACTGATAGAGAGGGTGGAGTTATTTTAAAGAAATACTCACCCATAGGTGAATTAAGTGAATTTTCTAGAGAATATGCTGAATCATTACAACAAACTATAGGTAATATAATAGTTATTTGCGATAAAGATAATATAATATCTGTAAGCGGGGGCCCTAAAAAAGAGTATGTTGATAAAAAGGTCAGTAATGAATTAGAAAAAGCAATGGAAGAAAGAAAAGCTATAGTGCTTGGCGAAGGTTCAGAAAATGTTATTGCATTGTATGATGATGAAATGGAAAACAAATATAATGCTCAAGTAATTGCTCCTATAATAACAGAAGGCGATGCAATTGGAGCAGTACTAATAATTTCTACAGAGCCAGGGATTAAATTTGGGAATTTAGAATTAAAACTAGCAGAAACAGCAGCATCTTTTTTAGGAAAACAAATGGAACAATAAAGAGAAAAACCTAAAAAGTATATATTACTCAGCGAAGTGAAACATATTTGCAGTAATATATACTTTTATTTTTTTTGGAGTATTAGTAATAATAAGTCCTTAAATTAAATAATTATAATCATAGAATGTAATTGCTAGCTACATCACAGGAATACAAGGAGGCTGTTATGAAGAAACATTCATTGATAAAAGGGACGATTATACTTGGACTTGCAGGAATATTTGCGAGGTTTTTAGGTTTATTTTTTAGAATTCCAATACAAGCACTAATAAAAGATGAGGGCATGGGATACTACCAGATGTCCTATCCACTTTTTCTGACTTTTGTAGCATTAGCTTCAGGTGTACCACTAGCTATGTCTAAACTTATTGCGGAGATGAATGCTAAAAATGATAGAGAGGGAGTAGTGCAAGTATTAAGACAAACACTTTTTTTTATGATTACATTAGGCTCAGTAGTTACAATACTAATGTTAGCCTTTGCAAGGCCTATTATTTCTATATTAAAATGGGACCCTAAATCATATTACTCTTTTTCGGTAATTGCTATAGCACCAATTTTTGTTTCTGTTATGTGTACCTTTAGAGGCTTTTTCCAAGGGCTACAGAACGTTAGACCCACTGCAATTTCTCAAATAGTAGAACAGGTTGGAAGAGTTGTGGCGGGAGTTTTATTTGCATATTTATTGTTTCCAAAGGGAATTGAATATGCTGCTGGAGGAGCAGCTCTTGGAACCCTAGTTGGCGCAATTATGGGAAGTATATATTTAATTTTAACTTATCTTAAGGTGAAAAAAGAGCTACCAGTAAGAAAAGTATCAAAGCATAAGCACATTTTAGCGGATTTAGGTAAGGCAGCCTTTCCAATATCTTTAGGGGCTGCAGTAGGGACTGTTATGTCATTAATAGATTCTGTTTTAGTACCGCAGCAGCTTCTAAAAGCGGGATTCTCGCAGTTACAATCAGCCGTAATGTATGGTCAGCTGACTGGAAAGGTGTTTACCCTGATGAATGTACCTTTAGCTCTTTCTGTGGCGCTATGCGCGTCTCTGATGCCGATAATCGCGGAAGCCTTTTATTTAGGCAAACGACGCGAACTGGTTAAAAGGGTAGATATGGCTGTGAAATTGTCGAATGTTATTTCATTACCATCATCTCTAGGTATGTTTTTTATGGCTTATCCTATAATGCATTTAATCTTTATGAAAGACGCAGCGGGATATGAAATTTTGAAATATATATCTATATCTATACCTTTTTTAATCCTAACACAAACCAGTACTGCAATACTCCAAGGTATAGGCAATTACATGAAACCCGTATACAATTTAGCACTAGGGTGCATAGTAAAGGTTATTATAACTTATGTATTGGTATCATTTTCAGTTGTGAATATCTATGGTGCAGTTATAGGAACTGTTTTGGGATATGCCGTAAGTTGCTTATTAAATATGAAGGATTTAAAGAAAGCCTTAAATATAAAAATAAACTGGACAGATGCTTTTATAAAACCAGCTATTGCTGCCGGTATAATGATAATCGCAGTTGTATTTAGCAACGCTAGTGTCTATAATTATACAATGAGCGCAGAATTATCTTGTGTGATGTCCATATTAATTGGAATTATTGTTTATTTGTTATTCATTTTTATCCTTAGAGTATTTGAATATGATGAAATTAAAAATAAATTAAAAAGAAATTAAAGTGAACATCCAAGACGAAAATAAAAAAATAAAAGGAGTGAAAACTAATGATTAGAGTAGTGGGACTCGGACCTGGTGCTATAGGATCACTAACTATAGAAACATTGGAAATACTTAAAAATGGTAAAAAAATATATTTGAGAACAGAAAAACACCCTACGGTGGACTACCTAAAATCCCTATCAATTCAATTTGAAACTTATGATGATAGATACGAAGAATATAATAATTTTGATGATGTATATAGGTCTATTGCAGAGGACCTAATCCGAAAACATGAAATATATGAAGATATTATTTACGGGGTTCCAGGGCACCCTCTAGTGGCAGAAACTACTGTTAAACTTTTAATAGAAAAATGCGAAATAAATAAAATAGATATAGAAATTCTTCCCGCAGTTAGTTTTATAGATGCAGTTATTGGAAGCTTAAAATTAGATCCTATTGAGGGACTAAAAATTATAGATGCCTTTGACATAAAAAACCAAGTGTTAGACAAAAGGGTAGGACTTTTATTAACACAAGTTTATAATAAAGCTATAGCAACGGACACTAAACTTGCCTTACTCGAGTATTACAAAGATGAAATGGAAATTTATTTTGTTAGGGCCGCAGGTATAAAGGGGCTAGAGTGTACCAGAAAAATTAAATTATATGAACTAGATAGGCAAGAAGACATTGACTACTTAACGTCTATATATATCCCGAAAGAATTAGAAGCTACATTGGATTTTCAAGATTTAATCGAAATTATGAATACCTTAAGAGATGAAAATGGATGTGCATGGGATAGGCAGCAAACTCATGAATCTATGAAAAAATTTCTTATTGAAGAATGTTATGAAGTTTTGGAAGCCATCGACGAGAAGGACGAAGATAAGATTATTGAGGAACTAGGGGATGTACTACTACAGGTGATTTTTCATGCTCAAATAGGAAAAGAAGAGGGATATTTTAATATAAATGATGTTATTAAAGGTGTTACCAGAAAAATGATAAATAGGCATCCGCATATTTTTAAAAATATCGAAAGTAAAAATCCTCAGCAAGTTTTAGAAAGTTGGGAAAAGATTAAAACTTACGAAAAAGGCTTTAATAATTATACTGATACGTTAAAGCATGTTCCGAAAAATTTACCAGGTTTGATGAGAGCGTGTAAGGTTCAAGAAAAAGCATCAAAATTAGGTTTTGACTTTGACTCAGTTGAACCTGCTATGGAAAAAGTATTAGAAGAGCTAAAGGAAGTAAAAGATGTATATAAAGGCAAAAATAGGGCAAAAATACTAGAAGAAGTGGGAGATTTGGTATTTAGTACTGTGAATGTTGCTAGAATGCTTGACATAGACCCTGAATTTGCAGTAAATTATACTATAGATAAATTTATTAATCGCTTTCAGTACATAGAAGAAAATGCAAGTAATAGAAACTTAGATTTAAAGGATATGTCGCTTGCAGAAATGGACGCTTTATGGAACGAATCTAAAACCCAATAAATTTATCTGAAAAATAAAATATAGAACAAAAAGAAGGATTTTCTAAATTGGTGAAGAATATGCTATTTAATAGTGTACTCAATAATAAGGAGGTAACAAAAGTGAATAAATCAGAATTAATAACAAGTATTGCAGAAAAATCTAAGTTAACAAAAAAAGATGCAGAAGCAGCACTAAAAGGAATTATAGAAAGTATTGAAGAAACATTAGAAAAAGGTGAAAAGGTTCAATTGGTTGGATTCGGAACTTTCGAAACAAGAGCAAGAGCTGCTAGAATGGGTAGAAACCCAAGAACAAAAGAAGAAATTCAAATTTCAGCATCAACAGTTCCAGTATTTAAAGCCGGTAAAGAATTTAAAGACATAGTAAATAAATAATTTTGCTATAATGTAAAAAACCTGGATGTATATCTAGGTTTTTTATTTTAACAATTTTATTTTATAAATGCTTATAATGCTAATAATATTAAAAAAAGGAGAAAAATATATGAGACTCGATAAATATTTAAAGGTTTCTAGAATTATTAAGAGAAGAACCATAGCAAAGGAAGCTTGTGAAACTGGTAGAGTATCTATAAATAATAAAGTTGCAAAAGCAGGTACTGTGGTAGCGGAAGGCGATACAATAGAAATTCAATTTGCAAATCAAGTTTTAAAAGCTAAAATTATAAATATTGCAGAGCATGTAACAAAAGATACTGCAAAGGAAATGTATGAACTAGTTTCAGGAAGAGAAGACAAAGAATAAATCTTGCTAAATATAATTCTTAATTAAGTTTAATAAGCATATATATTTTATAGGAATATAAAGGTATGTGCAAGTTGCGGATTGATATTAGTATTAGTTTCACAATTCCCAATTTTATTATTAAAATTAATAAGGAGGATATTATGGAAGTAAAAAAAGAAATAAAAATAGAAGATAAGAGAAGCAACTTATTGCTTGAAAACAGAAAAAAACTAACTATTAACGGAGTTATTGAGGTTATAAATTTTAATGAAAATCAAATATTATTGAATACAGATGCTGGAATGATGATAGTAAAAGGACAACAATTAAAGATGAATAAGTTGGATGTGCAAAATGGAGATGTAGTAATATCAGGTAAAGTGGATGCCTTCGTATATACTAGTGGCATTAGTAAAGTTAAAAAAGATAGCATAATATCAAGATTGTTTAGGTAGAGTAGTTATGATAATTTCATTAATAAACCAAGTTAAACTTATAATTTTCGGATTATTGTCAGGAGTAATAACAGGAATGCTTTTTGATGTATATAGATTAATAAGAGGATTTGAAAACCCTAACAAGATTTTAACAATAATACAGGATTTGCTATTTTGGACATTAACTTCTATAGTTGTTTTTATATTTTTGATGTATACTAATGAGGGTTACATAAACTTCTATGTGTATGTTTGTTTAATAATAGGAGCATACTTATATTTAAAACTCTTAAGTAGAGTTTTTATAAGAGTGCAATACAAATTGTTAAAATTCAATGGGAAATCATTTAGAGTTGTATGGAATCACGTTTTATATCCAGCAAATTTATTACTTTATAAGCTTAGAATAAAAAAAAATAAATAAATTATGAAGAAATAGCTTGAAGAAATGTGAAATACAAATTAAAATAGATTTATGTAACTTGAAAAATACTCATTCCATTGAAAGGAAAAGGGTATGGGATATGAAAAAAAAATTTCGTGTTAAGAATGTGGTTTTAGTTTTTGCTGTGGTATATGTATGTTATATTTTAATTCACCAACAGGCAACGATGGTAAGACAAAAGAAAGAGCTACAAAAGTATAATGTTGAATTACAAAAGAAAAAGGACGAAAAAGAAATATTGCAGGATGAAGTAGAGTTATCTAAAACTGACAAATATATTGAGAAATTGGCAAGAGAAATTTTAGGTCTTGTTAAAGAAGGTGAAACTCCTGTAATAGATAATAAAAACTAAATGCTATAATTATTGTTATGCTTATTTTTAAATTAATATATAAAATAAAAAACATTATTTTTGAGGAGGAACTTTTTAATATGACCTTAATGGCTGGAAGTATTGTAGAAGGTAAAGTAGTAAATATCACCAATTTTGGTGCGTTCGTAGAAGTAGAGGGTAAAACAGGACTAGTGCATATATCTGAGGTTTCAGATACATTTGTTAAAAATGTTAATGATCATCTTAAAGAAAATGATATTGTAAAAGTTAAAGTAATTTCTGTGGATGATAATGGTAAGATAAGTTTATCCATAAAACAAGCTGGAGTACCTAAAAAATCTATTAAACCAATGGAGATAGACTGGGAAAAGGAAAAAAGCAAAGCAAATGCAAGTGGGTTTGAAGATATAATGACTAAATTTTTAAAAGATAGCGAAGAAAGATTTCAAGATGTTAAAAAACATCAAGAAGGAAAAGGTAGAGGGTACAGTAAAAAAACTTCAAGTTATTAGTAAAGCAAATTATTAATGGAATTTTAGGAACTAATTACTTAGTTCCTATTTAAAAAAAAAAAAGTTATTGACAATAGTTTGGACATCATATATAATAAAAAATGTTGCTGCAAAGTAACACTTTTTATGCTAGTAAGCTAGCTAACAGGTAGAGGCTAACAAGTAACTGCTAATCAATAAGCTGGAGTGGCGGAACTGGCAGACGCACAGGACTTAAAATCCTGCGGTGGTTAAACACCGTACCGGTTCGATTCCGGTCTTCAGCACCAAATATCGCGGGATGGAGCAGTTGGTAGCTCGTCGGGCTCATAACCCGAAGGTCGCAGGTTCAAGTCCTGCTCCCGCAACCAAACATGGCGGAATAGCTCAGCTGGCTAGAGCATTCGGTTCATACCCGAAGGGTCGTAGGTTCAAGTCCTATTTCCGCTACCATTATAAATTTAATTTTGGTTTATTAAAATCTATTGACATATTGAGTATGTCAGTGTAAAATTTAAATTGATTTTATAAAAATTTATATTAAATTAAAACTAACAAAATACAGGACTTATTATCCTGCAAGACTTAAATACCATATTTGTTAGATTTAAAGTTTCAGTTTTAATATCGCGGGGTGGAGCAGTTGGTAGCTCGTCGGGCTCATAACCCGAAGGTCACAGGTTCAAGTCCTGTCCCCGCAACCAATAAATTTTAAATTACTGAATATATCGGTTAAATACAATTTCATAGTAAGTTGCAAAGTAAAAATTAGGAATGCAAAGACTTAAATTCTCAGATATTTAAACATCACACTAATTCCTTTTTGATCTTAAGCACTAATATCGCGGGGTGGAGCAGTTGGTAGCTCGTCGGGCTCATAACCCGAAGGTCACAGGTTCAAGTCCTGTCCCCGCAACCAATGAAATTTAAATCGCTGAATACGTCGGTTAAATAAAATTTCATAGTAAGTATAATTATGCCAGAATTAAGTAAGCTGGAGTGGCGGAACTGGCAGACGCACAGGACTTAAAATCCTGCGGTGGTTAAACACCGTACCGGTTCGATTCCGGTCTTCAGCACCAAATATCGCGGGATGGAGCAGTTGGTAGCTCGTCGGGCTCATAACCCGAAGGTCGCAGGTTCAAGTCCTGCTCCCGCAACCAACATGGCGGAATAGCTCAGCTGGCTAGAGCATTCGGTTCATACCCGAAGGGTCGTAGGTTCAAGTCCTATTTCCGCTACCATAACTCAAAAGGAAACTTTTGAGTTATTTTTTATTCCATGGAAAAACTAAAAAAGGAAATTTTAATACATGTTAGATAAGGACATATGATTAATATATCGGCAGTTAAAAACATATAAGTATAATTTCCTCAAATATATAATTGCATGAAGTGACAAGCTTCATTTAATATTTTAAAACCTGCTATATAAATATGGTAGGTTTTTTTATATTATAGGATATTGTAAAATGCAATTGTAAAAAATATACAAATTAATGTCTCATAAAAAATATACAAGCATCTCACCTTATGACAATTATTTCCAAAAGCCTTTGTTATAATGAAATCCAATTAACAAAGGTGGGTGATTTGTAAAATGCAATACGGTATTGATATATTTCCATACCAAAGACTTAGAAAGCTAAAAGAGGGAGTACAAAAGAAAAATGCATTAAATATTAATCTAATTATTAGGGCAATTGTTTATTTTACAGTAAGTTTATTAATAAGTAGGGTCCTGCTTATTAATAATACTGCACCATTTGGTATAGCTTTTTTGATAGCTACAATATTTATTAAAAATAATAAAATTTCAATGATTACAGCTAGCGGTACTTTTTTAGGCTATATCACTTTATACCAGAGTATAAAGAGTTTACCATCATATTTGGTATTAGTAGTTACCATTGCCGTTATGAGTAATATTTTCAATAAGATTCAAGTGAAGACTAGAGCTTTAATTGGCATGTTTGCCATTATTATATTTGAATTGTTTATCTATAATTTTTTTATCCTTAGGGTAAGCGGGCTAATGGCATCATTAAATTCATTATTCCTAGTTTTATGTATCTTTCCTTTATATTTTATTCTAGATTATAGTCTTTTATGCTTTAAGGAAATTAAAACAAAGCATATTTTTTCAAATGAAGAAATAATAAGTATGTCCATTATAAGTTCACTAATTATAGCAGGGACTTGGGGATTTAGTATTTTTAATATATCAATTACAAATGTTTTAGGTCTGGCTTTTGTTATAATAATAGCTTATATTAACGGAAGTGGAGCGGGCGCAGCATCTGGAGTAGCTATGGGTATTATTGTAGGAATGTCCTCTGAGAATATGATTATATTTATAGGAATGTATGGTATCTGTGGCTTAATAACAGGTATTTTTAAGGAAACAGGAAAGTGGCTAAGTGTAGCAGCTTATCTGGTGGCTTTTTCAATAATAAAAATATATTGTATTACAGGATCAGAGTTTATAATAATCGAAGCAATGTTGGCAGCGGTGATATTTTTGCTAATACCATTAAAATTATACGCGGAATTATCTACAGAATTTAACCCAGATAAAAAAAGGGAATATATTGAGCAAGGATATATAAATAAAATTAAAGATACCTTTGTAGGAAGGTTAAATAATTTTTCGGACGTACTTTCTAATATGTCTGATATATTAAATAATTTAGTGGATAATGAAAAATTAGCAATGAAAGGGAAAAGCAGTGCTTTAGTTGAAAATCTTGCTGATCGGGTGTGTAGTAATTGTAATATGAAGTCTATGTGTTGGAAACGAGAATTACATTATACCTATGCAGCATTTGAAGAATTGATTCAAAATTTTGAAAGGAAGAGTGATCTCGTACCAGAAGAAATTGAGAGAAAATGTATAAAGAGAACTGCTCTACTTAAAAACACAGAGGATATTGTTAATAAGCACATTATTAATGAAATGTGGAGAACAAGACTTAGTGAAGGTAGAGAGCTTTTAGCAAATCAGATTAGTAATATGGCAGATTCTGTTTCAGAAATCGTTGAAGATTTTAATTCTGAGATTCAAATAGATACTTCTATGGAAAAACTTATTTGTAGAGCCTTAGATAGAAATAGGATTAAGTACAATGATCTTATGTGTTTAAATGACAAGATGGGAAGGATGAGCATTAAATTCTCACTGGATGCTTGTAGCGGAAGGCAAATGTGTGTCAAAGAATTATTACCTATTATAAATGGTGTCACTGGGAAGTGTATGTGCATTAGTGACGAGGGCTGCAGTATTAATCCAAAGACTAATATATGCAAGGTAACTATTGAAGAAACACCTAAGTTCCATGTGGTATCTAATGTGGCTAGGCAGTGTAAAGATGGTGAAAAGTTTAATGGAGATAGCTATAGCTTTGGAAAGCTTTTGGATGGTAGTTATATGTCAATAATCAGTGATGGCATGGGGTCGGGGCCGGAGGCGGGAAGAGAGAGTGAAGCTGCCGTTGAATTAATAGAAAAGTTTACATCCGCAGGGTTTAGCAAAATTACAGCTATTAATACTGTAAACTCAATAATGACATTGAGATTTTCTGAGGAAGAAAAATTTTCAACTATAGATTTAAGTAGCATAGACTTATATACTGGGGAAATTGATTTCATGAAGGTAGGAGCCGTTGCAACTTTCTTAAAATCTGGTGAAAGATTACAAATTATAAAATCAAAATCTCTTCCTATTGGGGTTTTAGATAAGGCGGATATAGACATACAACAAACGAAATTAAAAAATGGAGATATTATTGTTATGCTTAGTGATGGGGTATTAGATTATAATGATGAAAATGTAGGTAGAGTGGATTGGATAGTTGATTATTTGGGCAAAAATAATTGCAGCAATCCAAAGGAACTAGCAGATGGATTGTTAAGTGAAGCGAAAAAATTAAGTGGCAATAGAGTAAAAGACGATATGACAGTTCTTGTTTCAAAGATATATAGTTTATATTAGTGGCTGTAAAAATAAAAAAAATGAATTTCATATAATATTAGTATCTATATAAAGAAAAGTAAAAAATGAAGAAAAGTAGTTGTAGAAAAAAAGCCTTATTTATATTCTTCATTTTTTATTTTTTGCAATATTGTTAAAAACTCAAATATATATTATTAAATTATATAGTAATATGATATAGTAATAAAGAATGAAAACATATAAACATAGTATTTAGATATATTTTTTTTGAAAAATAATTTTGGGAAGTGAAAGTTTTGTGGCATAAGGTTATGAATTTTATAAAAGAAAATTCTATGTTTGATAAGGGTGATAAGGTCATAGTTGCATTTTCTGGCGGCCCTGACTCTACATGTTTGCTCTATATTTTAAATGAATTGAAGGAAGAATGGGGGATTACACTTTTTGGTGCGCATCTAAATCATTGTCTTAGAGGCCTTGAATCTGACAAGGATGAGGAGTATGCAAAAAAAACTTGTGAGAGTTTGAATATAGACTTTTACAGCAAAAGAGTGGATATACACAGAATATCGGAAGTAAAGAATGTATCTTGTGAAATGGCGGGACGAGAAGAAAGATATGACTTTTTTGAAGAACTTATGATTAAATTAAATGCAAGCAAAATTGCATTAGCACATAATTCTAATGATCAAGCTGAAACTATTTTAATGAGGATAATGAGGGGAACGGGTATTGAAGGTATGGTAGGTATCAAGCCTGTCAGAGATAGAATATACGTGAGACCCATACTTCATCTTAGTAGGAGTGAAATAGAAAAGTATTGTGAAAAAAATGATATTCACCCAAGAATAGATAAATCGAATTTAGAAACAATTTATGCTAGAAATAAAGTTAGGTTGGATTTAATTCCGTATATTGAAGAAAATTTTAATAGTGACATAATTAATACAATAAACCGATTATCGGATATCCTTAAAAAGGATAATGATTATCTAGAGAATGTTTCTGAAAAAGAGTATAAAAAACATTGTGTGATAGGTGAGCAAATGGTTATAATAAATAAGGGTGCCTTTCTACAACATGAAGCAATTGTAAGTAGGATTATACGACGCGCGCTTCTTGCGGTTAATCATAATTTATATAACTTTGAGAAAATTCATATAACAAACATTGTAGAACTTCAAAGACACGACACCGGTAAAACCACAATGCTACCGCAGGATATAATAGTTGAAAACTGTTATGGAAATATACATATACATATACATAAAAAAGTTACTGAGGTTAATAATAAGGAGTATGCTCTAAAGGTTAATGAGAAAAATATCATTCAATCATTACCTTTGAATAAAGTAATAGAAATTGATGTTAAATCCTATTTGCAATTTGAGGAAGTCAAAGGAAATGATTATATTGTGTGTTTTGACTATGATAAAGCTTTGGAGCCAATAACATTCAGATATAGGAAACAGGGAGATAAGTTCATGCCACTTGGTATGAAGGGCAACAAGAAATTAAAGGATTTATTTATGGATTTGAAAATACCTAAAGATAAGAGAAATGAAATTCCTTTAATATGTTTTGGCAATGATATAGCATGGGTAGTTGGATATAGAATTAGTGAAAAATTCAAGGTAACAAAAAATACTAAAAATATATTGCAGATTAGAATTGGAAGCGAGGAATAAGAATGAACAACGATATTAAAGAGGTATTGTACAATGAAGATGAATTAAGGGATAAAGTTAGGCAAATGGGTGCGAAGATAAGTAAGGACTATTCTGGAAGAGAGCTTATACTTATTGGTATTTTAAAGGGATCAGTTATATTTATGTCAGATTTAGTAAAAGAAATTACAATTCCTTGTAAAATGGATTTTATGGCAGTATCCAGTTATGGTAATTCCACTAAAACCTCTGGAGTTGTAAAAATTTTAAAGGATTTAGACTTTGAGATTGAAGGAAAGGACGTTCTAATAGTAGAAGATATTATAGACTCTGGGGTTACACTTAAATATCTAATGAAGTATTTATCTGCAAGAAATCCCTGTAGTTTAGAAATTATATGCCTACTGAATAAACCAGAGAGAAGAGCCGTAGATATAGATGTTAAATATTTGGGCTATAATGTGCCAGATTATTTTCTTGTAGGATACGGATTAGACTTTGCAGAGAAGTATAGAAATTTGCCATACATAGGAATACTTAAAGATGAAATTTATAAGTAAATATGTACAGGACATATATTATATTAATTAATAATTAATATATATTTTATTGTCATGTGATTTTTAATGTGATAAAATTTTAAAGTAACTAAAACGCGAGAGGGGGGTTTTTAATGAAAAAAATTTCTAGTGCATCAATATGGCTAGTAGTATTTGTACTTGTGATTTTAGCATCATTAGCCTTAAGAGAAACAGGTAAAGATGCTAGCACAATTAGAGTTGATAAATTTCAAGAATATTGGGTTAAAAAAGAAATTAAAAGTGTTCAAGTAAGAGAAGATAAAACTGTTGCGGGAGAATTAAAGGATGGAACAAAATACGAAACCACAGTTCCATTACAAAGATTATTGCAAGTTATGGATAAATACCCAAATACAGATGTCCAAGAAACATATATAAAGCCAGCTACCATGCCAATGTGGTTACAAGTAGTACCAACATTGCTTATAATTTTAATGTTAGTAGCATTTTGGTTTATGTATATGCAGCAATCACAAGGTGGTGGCGGCGGTGGTAATAGAGGTGTAATGAACTTTGGAAAAAGTAGAGCCAAAATAGCCACGCCGGATAAGAAGAAAGTTACATTTGATGATGTAGCAGGAGAAGATGAGGAGAAGGAAGAACTGGCAGAAGTTGTGGATTTCTTAAAACAACCTAAAAGATATTTAGAAGCCGGTGCAAGAATTCCTAAAGGTATTCTTCTTGTAGGACCACCAGGTACAGGTAAGACTTTACTTGCGAGAGCCGTATCAGGAGAAGCAGGAGTGCCTTTCTATAGTATATCGGGTTCTGAATTTGTAGAGATGTTTGTAGGTGTTGGAGCTTCAAGAGTAAGAGATTTATTTGAACAAGCGAAAAAAAGCGCACCTTGTATAATATTTATTGATGAAATTGACGCAGTAGGTAGACAAAGAGGCGCAGGCCTTGGCGGAGGTCATGATGAAAGAGAGCAAACTCTAAATCAGCTATTAGTTGAAATGGATGGTTTTGGTGTAAATGAAGGAATAATAATGATAGCTGCTACCAATAGACCAGACATACTGGATCCTGCTCTTTTAAGACCAGGTAGATTTGATAGACATATATTAGTAGGTGCACCTGATGTTAAAGGAAGAGAAGAAATTTTAATTGTACATTCTAAAGGTAAACATTTAGCAGAAGAAGTAAATCTTCAAGTGTTAGCAAAAAGGACACCGGGGTTCACTGGTGCAGACCTTGAGAATTTAATGAACGAAGCTGCATTACTTTCAGTAAGAAGTGATAAAAAAGAGATAGGGATGAAGGAACTCGATGAAGCAGTAACTAGGGTTATTGCAGGTCCTGAAAAGAAGAGCAAGGTTATCAGTGAAAAAGATAGAAAATTAACAGCATATCATGAGGCTGGGCATGCTGTAGTAATGAAATACTCTCCACTTTCAGATCCAATTCATCAAATAAGTATTATCCCAAGAGGTATGGCAGGTGGATACACAATGCATCTACCGGAAGAAGATACCGCGTATACGTCTAAGTTAAAACTTAAAGATGAAATGGTTGGACTTCTCGGTGGTAGGGTTGCAGAAAAATTAATACTTGAAGATATTAGCACAGGTGCAAAAAATGATATTGATAGAGCATCAGCTATTGCAAGAAAAATGATTATGGAATATGGTATGAGCGATGAACTTGGACCAATATCTTTTGGTAATGATCATAATGAAGTATTCCTTGGAAGAGATTTAGGGAAAAGTAGAAACTTTAGTGAGCAGATAGCTTATAAAATAGATTCAGAAGTCAAGGCTCTTATTGATGAAGCCTATGCAAAGGCTGAAAAAATCCTTTCTGAAAATATAAATAAACTTCATGCAGTAGCTCAAGAACTACTTATAAAAGAAAAACTCGAAGGCGTGGACTTTGAGGAGATAATGGCTAGACCAGATTCAGATAACATTGATTTATCAAAGATTTAGCGATAAAAAGACATACAGTAAATTTACTGTATGTCTTTTTTTTTTTATTGCTCCAATTTTCTGAAATCTTTACTGCATTTTTACTTCAACATCTGATATAATAAAAAGAAATGGTACTATTCTAGAAATAATTCCTTTAAAGGCAAATTTTTTGTTTAATAAATATTAAGGAGTGAAGTATATGAAAAGTGATATAGAAATTGCACAAAGTGCTAAGATGCTACCAATAATTAAGGTGGCAGAAAAGATGGGATTAACTGAGGATGATATTGATTTATACGGAAAATATAAATCAAAGATTTCTTTAGATGTACTTAAAAGAAATGAAAATAAAAAAAATGGTAAGCTAATATTAGTTACAGCCATAAATCCAACTCCTGCAGGGGAAGGGAAATCCACGGTTACGATAGGTCTTGGACAAGCGCTATGTAAGCAAGGCAATAATGCAGTGATAGCACTTCGAGAACCTTCCTTGGGACCGGTATTCGGCGTTAAAGGTGGAGCTGCTGGTGGCGGATATGCTCAAGTGGTACCAATGGAGGATATAAATTTACATTTTACAGGAGATATGCATGCAATAACAGCAGCTAACAATTTACTATCAGCTGCTATAGATAATCATATTCATCAAGGTAATGTGTTAGGAATTGATAGCAGAAGAATCACATTTAGAAGAGTTATGGATATGAATGATAGGGCCATTCGTAGTATTGTTGTTGGACTGGGTGGTAAGCCTAATGGTTTTGTGCGGGAAGATGGATTTATGATAACCGTAGCGTCAGAAATAATGGCTATTTTATGTTTATCTGAAGACCTTATGGACCTAAAACAGAGAATGGGCAAAATATTAGTAGCCTATGACCTGCAAAGTAATCCTATTTATTGCAGTGACTTAAAAATAAATGGTGCAATGGCACTACTTATGAAGGATGCAATAAAACCGAATCTAGTTCAGACTCTTGATAACACACCCGCTATAATACATGGCGGACCTTTTGCGAATATTGCTCATGGTTGTAATAGCTTACTCGCTACTAAAATGGCTTTGAAACTCGGGGATTATGTTGTAACAGAAGCGGGATTTGGAGCAGATTTAGGGGCTGAGAAATTCTTTGATATAAAATGCAGATATGGCAATTTGGAACCGGATTGCGTAGTTCTTGTAGCTACAATAAGAGCACTTAAACATCATGGTGGAGTAAAAAAAGATAAACTAAACGAGCCTAATGTAGAAGCTCTATCAAGAGGAATCGAAAATCTAGAAAAGCAAATTGAAAACATTAAGAAATACGGTGTTCCTGTAGTAGTCGCAATAAATAAGTTCATGGCTGATACTGAGGAAGAAATCCAGTATATAAGTGCATTTTGTGGTAAAATGAACGTTAAAGTAGCACTAACTGAAGTGTGGGAAAAGGGCGCAGATGGGGGCCTAGAGTTAGCTAATAAGGTATTAGACACTATTGAAAATGAAAAAAGCAACTTTAAAGTACTATATGATCACAAGTTAACTATAAAAGAAAAAATAAACATTATTGCCACAGAAATATATGGGGCAGATGGAGTAGAATATAGTTCTTCTGCAAATAAGCAAATTGCCGAAATAGAAAAACTTGAATTAGATAGAATTCCTATATGTGTAGCTAAAACTCAAAATTCACTATCAGATAATCCAAGTTTACTAGGAAGACCAAGAAATTTCACAATAAATGTTAAGGAAGTTAAAATTTCCAATGGTGCTGGATTTATTGTAGCTTTAACGGGAAGCATAATGACAATGCCTGGTCTTCCTAAGGTACCAGCAGCGGATAAAATGGATATTTCTGAAGATGGTACTATATCTGGTTTATTTTAAATGTGAATAAGGTTGTTATAGAATATATCTATAGCAACCTTATTTTTTCAATAAACAGAAAAATGATTTATAACTTGCAGAAATAAATATACAAAATTCATTTCTTGTGATACTATCATTATGGGCGGGAATTTTCATGATTTATAAATGGAGGTATGGATATGGAGAAGGTAGATAACTTAATTGAAATTGTAAAAAAATCTCACCAAGGTGGCGGAGACTCTAAGGTAGAAATGCAACATAATTTACACAAAATGACTGCAAGAGAGAGAATAAAATCTATTCTCGAAGAGGGCTCATTTATTGAAATAGGTGCCTTGGTAGGGAATAATGGGGCTGGAGTAATAACGGGGCACGGAACTGTTCATGGGAAGTTAGTATATATATATAGTCAAGATTATACAGTGGATGGAGGAGCTGTAAATATTGCAAACAGCAATAAGATTTGCAATGTTATGGATATGGCAATTAAAATGGGAGCTCCTCTAATACAAGTTTTCGACTCAGTAGGGGCTAAATTATCAGAGGGATTAGATATTTTAACTTCCTATGGAGGTATATTGAAGAGAAATGCGAAGCTTTCCGGAGTGGTTCCACAAATAGCAGTAATTGCAGGTCCTTGCCTGGGAATTGCGGCACTAAGTGCAACGATGAGTGATTTTACTATAATGGTCCATAATTCTTCCGAGCTAGGAATAAGCTCAGATAAAAAGCTTACCTGCGAAGAAGAGAAATATGTGAATAGTAAAATGTATTCAAGTGCTAGCAAGTGTAGCGAAAATGGAAACATTCAAATTGTTGCAGCAAATGATGCAGCAGCTTTTGTAATTGTAAAAAAAATTCTTGAATACATTCCTTCAAACAATATGGAAGCGGCACCAATGGGAAAGGAAACCCCTAGTTTAAACGATTTAAATGACAACCTGAACCAAATGGCTAATAATGAAATGGTTAATTCATATGAAGTAATGAGGTCTTTGGCTGATGAAGATAGTATTATAGAATTAAATAATAACTGGGAGGCAAGTATTATAACTTGCTTAGCTAAAATAAATGGTATCACCACTGGCATAATTACTAATGCAGAAAATCAAGATGTAAATTTAAACATTAGAATTTCCGAAAAAATCAGTAGGTTTGTTAAAATATGTGATTGCTATAATATTCCTATATTGAGCATCGTAGATACTGATGGATTTGCAATTAGTTTAGCTGAGGAACAAAATGGATTATCCGCTCATGTTTCAAAAATGATATATACATTAATAGAAGCAACAGTACCAAAGGTTTCACTAATTATAGGAAAAGCTTATGGGGCAGGATATTTAGCACTTGCAAGCAAAGAAGTAGCTTTTGATGTGTCATATGCATGGCCAACTGCTAAAATATCAGTAACTCAGCCAGAAATATTAATAAAAATTTTACATAAAGATGAAATTGTACAAGCAGAGCATCCTAGATTAAAGGAACAAGAAATGATACTTAAATATTTAGAGGAAGTAACTAGCCCATACAGTGCAGCGGAAAAAGGAATTATAGATGATATTATTATGCCTTCAGAGACGAAACAAAGAATTTTTGCAAGTTTAGATATGCTCCATAGTAAGAGAGAGATAAAGTACCCTAAAAAACATGGAACTACTTTAATATAGGGGGAATAGATGTATGAAACTTTCATTTTTAGATGCATTAAGTACTACGTTTGTAGCCATGACAATAGTTTTTGTCTTGTTGATTATTCTACAATATATAATTAGACTGCAAAGTTTTATAATAAATACTATGGCAAAAAAAACTGTGAACCATAAGGTAGATATAATCCATAAGGAAAAGGAAGAAATAGATGAAGTTGAATCTGAACTTGAAGATGATTTGGAAGTAGTGGCGGTAATAGCTGCAGTTTTAGCTGCTTACCTAGATGTACCGCAATCAAATTTGAAAATAAAATCAATTAAAAGAATAAATAACAACAACTTAGGCTGGGGAATATCTGCATTTGAAAGTAATTTAAAGGCATAGTTAGGGGGAATAAAAATGAATAAATATAATATAAAAGTTAATGGGATTTCATATGAAGTAGAAGTTGAAGAGGTTATAGGAGAATTTTCTAGTAGCTCGTCACCTGTAGCAGTAACGAAGGAGACCCCTACAAAAGCTCAACCATCACCGAAGGTAGAAGTGAAAAAAATAATAAACGCCGGTGAGAAAATAGAATGCCCAATGCCAGGAACTGTGCTTAAAGTCAATGTGAGTCCCGGTGATAATGTTAAAACAGGTCAAGTAATGTTTATACTTGAGGCTATGAAAATGCAGAATGAAATTATGGCGCCACATGATGCAAAGATTATTGAGGTAAATGTAGCTAATGGGGCAAATGTTAATACAGGAGACATATTGGCAGTTATTCAGTAACAAGGGAGAGAGGTAATATTAATGGATATCTTACAAGTGTTAAAGGACTTATGGCTTTCTTCTGGCTTTGTAAAATTGAATTTGCAATATATTACAATGATAGGGATAGCATGTTTACTTATATATTTAGCTATTCATAAAAAATTTGAGCCACTACTTCTTTTACCAATAGCCTTTGGAATGCTACTCGTAAATTTACCAATTACTAATATTATGGCTGGGCCACATGGAAACGAAGCGGGAGGGTTATTTTATTACTTATACAAAGGGGTAGAACTAGATATATATCCACCGCTAATATTTTTAGGGGTGGGGGCTATGACGGACTTTGGTCCTCTAATAGCAAATCCGTCTAGTGTGCTCATGGGAGCGGGTGCACAATTTGGAGTTTTCTTTGCATTTACTACAGCGATACTTATGGGGTTTACTCCACAGGAAGCGGCTTCAATAGGTATTATAGGGGGCGCAGATGGGCCTACAGCCATCTTTTTAACTAGTAAGTTGGCAAAACACCTTCTGGGACCAATTGCGGTGGCAGCCTATTCATATATGGCCTTAGTACCACTTATACAGCCACCTATAATGAGATTATTAACTACAGAAAAAGAAAGAACAGTTAAAATGGGTCAATTAAGAAAAGTTAAGCAAACTGAGAAAATTATTTTTCCGATAGTAGTTACTCTAGTAGTAGGATTAATGCTCCCATCTGTAGCGGCATTAATTGGAATGCTAATGCTGGGAAATTTGTTTAGAGAGTCGGGTGTGGTTGGTAGATTATCTGATACAGCTCAAAATGGATTAATAAATGTTGTAACTATATTTTTAGGAGTAACTGTTGGAGCCACAGCAAAAGCAGAGATGTTTCTAAAATGGGATACTTTTAAAATAGTTGTTATAGGTTGCATTGCTTTTGCTATAAGTACTGCAGCAGGAGTTATAATAGGAAAGATTATGTGCAAGGTTACAAATGGTAAGGTTAATCCACTAATAGGCTCAGCGGGAGTTTCAGCAGTACCTATGGCAGCCAGGGTTTCTCAAGTAGAGGGACAAAAGGCAGATCCAAGTAATTTCTTGCTTATGCATGCTATGGGCCCTAATGTAGCAGGTGTAATCGGAACTGCTGTTGCAGCTGGTGTTCTTCTAACCATTTTTGGGAAATAATATGTAGGTTCACATTTTGTGAACTTATAAAAAACAAAACTCTTTATCTAGTAAATAGATAGGGGGTTTTGTTTTTTAAAAAAATCAATGTATTATTTGAAAATTGAATATACCTTTTCTTTTGGTGAATAATATAGAAAAGAAGGTATGAATAAAAAAAGCTCAATTGAGAGTTTAGTCCAAACAGAGAAAGAAATTGTAAATAAGTATAGGGAAATTGAAAATGGTATTGGCAATGAGGGAGCAGCAAGTTAATGTGAACCAGTAACCAGCAATTCAATTAATAAGGAAGCAGAGCTCAGAGCGAGCGAAATCTTAAGTTGTGAGAAAAACTTAGTTAATCTATACACTAGTTTTTTGAGGGTTGAAAAAGAAGGTAGAATGAAATTAAATTTATATACATCGCTAAATGACCAGAAAGAAATATTAGATGAAATCCAATATAGAATATCAACAGACTAACATAAATAAATCCTATTATACACAAACCTTATTATCATGAAAAACTTCTTATAAAAATTTAACTTGACAAATATATTCAAGTTGTTAAAATTAAATTGTTAAATTGGGAATAGTTAAAACAATATTTCATAATATTTCATGTACTATTCTTGTGTTTTTAGCAATGGAAAAGCATAAAGCAGCGTGCAAGCTGTTTTATATTATATAGGTGGTGTATAAAGTGATTTTAGTTTTAGATGTTGGAAATACTAATACTGTTTTAGGGATTTTTAAGGGAAAAGAGTTACTTGTGGAATGGAGATTATCTACAGATGCAAAAAAAACTGCTGATGAATATGGAATTCAAGTAATGCAATTATTTTATCAGCGAAACATAAAAATAGAACAAATTAAAGGAGTAATAATTTCCTCTGTTGTTCCTAATATTATGTATTCACTAGAACATATGATAAGAAAATATTTTAAATTGACACCTATGGTAGTAGGGCCAGGAGTTAAGACAGGAATAAATGTAAGATATGACAACCCTAAAGAAGTAGGTGCAGATAGAATTGTTAACGCTGTTTCAGCCCATGAAATTTATAAAAGGGCCTTAATTTTAATAGATTTTGGAACAGCTACAACCTTTTGTGCCATAAGTAAAGAGGCTAACTATTTAGGGGGCACTATATGCCCTGGTATTAAAATAGCTTCTGAAGCGCTTTTTGAGAGAGCAGCCAAGCTACCTCGGGTGGAACTTATAAAACCAGAAACGGTTATATGTAAAAATACTGTTTCAAGCATGCAGGCGGGTATAATATATGGATATATTGGTCAAATAGATTATATTGTCAATAAAATGAAAAGCGAAATGATTAATATGGGAGAAGAAGAACCATTTGTAGTGGCAACAGGCGGACTCTCAAAATTAATAAGCAGAGATTGCGCAACTATTGATGAGTTTCATCCCTATTTAACATTAGAAGGCCTTAGAATGATTTATGAAAAAAATAGGGAATAGGTGATTTAATGAAGATATCAAATATCAAATTTGAAAATGATGTTTTTTTAGCTCCTATGGCAGGAATTACAGATATTGCCTTTAGAGGGTTATGCAAAGAAATGGGTTGTGGCCTCCTATATACTGAAATGGTAAGCGCTAAAGGGTTATATTATGGCAGCAGCAATACGGAAGCTCTTATGAAAATTTCAGATGTGGAGAAACCAGTAGCGATTCAGATATTCGGGAATGATCCTAAGATTATGGCTAGTGCCTGTGAGATCTTCAATGCTAGGGATGATATAAGTATGGTTGATGTAAACATGGGTTGCCCTGTGCCTAAGATAGTCAAAAATGGTGAGGGCTCGGCTTTAATGCAAAATCCAAAACTTGCTGCCGAAATAATAGTGGAAATGAAAAAGACTTCGACAAAGCCTGTTACGGTAAAGTTTAGAAAGGGATTTGATTCAAATAGTGTTAATGCTGTAGAATTTGCTAAATACATGGAAGATGCTGGCATAGATGCTATTGCGGTACATGGTAGAACTCGCGAGCAAATGTACGAAGGAAAGGCTGATTGGGATATTATAAGGGCTGTAAAAGAAAGTGTTAAAGTTCCTGTAATAGGAAATGGTGATGTGTTTTCTGTAGAGGATGCTATAAGAATAAAGGAAGTCACGAGTTGCGATGGTATAATGATTGCAAGAGGGGCAAGAGGTAATCCTTGGATTTTTAGAGAGATTATGCAGGCAATAAAGGGACAAGAGGTAATATATCCTACTGCGGTAGAGAAAATAGATATGTGCATAAGGCATTTAGGGTTAGCTACAAAATATTATGAAGAAATTAAAGCGGTTAGAGAAATGAGAAAACATACAGCTTGGTATGTTAAAGGTCTTAACAACTGCACTGAAATAAAAGAAAAAATAAATACCAAAACTAAATATGAGGACGTATTGAAACTTCTTTTAGATTATAGAGAATACTTGAAAATGATAACTCCATAATTTTTAAATTAAATTATGAATTTATATAATTGTACTGAATAAGATAATAGTACATTAATTTATAAGGTGAAAATTTATGAAGCCAATTTTATGTGTAACTTCAAATATTTATAATTCCTATAATGAATTCGGATTTTTTAGCAAAATTAAAGATAAACGAAAGATAAAGTTAATAAGTAGCGAATACATTAAAGAACTAGATATTAAAGTTACAAATGTAAGGCTTCCACCTAATTTTAATAAAAGTGCATACTTAAATAACTTGACTTATGCTAAAAAAATATGCAAAAGCAAAGAGGTTCAATTATCATTAAAAACACTAAGACCCTTTGATTATAAATATTTCAATTCATTTCAAAAACGTTTTTTGGCTTTTAGTGTTATAAAAAGTATACAACTTATGCTTAGGATGAGAAATAAAAGCCTCAAAAATTGTTGCATTGTGGTATATGATGCCAGCGACACGATAAATTATAATATTATTGAGGAACTGGCAAAGCAAAGCAAATATATTGTATTTTTGTCATGGGACTTGGCAAAAGCCAGAAAATTGGCAGATTTTATAATTGCTAATTTTGGGGTGTCACCTATTGTAACAAACGACCAGCTATATGCTATTAAAATAGCAGATTTTATTATTTCATCTGCAGACTATGAATTTGGTGAGGATAAATTAGTATGGCTTCTAGATAATAGCATGGGCAAGGGAAATAATTATATTGCGGTAAATGATGTAAGCTATAATGTACCTTGGAACACTTTTGAAGTTGGTTCTTCTATGGAGCTCATAGCAGCGATATTATGCCAAATGCAAGAGAATGATATTGATAAAGCTCTTAAGCATAATGGTATATATTTAAAAGAAATAAAATTCAACAATAATGTAATATGTTAGTATGTTTTCCTTCTAACATATTGACAATACTAATGGGCTGATTTATAATGTGCTAATATGGTTATATGGATTGTTATTCTAATAATGAATTTTGGCCCCAATAATTCATTAATTTGAATATAAAAATCCTACAGAAAAAATATAGAATAAGAATATTTTATAAGTTATAGGAAATGCTAGGGTTTAAGAAAAACATTATTGCGGTTTTATGGACAGTTATTAATTCAATAAAAATTTTAAAGGGGAGAAAGAAATGAGCGAACCAAAAAAATATGTAATGACCTATGAGGGGATAAGAAAATTAGAAGATGAATTAGAATTTCTTAAAACCGTAAAGAGAAAAGAAATAACAGAAAAAATAAAAGTAGCACTTGGATACGGAGACTTGAGTGAGAACGCAGAGTACGAGGAAGCTAAAAATGACCAAGCATTTGTAGAGGGTAGAATAATACAATTAGAAAATATGCTTAGAAATGCAAGTGTTATAGATGAAAATGAAATTGAAAAAGACGTAGTAAGTATAGGTTCAATAGTTAAAGTTAAGGATTATGTGTTTGATGAGGAAGTTCAATTTTATATTGTGGGTTCAGCAGAAGCAGATCCAATGGAAAATAAGATATCAGATGAATCACCGGTTGGAAGTGCGCTGGTAGGAAAGAAAGCAGGAGCGATTATAGAAGTGACAGTTCCTGATGGTATCGGGAAATACGAGGTATTAGAAGTTAAACGCGGTTAGCTTTTTTAATTATTTAATTTTTATACTATACAAGGGTACCTAACAATTTATTGTTGTTAGGTACCCTAAAGAAATATATATACATAAGCAATAGTGCAGACTAAAGTATTAATGTTTATTTCTGCGCTAGAGGAAATCAGGAGGGATATTAATGTCAAACGAAGAAAAAATTGAAGAAAAAGACTTACATGAACTTGAATCTAAATACAATGAGCAGGTAACCATAAGACGACGTAAGTTAGCTGATTTGCAAGAACAAGGTAAGGATCCATTTGATGTATACAAAGTTGAAAGAACTCATACATCACAAGAGGTTAAAGATAATTATGAGAAATTAATGGGTACACAAGTTATTGTAGCAGGTAGACTTATGTCTAAAAGAGTTCATGGTAAGGCTGGTTTTTCTGATGTTCATGATAGATATGGTAAGATTCAACTTTACATAAAAATAGATGATGTAGGCGAAGAAAAATTAAAAGAATATAAAACTTTTGATATAGGAGATTTTTTAAGAATAACTGGAACACCTTTTGTTACAAAAACTGGTGAAATATCACTACACATAGTGGATTTCCAGCTTATAGCTAAGTCTTTAAAACCACTTCCAGAAAAATGGCATGGCTTAAAGGATCCTGATTTAAGATATAGACAAAGAGAAGTAGACATAATAATGAATCCAGAAGTAAAAGATACCTTTATGAAGAGAATAGCAATAATTAGATATATTAGAGAATTCTTAGATAATAAAGGATTTTTAGAAGTTGAGACGCCGATTTTAGCTCCAATAGCAGGAGGCGCTGCAGCAAGACCATTTATGACTCATCATAATACGCTAGACATTGATATGTATCTTAGAATTGCAACAGAGTTATATTTAAAAAGACTTATTGTTGCTGGTTTTGAAAAGGTATATGATATGGGTAAAAACTTCAGAAATGAAGGAATGGATGTAAGACATAATCCAGAGTTTACAATGATAGAACTATATGAGGCTTATGCAGATTATAATGATATGATGGAAATTACGGAAAATATGGTCGCTTATGTTTGTGAGAAAATCCATGGAACTACAAAGGTTAATTATCAAGGCACTGAAATAGACTTTACTCCACCATGGAGAAGAATTACTATGGTAGATGCAGTAAAAGAATATTCAGGTGTGGATTTTGCGCTAATTAATACTGATGATGAAGCTAGAAAAATAGCTAAAGAAAAGCATTTAGAATTTAAAAAAGAGATAAAGGATTGTTCAAAAGCAGATATATTAAATGCACTATTTGAAGAATATGCAGAAGAGCATTTAATAGAGCCTACATTCTTATGTGATTATCCTGTAGAAATATCACCTCTTACTAAGAAGAAGAGAGGAAATTCAGAGTATACAGAGAGATTTGAAGGTTTTGTATTTGGACGTGAGGTGTGTAATGCATACTCAGAGTTAAACGATCCAGTAGTTCAAAGAGAGAGATTTATGCAACAAGCAAATGAAAGAGAACTAGGCGATGATGAAGCTTATTTAATAGATGAAGAATTTATGAGTGCATTAGAAACAGGAATGCCTCCAACAGGAGGGCTAGGTATAGGCATTGATAGAATGGTAATGTTCTTAACTGACTCCGCTTCAATAAGAGATGTCATCCTATTCCCTACAATGAAACCAGTTCAGTAATTTAAACAGTTTATCAAAAGGGTGTTTTAGTTAATCTAAAATACCCTTTTTTTATACTATTTAAAATTTTTTAAAAAAAACATGAAAACTATTGAATTTTTAATTGTATATGGTATAATAATATTGTTACTAAGAAAGGCATTATTCCGCGATAGCTCAACGGTGGAGCACTCGGCTGTTAACCGATAGGTTGAAGGTTCAAATCCTTTTCGCGGAGCCATTTTTTTTATTTTTTGAACTTAGTATTAGTAAATTTACAAACTTCTTTATTGTGATTTCGCGATTTTGATTCAACATTCCACGCTATTGTTGACAATAACATGAAGTTTAGTATAATATTAATATAATGAAATATTTCACTATGATAAAGAAGAGTAGTAGTAATACTTTATAAGAGAGATTGTGGCTGGTGTAAGCAATCAAAGTGTTATTGTGAAAGGAACTTTTGAGTGTATAGAACTTAGAGTAGGGCTTGTGCCAATAAGGGTGGAACCGCGGAATTGATTTTCGTCCCTTAAGGTATAGTCTTTTTTTTGTACTTAAAATACAAGTAAATGATTTAAAATATCATTACATTATTAAAAAATTAGGAGGCATTAACATGGCATTTGAAAAAAGCATGGATAAGGTCGTTGGTTTATGTAAAAACAGAGGATTTGTATTTCCCGGATCTGATATATATGGAGGTTTGGCTAACTCATGGGATTATGGTCCTCTAGGCGTTGAATTTAAAAACAACATTAAAAAGGCTTGGTGGAAAAAATTTGTTCAAGAAAGTCCATATAATGTAGGTGTAGATTGCGCTATACTTATGAATCCAGAAGTTTGGGTTGCAACAGGCCACGTTGGAGGTTTTTCAGACCCGCTAATGGATTGCAAAGATTGTAAAGCTAGATTTAGAGCAGATAAGTTAGTGGAAGACCATATGACGGAGCAGGGAGCAGAAGTAGCTACTGCGGATGGATGGACAAACGAGGAAATAAAGGAATATATAGAAAAACAGGGAATAGTATGTCCTAAATGTGGGAAGAAAAATTTTACGGATATTAGAAAATTTAATTTAATGTTTAAGACTTCTCAGGGAACAACTGAAGAAAGTAAATCGGAAATATATTTAAGACCAGAAACAGCTCAGGGTATTTTTGTGAACTTTAAAAATGTTCAAAGAGCTACAAGGAAAAAGGTTCCCTTTGGTATAGGTCAAGTAGGAAAGGCTTTTAGAAATGAGATAACACCAGGAAACTTTATTTTTAGAATAAGAGAATTTGAACAAATGGAATTAGAATTTTTCTGTAAGCCAGGTACGGATTTAGAATGGTTTGCATATTGGAAAGAGTTTTGCTCTAACTTCTTATATAATTTGGGCATGGAGAAGGAAAGTTTAAGGCTTAGAGATCATGGTGCTGAGGAATTATCATTCTATAGTAATGCTACTTGTGATATAGAATTCCTGTTTCCTTTTGGATGGGGAGAACTATGGGGAATTGCAGATAGAACTGATTATGACTTAAAGAAGCATATGGAACATTCAGGTAATGATTTGAGCTATCTAGACCCTATAACTAATGAAAAATATGTACCTTATTGTATAGAGCCATCACTTGGTGCAGATAGAGTTGCACTTGCATTCTTAGTTAATGCATATGATGAAGAAGAAGTTAAAGGCGGTAAAGATGGAGATGTGAGAACCGTGCTTCATTTACATCCAGCACTTGCACCGTTTAAGGCAGCTATTTTGCCACTAAGTAAAAAATTATCAGAAAAAGCTAATGAAGTTTTTGCTATGCTAAGTAAAAAATTCAATGTAGACTATGATGAGGCGGGCAGCATAGGAAAGAGATACAGAAGAGAAGATGAAATAGGAACTCCATACTGTATAACTGTGGACTTTGATACTTTGGAAGACAACACTGTAACAGTTAGAGATAGAGATACAATGGACCAAATAAGAATAAATATAGATGAGTTAGAAAAGTTTATAGAAGAAAAAATACAATTTTAAATTGTAATTGTTAGGTTGAACTAAAGGATAGCATGTAGTATAAAATGAGCTTGCAGAGGCTATATTTATGATACATGCTATTTTTTTTATAAAATAACTTTAAGATAGAACTACAGTGGTAATATAAGTTTCCTTTTAAAATCCTTAATATTGCAGTACCATAGGCGATGATTTAAGTGTTATAATTAGTACAAACAAATTTGTGAAATTAATAATATAATAAGAAATATATAAAGAGTGCATGGAGGTTTATATGAAGAAAAATTTTAGTGAATTTAAAGAGTTTATAAAAGGGAAAAAAGTAGGCGTTGTAGGTATAGGAGTTAGCAATATTCCTTTAATACATTTTTTAGGGAAGCTGGAGGCCGTTGTAACAGCCTTTGATAAAAAAACTTATAGTTTACTTGGGTCAGTTGCAACAGACTTTGAAGAAATTGGCGTAAAGCTAGTGTTAGGTGAAGATTACTTGGAGGATTTAACTGGCTTTGATGTTATTTTTAAAACACCATCTATGAGAATAGATAATCCTGCGCTTTTAAAAGCAAAAGAATATGGGACTTATATAACATCAGAAATGGAGGAGTTTATAAAATATTGTCCGGCGAAAATTTTTGGTGTCACTGGTAGTGATGGGAAAACAACTACAACTACAATAATATATAATATATTAAAACAAGAAGGGTATAAAACTTGGGTTGGAGGAAATATAGGAACTCCACTTTTTGCAAATATTGAAGAAATAAGTAAAGATGATAAGGTAGTATTAGAATTATCAAGCTTTCAACTTATGACTATGAATGTTTCTACAGATGTAGCAGCAGTAACAAATCTAAGCCCAAATCATTTGGATATCCATAAGGGTATGGAAGAATATATAGATGCAAAGAGGAACATATTTAAATATCAAAGTAAATCTGATTTACTTATACTTAATAAAGATAATGAATTGACTTATGAACTCAGAAAAGAAGCAAAGGGAAAAGTTAAGTGTTTTAGTTTAAAAGAGAAGTTAGAAGATGGTGCATATTTTCAAAATGATAAATTGTTCATTATGAATAAGGTAGTATGTAATCGCGGGGAAATAAAGATAAAAGGAATGCATAATGTGGCAAATATGTTAACTGCATTTTGTGCAACGGAGGATGAAGTATCAGTTGCCAGTATGAGGGAAGTGGCTACTACTTTTACGGGGGTGGCTCATAGAGGTGAATTCGTGAGAGAAGTAGATGGAGTTATGTATTATAATGATTCAATAGCATCTAGTCCAACAAGAACCATAGCAAGTATTAAAGCCTTTGAAAAGCCTGTTATATTAATTGCAGGAGGTTATGATAAACAAATACCCTTTGAACCACTAGCGCAGGAAGGCTACTCATATATTAAAACACTAATACTCGTAGGTGCCACTAAATATAAAATAAAAGAAGTTTTTGAAGATCTATTAAAAGAAAAGAAAATTTCACTAGAAATTATAATAGCTGAAACTTTTGATGGAGCAATTTATGCAGCTAAAAAAGTTGCAAGCCCTGGCGATATAGTTACATTGGCGCCGGGATGTGCAAGTTTTGATATGTTTAAAGATTTTGAAGCAAGAGGTAACAAATATAAGGAAATAATAATGTCCTTATAGTATAAATCTCCTTCTGAAGTCGTTAATATGCAGCTCCGCAGGAGATGATTTAATAGTAACTCTAGTGAAAAAAGAACATTTTTACTAGAGTTTTATGTATCTTAAGGCTAAATGAGCAACAAATGCTCCTAGCGTATCATTATAAGCAAAAGGTCACATATGGGAGAAATAACTATAAATATGAAAATAAATTGGTATAATCAATGATTATAAACAAAGGGATGGATGTACATATGATATTATATTAATTGTCGCTAGAACAAACAGATGTAGATTACTTTATGTTCACAGTGATGAGTTATAAATTCATTATCAAAGTTTTTTAAAAACAGTTGACAATGAGAAAAAAAAGAATTATAATAGTAAAAGTCGTCACATGATGACAAGACAAATTGGTCTTTGAAAATTAAACAGAGAAATAGGTAAAATAGCGAAATAATATTTCGTTAGACCAGTTAATTACTTTAGATAAAAAAAGTAATTTTAGTCGTAAGACTAAAAAGTATGTAATGAGCTTGCGTAACAACTTAACAGTTGTCGCAGATTATTCATTTCAAATAAAAAGTGTAAACTTTTAAATTG
>NZ_JAHLEF010000030.1 GCF_018861755.1 Clostridium sp. CF012 | reverse complement strand
TTTTATCTTCTAGGGTAAACCTTCTTCTAGCCATATTTCTAACCTCCATCGTATATTCTTATATTAACATGCTCGTTAGAAACTGTCGAAGACTGTTATGGGGTCAGAATGAAAGGATATATAAACTATAACTAAGCGTGCAATTATAGTCCAATATTAAGACGCAATGTTTTATAAAGTACGTTACGCTGGTAAAATTAGACGGTGCTAATTTATCCGCTGGAAATTGTAGAGTAATGTAGTAATATATATAGTTTTTATTAGGGGGAGAAGTAATGCGAAATGAAGTAATGCGAAATTTTAATATAATTCTGATTATAGGTTATCTTTTAGGTATGGGGTTTGTTATTATCGGAAAAATAGGATTTAAAAAATTGGATAAAGAGTTTAGAGAGTCAAATTGTGATATATCGGAAATGGAAAGAAAAAAACGTCTCCCATATATGATATCGGAGAACGAAAGAAAAAAACGTCTCCCATATTTAATTTGTACATTAATAGGATACTTTATTCCTGTAATTACTTCAATCATTTTAATATTAGTTATGTTCAATATTGTCTAACATAGCCAAATATAAAGGTTAATGTGTAACACCTTTAATTCATAATATTCTTAAACTTCGTCACAACTGTAATTAAATGCGAATTAACCATATAAAAAATAAAGGAGTTAAAGTAAAATGAAAAACGATGGAATACAAGGTTTACCCATGTTGTATGAAGCAAAGATATTTTTAGAAGAGGCAGGAAGGTTAAATCCAGGGCCTTGGATTAACCACTCAGAATATGTTGCAGAAGCAGCAAGGCTTATTGCAGAAAAAACGGAGGGACTGAATTCTGAAACGGCATATATATTGGGGCTTTTACATGATGTAGGTAGAAGAGAAGGAGTTACTGACATGCATCATATAATTAGTGGATATAATTTCTTAAAAGAGAAAGGCTTTAATGAGGCTGCAAGAATATGTATTACACATCCATTTTTGGTTAAGGAAATAGAGTGTTATTCAGGAAAGTGGGACTGTAGCGAATCAGAGATAGAGTTTATAAAAGAGTACTTGAGAAATATAGAATTTAATGAATACGATAAATTGATTCAATTTTGTGATGCAATCGCTATCTCTTCTGGATTTTGCCTAGTTGAAAAAAGAATGATAGATGTGGCACTTAGGTATGGAATTAATGACTTGATTATAGATAAGTGGAAATCAACAATGGAGATAAAGCAATATTTTGAAAGTAAAATAGGAAAATCAATTTATACCTTGCTTCAAGGCGTTATAGAAAATACATTTGCTTTATAAATAGGTAACAAATATAAAACTAATGCAGAATATTCTTTTTAGACGTCACAAACAATAAAAGTTTGTGGCGTTTTTACTTGTGACGACTTAGGAAAAAATGCGGACATAAAGATTAGAATATCTCTAATCTTTATATTTATACTAAATTATGGTATTATTAAGACGGAATCGTAAAATATTACGAACTAAAATGAGGGGGATATTGTTATGGATTATGGTACAATTTTATTTTTTATTATCATAGGTATATATTTTATAATTAAGTTTAGTAAAGATAAAAAAGGTTCTAATTTACTTATAGTTTTGATGGCTATTACAGGAATTTTTTACAGAAAATCTTTTGGCATATATAGCAATGTAGGTAAAACAGCACAAATAATCATTAATTTAATTTATTGGACTTCTTTATTGATTTTATTGGTGGTTTATTTTATTAAGGAAAAGAGTAAGAGAAAAAAAGCAATCCAATAACGTTTGAAGTTAATGGACAAAGGAGATAACATATGTAGCCGTTAGTACATAATATTCTAAACTTACGTCATAACTGTATAACATGGTGAAATATTCAGGATAAAATTTTGGAGGAGTGATAGGGGATGGATAGGCATTTTACAGTTTCCGTATTTATAGTGTATAAAGATAAAGTATTATTACATTTACATAAAAAGGCTAAAAAAATACTTCCTTTAGGTGGACATATCGAATTGAATGAATTGCCAGAAGAGGCATGTATTCGTGAAGCACAAGAAGAATCAGGTTTAAAAATAAATCTATACAATCCAATAAATAACCAACTTAAGAATTCATGCGAATTGTAGGAGAAAAATTGTTAATAAATCCTATGTACACAATTTTCGGTGAAATAAATCCAGAACATTATCATATAGACTTTGTTTATTATGCAACTGCAAAATCTTTTGATACAATACCAGGAGATGGGGAATCTAATTTGCTCAAATGGTATAATAAAGAAGATTTGAAAAACGCATATGACGTTCAGCATAATATTTTGACAATGGCTAATGAAGCATTAGAATTGTTATCAGAAGGATAGATTTGTTCGTAAATTATTACATGATTTTCTTATTAGACGTCACAATCAATAAAAGGTTGTGGCGTTTTACTTGTGACGACTTAGGCTGATAATTCGACACAACTAGGATTAAAAGCAAATCAATCATCATTAGATACAACTAATACTAATGTAGCTACTAAATTGGATAAGGTTGGAGGGACAATGACAGGTATTCTCATAGCACAATCAAATACATCATATACAGTAGCTCAACTTCATAATGTTATTTTATCTACATCAGATGCAGTATTGGGGAGTATGCAGAATGGTGACATATGGATTAAGTATGTGTAAGAGGGTGAGGTAAATGAGTAAATACTACTATGACAAATACACAGTTGCTAAAGCGGGCGGGTATTACATGGGGACAAAAGTATACCAAAGTGCTATGAGTTCAGATACATCTTGTTGGTCAGATTATATATGCAATATTAATACCGGAGCGGTTGTCCCAAATACCGCGAGTACTTGGTTTACGGTAACAAGAACAAGTAATAGTGTGGGTTATTCCGGCACTGGAGATTCAAGTTTACATTATATAACAAGATATGAAGGTTCGGGAGCGGGTGGTACTACTGTTAAACTTTATACGTATACCTCGACAGGCTCTCCACAGTATGATGTTAGAGGTTCATTACTTCAATCTAATATAATAGCAGAAGATGGTACGTACCCTGTAGATGGTCAAAGTGGTGGTTATTGGTATGTTAGAAAAGGATTAGCTTTCCCTTCCTTCAAAATGAAAGTTGATGGAGTATTAAAAACATCTAGTGATGGTTGGGTAAAAATAGATGGAGTGCTAAGACATATTGATAGTATGTGGACGAATATAAATGGAGTTCTAAAAAAGATATAGAGGGGTGATTATGTGCAAATTGTAAAATATGAAATAAAAAATAATATATTAATTGTAGGATTTAAAGAAGAAAATTTCGTAGTATATGCTCAGATAGCTTTTTTTGATACAAAGACAAAACAAGAATTATTACAAATAGCTTATATTCAATGTAAAAATTCAATAGAATATGAAAAAACACTTGAAACACATGCATTGACAATAGATAAAGAAGGCGAAGAATTTACACCCCAAATACCTATGGCAGTTAAATTAAATGTAAATTTCAATACTCTTACTGGACAAGCTTTAGACCAATATGGTGAAGTTTTCAGTATAGACATTATATTTACTGTAGAAGATACAGACAAGGCTACTATATCAGATAATAAGGTAATTGAAGCAGAAGTGTTTGAGGATACTAATTACTTTATTATAGCTAAATTTAATATGCTAGAGGAAAAACAAGAGAGGATATTACATGCAACTAAAATAATTGACGAAAACGTGGATGATGAAAAAATTGCAATAGCAGAAGCTATTATTGATTTAAGCACTAGAATACAAATATTAGAGGAGGTAAAATAATATGTTAAAAAAATATTTAGTTGTATCTTATGGTATATTAGTTAAAGCGGGCAGATGGAATTTAGAAGTAGTAGAGGGTGAAGCTAAACCTGTAGTTCCAGGGGATTATATGTTAGCAGTTGCAGAATATTTAGCAGGTCAAGTTGTGACGATTTAGGAAATTATGCTGAGACAAAGATTGGGAATATCCTAATCTTTGTTTTCATGTTATATTATGGTACAATCAAGACGGAATCGTAAAACTTTGCGAACTATCATTAAATAATAGGAGGAGAATTAAAATGGAACATGATATGACTCTCTTTGAAAAGCCTTTCAATCTGATTAAAAATGGGAATAAGATTATAGAAGTTAGATTGAATGATGAAAACAGACAGGCCATTAGCATTGGAGATTTAATTATCTTTTATAAACTTCCTGAAAAGGAAGAAAAATTAACCGTTGAAGTTCTAGACAAGTATGCATTTGAAAATTTCGAGAAATTATATAGTAATTTCGATTTCTCATTATTTGGTTGTCAGGATTATACAATGAAACGCATGATTGATGAAACATATGATATTTATACAAAGGAACAAGAAAAGAAATATGGTGCTTTAGGTATTAAAATTTGTTTGATATAAATTCATATTATTCATAAAAGGTTAAGCAAAGTTTAGTTATAAGTGGAGGTTAGAAAATGGACAAAATCAATATCGGTAATAAATTAAATCTTTTTAATGAGTATTGGAGTCCAAAAATTCTAGGTGAGATCAATGAATCGTATGTGAAGGTCGCCAAACTAAAAGGTGAATTTCTATGGCATACTCATGAGAATGAAGACGAAATGTTTTATGTTGTTAAAGGTACATTAGTTATTAAATTTAGGGACAAGGATGTTATTTTAAATGAAGGCGAATTGCTTGTTATTCCAAGAGGAATAGAACATATGCCCTTTGCTGAAGAAGAAGTACATGTAATGTTAATTGAATCAAAAACAACTTTGAACACTGGAGATGTAAGGAATGAAAGAACAGTAGATAACCTCGAGGATATTTAATTGATACAAAATATTCATTTTAGACGTCACAAACAATAAAGGTTTGTGGCGTTTTTACTTGTGACGACTTAGGAATATATGCTGACATGAAGATTAGGATATATCTATTATTTATATTTATGATAAATTATGGTATTATTAAGATGGAATCGTAGAATATTGTGTAATAAAATAAGGGGTAAAAACTACAGAAAATTTACATATGAAAAGGAGTGTTAAAATGAATTCGGTAATGTCATGTATATTAAATCGTAGGAGTATCCGAGCATATACTTCAGAAGAAGTAAGTAAAGATGCTATTATACAATTATTAACTGCAGCTAATTGGGCTCCGTCTGGTAACAATATACAACCATGGAGGTTCTCTGTAGTAATGAATAGCAAAGAACTAATAAAAAAATTATCTTCCCTTACTGTATACCATAATTGGGTGGTAGATGCCCCTTGTTTGATAGCAGTCTTTCTAGATACCAAATTTTTAGACGATAAAGTGCCAAGTATTTACTTGAAACATACTCAATCAATCGGAGCTGCAATACAAAACATGCTACTTGCTGCAAATGAACTTGGTTTAGGTACTTGCTGGATTGGAGAAATTTTAAAAAATGAAGATAAAGTACGAGAATTATTAGGTGTTTCAGATGACTTACAGTTAATGGCTGTTATATCCGTTGGATATCCGAGTAGAAGCAGTTTAAAATCTAAGAGAAGAGATATCTCTGAAAATATTGTAAGTTGGTTATAAAGTTAAACATTAGTCTTTTTATGCATAACATTCATAAAAGGTGAAGTAAAGTTTAGTTATAAGTGGAGGTTAGAAAATGGACAAAATCAATATCGGTAATAAATTAAATCTTTTTAATGAGTATTGGAGTCCAAAAATTCTAGGTGAGATCAATGAATCGTATGTGAAGGTCGCCAAACTAAAAGGTGAATTTCTATGGCATACTCATGAGAATGAAGACGAAATGTTTTATGTTGTTAAAGGTACATTAGTTATTAAATTTAGGGACAAGGATGTTATTTTAAATGAAGGCGAATTGCTTGTTATTCCAAGAGGAATAGAACATATGCCCTTTGCTGAAGAAGAAGTACATGTAATGTTAATTGAATCAAAAACAACTTTGAACACTGGAGATGTAAGGAATGAAAGAACAGTAGATAACCTCGAGAAGATTTAATTCGAATTCTTCATAAACTTCGTCACAACTGTAGAAAAGTCTGAAGTTAGAATTATTTATTTTTAAATGTATATGGGGGAATTTAGATGGTTACAAAATGTATAAGTACAAAGCGAGTAATTATAATAAATATTGCTCTTATTCTATTTTCTGCAATTTTTGCGATTATTGTTCATGCACTTCTGCCCACTTCTGTAGATGTTGCGCAGTTTGATAGTATTTTTGTTAAATGGTTTGGGTTTCCAGCCGTAGCAACATTTTATTTCATTCTGCTATTTATACAGTGTGCGATGGTGGTAAGATACATAGGCGTGAGAGCAGATTTGCCTAAATTACAAGTAGGGATTAGATTTGGGTTAGCATTCGCAATGACTTACTTATTGGGAATGCAAGAGATAGTAGTTGTGGGGTCTCCTTTTTCAAATTGGGGACTTGGGTTTATTAAGTATGAGCTTATAATGGGGATAGGAGATGGGCTACCTGCAATATTGTTATGTGTGGCAATTGCTTATTTTACATTAAGTGAAAGTGAGAAAATTAAACCAATAAGTAAATTACAAATGACGAAATGCATAGAAACCATTGCTATTATTGCAATTGCTATTTTTGTGGAGAGAACAATTGGTTATGAAAGCGGTCTTATAAACAGTGACAGTGCTACATATCCAGTTCCGTGCTATGTATGGACAGGTTTGTTTGGAATACTGATGGGTTATATTTACGTGTTTTTGTATCCTTTGTTAGTATTCGAAAAAAAGCAGAGTGGTATAGGTATACCATTAAGGTTTATAGCAACTATAGGTGTGAATTGGATGATTTTTAATAGCTTTTTTGGCTTAATAATGAAAGGTGCTATGCCTCAAATGCTATTACGGAGTGGATTAGATGTTGTGGTGTTGTTTTTGGCTTCAGCAGTAGCAGGTAAATATATTATTAAATTGAATGACGCTAAATAATTAACGTAATGTGAAAATATTTTAATTCGCAATTTTCATAAGTTACGCCACAACTGTAATTTATTGCGTATCAATAACCCTACTGTTGTTTATCTATAAAATAATTAATAATATGGGAAAGAGAGGGGTGTTTAAAAAGCATGAACAAAATAAAAGATATTTTTATTGGATTAGGTGTAAGTGCGTTTATACTAATAATATGGGTATATAAAATGGTAGTTACAAGTGATATACCTGTTAAAATATCTTATAAGGATAGTGTAGTAATATCTTGTTTATTAGTTTTATTTCTAATATTATATAGTTTTTATACAAGAAAAACAAAATATATACTAATGAATACAATACTGTTGTTAATTCCGTTGTTTCTATGGTTTATGTCTATGCAACAGGCATTAGCATATCACTATCACAAATATGATACGGTGGTTAGTATTATAGGTTTTTCTATTGCTTTGATTTCATTTTTACAACTTATTTATAGGAAAATAAAAATAAAGGGTAAGACGTAATATTCTAATATCATGCAACATTATAATATTAAAAATATAAACATGAAGTTTAAAAATGAATAATTCGGTACTGAATACTAATATATATCCTACAGTAATAAGTTGTATTTCAAAGATATAGAAAACATGTTATAATTTAAGTGGGATTATTGATAAAGAAATAGATTTTTCGGAGGGGATATGAATGGCTACTATCACAAAAATAAGTCTTATTCTTAATATTTTTGCTTTTTTAATAATATTAAGAAAACTATATAGAGTAAGCCATCATGGAAAAATTATTGTAAACGCAAATAAAAGTAGATTTTCGGCTATATTTTCGGTTATATTATGGGCTGGGGTAAGTATCGGCTGGTGTATATTAGCGTATTTATACTATACGCAAAGCGGTTATATTATTTTTATTTTATTGGCTATATTCTGGATTGAAATTTCAATTTCTAATATAATAAGGGTTTTACATAGTTCAGAAATAAGAGAAAATGGGATATATGGCTTTGGAAACTTTTATAAATGGTCTAAAGTTCAAAGTTATAGTTGGATATTACCAACTACTATTCATTTTGAAGTCAATACATTTTTCAAAATTAATTACATTTTTGAATTTACCATAAAAGAAGAATTAAAATCAAAAAAAATAAAGCAGTACAAAAATACGTTCTTTAAAGCTGAATTAAGGGAAGTCAAAAATTTTTAAAAATTGTAAAATAGAAATAAGCAGAAGGTAGTGTTAAACCTTCTGCTTATTTCTATTGTTAAAGCAACTAGTAAAGAGGTTTCATATCTATCTTTACCCCCAATTCTTGTGGGAGTAACCCTTGCCGAAGTTAATTGCGTATCTAACGCAAGGGATATAACGCCAGTACCTTCTACAATTATAGCTTTTATTGCTTTTAATCTAACTATCTCAGCAAGCGTCTCTTTAGTTAATCCAGTGCTAGTAGACAATAGTATTGGAGCATTATACTGTTTACTTAAAGGCGAGGGACATAAAGCATCTGGGAAATCTTCGCCAGAAGCAATGATTACAGTATCTGCAGATGTGAATCTTTCACTCAGTGCATTTGAAGTTGAATATCTATCATTTCCTGAGATTCTGTTTGATATGATAGTGCTACCAGTAGTTGAAGCTTGTACTGAATTAAATGTAAGCATAGTTGATACCATTGTACAAATACCTAATAAATACTGGACATTAGAAACAGGAATTGAGGCTACTAAGTGGCTTGTAGAGGAAAAACTTAAATTGTCAACATATGATATTAACAAGAAATTATCTCGAAATGTATTTAATGAATATGGTCTAGGTGGTATGCTGCGAAGGTGTTTTAATCGATCTGTTTTCAAGGCACTTAACTCAACATACCCCGATAGATTTAAGCTAACAGGGAATTAAAAATCCCTGTTTTTGTTGACCAAAATTAAATTACAAGGACTACCGTTTTTATAACATAACAATAGGCTTTCACAACCTTTCTGATGTAATTTGCTGTGTCTCATTTTTACAGTTTGCAAAGAAGTATTCAAATTTGATATAATTAGTAATAGATATGGAAATAAAGAAAAATTCTAAATGTATTTAACTTATATTCAAAAGGAGAATTATTAATGAAAAATTTAAAAGGACCAATTTTACTGGTTCTAACCGCTATTATATGGGGAACTTCTTTTGTAGCACAAAAACTTGGAATGAATTATGTTGAACCTCTTACCTTTGGTGCAACAAGATTTTTACTAGGGGCATTGGTTTTAATTCCGTTAATATTAATTTTTGATAGAATTAATAAGAAAAAGAATGGAAATCTGCCTGAAAAAGATAGGATAAACTTTAATAATAAAGATCTTATTATAGGAGGCTCCTTATGTGGAGCATCACTTTTTCTAGGTGCATCCTTTCAGCAATGGGGAATTGTTTATACTACAGCAGGAAAAGCAGGATTTATTACTGCCTTATATATAGTATTAGTTCCATTGTTCGGATTGTTTTTGCATAAGAAGGTAAGTAAATTAGTATGGTTTGGAGTTGGACTTGCTACAGTTGGTTTATATATTTTATGTATTAAAGAAGGTTTTACAATACAAAAGGGAGATGCAATTGTATTGGCAGGAACGATCTTCTGGGCAGCACAGATATTAGTAGTAGATACTTATGTTAATAAAGCAGATGGATTGAAATTGTCTTTTGTTCAGTTCTTGACGGCAGGTATTTTTTCTACTATTGGAGCTTTAATATTTGAAACTCCTAAACTTGATACGATTACTGCCTGTGCAGGACCAATATTATATGCTGCTATTATGGTAGTTGGTATTGCATATACACTTCAAATTATAGGTCAAAAATCCACAGATCCTACTGCGGCTGCTATTATATTGAGCATGGAATCATTATTTGCTGTTATCAGTGGAGCAATTTTCCTAAAAGAAGTAATGAGTATGAGAGAAATTATAGGCTGTGTCATTATGTTTTCGGCTGTAATAGTAACTCAAATCAAAACCGAGGATAAAGATGATAGATAGCAACCAAGATAAGGGCATATCATAATAGCGTACATAAATTATTTACTGCGTTACGATAATTGGAGGGGAAACATGGAATTTTGCGTGCAATATACAAGGATATAATTCCTTATCTTGATTAGTCGTAGCAAGAGGCTGGGTTGTAAATTTAGAAACCTCAGAGTCGCTAACAACTAATGGTGTAAGTTAATGTTTTATATAGTCCATTTAAGGACTGGTATTTAAAAAGCCTTATATAATAAGGTATAGTGATTATTAAAACACTAAATATATCTAAATATGGACTTTGTCTCGTTACGAAAAATAATAAATTCAAACATAAGAAAATACTATTGATATAAAATCAATGCTATTTTATAATTTATTGACACGACATAAAAACACCGTAAATACAGTTATGAATATTACGCAATGAGAACGAATATAAGATATACATAAAAGGAGTTAAACTTAAAAAACAGCTTAACCCCTTTTATCAGTAAACTATTTAATTATAAAGGATAAAATCCCTAAAATTATGACTAAAATTCCACTTAATAATTGTCCTAATCCAGAAGCTTGACCCAGGAATAAAAAATTAAAAATATTCTTTCTTGTTTGGGTTTTTCCTACAAACGCCTTATCTGTTTTCATTCTATATATTCCCCATAATGTTAATACTACTCCGAAAAGTATAAATAATAGTTTTTGAATTATCATAATATTCTCCTCCACTCATTAGTTTCTTTCTCAACAATTCCATTACATACTATTCTTGTAATTGGTCCTCTTCTTCAAATACAAAAGTTTCTTCAATTGCTAATTTAAAAACCGAAGATATTTTATACGCCAGTAAAATAGATGGATTATATTGTTGTTTTTCTAAAGAGATAATTGTTCTTGAAGATACACATACTTTATCGGCTAATTCCTGTTGTGTTATTCCATGCTTTAAACGCAATTCTTTTATTCTATTTTTCATAGAGTTCTCCTTATTAAAGAAAATGGCTATAATATTTTTTAGCTAATCCGTTAGTAATCATGCAAAATATTATAATGATAAATAAAGCCATATCTGTAGGAATAGAAATCCATCTTGAAAGAAACATCATAAGCAAAATCACAATCATTAAAATACTCATGGTAAAGTATGAAGCTTTTCCGTCTATTAAATCATCTCTTTCATCATATTCTTTTGACAGTTCTCTTTCTAACTGTTTACGATTTTTTTTGCATTTAATGTGATAAGTTATACTGAAAACTAAAAAGATTGTTCCTACAAATAACTTTATAATACCAAAATAAAACCCCTCGGTAGTATTAGCTTTAGTGTAATTGAAAATTGTTTCAAAAACTCCCATTGTAAGAATTGCTAATGAGCATAAATAAAGCTGTGTAAATTTATTTTTCAAACAAGTCACTCCTAACATAGTGCGATATGAAGTTAAGTTCACATGAATTAAACTTCATGTGAACTTAACTTCATATTACATTATCTTGGAGTAAGTGTCAAGAATAAAATTGTTTTATTTAAATATTAAAATAATGAATTGAGATATTATATTTTTTCTGATATAAAAATCGAGGTAAAACACTGTGATATTTTTAAATTTGCACCTCTAAAGTAACCCCGTTATGGTAAGACGCATTTTTCTACAAGTTCGACTTAAATCCATAGAAATTATAGCATGTTTTGTATATTTTTACATCATTATATTCCTAAAATGGTAAATTTTTTATTTTTAAATATCGTATTATTCAAGTATCAAAGTTCGTATTTTCAATTTCAATAGTTATGTCGACCCTTTCTTATAATATCTTTTTATATCTTATACAAAAAACTTCCACAATATCAATTACTCCTATAGGGTCTATTTAAGTATTAAAAGCATTGCTTTTAATAGCCTCTAAATCCTCATTAGCTATCTTATAATGTCTATCTGAAATAATTAATTCATATACAATATTTTCAATATTGAACTTACAAGACTATATAAAGCGAGTGGTTTGTATTTTTTCATATCGTGATTTTTGCAGATTGCATATAATTTTGATTTCGGTTGGTCAAGAAGATACTCTCTTCTGTTAAAACTTTTAACCCCATCTTCTTCGAATTAAGGGAAGTCAAATTGTGTCCTAATAAATTGTGTTTACAACAAAATTATAACCTTAATTTCCTATAACTAAGCGAAAGTCTTATGTATATACAAATATAGTATTGGAAAGTGTAAATTTCTTAGAGGGAATGTTAATTTTTATATTGACAGAATTTTCTGTATGTTATATATTTATAACATACAGCTTGTAAATATATAACATTGGGAGGAATCGAAAAATGAGTATTAAATCAAAGCTTGCTCTGCAATTAGTAGCAGCATCATATGTATTAATTATAATATTACTGTATAAACTAAATCTACTTTATCCTGTGATCATATTTATTCTATGTGTTCTTGAGATTATAGTGTGGTCCATAATTTTTTTGGATGAAAAAAGATTAAGTGGTATAACTGATGAATTAGTACTTAGTATATTATCTAAAGTAAATAAGAATAGTATGAATTTTTTAGTAATTTCAATTGTTATATTCAGCATCATACTTATATCTCCATTATTTGAATATCTTGTTATTTCAAAGGTTGCAATAGGAATCTGTTTAATGTTAATCCTTTTTATATTCACTATAATAAGATTATTATTCTTTATATATTATGATAGAAAGGGGATTTGTAAATAAGTGCCAATTTTAAATACAAACATTAAAGAGCATAGAGAGAAAGCATTAATGAAACAAGCTGAACTTGCAAAATTAGTGGAGGTTAGACGAGAAACTATAGTACATTTAGAAAATGGGAGATATAACCCATCCTTAAAATTAGCTATGGATATAGCCAAGGTATTCAATACGACAGTTGAAGAATTATTTAAATTTGTTGATTAATAAATTTAACTTTAGAATTCAGAAACCTCAGAGTCGCTAACAACTAATGGTGTAAGTTAATATTTAGAAAAGGTTGTCAGTTATATACAATAGATGTATAATTTTCTATAGCATATAAAGATGGGGATGATTGAAATGATGAAGGTTAACTTAATAAAAGATCGAAATTTTGTAGCAGTTTATGAAATATTGATGGCTCTATTGGCATTAGTTGTTGTTGCAATTTTAATAGTTGAATTATCATATAATTTACCACAAAATATTACTATCATATTTTCTATTATTGATAATATAGTATTAGGTATTTTCGCTATAGACTATTTTACAAGACTATTTTTAGCTAAAGATAAAGTCAAGTTTTTTAAGAGTAACATTATTGATTTAATTTCTATTATCCCATTCAACTCAGCATTTCAGTCAATTAGAATATTAAGGTTATCAAAATTACTAAAGTTTACTAAGATATTTAGGTCAGGTGTATTGATTTTAAAGTTTAGAAAATATATGGATAAATTTTTAAAAACTAATAATTTTAATTATATTATTTGGATAACTTTATTTACATTAATAATAGGAGCGATTGGAATACATTTTGTAGAAGGTATAACATTTGGAAATGCGCTATGGTGGAGTTTTGTTACTATAACAACTGTTGGATACGGAGATATTTCTCCACAAACCTCAATTGGAAGAATTATTGCAGGAATAATAATGCTCACTGGTATTGGATTTTTGGGTATGCTAACCGCAACTATAGCTACATTCTTTCTGAAAGGAAATGATAGTACAAGCTATAAGAATCAAACAATTGAAGATATTAAAGCAAGACTAGATAATTTTGATGAATTAAATATTGAAGACATAAATAATATCCATAATGTGCTTATAGCGCTAAAAAAATAGAAAATATATCAATTTATAATTTATACTCAAACGTTAATTGATTAACTTATGGAATTAGTTTTATGGAGCAGAAATGCTCCGTTTTTATGTATTTGAACATAGGTGAAACATTTGAAATTTGTGTGTAAATTAGGACAAATGCAGTATGGTATATAAACCAAGAAATAGAACCACAGCTTTATACTATGGCACTTAATATTGGAATAGACAAGAAAGTGATCACTTTAGGGATTGCTTCAAATTAAATACAGGCTATCCTATATTGCATAGTTTTAGATTAGTAAAGGAGATTTAAATGAAAAATTATAGAAAATATAAGGCGTATAAAGGAAATGTAATATACAGTCAGAGTAAAGATGTTCTGATTAGTAAAGAGAATTCATATATATTAATTCTTGATGGGGTTATAAAGGAGATTTGCAATCAATTACCAGAGGGCTTTCCAAAAGAAAATCTCATAGATTGGGGGAATAATCTTATCATTCCTGGTTTTTGCGATATGCATGTGCATGCACCTCAGTTTTTGCAAAGAGGCATCGGAATGGATAGAGAACTTTTAGACTGGTTAAATACATATACATACCCCAATGAAGCAAAATTTAAGAATAAAGACCATGCAAGGAAGGTGTATACTCTTTTTGTAGACGAGCTATTACGCCAGGGAACTTTACATGTAAATTGTTTCCCATCTATTCATTATGAAGCATCCGAAATTTTGTTCGATATACTTGAGCAAAGAGGATTGTTTGCATTTACAGGAAAGCTAAATATGGATCAAAATAGCCCTGAATATTATATCGAGAATACAGAACAGTCTATTATTGATACAGAAAGATTTGTTAAACAGCATGAAAAAAATGGAAATGTAAAGACTGCAATCGTTCCGAGATTTACCATTACCTGTAGCGAGGAACTGTTGGCTGGATTAGGACGGTTGTCTAAAAAATATGGAGTTCCTGTTCATTCTCATATGTGCGAGGCTGTTAATGAAATGAAAATTTGTAAGGAACTTTTCCCTGAATATAAAAATGGAGCAGAAATATTTTATAAAAACAATTTGCTTGGACAAAGACCTACAATAATGGCACATTGCATTTTTATGGATGATGATGTTTTGGAATTGATGAAAAATCCAAACTGTATGGCAGTTCATTGTCCTGATGCAACTGCAAATATTAATGCTGGCGGCATAATGCCAGTTAAAAAACTTTTGAAAATGGGTATAAACCTGGCAATTGGTAGTGATATAGGTTCGGGTGCGAGTCTATCAATAGCAAGGGGAATAGTCAGTACTATCGAACATTCAAAAATCCGCAATATGTTTGACCCGCAGTGGGAAGCTGTAAATCTCGCAGAAGCTTTTTATATGGCAACCCGTTCTGGTGGAAGATATTTTAAAAATGTTGGAGCATTTGAAGAAGAATATTGTTTCAATGCATTAGTAATCGACGATAGTAATATGTACTCGGAGGATATCACTCCTGTGGAACGACTGGAGCGCTTCTGCTATGTGGGAGATGATAGAAATATATGTATGAGATATATTATGGGAAAAGAAGTTGAAATATAAAGTTATATTTTATACTAAGTGCATAAGTGCTACTTTTACTCTAAATATGAGGTTAACAGGTTCATAAGCTTTAGTGGATTTCAAAGGCCGTGCTTCGCCTCCACCATGCATATATGCAAAAAAGATGCTAAGGTTGATTTCAACCTTAGCATTATATATTACTATTGAATCCACATAAGTGTTGATGATATCTTTGATATTATCTTTGATATTATCTTTGATATTATCAGCACTTTTGCTTCTGATAGCTAAAGCATCCTTTAATAGATAATCTCTAATTAAGTCTTTATTTAGTAGACTGTTATCTAATTTGTTTTCTAATTCTATCTTATCGGTTCGTAACCTACATTTATCAGTTTCAAGGCTGTCTAACTTATCTTTAATTGAAGACTCTTATTATTAGTAATTCTTTCTTGAACTTTAAGAAATAAATTTCTCTACAATCATAGGCATACAGATGTATGGGGCCCTAACAATATTTACAGTAAATATGAAACGAATTATGAAGCCATTATCGAAATAATAAAGTGTAAAAAAGATAAGTAGCAGTAAAAAAATAGTGCTTTTTTCAGTGGCCTGCAGATTTGTCATGGGTTTATTCATTTTTGTAAGGGGGTTTTTATAAGGTGACTTACCGTATCGCAAGTAATAAGATAAATTGTAATTGGAAAATTTTTAAAAGTAGATTGTTTTTCATTTTAAAGCATTGTATGATTATTTCAGACATCGGTGTACTAAAAAATAGGAGAAAAATAAGTGATGATAGATGAAGAATATTATGATATGATTTTTAAAAGATTTAGAAGATTTAACGACACCCTTAAGTTATCCAATGAAGAATTATATGATATTGAAGAAAAAATTAAAGGTTTAATATCCCTTGTAGATAATATAGAAGTTAAATATAGGATTGTACCAAGATCTGAAACCACTTGTAAACGAGGGGAATATTGTTTGCTAATTTATAGTGAAGAAAAAGCAAATTACTTGTTAAACCTTGGATATATGTTTGAACAGTTGGATTTATATTTGCCTTCTAAGGATATTGGTGTATGCTGGTATGGAATGGGTAAAATACAAGAAGCAGAATATCAAAACTTGAAATTTGTGATTATGATGGCTTTAGGAAAAGGTGAACCTAGAGAGTTTAGAAAAGATTATACAAAATGCAAGAGAAAAGAAACACAGGAAATTTGGACAGGTATTTCAGGGTTAGAAACCATAGTAGATGTTGTAAAATATGCTCCAAGTGCCTGTAACACACAACCATGGAGAGTTGTTTGTGAAAAGAATAAATTGAAAATATATCGAACAACCAATATTAAAGCTATAATGCCTGAAGAGAAAGTACCATTTTATAATTCAATAGATATGGGAATTTTTCTATATTTTTTAGAAGTAACTTTTGTGCATAACAATATTTCTTTTCAAAGGTCTTTATCTAAGGAAGAAGGAAAATCTGATTTAATACTTGTTGCCGTATACAATGTACTTTAACTACAATTTTCAATTTATATATTAGTGAAATTGCAGTTTTTAAATATATAAATTATTTATGTTTATTTTTCATAAAAATTTAATAAAATATAAATAAGAAAAACTTAGTCTGCCAACACTAAGCAATCCTCAGCACATTTATTTTGTTTTAGGGCTATTGGATGAAATTAATTGAAGATTAATTAAGAAAAAGTGCTACTCTTTGCAGGATGGGGCACTTTTTTCTTTGCTTTTAACTTCTATACCAAGACCAAGAAATTTAATCTTAATTCTTAAATGATGTATAAAAAGATTGTGTTTTAGAATTAATCTAATTACATAAATAACTGATATACACTTTATAAAAGTATTAAACATATCCAATACCACTCCTGCTTAAACTAATTTGTACATAAATTATAAATCTGATTTGGCATCTCTAAATCTGTTTGGGGTTATGCCGGTATATTTTTTAAATACTGTTTGAAAATGACTTTGCGAGGAAAAAGCTAGATGCAATGCAATTTCAGAAATACTTTTGTTAGTAAACTGCAGTAATCGCTGAGATTCTAAAATTTTTTCCTTCAAAATATATTGTGTTAAGGTAATACCGGTTTGTCTATGAAACTGAGTACATAAACGACAGCGTGATATTCCAAATTCGGCAGCCATTTCTTCAACTTTGATATTGTCAAACAAATTTTTGGAAATATAATTTGCACATCTTAAAAATAATTTAGAGGAGCTATTGCAATTAAATTTTGCCTTTTTTGTGCGTTCGGCAAAATCTAATAACATTTGCATGATTAATGGGTATATGGATGCAGAATCGCGAAGCATTTCAAACTTTTGAATATACAAATCGGATAAATGAAATGCAGTCTGGACATTTAATCCCCCTTCAATTGAGGCCCGAGAAGCCACGGTAGCGCAACAAATTCCCATGTCCTTAAGTTGGCGCAAGGTATCATTGGCCATTGTTCCGGCCTTTAATTTTGGAAAGGCACTGAACAATTCTTTTAAGTTTTCAGGCTGACCGTTTTTTATATAGAACAATAGCATTTTTTCATTTTGATAGTTATCGACAAGAAGAGTAGTGGCTTCTTTTTCATCAGAAAAAAGAAATGTATCCTGTATACTGCTATTCATAATATCATGTTGATAATTCTCTGATTTGGTTTCTACAAATACGTCTTCTACAAAAAGAGGATTCTTATTGATAGCGGAAGCAATAAAGGAAAGGAGCCATCCTATACGTTCGGCAGAAATAGAGGGGGCGCACTCCAGTTTACCAATATATTCTTCCTGATATTTTTCTTTTACATCCAATAAAAATAAAAGTTTATCCATTTTATCCTTGTCTTTTGTTAAAATGGAAGATGGACCTATCACAATTCGATAATCCTCATCCAAAGAAACATAACCATAAAATTGAAACAAGTCGGTAGTAATGATACCGGCAGTATGCTCAGACTGTAGCATATCTTTCTCATAAAGCAGAAAAGGATCAGGGTTCATGGGATATACCGAGTAATAGTAGACTAGATTTTCTCTTTGGTAAAGTCGGACAGAAGCACTTGTGGATTTGGCAAGTGCTTTACTTAAATATTCTAATTCATTTAAATTCATGTATATTACCCACTTTCTCAGATTCGTGCTTTTTATATAATTTATAAAACAAATTTGAAATACAAGTATAATTTTACCATATAAAATGTAATTAATCAAAAAAATATATCGCTGTAATAATGCTTAACCCAAAACGGATAGCAGAGCAAAAAAGGAGGAACGGACTATATGAAAAGAAAATATCATGAGGTACTTTTAGAAGCAATAAAACAAAATGAAAAAGAGGAAGTAGTAAATGGTATTAAAGTATTGGTCAAGCCTATTCCAGAAGGTGGAGAACCGGGAGATATGGATCCACGGCTTTATAAATCAATGAGGAAAGTTGCTATGTTGATAAAGTTTATGCCAAAGCCCAAAAAGAATCAAAGTGCTTTGAAAAGAATAAAGCCTATGCGAAAGATGTTTAATGAGTATAAGGGAATTCAGCTGGTTGAAGAGGGTGTTACCACACAATACTTTAATGTAAGCAGCGCAGATGGTTATCAAGTACCAGTTCGAGTGTATAAAAGAACGAACGCCGGCACAAATTTACCCATGTTTGTTTACTTTCACGGTGGTGGATTTTTTGGCGGTTCTGCCGATGTTGTAGAACAGATGTGCAAAGTTCTGGTACAAAATATTGATTGTGTAGCCTTTAATGTTGATTACCGTCTATGCCCAGAAAACCACTATCCACAGCCCTTTGATGATTGTTTCTTTGCAACAAAGTGGGCATATGATAACGCAGAAAAATTTGGTGCTGATAAAAACAAAATAGCAGTATCTGGAGACAGTGCGGGTGGAAATTTGGCAGCAGCAGTTACCTTGCGTGACAGGGAAGAAAAAACCGGAATGGTAAAACTTCAGGTCCTAATTTATCCTGCGGTCAACATTTCGGGGAAAAAAACGGAGTTTTATCAAGGTGTGGATTTAAGCAAATATCAGCGCAACAAAAGGCATGGGAAGGTTTTGGATGCTACGTTGTCTATGATGAACAGTTTGTTGGAGGGCGGCGGCGACATCAGTATGCTGGAGGAGGTCTATTTGCAAGGGAACATAAATCCGGAACATATATATGCATCTCCATTATTGGATGATATGCATAATTTACCTCCTGTTTTATTGATTTTCGGAGAACATGATTTCTTAGTATTTGAAGACTTTGCTTATGCAAGAACATTTGCAAAAGCTGGTGGAAAAATAAAGACAATTGTATATCGCGGATTGGGGCATGGGTTTGCGGATCAAATCGGAGTAATACCACAGGCTGAAGATTGTATGAAAGAAATTGCTTCTTATATGAAAGAAATTTTATAGTATCAAAATTAAAAGGTAATCAGAAGCGGTAAAAAAAGAGAGGTTTTTAAAAAAAGAGAGATAGAAAGGAGCTAAATATGGAATTGTTATGGCTCAAAAGAGCACAGAAAGGAGTTTGAACATGGAAAAAGTTAATCATACGTTAAAAACTGTTTTACCAAGAGCAAAGGAACTTGTAAAGATGATGTCTCTTGAGGAAAAAGCTAGTCTTTGTTCTGGAAAGGATTTCTGGCATACAAAAGGAATAGAACGTCTTGGAATAAAATCAATGATGGTAACGGATGGGCCACATGGTTTACGTAAACAGGGAGGAGATTCCGATCACTTGGGTATTAATAATTCGGTATTAGCTACTTGTTTCCCTACGGCTGTAGCAACAGCCTGTAGCTTTGATCGTGATTTAGTGTATGAAATGGGTATTGCACTTGGAGAGGAATGTGTACAAGAAGAGGTTGCTGTGATTCTGGGACCAGCAGCAAATATAAAGCGTAGTCCACTTTGTGGCCGTAATTTCGAATACTTTTCAGAAGATCCACTTCTGACTGGAGAAATGGCTGCGGCACTCATTGGTGGAATACAGAGTAAAAACATAGGTACCAGCCTGAAGCATTATCTTGCGAATAATCAGGAAAAAGCGCGTCTTATCTCAAATTCGGTAATTGATGAGCGGGCATTGAGAGAAATATATCTTACTGGATTTGAAATAGCGATAAAGAAAGCAGAACCTTGGACATTGATGTGTTCGTATAATAAGATCAATGATATTTATGCTTCCGGACACAAACGCTTTATGACAGACATTCCCCGTGGTGAATGGGAATTTGAGGGAGCCATAATGACGGACTGGGGAGCAATGAATGACAGGATAGAAGGTATCCAGGCAGGACTGGATTTGGAGATGCCGGCTTTTGATGGAGCTACGGACAGATTGATTGTTGATATGGTTCTAGCAGGGAAATTAGATGAAAAACTTGTTGATATTTGTGCTGTAAGAATGACGGCTATCGCACTACAGGCAGAGAAAACACAGGCAACACCTTATGATGCAGAAGCACACAATGAATTGGCACGACGCATTGCACGTGAAAGTGCAGTATTGTTGAAGCTTGGAAATGTACTGCCAGTAGATAAAAATAAGAAGATTGCTTTAATTGGAGAATTTGCTAAAGTTCCTCGTTATCAAGGGGCAGGAAGCTCAAAGATAGTTCCAACAAAGATTACTTCCGTAACTGATGCCTTTGATGCAGAAAATATAAGCTATTCTTATGCACAAGGTTATTCAGCTGCAAGTGATGAACCAAATGAAGATTTAATTAGACAAGCAGTTAGAGTAGCAAAGGAAGCGGATGTAATATTTGCATTTGTTGGATTACCAGATAGCTATGAAAGTGAGGGCTTTGATAGATCTCATTTAAATATGCCGAAAGCACAGACAAGATTGATAGAAGACCTTGTTTCTACAGGAAAAAAGATAGTAGCAATTATAAGTTCAGGAGGAGTTGTAGATATTCCATGGCGTGATAAAGTTGATTCAATACTTTTGATGAATCTTTCAGGACAAAACAGCGGTTACGCCACATATGATTTGATTTTTGGGGATTATTCTCCATGTGGTAAACTAGCAGAAACCTATCCGTTAACACTTACTGAAACTTCTAGTATTGCTCATTTTGGCACAGGAGGCAATATTGAATACCGAGAAAGTATCTATGTGGGGTATCGTTACTTTGATAAAGCACAAAAACAGGTTATGTTTCCATTTGGACACGGACTTTCCTATACAACATTTACCTATTCGGGATTAAAGCTTAGTGCAAAAAACATTGGAGACAGAGATACACTTCAAGTAGAGTTAGTGGTTACCAATACCGGAAAGTGTGCTGGAAAGGAAATAGTTCAGTTGTATGTTTCAGCACCAGAAAGTACTGTTTATAAATCTGTGCGTGAACTTAGAGATTTTGCAAAAGTGGAATTGCAGATGAATGAAAGTAAAACGGTTGAATTTACATTGGAAAGGCGTGCATTTGCTTACTATAATGTTAATGTGAAAGACTGGTTTGTGGAAAGCGGTGATTACAAGATTGAAATTGGTGCATCGTCAAGAGATATACGATTAAATGATATTGTTGCCATTGAAAGTAAACAAGAGGGAGAAATACCTGATTATCGTACATCAGCACCAGCATATTATAATCTTTTACAACAAGAAACTTATGATGTTCCAAAGTCAGAATTTGAGGTAGTTTTAGGAAGAAAAGTACCAGAAGAGCGCAAACTAAGACCTTTTACCATCAATTCTACCCTGGGAGATATAAGAGTTCACTGGATTGGACGTATGATGAATAAGCAAATAGAAAAGTCTGTAAAGAAAATATTTTCAAGTGGACAACCTAATTCAGAGGATGATATCGTGAAGATGATAGATGCAATGCTGGTAGATATGCCACTTCGTCAGTTGGGTATGATGTCACAAGGTGCATTATCAGTTAAAATTATTGAGGGACTCATAGATATAATGAATGGACATATTCTAAAGGGACTTCGTGGATTAATGAAAAAATAAAACGCAGTAGTACCTTATCCAGCATTAGGAGATTTGGGTTACTTGAGATTATTCAATTCTTAAAATGGATTAATAAAAAGGTTAAAATTGATATGAACTATGGATTTATGGCAAATAGGGAAAATTAAGCGAGGAAATATAAGATGGATAATATAAAACCAGGTTTACACACGGTGGAACAGATAGCACCTAACACCTACCGAATAGATGAGAACGGTGCCGTCAACTGCTATCTTGCGGTGGGCAAAGAGAGGGCATTACTCATAGACACGGGCTGCGATAGGTTCTGTGATTCTTCTAAAGGAGGGAGAAAAAAGATTAATGATATCTGTATCTGTTGAAGAAATTACATAGGAAGACTAGCAAAAAAGAAGTGGTAGAACAAATAAAATCAGAAGATATGATTATTGAACCGAACTTTTAAGGGCATATAAGGAGGAAGAAAAAATGGAAAATAATAGAGGATATTGGAATGGACCCAAAGCAGCACATCGTCGTGTTATGTTAAAAGCATCTGGATATACAGACAGCGACATAAAACAAAAACCCCACATTGGAGTACCAAACTCATTCATGGAAGGTTCTCCAGGTAGTGCGCATCTTCGCCAAATTGCAGAAGCAGTAAAACAAGGGATTTGGGCTGCAGGCGGGATCCCTATAGAATTCGGAATCCCTGCAACATGTGGTAACGTAGCAAATGGATCAGAAGAATTAAAATATGAACAAGTTGGACGTGATATCGTAGCAATGTCCATTGAATTTGTTACAAAAGTACATCATTTTGACGGCTTGGCAATGATTGCATCTTGTGACAATATTATCGCAGGTACGTATTTAGCAGCAGCTAGACTGGATATTCCATCAATGGTTATCACTGGTGGTTCTATGCAGCCAGGTAATTACTGTGGTAAAAAAGTAGTAGAAGCAGATCTAGATGTTGCGGTGCTCGGCGGTGAAAGTGAAGAAAAATTAGCGGATATGGAGGAACATGTATGCCCATCTTTTGGTGCTTGTCCATCTATGGGAACAGCTAATACAATGCAAATGCTTGGGGAAGTTTTAAATTTGGTTCTACCAGGAACAAGTACAATTCCAGCATCTGATAACTTAAAGATTCGTAAAGCTAGAGAAGCAGGAGCTTATATGGTGGAGTTAGTAAAATCTGGCCGCAGACCATCTGACTTAATTACAAAAGAAACATTGTTAAATGCAATTATGTTTGATATGGCAGTTGCAGGGTCAACAAATGCAGTATTACATATTTTAAGTATTGCATATGAACTTGGTATCAAAATCACAATGGAAGACTTTGAAAAATACGCGAAAGAAATTCCATGTATTACAGGTGTCATTCCAAGCGGTCCATATACAGTAGTAGATTTCCACTATGCAGGCGGGGTTCCAGCTGTTATGAAGATGATTGAAAGCAAACTTTATTCAGATGTTCCAACTATCACAGGAAAGACGTGGAAAGATGTTTTAGCAAACGTAAAAGTAGAAAGTACAGATATTATCAGAAGTCTTGACAATCCATTATACAACGAACCAGGACTTAAAGTGTTGCGCGGTAATCTTTCTCCAAATGGTGCTATCGTAAGACCAACAGGTGTGCCAAAAGAAATGAAATACTTCAAAGGAAAAGCAAAAGTATTCGGCAATGACTTTGAATCCTTGGAAGCAATCGAAAAAGGTGAAATTGTACCAGGCGATGTAATCGTTATCCGTTATGAAGGATGTAAAGGTTCTCCAGGTATGAAGGAAGTGATGCTTACGACAGATGCTTTGGTAGGCTATGGATTGCATAAGAGCGTAGGACTTGTAACAGACGCCAGATTCTCAGGATTTAACTACGGAGCAATCGTAGGACACGTATCACCAGAGGCATACGATGGTGGTAACATTGCACTTGTAGAAAATGGTGATGTTATTGTTGTAGATACAATCAAAGGAGAAATAATATTAGAAGTATCGGAAAAAGAATTGGAAAAGAGAAGAGAAGTTTGGGTATGCCCACCTCTTAAAGAACAAAAAGGCTGTCTCGCATTATATGCAAAGAACTGCAGACCAGCAGAAGAAGGTGGAGCTATGCAACCTTGGTAAAAAATTAGGTAACAGATTTCCTATGGGGTCTCACCGAACACCAGGGGATAGCAAGCCCTGTCGTTCCTACATCGCAAATATCTTGGGTGCTTATTTTACCTTAATATAAAAATAAGATAATGAGAGTTTGGAAAAAATTCGTGACTGATTAAAAGAAATAGCAGGAGTTATTTATAATTAAAACACTGAATTTATTTTATAAAGTGATTACAATAGGTACAGAAATTATAAGGCCCCACATATCCTGAGGGGCCTTGTTTCATTAAACCCGCAAACTTTTTATACTTAATTTTAAAAATTTTCTATTTACGCCTTCGATAGATTTGGGCAAGTTTCGCTAATCCCGTCTTGAATTACTTTTAAATATTTCTGCACAAGCAAATTCCTAGTGAACATCCTTGAATGGGTAAAGGTCTTTATGGGTATAAATATCTTTTAAATTTCATGATTTAAGGCATACCTATATAGCTCATTTATTTGTGAATGGTATGGATATAAGTGTTGTTAATTTATATGGAATTACATTACTGATAGCTGTTGATTTGTAATGATAGTTATACAATTATGTTGATATTTAAAATAAATTATACTATCATAGTTAATGTAATGTTTCACAAAGGTGGTGTCTAATATTAAATCTATTGTAAAAAATATTGTATTTTTCGGTTTTATTATGGGTACAGTTGTTGGTGCCTTTTGTTGGTCATTTATATTTCTTATAAATCTATCAAGTAATTTTTTGTGGCATGAGCTACCTCATATTATTAAAGTAAGTAGTTTTACCATTACTATAATTTTATGCACACTAGGAGGATTAATAATAGGTCTTTGCCAAAAGTTTTTAGGGCCTTATCCAAAAGAAATGGAAGAAATACTTCACGAATACAAGATTACAAAAACCATTGACTATAAACCTCTACCCAAATATATTGCATGTGCTTTTTTACCACTAATTTTTGGAGGCAGTATAGGTCCGGAAGCTGGCCTTTTTGGAATGACAGCTATGTTTTCAACTTTTTTAAGCAAGAAAATTAAAAATTCAAATCCTGAATTAAAAGAAGAATTTATAGAAACCTCTACTAGTGCTGTACTTACTGCTATTTTTCAAGTACCTCTTTTTACCTCATTTTCTTATGATAAAAATTCAATTTATAAAGTACAGCTTATTTCCAAAAAACTATTAAATTATTTTACATATAGCTGTACAGCCTTATCTACTTATTTTATCATGAAAATTTTAAATAATTTAATACATAAAGAAAGTTTTAATTTTAAATTAGCCCAAAATCATATTTCTAATAAAGATTTGTTGTTTTTTATACCTATTTTAATTCTTTCAATAATAATAGGTCTATCTTTTAACTATATCGGCCATTTAATAGAATGTATTTGTAAAAAAACTAAATTAAGTTCAAATCCATTTATAGCTGCGATAATCGGTGGATTTATTTTAGCACTTTTAGGTGCGTATTTTCCTCTTACACTGTTTTCTGGTGAACATGCTTTAAGAGAAACTATTAATAATTCAGGGGAATTGGGAAATGCTTACTTATTGCTTATTGCTTTTTTAAAGATATTAGCTACTAAAATATCCATTAATTTCCGATGGGTTGGTGGCCAAATATTTCCTACAATATTCGCCTCCTTTTGTATAGCATTTGCTCTTAGTGGTATTTTGAATATTGATCCAACTTATCTTGTAGCAATTACTTCAACTGGAGTAATTACAGTAGTGATTAGAAAACCTATTATAGCTGTAGTTTTAATATGTTTCTTCTTACCTGTAACATATTGGATTTTTGTCATAATATCATCCTTCTCAATAAATTTTATAATTAATAAATTTATATATAAAACATCTCTAAATTAATATTTATATTTTATAATACATATTATTTAGTTGATTATTGGGAGGTTGATGAAGATTCTTTGAATCATTAATTTTCAGTAAGTCAAAATCTATGATAAGATGGTCGAAGTCTAATAGAATAGCGCATTTTGAGTTATTTGAGCATATTAAAAATAATTATTATGATGGAACGATTTCCATAGTAGAGAAGATAAGAGATAATTTAAGTAATACTAAAATAAAAGATATTATAGATGGGTATGATAATTAATCCCATGATCAAAGAATGGTAAGTATGAATTCAAATATAAAACTAAAGAGCTAGATAATGCAATTTAAAATGGTTTCGAACCATTAATAGCATTTGCAAATATAAATGAAGTTTATGAAAGTCATGATATGTTTCCAGCCTTTTCAAGTAGACTACCGGATAAGAGAAGAAAAGATGTAAAAGATCCTAGAGAACTACTTACTACTTTAGATGCGACTGCTATATTACTAGTAATAGGAATGATAAAATATTCAGATGAAGTTGACATATTAATTAGGTTAATTTAAAACTGTGACAAGCATCTTTCAGATATTGGTAGTGATGCGGACAATATCTGGTGCTTGTGTGTTGACTGTAAAAATGATTTGTTGCTATAATTGTAGTAACAAATCATTTTATTACTTCTAGACCAACACCAAAACGAAGGAATACTTGTCTTATTGATCTAAATTAGTGAAGAAAATAATATATCTTAACAAATATATTACAAGAAAATGAATGATTTAATTGATGATGACGATAGTAAGGAGATGTATTTAATTGGCTAAAGATAAAAAAGTTTATATTTGTAAAGACTGTGGGTTACAATCACCAAAATGGATGGGGAAATGTAACGATTGTGGTGCCTGGAATACATATGAAGAAAAAATAGTTAAGGCAAGCTCTGCTAAATCTAACTCAAGTGGAATGCTAATAACAACTAGCCCAACAAAACTAAGAGCGATTGTACAATCTAACAGTGACAGGATAGTTACAGGAGTATCAGAATTTGATAGAGTTATGGGTGGCGGAATAGTTAGAGATAGTATAAGCATAATTTCAGCACCTCCTGGGATGGGCAAGTCAACCCTTTTACTGCAACTGGCAAATGCTCTGTCTTTAAAAGGATATAAAATTTTATATGCATCTGGAGAGGAAAGCAATAGTCAAATTAAAAATAGAGCTGACCGTACGGTAAAAGAAATAGCTGATAATTTCTGGGTAGTTTCTGATACTAAATTAGATGAAATATTACAACATATAGAAACAGTTGATGCAGACTTAATAATACTTGACAGCATTCAAACATTTACTTTAGAAGAATATTCAGGTTCGAGAGCGGGATCTCCTACTCAAGTAATTGAATGTGCCACAGCTTTAAAGGATAAAGCAAAGAATCCGGATAGACCAAGAGCTGTATTTCTCGTAGGCCAAATGACAAAGGCTGATGAGATGGCGGGGCCACGGATATTAGAGCATTTAGTGGATACCGTATTGTACATAGAGGGAGAAGATGGAGAAGAACTGAAACATTTAATTAGCAAAAAGAATAGATATGGGGATACTTCTGAGAGTGGACTATTTCGCATGACAGAAATAGGGATGGAAGAAATATCTGACCCGTCGGAGTTTTTTATGACCAAAAGGGAAGAACTAGTTCCAGGGAGTGCTTTGGCCGTCATAAAGGATGGAACAAGACCAATTGTTGTAGAGGTAGAGAGCCTTGTATCTAAATCTTTTACTCCTTATCCAAGTAGACTAAGTGAGTGTTTTGCAAGGAAGGAACAACTAGGGACTCTTATCTCAATACTTGAGGAAAGGGGAGGAGTAGGACTTTATGATAAAAATGTTATTATAAAAGCAACAGGTGGTCTTAAGTTAACTGAAACGTCAGTAAATCTTGCTGTTGTAATGAGTATTGCATCCTCCGCATTAAATCATGGAATATCTACTGACACAGTTTTTATAGGAGAGCTTGGTCTTACTGGTGAATTGAAAAAAGTACCATCATTAGAGCAAAGACTAAAAGAAGTAGATAGAATGGGTTTTAAAAAGGCGTATATACCCATGAATTCTTTGAAACCAGGGGTTAAATTTAAAAATATAAGGGTTATTCCGTGTAAGAAATTAATAGATGTTATTCAAAAGGAACTCAAATAATGGTAAGAAGTATTATAATTTATAATGTGAAAAATATTAAAACATCGGCTAGAGTTGAGGTCCCGGCAATGGGAACAAAGATGGCCACTGAGGATAAGTTTGTCACCCAACAAATTATTGATTATCATGTGGCTAGAGCTTTAGGTGGAAATGGTTTAAATTATCGCGACTACATTCATTGACGTCTATTATAATACTTTATTTAATATAATATTTTAAGTAATTATATTAAAAGGTAGGGAATAGATGAAGCTTACAAAGTTAAATAAGAATAAAATTTTCGAAATTATTATTGGATTATTAACATCTTTATTATTAATATTAGTTGTTTCTATTGCATATCATAAAAACCGAAATTCTGTAAAGATAACAATGGGAGGACAGTTTTATTCACAGTTTAGTGATAGTGAAGGGAAAGACATAGAAAAATATTTTAGACCATCAAAACTACCTTCTATTAACGATAGGTTTTCAGATTACAAATTTTTTGATAACTTCTACGATAAAAAGTCCTCAGAAATTACATTGCCTAATAATTTGCTTAAAACTCCAGAAGATACAATAATTAATTATTTCAGCGTTTTAAGGGAAGCTGCGAATCCATTAGGAGGAAAGGGAGCGGGATGTGGAACACTGGGGAATGCACAAATACCTTATCCAGTGGCATATAATTTTTTATCCTCTAAATATCGAGATAAGTTAAAGTATAATGATTACCTTAAATCTTTTGAAAATATACTTCATATAAATCTAATAAAACTAAAAAAAGTTCCTGTGTTTAATAATGATCTAAATAAAATCAAATATTTTGTTGAGATTGAAACTATTGAAGGTACAGAAGACAACATCTCTAATTTTGCTTATTATTATGCTTTTATAGAAATATCAAAAGAAGATTCTTTGTATAAAATTTCTGATGTTCAACTTTTTGGAGAGGATTTTTTATGTGCACCTTATCATGGTTGGAATCATAATGCTGAAGCTGTAGTGGATATTAAATATGGGGGTTGGTGTTCACTCGTAAAGGAAAGATATCCCACTAAACAAGAAGGATATGTTAAGAATATATATTTCAAGGGTACCGATGGTAATGATTACAAATTTGTGTTTTTCCAATTGACTAATGATACCGATATAGAGATAGCGCAATATAAAAAAGATGAAAAGGAAAATTGGAATTTAATAAAGATTAATCCGGAAAAATGTTTAGAGAAAAAAACTTAGCAACCAAAGAAACTATACCCATGAAAAAATGTCTAAGTACTATATTTTGTATAATACTTGGACATTTTCATATCTTAATTTAATTAGTAAGCATAAACTTCTAATTATGGCGCGATCTCGGGGGAGATTGCATAAGCTGGGAAGTACAACTGAGGTGCCGTTTTGTTAAATCACTTCAAATAACAATTATATCAGCTTATTAATTAGAAGGCTTTACTAAATAGTGGAGTTCTCAAAAGAATGAGTTCATATAGCTGATGAAAATGGAGTTCCATTACTAAATATTTAAGCAACTTAATAGAAAATCAAGTTTTTGATAAACAAGAAAAGCCAAGAGACGTGTTCACAGATCTAGTATACTTGAAGAGGAGAAGGCTTATGCGGCATATTTTTCAAAATTACTTAAGGAAATAATAGCTTAGTTTGTGTTGAATATTTCCTTCTATTCTATAATTTATGTAAAAAATATTGCCACCAATATATCGGGTGGAATTAATATACTATATAATATTAGTCCTTATGGGTTGACAATAAAAAAGGTATGTGCTACTATAAATTTATGAAAAGGGTTACTTTTTAACACCAATGTACAAAATTTTGTATATTGAAAACAGCCTAATACACATAGATTTTTAGAACACATTGGTTTAATATAAAAAGATCATATTTCAAATATAATCCTAATATAAATAATATGGGTGTATATGACTAATGAATATTCATCCTAAAAATAATCTTGAGATAATAATACTTACAAATAAACAAAACAATGGAGTGTATAATTCAATAGTAAAATAGTAAATCATGAGGGTGGAAATATGAACGTAAAGATGAGTTTAATGCAAAAGAGCGGATTAATAGTAATGAAATTAGCCCAACAGTTTATTGGAATGGAAGTCGGGGATAGAATTGATACAGTGGCAAATTATTCCGAAAAATATGACACAGCAAGAGGTACAGTGCAGAGCGCTATAAAACTTTTGCAGGATAATAAAGTCATAATACTTGAAGCAAGAGGGCATCTTGGCACTTTTATTACAGGTATAGATCATAAGAGACTTTTGGATTTCACGGATAGAAACTCTATAGTTGGTGTTATGCCACTACCTTATTCAAAACTTTATGAAGGTCTCGCTACTGGTCTTTATAAAACTATGTATAAAAGCAACATACCCTTTAATCTTGCATATATGAGAGGGGCAAAAACCAGAATAGATGCACTTAAGAATGATAGGTATGATTTTGCTATAGTTTCAAAATTAGCTGCTCAGCAGAGTATAGAGGAGGGCATGGACATCAGCATAGTAATTGAATTTGGACTGCTTACATATGTAAGTGAGCATGTACTTATATTCAATAATTCACTGAAGAAAAGCATTGAGGAGGGCATGAAAGTTGGTATAGACAAAACATCTACTGACCACAAAATTCTTACTTTAATGCAGTGTGAAGGAAAAAATGTAGAGCTTATAGATTTAGCATACAATCAAATTATGTCAAAGGTCATAAGTGGTGAAATAGATGCAGCTGTATGGAATATAGATGAAATACTTGATAGAAAAATAAATATAAAATACTATCCATTGGAGAAAAATCATCTAAACAATATAGATACAGAAGCAGTCCTTGTAATGAATGGTAACAAAAATGAATTGAAAAATTTCATTAAAAGGTTTCTAATTAAGGAAGAAATTTTAATGTATCAGAAAAAAGTAGTTTTAGGGGAAGTAATACCTAACTATTGATTTACGGTACAGGAAATTATTTTACGACCAATATACAGTATATTGTATATTGTAATGAAGAAGAGGAGATGTTAAATGTGGAATTAGATATTAGACTTGGTATATTAAAGGATGCAGGGCAGATTGATGAAGATGTATATAGGAATGTTATAAAAGTAATTTCTATTTTTCGTGATAGATGGAGTATAGATCTTAAAGAGGAAAACGGTGCAATGCTTATAACACACCTTTCTATTGCACTTCAAAGGGTGAAAAATAATTGCCCAGTTGAAAAAATTGATGAAGAAATTTATGAAGAGGTAAAGCAAAATCAATATTTTCAAACTTCCGAAAAAGCTTTACGTAGTATTAAAAGTGAAATGAATATGGATATCCCAGAAAGTGAAAAAAGTTTTTTAATAATGCACTTATGTGCATTATTTGAAAAAGAAAATATTGAAAAATTAGGGGGTAATTAATTTGATGAGAATAGTTGTAGGCGGACAGATGGACAAGGATAGGGTAGCAGAAATCATTAAAAAATTAGGAGGAGACAAGGTTTCTGTAGAAATTAAAACAGATATTCAAGCTGCTATGGCAATTAAAGCAAATCAAGCGGACTATTACTTTGGTGCTTGCAATACAGGGGGTGGCGGTGCACTAGCTATGGCAATAGCATTACTTGGAATGTCACTTTGTGCAACAGTTTCAATGCCCGGAAACATAAGAAGCGAAAGCGAAATAATAAAAGAAATTGAAAATGGAAAAAAAGCATTTGGTTTTACACCACAGCATGCAGAGCAGGTTATACCTGTTATCATGAATAAAATTTTAAAATAGGGGGGACTTATCATGAAGTTTATTATTATAGCCCTAATTGGGGCATTTGCCTCAATTCTTGCAAACAAGGGTGTTGCAGTTTTTAATGATGGATTAAGACCTATAGTGCCAGAATACCTTGAAGGTAGAATGAGTAAAAAGGCTTTGGCTGCAACAAGTTTTGCATTAGGTTTTGGACTTGTTATAGGATTTGGTATTCCAGTATCTGTTGCGGCAAACATTATACTTATTCATAGTATATTACTTGGTACTGATATTATTGGTACCTGGTCACCAGATGGCAAAAAAGGAATGGTGATTTCTGGAGTAATAGGTGCTATCTATGGTGTAGGAATAGTTGTAGGTTTAAAATTCGTAGTTGATGTATTTGAAATGCTGCCAGTAAATTTCCTACCAGAACTCGGTATGGTTAGTGTTCCAATAATTGCTGCATTTGCAACTTTCCCAGCTTTAGTGGTAGCTTATCAATATGGAGTTAAAAACGGTGCAATAACTTTAACTTTATCATTCCTTGTAAGACAGATTGTGCAATATTACGGAAAATTTCAAATCGGAACTGCAAAAGTTGCTCTTAATCCTGAAGGGATGGCACTACTTGTTGGTATGATAATAATGATAATATATGCAGTTAGAGAAAAGGCAGATCCAAACGCACAAAGCGTAGATCTTGTATCATTATTTAGCGATAGAGTTAAGAAAATAAAAAAGAATGTACCATATCTTGCAGTTATGGGTGGGTTAATCGCAGCGGGTACAAGTATGCTTATAATAGCAGGAGACCCTATATCCTTGAATCTTTTATCTAAGGGTAAAAATGTTGAAGCAGCACTCACAGCATTAGCAAGAGGAATTGGATTTGTTCCACTAGTTGCAACAACAGCAATTGCCACAGGTGTATATGGACCTGCTGGAATGACCTTTGTATTTGTTGTAGGACTTCTTATTAGTAATCCTATTCTAGCATTCATAGTTGGTGCAATAGTAATTACTTTAGAAGTTCTTCTCCTTGACTATATTGCAAAATTCCTAGACAAATTCCCAGGAATGAAAAATTGTGGGGATAACATAAGAACCGCAATGAGTAAAATACTTGAGGTTGCTCTTTTGATAGGTGGTATGATGGCTGCTAATGCCATGGCCCCAGGACTGGGATTATTTATAGTTATTGGAATTTACACTCTTAATAAAGTATCTAAAAAGCCTATTGTAGATATGGCAGTTGGTCCTGTGGGAGCAATTTTTGTAGGAGTATTAATAAATGTATTGTATGTACTCGGACTTTATTTACCAGTAGTAACTAAATAACTTTATTAGACTATTTTACTATGCTGTTTAATGAATCAAAGAAAGCAACTAGATTAAAAAGTACATTTTTAATTTAGCGCAGTGATTCATTAAATGGCATTTTACAAATCACAATATATTTTATTATAATACGCCTAAAATAAAGATGAGGTTTAATTATGGATAATAATTTTGAGCAAATGCTAAGAATATCAAAAGCTACAGTAAAAGCTAATAAGTTGCTTAATATTACTGTGGACAGAGTAAATGAAGACGCTGCTTTGGATACAGTTGAGATCTTAAATGATAATACTTGCCCTATATTTTATGGAGTAAAAAACACTAAAGCTGTAAGAAGAAAGTATATAAATAATTTAGCAAAACATAATAAATATGTATGGCACACCATAGATAGTATGGCTGATGGTGGAAGAGCAATAGATATAAGACTTACAAATCCTCTTACAGGTAAAATAATGACAGGATCTTCCAGTGCTACAGCTATTAATGTACTATATGGCATAAACGATGTTGGCATAGGTTCTGATGGCGGGGGATCTGTTCTTGCTCCGGCAATTAGCTTAAACTTATATTCTATAATGGCAAAGGGTATGGGGCTTAAAGCAAACTATTCTAAGAAATCCACGGATGGAATTGATTTTACTGCAGGTGTTGGAGTTATAAGTCATTCCTTAAAGATTGCGAAAGAGTGTATATATAATATGGCGGATATGCAACTTACCGAAAATTATTGTGAGGATGAACTTAGAAAAATAAAGATAGCGGTCCCCTGTATTGGAAATATAACACTTCCAAATGGTAAGGATATGAGAGAAAGTCTTAATGACATTGTATCTTTTATGAAGAAAAACGGAATAGAAATATATGAAGAAAGATTCCCTGATTTTAATCATAGGGAGGACTCAATAATAAGAGTAAATGAATTGCTATGTAAATATGATATATTGATTACTTTTGAGGGTCCTATTGATTTAGAGGGGCTAGGAGATTCTGTGTTTGGTAATATGGGCAGTTTTGCAAAAGAAATTCAAAATAGAAGTGGGAAATACCTTGTGAAGATAGCTAATATGGTTAATGCTACTGCGGTGACAATTCCTGCAAATGAAGTAGCCTCTGGTATCGTTATGGTATCAAGAGAAGGAATTGATAATGGGATTTGCGTGATAGAGCTTGCAGAGAAAATAAGTAGTCAATACATAATGCCTCAGCTTTATATTGATTATTTTAAAAAATCATATTTAAGAAGAAAATATGAATTGATATTTAATACAGATGGAGATGAAGATTAATGAAATTATTAAATGGAATTACCTATGCCCATGAGCATATAACTATAGATTTATCGGGTCCTAAAAAAGATGAGGACTGCAAGCTTGACACCATGGAAGAAATAATTAAAGAACTCAAGGAACTTAAATCAAAGGGTGTTAGTAATATCATTGATGTTACTAATAGAGGAATGGGAAGAAATATTGAGTTTCTTACAAAGGTAAAAGACGAAACTGGTATTAACATTTTAAGCTCCACAGGATATTATAAAAGCCCTTTTTTCCCAGAAGAAGTATATAAATTAAGCATAAAGGAATTAGCACATATAATGCTTATGGAAATAACAGATGGAATCGATAATACAGGGGTAAAAGCTGATATTATTGGTGAAATAGGAACAAGTAAAGATAATATTCTTCCAGAAGAAGAGAAGGTGTTTAGGGCTGCATCTATGGTACACGTAGAAACTGGAAAACCTATTGTAACCCATACAACACTTGGAACTCTGGGACTAGAGCAGTTAAAAATATTTAAAGAATATGGTGTTAACCTTGATAAAGTTGTTATTAGCCATGTTGATTTGAGTGGAGATCTAGATTGCATATTAAGACTTATAGATAGTGGAGCAAATGTTGCTTTTGATACTATAGGTAAAATAAATTATCAACCGGAAGCTGTGAGAGTTAATCTTCTTAAAGAGCTTAGCAAAAGAGGTCTTTCAGAAAAAATTGTTTTATCTATGGATATTACAAGAAAATCTCATCTTAAGTATTTAAATGGATTGGGATATTCATATCTTCTTGATAATTTTGTGCCATTACTAAGAAAAGGTGGCATAAGCGAGGCTCAAATTGATAATATGATAAAGAATAATGCCCTAAGGATATATGCTTAGAGTAAAAGGAAATGGAGTGATTATATTGAAAACATATCCCTTGGAATCTATGACAATGGACGAGGCAAAGAGATTGCAGTTTAAATTAATAGATACAATAACAAAACATTTTGATGGAAAAGATATATTAACACTTGGGGATTTGGGAGTTGTGGTGGGCATTAATAAACCAGTTACTACTTTAAAAGTAGAGCAAACCTTAGCAGATTTTTTTGGAGTGGAGAAGGTCGCACTTTTAAGAGGAGCTGGTACTGGAGCTTTAAGATGGGGTATACTAAGTATGGTAAAACCAGGGGGCGTTATGCTGGTTCATGATGCACCTATATATCCTACAACAAAAGTAACTCTAGATTCAATGGGCCTTAAAATAGTTAAAGCAGATTTTAATAGTGAGGATGAAATTAGAAGAATTCTTACAAGTGAGAATATAGATGCTGTACTTATACAGTATACAAGGCAAAAGATAGATGATAAATATGATATGGAAAAAGTTATAAAGATAATCAATGATGTTAAGAAAAACATTCCAATAATTACAGATGACAATTATGCAGTAATGAAGGTAAGAAAAATAGGCGTTCAATTCGGCGCACAGCTTTCAGCTTTTTCCTTATTTAAGCTTTTAGGTCCGGAAGGTATAGGTTGCCTAGTGGGTAAAAGTTCCTATGTGGACAAAGTAATAGAATTAAACTATTCAGGTGGAAGCCAGGTTCAAGGACATGAGGCAATGTCAGCTTTACGGGGGCTTGTCTATGCTCCAGTACAGCTTGCCATTCAGGCTGAAGTAAATGAAGAACTTGTACAGAGGTTTAATACCGGAGAAGTCAAAGGCGTAAAAAATGCTTTTCTAGCTAATGCACAATCAAAAGTACTCTTGGTGGAATTAGACAAAGCTATAGCAAAAAAAGTGCTGGTGGAAGCAGAAAAGCTTGGAGCAGCGCCTAACCCTGTTGGTGCAGAATCAAAATATGAATTTGTACCTATGGTATATAGAGTTTCTGGAACTTTTAGAGCTACAGATCCTACACTTGAAGAAAGAATGATTAGAATAAATCCCATGAGAAGCGGTGCTGATACCATAATTAGAATAATAAGAGAAGCAATAGAAAGAGCAGAACACTAATATATATAAAGAGGTGCAGTAATGTTTTTAGATATCACATTAAGAAGAAATAGAAAGCTTGTAGAAACAGCTTTTGAATTACATCAAAATGGAAGTATAGAACCAGATACCTATATTCTTGATGTTGATTCCATTTTATATAATGCAGAATGTATAAAAAAGGAAGCAGATAAGTATGGCATAAAGCTTTATTTTATGACAAAGCAGTTTGGAAGGAATCCATATATAGCTTCAGAAATTATGAAATTAGGGTATGAAGGTGCTGTGGCAGTAGATTGGAGAGAGGCGAAAACATTAGCGGAAAATGGAATAAAACTCGGACATGTAGGTCACCTTGTGCAGATACCAAATAATGATATTGAAAATATTTTATTACAAAAGCCTGAGGTTATAACGGTTTATTCTGTAGAAAAGGCTAAAAAAATCTCTGAAGTTGCAAAAAAAATAAATGTAACTCAGAATGTTATGCTAAGGGTTATAGATAAAGATGATATATTGTACCCTGCACAATACGGAGGTTTTTACTTAAATGAACTAATAGAAAATGCTGCGATAATAGCTGCTATGCCAAACATAAAAATCTATGGTATAACGTCTTTTCCCTGTTTTTTATATAATGCTGACAATATGAGTATAGAAAAAACACATAATATGGACACATTAAGTGCAGCAAAAGCAACACTTGAAAAAGAATTACACCTAAAACTGGAGCAAATCAACACTCCTTCCGCTACATGCACATCAACTATTGAAAAAATATACAGCTCAGGTGGTACTCATGGAGAACCAGGACATGGACTAACTGGTACAACACCACTTCATGCCTTGAGAGATGAAGTAGAGCTACCTTCTATAGTATATGTAAGTGAAATATCTCATAATTTAGATGAATCCTGTTACTGCTATGGTGGTGGATATTACAGAAGATCAAATACAAAGAACGCTCTTGTAGGCAGAAATATAGAAGTTGCAAAAAAACTTGAGCTTGAGACCCCTTCTTTGGAAAGTATAGACTATTACTTAGGGCTTAAGGGAAATGCCAAAGTTTCCGATACTGTTGTTTTTGCAAGTAGATCACAAGTTTTTGTAACGCGAAGCCATGTAGCTGTGGTAAAGGGAATACAAAAGGGAAACCCTGAAATTGTTGGTATATATGACAGTTTAGGAAGGAAAATAGGGAGATGATTTAATGAATAGATTTGTTGTAATTGTTTTAGACAGTTTTGGTGTAGGTTATATGAAAGATGTAGTAGATGTGAGACCTCAGGATGTGGGTGCAAATACTTGCAAACATATATTAGAAAAATTTCCGAATTTAAGACTTCCAAACCTTGAGAAGATAGGGCTTATGAATGCCCTGGGAGAAGAAATAGGTGCTATGAAAAAAAGTACTGATGCTATTTATGGGAAAGCGTCGCTAATGCATGCAGGTGCTGATACATTTTTAGGTCATCAGGAAATTATGGGAACGAAACCAAAGTTACCACTTATAGAGCCCTTTTCTAAATCTATTGATAAAGTGTATACTGCACTTATAAGTGCTGGATATAAAGTTGAATATATGGGTGATAATACAAAATTTCTGTTTGTAAATGGATGTGTTACTATTGGTGATAATATAGAAGCGGATTTAGGTCAGGTATATAACCTAACCTCTTCATTGGATTTAATAACATATGAGGAAGTTCTTAAGATTGGAAAGGTAGTTAGGAATAATGTGAAGGTTTCAAGAGTAATAGCTTTTGGAGGGAAAAACGTCAGTGTAAAAAATATCTTTGATGCAGTGGAAGAAAAAAATGGAAAGTATATTGGAATAAATGCTCCAAAGTCTGGGGTATATAAAGAAGGATACCAGGTTATGCATATGGGATATGGAGTGAATGCTGAGGTACAAGCACCAACAATTTTGGGCAAAAACGGTATATCTGTATGCCTAATTGGGAAAGTTGCTGATATAGTGGCAAATGATTATGGGAAAAGTATATCTTGTGTGGATACAAAAAAAGTTATGGAATTAACAATAGTGGAAATTCAAGCTATGAAAGCAGGCTTTATCTGCACTAATGTTCAAGAAACTGATATTGCAGGTCACGAGCAAAATACGGATAAATATGTAGAAAAACTTAAAATTGCAGATAAATATATAGGACACATAATGGAGATTTTAGATGGAAATGACAGACTTGTAGTAATGGCGGATCACGGCAATGATCCAACTATAGGCCACAGCCATCACACTAGAGAATATGTACCTATCTTATTATACGGTAAAGATTTAAAGAAGAATTATTTAGGACAGAGAGAAACATTATCAGATGTAGGAGCTACAGTAGTTAAATATTTCGTATGTGAAAATACCGAAAGTGGACAGTCATTTTTATAATTAGCTAATAACATAGTTAAATAATAAAGTTAATGGATATAGATTTATAGTATGCTCCATTAAAGTAGACAGCTGTTAATATTAGATGCATAAAATATTTCAACCCTGAGGTTAACATTTAAACTAATCCCAGGCATTGACCCATAAATATTACTACCCAGATAATGGAAGACCTGGTATAGAGCCTATTTTACTTTTTAAAATGTTGTTCATTGGGTACTTATTTGGAATAAGATCTGAAAGACAACTTGTAAAGGGACAGACGTGTTCCAAAAAATATTTGACGAAGTAGTATTTAAAGCTATAAATCTTAAAATGGTAACTGGAAAAATACTTTATACAGATTCTGCACACCTAAAAGCAAATGCTAATAAGCGAAAGCTTATAAAGATTGAAGTAGAAAAAACACCAAAAGAATATGTAGCTGAACTTAATAAAGCAGTAGAAGAATATATGCAATTAAAAATGGTTTCGAACCATTAATAGCATTTGCAAATATAAATGAAGTTTATGAAAGAGATGATTAAAAAGCTAATCACAGATATGTTAAATAAAAAAATAAAAAAGGTAATTCCCAGTGAAAAGATGCGTGAAAGTCAAATGATTGACATAGCAAACTTTTTAATAAAGAATAATACAGAAATAACCTATGATTATTATAAAAAATATGGATTAACTGATGAGGATTTTAAAGAAAATATTAATAGTAAAGTTGAGGAAGTAATTGAAGAAAGCTATGAAAAGGTAGTTGAAATAAAGAGTGAGCAGCCTGTTGAAAAGATAGTTGAAATAGAGATTGAGAAGACTATTGAAAAGAAAGAAGATTGCATAGGAAAAAATTATGAGGAGTTATATGAAAAGCTAAAAAAATACAGATATGCAAAGGCACAAGTGGAAGAAATAAAGGCATATTGCATATTTACTAATAATACTTTGGAAGAAATAATAAAAGCTAAACCTAAAAATAAGGAAGAGCTTTTAAAGGTTCAAGGCTTTGGTAAAGTAAAGGTTGAAAAGTATGGGGAGGATATTATAGGTATTATTAGGGCGTAGGTATAATTTTTTTATTCTACTAGTTGAATTTTGAAAGTTAGTATGATATAGTCTAAACAAATATGATGATTGGAGTGGAAAAGATGATTAATTTTTCTTGCTAGCTTTATAAAGCATAATAAAATTGTGGATACATACTATACCTCTTTTTATTGTGCTTATGCAAGAAAGTTAATTGTTTTTTCACTCAGAAAATATATACCCTTCGTGACCTTAATATAGGGGTGGATTTGATATATTTATGAGCTGTAGGAATAATAATTTCTTGCGGCTCTTATTTTTTATAAATAAATAGAATGAACAGGAGGGAATATATAATGGATAATAAAGATACCTTGCTAACGCATGATAATCTCCATGTAGAGCCGGATACTTCAGGTGGCATTTATATGGAGTAATACCAGTCACCTATTGTTCCGACTTTGTTATTCGTACTATTAATTACAAAGGAGGACAAAACTATGTCTTTAATAAATGTTACAAACCTGACCTTCGCTTATGAAGGTAGTTACGATAGTATTTTTGAAAATTTAAGCTTTCAAATCGATACAGATTGGAAATTGGGCTTTGCAGGAAGAAATGGGCGAGGAAAAACTACTTTTCTGAATCTTTTACTTGGCAACTATGAATACACTGGAAATATTTCAGCTAATGTAACTTTTGAATATTTTCCCTATGAGGTGAAGGAACAAGAAAATTTCACCATAGATATTATAAGAGAAATCAGTCCAAATTCAATGGATTGGGAAATAATGAGAGAATTATCACTTTTAGATATAGACGAAGATGTTTTATACAGGCAGTTTTATACACTATCAGAAGGAGAACAGACAAAAGCATTGCTTGCCAGTATGTTTTTGAAGGAGAACTCCTTTCTGCTTATTGACGAACCTACAAATCATTTGGATGCTGAAGCTAGAAAAAAACTCAGTTATTACCTTAGAAAAAAGAAAGGATTTATTTTGATTTCACATGATAGGTCTTTTTTGGACAATTGTATTGACCATATTCTTTCAATAAATAAGACAAATATAGAAATACAAAAGGGTAATTTTTCCAGCTGTCGGGAAAATAAAAAAAAGCAGGATGACTTTGAGTTTGCAGAAAACGAAAAGCTCAGAAGAGATATTAACCGTTTATCGGAGTCTGCTAAACGAACGAACAATTGGTCAAATGATGTGGAAAAATCAAAAAAAGGAACAACAAATTCCGGTTCTAAGCTAGATAAAGGTTATGTTGGCCATAAGGCAGCTAAAATGATGAAACGTTCCAAGTCAATCGAAAACAGACAGCAAGCTGCCATTGAAGAAAAATCTAAGCTTCTCAAAAATATTGAAAGCTCCGACAGCTTGAAGATTTCTCAACTTACCTTTCATAAAGATAAACTTGTAGAACTTGAGAATGTTTCGATTTTTTACGGTGACACCATGGCTTGTAAAGATGTTGACTTTAGTATTGAGCAAGGTGACCGAATTGCACTCAAAGGCAAAAATGGCTCAGGAAAGTCAAGCATTATTAAGCTTATTTGTGGTGAGGATATGAAATATTCAGGCACTTTCAGAAAAGGAAGTGACCTTAAAATTTCTTATGTATCACAAGATACATCGCATCTTAAGGGCAACCTAACTGACTACGCTTTTGATAACAATATTGATGAAAGTCTTTTTAAAGCAATACTAAGAAAACTTGATTTTTCAAGAACTCAATTTGAAAAAGATATGTTAGCTTTTAGCGGCGGCCAAAAGAAAAAAGTACTAATTGCAAAAAGTCTTTGCGAGAAGGTTCATTTGTATATTTGGGATGAACCACTTAATTTTGTGGATATTATCTCTCGTATGCAGATAGAAGAGCTACTTATAGAATATTCACCAACCTTATTATTCGTAGAGCATGACAGTGAATTCTGCAAAAATGTTGCAACAAAGATTTTTGAGCTTTAGTTTTTGGATCAGAGTGGTACATAGGGGTAGTGACAGGTCTACCCCTTTTGTTTGTCTTAATAGAATGGTAATGAACGGAGGACATTGTATGGAACAAAAACAAAGCGCAATAATTGTAGGCTGTTATCTCAGGAATGATAAGGATTTTTTAAATATGATGGGGGAACTATATAGCTTGGCTGATGCATGTGATATTGAAGTAATTTGTGAAATTACTCAAAAATTAGAACGAGTGTATCCGTCACATTATCTAGGCAAGGGGAAAATACAAGAATTGCATGCATTAATTCTTGAGAAAGAAGTGAATATGGTTATTTTTAATGATGAGCTGTCGCCTTCACAGATTCGTAATTTGAATTCAGCTCTAAAATGCAAGATAATAGATAGAACGGTTCTTATTTTGGACATTTTGGATAAAAGGTCTAAAAGCAAAGAAGCACAGCTGCAGGTTGAAATAACAAAATTACAATATATTCTACCGAGGTTAACCGGCCTTGGAGAATCATTGAGTCCTCAGACAGGAAATACCGGTTTAATAAATAGAGCTTCGGAGGAGACAAAATTTGATCAGTATCACAGGACTATTAAAGATAGAATAAGTGCACTGAAGGCTGAACTGAAAACTCTTGTAGTTCAGCGGCAGAATCAAAGAAAACAACGTAAAAAATCAGGAATACCTGTGGTTGCTTTAGTAGGTTATACAAACGCAGGTAAATCAAGCATTATGAATTCCATGATTGATTTGTACTGCTCTTCAACTGATAAGAAGGTACTTGAAAAGGATATGTTATTCGCTACATTAGAAACTTATGTAAGAAACATTAAACTTCCTGATAATAAATCATTTCTGTTAAGTGACACAGTAGGGTTTATCAGTAAACTTCCTAAACAGCTTGTAGATGCATTCCGCTCAACTTTAGAGGAAATTATTGAAGCTGATTTGTTAGTTCATGTAGTTGACTATTCAAACGCTAATTACAAACAACATATTGAAGTTACAAAGCAGACATTAAAAGAGCTAGGTGCGGATAATATCCCTATTATTTATGTTTATAATAAGGAAGATTTAGTAGAGGGTGAAATCACAATACATGAAGAAGATTGCATATATATTTCTGCAAAAAATAAAGCTGGAATAGATAAGTTAGTAAATGAAATTTGCAAAAAGGCTTTTCACCATCATGTTTGCTGTGAAATGCTAATCCCATATGAAAAGGGAAATGTACTGTCATATTTTAATGATAATGCCAATATCAAATCAACTAAATATAATAGTAATGGAGTTCTAATATCCATGGAATGCAAGGAATCAGATTATAGAAGATATAAACAATTTGAAAGTCTGATTAAACCATAGTTAGTAGACATACATAAACAACAATTTTGATACAATGGAAAACCCTTGAATTCAGGGGTTTTCGTTGTTTTTTGGTAAAATACAGTGGGAAATTGAGCTGAAAGCCGTGAAATTATAGAGTAGAATGGAATAAATGCACACCTCTATGGTTTTTTAAGTTAGGGGGGTACTTATTTATTAGTTACTCAAGATATTGTTTTAAGCTAATTCAATAAGAAGGGAATTAAGTATTATGAGTTAAGGATTATCTTATTGAGTTTATAAAAATAATAAATCTTCACTTAAAGACTGACATACTGATGTCAGTCTTTGTTTGATATAATTAATAGTAAGTAATGAAAAGCTAGTATATGGAAAATATCATAATGAATTAGAAATGATTTAACAAAGGATTTAGTAGAGTAGATGTTTTAGCGGTCAGACGGATTCTTTTGGTGAATAAAATTCTATAGAGGGGGTTTATTAATGAGTATTAGTAAAAAAAATTATCTAAGTATAGAAGAGAGTATTTCATTACCAACCTTATCAGATACAAACATAAGTGATGATGGCAAAAACGTAGCATTTGTCAAGAGGACAACTAACTGGAAAGACAATAAATATAGTAACCATATATGGATATATGAAAAAGACAAGGGGCAATGTTACCCATTAACAACTGGAGATATAGATTGTACACACCCATTATGGTCTCCAGATTATAGACATATTGCATACCTTAGTTCAGTTGGTGACGGGGATAAGAAGAAAAATCAGATCTTTGTTAAGTCAATAGATGATTATACTAGGATTCAAATTACTGATGAGAAAGAAGGAGTAAGTAAATTCAAATGGGAACCAACTGGAAAGGGTTTTTATTATGTTGCACAGTCAAAAGAATCTGAGGAAATTAAGAAACGCAAGGAGATATATGGAGATTTCCATCATATAGGCAAGGAATACCAGAATAATTGTTTATATTACATTGAAATAAAAAAAGGTATACAAAAATCTAATGATAAATATGAGTACCCAGAAGATTCTAGTAGTGCTGGTAAGGATAAAAACGAAAATAGCGTTGCGTATCAACTAACTGACGGTAAGGATTTTCATATCCATGAATTTGATATTTCAAATGATGGCAATAAGGTTGTATTTATGGCTACCCCAAGCCCAGATGGGGAAGATTGTCAGAATGGAGACCTATACATACTAGATATTAAAGCTGGAGAGCTACAAAAGATGAATGGAAATAAGTTATTAGGGGGGAGCGTTTGTTTTTCTCCTCATGGCACCAAAATATGTTATACGGCAAGCTTAAGGGAAAAAGATTACTATAAGACACATATAGAAGACAGTACACTAGAGATATATGATATTAACAGTGGAGAGCGAGCTCAACCTTTAACAGATTTTGATAGTACGGTTATTCCATTACGATGGACAGCTAAAGGGATTTTAATTAGATGGCAGAATAAAACTAATTATCTTATTGGGTTGCTATCTGAGGATGGCACTGTGGAAATGTTAAGCGAAAAAGCAGATAGCTTTATAATGGAAGCTTCTATAACAAGGGATGGAAATCATATATCCTATAATAAGGCTATAACAAATGAAACCTTTGAAATCTATTTAGACAATAAAAAAATAACGAATGAAAATAGCTTTTTTAAAGGAAAGCTTAAAAGTAACAGGGAAATAATCTCATGGAGAAGTAGTGATGGTCTTGAAATAGAAGGGGTTTTATCAACCCCAGTAGAGTTTGACGTAAATAAAAAATATCCCTTATTAGTGGTAATCCATGGTGGTCCGGGTTGGACATCCTTTCCAATATTTTCAGATTGTTTTAATGAGAAATATCCTATTGAGCAGTTTATTGAAAAGGGCTTTATAGTTTTAGAACCAAACTACAGAGGAAGTTCAGGATATGGTAATGAATTCTTAAAAGCAAACTATAGAAAATTGGGAATTGGTGACTACAATGATGTTATATCTGGGGTGGATGCACTAGTTGATAAGGGGATTGCAGATAAGGATAGAGTAGGGGCTATGGGATGGAGCCAAGGGGGATATATATCAGCCTTCTGTTCTACATATAGTGATAGATTTAAGGCTATTTCAGTTGGAGGTGGAATTAGTGATTGGATTACCAATTATGTGAATACAGATATACCTCAATTTACTAGGATGTATTTAGGAGATACTCCATGGAATGATCCAGAGATATATGCTAAAACTTCACCAATAACATATATCAAATCAGCCTGTACTCCCACCTTGATCCAACATGGTGAAAAGGATGCAGGAGTTCCAACTCCAGATGCATATGAGTTATATCAAGGACTAAGGGATATGGAAGTTGATACAGAATTAGTTATATTTAAAGGAATGGGATATAGTTCTGACCAGCCAGGAATTAATGTGGCTATTATGAAGCAGAATTTGATGTGGTTTTCACACTATATTCTTGGAGAAAGCATTAAAGATTTTAGGGTTTTATGATTAAGAAATGAATATCCTCATAGGAAACATAAACATGAAACAGTCTCCATAAGGAGGCTGTATTTTTATGTGTGCCCAGCAAAAAAACAAGGGGATGGTTCTATTGTTTGGTCCTTCTCTATATGGTATAACAAACCCAAAATTATAGGTGAGGTGTAGCTTAGGGAGATAGTAAATAAAAATGGTGGGAAATTAACACATTAATATATTGAAAAAAAATCATGCTTCAGCTCCGATAATAACGGAATAAGGTTTACAAATACTAAAATAAGGCATACAATAGGAGTTCTGTTATTATTTTCTTTTGATATTTTCTTATCAAAGTCTTCTCTATAGATTATAGGTATATCATAAAATACATAATGTTTAATTATATCAATAATTTTATATATGCTTATATTTTTTTTTAATCAAATAGTGATTACCACCTTGTTGTATATTTTTGTACATAATTCATACAAAAATTATATTAAATAATTATAAAATTTCCACATATTATGATTAGATTCATAAAATAATTTGTTAAATAGATGTAGATTTTGTTGCGGAAATAATGAGTATATAAATTATATCAATGAAAATCATGCAGAAAAAAATACATTCACTGTTAAATTAATGTCAAACATGTTATGACATTGACGAATTAGTAAATATATATAGTTTAGAAAGGGGATAAATACTTAAATGGAAAATAAAAAATACTTAGAACAAACAAAAATTGGGCTAACACCCCTTTTAGCAATGGAAGAGGCAGCGAGATGTCTTTTATGCCATGATGCACCTTGCAGTAAGGCATGCCCTGCTGGTACAGAACCAGCAAAATTTATCCGATCACTTCGTTTTAAAAATACAAAGGGTGCCGTTGAAACCATTAGAACAAACAATATTTTAGGTGGAATATGCGCTAGAGTATGTCCTACAGCTCAATATTGCGAAGGGGCTTGTAGTAGATGCGGTATAGACAAGCCAATAAGAATAGGTGATTTGCAGAGGTATGTAACTGATTATGAAAAAAGTATAAATATGAAAGTTTTAGATAAAGTAGAAGCTATAAATGAAAAAATAGCAGTTATAGGGTCAGGTCCAAGTGGAATTGCAGCAGCAGCATCACTTGCACTAAAAGGATATAAAGTAACGGTATTCGAAGAAAAAAGTATACTAGGCGGATGGTTAAATTATGGAATACCACCTCAAAGACTACCAAAAGAAGTTGTAGAAGCAGAAATGAATTATGTAAAAGACTTAGGGGTAGAGTTTAAGACAAATTGTAAAATAGGAAAAGATATTAAGCTAGAAGACCTTAGAACAAAGGGATATGAGGCGTTCTTAGTTTCATGTGGAATGCAAAAGGGGAAAGCTATAGACGTTAATGGTTCAGAACTGAAAGGCGTTTTAAATGGAGTGGATTTTCTTTCAAAAGCAAAAACTACTGAAGGCAACATTGAGATAGGTAGCCATGTGATAGTTATAGGTGGTGGAGATGTTGCTTTAGATTGTGCATCAACTGCTAAATTACTTGGATGTGAAGATGTAAAAATAGTATATAGAAGAACTATAGAAAAAATGCCTGCAGATATAGCGGAAAGAGAATATATCCAATCATTGAATATTCCAATATTTACAGGGTTCAAACCATTAGAGATTAAAGGAGAGAATGGATTGGTTTCTGCTTTCAAGGCCGAAGGAATGTTTGATTCAGCCCTATTAGAACTTACAGCAGATATGGTCATATTCGCAGTAGGACAGGAATCAGAAGATATAAAAAACATTGCAGATATAAACATTGATGGAAAAGGAATAGTTGTTACAAAAAATTGTAGAACCAATATTGAAGATATATTTGCAGCAGGAGATATCATTGAGGGAGATAAGACAGTTGTACAAGGTGTTGCATCAGGTAAATTAGCTGCAGAAAGAATTGAAGGATATTTGACTGCAAAAAGAGAGTCTAGGCAAGCAGATAGACAGGTAGCATCAACTAAGGAGGTTTAAGTTATGAAAAAGAAAGATCTTTCAATAGAATTTTGTGGAGTAAAGTGTGAAAATCCATTTTTCCTGGCCTCATCACCAGTTGGAAACAATTATGAAATGTGTGCAAAGGCATTAGAAGCCGGTTGGGGTGGTATAGTATTTAAAACAATCGGAGTTTTTATACCAAATGAAGTATCACCACGTTTTGATGCACTAAGAAAAGAGGCTACTCCGTTTACAGGATTTAAGAATATGGAACAGATAGCGGAGCACCCACTTGAGTGGAACATTGAGCAGATGAAAAAGTTAAAAGAAAACTACCCAAGCAAGGTTCTTATTGCTTCAATAATGGGAAGTAATGAAGAAGAATGGACTATGCTTGCAAAACGTGTTACAGAAATAGGTGCTGATATTATTGAATGTAACTTCTCCTGCCCACAGATGACATCTCATGCTATGGGTTCAGACGTTGGACAAAACCCTGAGCTTGTTAAGTCATATTCAGCAGCAGTAAGAAGAGGAACACATCTTCCAATAATTGCAAAAATGACTCCTAATATAGGAAACATGGAAACTCCTGCAATAGCAGCTATTGAAGGTGGAGCAACAGCAATTTCAGCTATAAATACAATAAAGTGTATAACTGGAATAGACTTTGAAAAGCAAGTAGCATTGCCAATAGTAAATGGAAAATCATCTATATCTGGATATTCAGGAAAAGCTGTAAAACCTATAGCACTAAGATTTATAGCTCAGCTCTCAAAAGAACCAAAACTTAAAAATATTCCTATAAGCGGTATTGGTGGTATAGAAACTTGGGAGGATGCATTAGAATTTATAATGCTTGGATCTTCTAATCTTCAAGTGACTACAGCAATTATGCAATATGGTTATAGAATAGTTGAAGATTTAATAAGTGGAATTTCATACTATATGGAAGAAAAGGGAATTGATAAACTAGAAGATTTAGTAGGAGTAGCTCTTGAAAATACAATTCCAGCAGAGAAATTAGATCGTGGATACATAGTATATCCTAATTTCAAACATGAAAATTGTGTAGGCTGTGGAAGATGTTACGTATCTTGCTTTGATGGTGGTCATCAAGCAATTAAATGGGATGAAGAAAATAGAAGACCTTCACTAGATAGGGAAAAATGTGTAGGATGTCACTTATGTTCTTTAGTATGTCCAGTAGATAATTGTATAACTAAAGGTGACATAAAATTTAAAGATGGAGAAAAAGAAAGAAAAATCGCTTTGTAAAAATTCGCCCAATTCGGTATTACAAATTACCTATTAAGATTAATGGTGAAAAAATTGCAAACTATTTGTTTGCTACAACACCCCTCGCCTCCACCATACATAAACAATGATTTTGATACAATGGAAAACCCTTGAATTCAGGGGTTTTCGTTGTTTTTTGGATTGAAATATAAGTTGAAAGTTGAGCAGGACGTTATAAAATTATAGGTTGGAATGGAATAAATGCACACCCCTATGGTTTTTTAAGTTAGGGGGGCACTTTTGGAGTGGGGTGTGCACTTTTTAGCGGAATTATTATCGGCATGATTACAGCTAAAACCACAAATGATAAGAATAGATTATTCTTACTAAAACTCATAAGAAAAAAAGGTAATATGCTAATTATATAGAATTTAGAATATAGTAGTATTGGAAATTTTATATTATAGCTATTAAACATAAAGTTGATGAAATGTATTCTGAAAGAAGGCAAGAGGATGGCAAATACAAATCTATTAAAAACCGTTGTTGAAAAAGAGTTGGCTGAGAATTTTTGTATAAAATATGAATTGGAACAATTAACTTTGCCCCAAAAACAGATGCATAATATATTTAGTAATATGGAACCTGACTTAATTGGAATAAATAGAAACCAAAAGACTTTATATTTGGGGGAAATAACAACTTCGGGATTTATGGGACAGCGTGGGAGAGATTATCATGTTGGAGCAGTTAAGAAAGTAGCAGAAGCATTTTCAAAATTTTATTTGTTTAAGGATGATGAAAAAAATATTATTAGAAGTATTAGTAATTATATTCCATTAGCTGAGGTGTATAATTTAAAATGTTATTTTATTGTTCCAGAAGGTAGCAAATTTTTGAATGCTTTAGGGTACAGGACTAAATTGTTTGAAAAAGGTTATATGGAACTAGAAAAAATTAAATTATCAAAAGAAACAGAAGATAAAATGATAGAAGTATTAATAGAATCAAAGAATGAAAATAAACAGTTGTAAATAGCAGATAATAACTATAATAGAGAAAAATTAAATGTTGTTTCGTTATATTGTGTTTCCTGCGACATCACATTGTGAGAGCATTTGCCTTTTGCAGAAAAAAGAGTGAAATTCCCCACCAAAAGGGATAACTCAAGTATGTGGGATGCATCCTAAAATTTCTTGTTGCAAAATAATATCAGATAGTAATAGGAGTTGTGCATTATGATCACAAACGAATTTATAAATCAAAGTATTGATTATATTATACGACATTTAGACGAGGAAATTTCCATTAAAGATGTTGCAGATCACTGTCATTTTTCAAAATATTACTTTAGCAGAGTTTTTAAGGCAGAAACAGGAGAAAGTATCTATGCCTTTATCAAACGCTTAAAAATAGAACAAAGTGCTTTAAGTCTCAAAATTGAAAAAGATAAATCCATTACTGACATTGGATTTGATTATGGATATAGCCCATCAAATTACAGTTCAGCATTTAAGAAGCACCATAATATTTCTCCGACAGAATTTCGAAAGGGTATGAATACAATATGTGTACCCCATCCTTTTTACCTAGACAAGCTAGCCAGGTTTCAATCATTTGAAGAATATGATGGACAGATCCTAATACAGGAACTGGACGATTTCGTGGTTATCTACGAAAGACATATTGGAAACTATATTGAGCTGGAGAAAAATTGGTGCGACTTCACAGAAAAATACAAAGATTATTTTAATGAAGATACGCTTTTGATTGAAAGGTCTTATCATGATCCTTCCATTACAAATTTAGATCAATGTTTATATGACATATGCATGACGGTTGATAAAAATTGTTCTCTCGGTAATGTAACAACGATTCAAGGGGGTAAGTTTGCGGTTTATCGCTTTGATGGATTGATACAAGATATTTTTGTCGCTTTTCAGGGCATATTTAGTATTTGGCTGGCACATAGCGGTTATGAAATGGATGAAAGATATGGATTAGATATTTATCGGGCTGTTGACAGAGAAAACATGAATGTTGTAATGGATCTATGCATACCGATTAAATAGAGCAAGAATTCAGAAGTAAAAAAATAGAATTCTTACTATAATGAGAACTGTCACAGGGATATAGTTCGATTGAAAGGAGTCTATTTTATGTTTTTGATGTAATAGAAACAAAACGGTGCATATGTCGATCATTATAATAAGCAGAGGGATTGGATTAACTATGATTTTATAAATTCACAATTCACAGCTAAATAAAAAAATGGAGGTTTTAAAATGTTTGATATAAGGGAAATTCAGGAACAGGTAATTTATGGTGCTGTCAAAAGCGCGAGCAATGATAAAATGGCAAGAGAAATAGTATATGGAAAAGATGAGGTGGCTAGAAAAGAGGATAATCCGACATGGGTGAAGTCTACAATGAAGAGATTAGAAAATCATTTTGATAAATCGGATGTTAAACAGATTAGAATGCACTGTCAGTGTGGATATGGAATGGATGAGAAATTAGCGCTGGTGAAAGAGCTGGTAGAATCATCTTCGAGTATGGATGAATTTGGAAATTCGGACAAGGCAAAAGCAGCTGGACTGTCATGTGCAAATGGAGAACTATATCTGCAATTTCCTTTTTGCCCATGTCCAATGCTTGCAGATGTGGATAGATTAGATACCGATACCTGGTGTCAATGCACGACTGGGTATAGTAAAGTCCTTTTTGAAAAAGCCTTTGAGTGTAAAGTAGATGTGGAACTGTTAAAAAGTATAAAAATGGGTGATGAGATATGCCTTATGAAAATAATTCCACAAGGGTCTATATGGAAATAGAAATTGTCTTCTCATGAAATGCCGTATACTTTAATAATAAGGATATTGACATGGTTGCAGCAGAGTCACTAAAGTACCAATGGATGATTAAGGAAGAATAGGTGTCGATAAACTACCTCAAATGGATAACAGGACGCTTTTGATATTGCAGGCTGGCAACGTTAACACAGGAAAGTAACAAACAAAACACAATTAGAATAGCTAAGTTTCCATATAAAAAATACATCGAAAATCTTGTAGTAGAAGACTTACCAGTTGATGCCAAAAAGAAATTAAAGACGTTAAGTTCACTTGAATTTATTAGTACAGGACAGAATGTGATTTTATTATATTTAAAGGAATTTTTGCCGACAAAATACTAAACTCTTAAAAGTGTTAGTTATATAAATAAGATATATACAGAAGGATATATTTCATCAATAAAATTAGCAGGTAAAAATATAGAATATAGGAAATCAACATTTGCATATTTTGATAATTATTTAGCTGGCTTAGATAGTGAGAAGGCAATAATAGATAGCAAATAAAACTTTTAGGATAATAAATTATTTTTTATTCAAGTATAACATGTTCATGCACATGAAACGAGTAGTAGATGGAGCAGTTTTATATGGTTGTGCACTTTTTAGCGGATGAACAAAACCCACAAGGTTCATAGCTGTTATAAAAGACTTTATGACAAATTAAAGGTATATTTAAACAATGTGGAGAATATAGAGATATATGTAATTAGATTCTAATTAACACAATTATACATACTCATTTAATATAGGGTCTATTTTTATAGGGGGTGGCATAATTTTTATAATAGGGCCATTTTTGGAGATATAATATCTTGAGTTAAATTTAAATGGTAAATAAATATAAAAATAGAAAGGTGGATTTTTATGAAAATAAGTTCAGAAAAGAAAAAAGAAAAGAATTTTCTACTTAGAAATAATGTGACCTTATTCTTCGCTGTTTTTGTAGTACTTGGGATTTTCATATCAAAAGAAACGCCCTATAACATGATGAATGCACTTGTACAGAGTTTTACTGGCTACTCTCTCCTTGTCCTCTCTCTACTCATACCAGTAATAGTGGGTATGGGCTTTAACTTCAGTATTGTCATTGGAGCAATTGCCGGTCAGCTCGGCGTCATCATGGCTGTGAACTGGGAGTTGTCGGGGATTTTAGGCTTCCTGACTGCAGCTGTTTTTGCCACCCTCTTTGCCGTTTTATTTGGCATTCTAACAGGGATGCTGCTCAATAAGACCCGTGGTCACGAGATGATTGCCTCATGGTTTGTTGGTTATTTAGGAAATGGCATATACATGTTCATCGTACTTGCTCTCATGGGGTCTGTTATTCCAATAACTTCCCCTGAGCTTTTGTTAAGCGGCGGCGTAGGTCTTAAAAACACAATTAACCTAAAAGGCACACTTTTGCATTCTGTTGATGGACTACTGCAAGTCCAGTTCTTCTTACTTCTCATCATCGTAGGGATTCTCTTTCTCGGATTCACCATTTATCATTTGATGAAAAAGGATGCCCACTTTGACAAGAAGACAGGTTACACCAGAATAGCCCTAGTCACTGTAGTCATTCTCATGAGTTCCTTGATTATGTATGCTGATGTCCTTCCAAATGAGATCAAGCAACTTAAAAATATAGAGTTCCCCGTGATAACAGGTGTCCTCATTTGTGCCGTTGCAGTTTTCAGCCTAATGATTACTCGCAGCAGGATTGGGCAGGATTTCACTCAATTATCTTCGAAGCAGCAAAATTCCATAGATTCTGAAGGGCAAATCTCAAAAGTCAGAATCACTGCGATTACCATTTCCACTATTGTGGCGGCATGGGGGCAAATAATCTTATTGCAAAATACCGGTAATTTTAGCACCTATGGTTCTCACATAGGTATTGGAGTATTCGCCGTGTCTGCACTGGTTGTTGGCGGTGCTACAATTAGTAAAGCAACAGTGCGAAACGCACTTCTTGGAATCATAGTCCTACAAGGTTTTAATATTATTTCGATTCCAGCGCTATTTCCATCAAATGTATCTGAGATCCTTAGAGTCATCCTTATAAACGGTGCAATCCTTTATACCTTTATAAGGTCTAGACGTGATAACCAGATCGGATAAAAACCCTCATCAAATCATGATTCAACCAACAGTCCATTGTCATGATGAATCGGTGACTGAAGTAATCAGATTGTAGATAATAGAAATGGATGTTTTATACTCAAAGAGAATATTTATTAAGATGCGTATCAGTATCAACTTACTATCAAAACACACCCAGTATGTGATAACATATGGATATATGGGTGTGCACCTTTTAGCAGAAACCCCTACAATTTAGCGTCAATCAAATTTGAGATTCCTCTTGAAAAGCTCGCTAAATTGTATTAAAATATTTAGCCTAATCATCTCATACATAAACAACAATTTTGATACAATGGAAAACCCTTGAATTCAGGGGTTTTCGTTGTTTTTGGGGTAAAATGAAGTGCGAAAATTGAGTTTGAAAGCACAAAAGTTTGGATTGAATTTAAATAAATGCACACCCCTATGGATTTTGAACTCAGGGGTGTGCACTTTTTATTGAACATTGCTACGGCTAGTCTTGTCTATCAGAAGCAAGGGAATCAAATTAAGGTCTGGGTCGCAGTTAAATATCTCGAGCAACAAACGAAAGGCAAACAAATTTTACAATATGAATTAACCTTAAAAAAACAAAATAATTGGTTAATTGCAAAATAAAAAAAGAAATCAGCATGCTTCACAGTAATGTGATTTGCATTCTGATTTATAATTTTTGATAATAATTTAATAGATTCTCTATTTTTTCTTGAATAAGGTGTTTTAGCGATTCAGGTTTTACTGATACGATGGAATTACCATATCTAATAAAATAATTTGCAATAAATGCTTCTTCGCCTAAATTATAGAACCCTTTTATAAGTGTCTTAGTTCCACTTTCTATTTTCATTGATGGATATTGCTCTTTATAAAAAATATCCTTTGCATGTTTTAAAATTTCCACTTCAAACTCAATACTTTTTTCAGATTGATAAAATTCTAAAGAACGGTTGATGAGTTCTTCAACAGAGAATTGTGATTTATCATTACGAAATTCTAACAAAGTCATTCTATCACATCTTAAAACTTTATATTTATTTGTATTCATCTCTATTCCAGTAGCATACCACTGTCCAAACTTAGCAGAAATTTTAAAAAACTGAATATGGTAAATTACCTGTTTGTTATTTTTTAAGTATTGAATCTTACAACTAATTTCATTAAGAATACTTTGTAAAATTGTATCTAAAAACTGACTAACATTATTATGTTGATAAGCTTCAAATTGTAAAACTTTTTTCATCTGATGAATTTGTTTTATTTGTACTTTAGAAAGACAGTTTTCAAATTTTTCATTTAGTTTATTAACACTTAAATGGAATGGTGTAGATTGATAAGACTCTAACGTCAACATTGCAAAATATAAAGCATACACTTCATCAAGAGTAAAATTAATAGGTGATAATAACCTGTGTTTTAAGATACCATATCTTCCATATCTACCATACTCTGAAAAAATAGGCATACCTAATTGTTCCAATGAACTAATATCACGCAAAGCTGTACTTTTTGAAATATTATATCTATCCATTAAATCACCCAAATTAAAGAATTCTCGACTATTTAAGTATCTTATCATGTCATTTAATCTTTCTGATTTTTTCATACAATCCTCCTTTAAAGGTATCATGTTTTGATACCTTTAAATATTATAATAAATTTAAGGCAATACATCAATATATATATAATATATGCCTGAGAATTACTATAAAAAAGGAGATTGATACTATGAGTAAAACACTAGAAATTGCTATTTTTCTTTCAATAAATGGGAAAGCACAAGAAGCTATAAATTTCTATAAAAAACATTTCAATGCAGAGGAATTATTACTGGTTACATACCAAGATATGGGAAAACGAGATAATACAATACAGATTACTGATGAAAATAAAAATTATATCTCTCACTCTATTTTAGCAATTGGAAAAACTAAAATAATGATTGCAGAAAATACAATGGATAGTAATGAAAAATATAAAGTTGGTAATAACACATCATTATGTATTCAAAGTGCTGACTTAAACGAAATTGAACATTTTTATAATAGCTTAATTACAGATAACAGAATTAGAATCATCGTTCCATTATCTAATAATGTGTTTAGTAAAGCATACGGGATTATTGAAGATCCTTTTGGTATTCAAATTCAACTAATGTTTGATAATAGATTGAAATAAAAAAAAATCAGCATGCTACACATTTTAAATGTGAGATTCATGCTGAAACTTTATTTCCTATTCAAATGATATTTTCACAAAGAAAATGGGGGAAACTTTTTACCATTCTGAGTTAAATATTCGCTACCACTTGTAATAAAGCCCTCTTGTTCTAATCCAATGTAGACGCGACGAATAGTAAGAACACTTACTTTCTGATAAATTGTATTAAAATATTTAGCCTAATCGTCTCAAGATAAGAAGACAGATTAATTTAAAGAACAGATTATTGCTGATTTTTAGCAGTAATCTGTTTTTGATTTTTATAAGAAAATATGTGGTAATAAAATTATAGATAGGAATTGTATCTATAATGAATAAGGGGATAGATAACGTGGATAAAAAAATTAAAAAAAGAATTGCTTTTGGATATAATAGAGGATTTACAAATAGAATTGAAATAAATGAACTACAGGCTATGGCTGTTAAATTAATATACGAACTATATGCTGATGGAGAAAGTATGGGAAGTATCTCATCCAGGCTTGAAGAGTGTAGCGTTCCTTCACCTTATAATAATCCTAAATGGGGAAAGCAGGCCATATCAAAGATACTTTCTTATGAACGTTATATAGGCGATGAATATTATGCAAAAATCATTGATGAAGATTTATTTAAGGAAGTGCAGAGAATTAGATTAACAAAAGCTATATGAGAATAATAAAACAAATAATAAACTTTAATACAATACCACAATTTAAAGTATTAAAAGTGGCTGCATACTGTAGTATAAGTACTTCAAATGAAAATCAACTATATAGTCTAGATAATCAAGTATCATATTATGAAAATGAAATTAAGAAAAATATAAATTGGGAATTTGCTGGAGTCTATGCAGATAAAGTTTCTGGAAGAAACAGAAGTAAGAGAAAAGAGTTTTAAAGAATGATTTTAGATTGTAATAGTGGCAAAATTGATATAATTCTTACAAAATCAATTAGTCGTTTTGGAAGAAATACCTTAGATACACTCAAGGCATTGAATGAACTTGAAAATTTGGGAATAGATGTTTATTTTGAAAATGAAAAGATGATATATTAGAAAAGAATGCAGAACTAATGTTAACAATATATGCCGCTCTTTATGAAAATGAAAATATTTCAGGAAGCAACCTTGCAATTATATCTGAAGAACAATTTAATAAAGTACAATTAGAGAAGAAATATTGGAGAACTGCTAAAATTAAGAATTCATAGATAATATTTATAAAAATAGGTGATCAGGTGTTAAGAATGGCTAAAAGTAAAGAATAAAAAGCAACTATAAATGCTAACTTCAGGCATTTTTATTTATTTTTTTATATATTTATTTTAAGATTCAGAATACCATGCCGACCAACTTCCATACACTATTTTTCTGTTAACATCTTTGCAAATGGAACATTTTATTACTAACATAGTGTTAGTTCTATCTCGTTTGTAGATAACACCGCCACGATATTCAGATTTGCTTTCTGGCTGTTGAGTACTACATAGATTTTTTAATAATTGTATGATTATGCCTAATATGGTACAATCCAATAGAAATTGAATTATAGGGGGGAATCGTTTTGAAAATTAAACCTAAAAGTAAGTTTTATAAAAAGGGGTACTCTTGGCTAATTGCTATCGCGATAGTTATAGGCATGATTACTGGGTGCAGTAAAGACAAGGCAAAGGTTGAAGCTAATGCTAAAATTGTAGCTACAACTACCACTAAGACTGAAACGTCTAAGAAAGAAGTTGAAAAAGAAAGTAATAGTAATGAAACCATAGCAGTAAATACTTCTAAAACAGAAGTTAAAGGAGAACTAAAAGTACATTATATCGACGTAGGTCAAGCTGATTCAATACTTATTCAACAAGGTACTCAAAATATGCTTATTGATGCAGGAAATAATGCCGATGATAAATTAGTAGTAGCCTATCTAAGAAAGAAAGGCGTTAAAAAGATTGATGTATTGATAGGTACTCATTTAGACGAAGACCACATTGGAGGGCTTGACACAGTAATTAATACTTTTAGTGTAGGTAAAATTTACATGCCTATAACAACTAAAACAACTGAAACAACTGAAACATTTAAAGATGTAGTATTAGCAATTAAGAATAAAAATATGAAAGTATCTGTACCAAAGGTAGGGGAAACGTTCAAGATAGGTAATGCTGAATGTAATATTATAGCTCCTAATGCAGAAAAATATGACAATGATAATAATTATTCAATAGTCACTAAGCTTAAATTCGGCAACTCAAGATTTATATTCATTGGTGATGCTGAGCATATATCAGAAGCACAAATACTTCAAAATCAATTAGATATTTCAGCAGATGTAATTAAAATAGGGAATCATGGTAGTAATAAATCAACCTCCAGTGATTTCCTATCAAAAGTAAATCCTAAGTATGCAATAATTTCATGTGGCAAAGAAAATAGCTATGGTCATCCGCATAAGGAAACAATGACTTTGTTAAAATCTAAAAACATACATGTTTATAGAACTGATGAAGTAGGAACTATTATAGTCACATCTAATGGAAAAACAATAACGTTTGATAAAAAGGTAGGGAGCTATAATATAGGCTCTAAAATTAAGAAACCAGTACCTATAATTAAGAAACCAATAATCAAGAAAGAAGTACCTATAATTAAGAAACCTATAACTAAAAAATCAGTAACTGTAACTAAGAAACCTATTGTTGTAGATAAGAAGATTGTAAGTAAACCAAAAAAGAAGCGTATGTAAGAGTTTAAACAGCATAACAGCTCAAGGTTCAACAAGAAGAAGCTGAAATTCAGGGTATGACCCATGTAGCGTTTGCGGACCACCATAATAGGAGGACATAAAATGAAAATCATTATTGATAGATTTGAAGGATCTTATGCAGTATGTGAAAAAGAGGACAGGTCAATGATAGATATACCTAAAGATAAAATTCCTACTGGGCTAAGGACGGAGATGTACTTAATATAATTAATGATGCCATTACTATTGATATAATAGAAACTGAAAAAAGGCATAGAGAAATTGAAAAATTAACTGAAGATTTATGGGAATAAAATTAACCTCGGGGTAATAGGAGGCCACTGAAAAAATGGTTGTTTTTTCAACTGGGTTCCTAATTTGAACAAAAAAAGCATGAGATATCCATATTTTTGGATATCTCATGCTTTATATTTTTATAATTAAG
>NZ_JAHLEF010000029.1 GCF_018861755.1 Clostridium sp. CF012 | reverse complement strand
TTATGGCATGAAGGTAACACCCGTTCCCATACCGAACACGAAGGTTAAGCTTCAATGCGCCAATGGTACTGCAGGGGTGACCTTGTGGGAGAGTAGGTTGTCGCCAGGTAACAAAAAAACCACTAAGTCTAACTTAGTGGTTTTTATTTTGCGTAAATATAATTATGCATGGCATGAAAAATTTATAATCATAAAAGCGTTGTCTAACGACAACGCTTTTATGATTATAATAACCTTTATTAGTCCATTTCCCTACATATGTATCATTTTACAGTGAAGTTAGAAATAATTATTCACAGACTCACTAAATTATTTAGTTAAGATATGCTAATATTAATTTCCTTTATTGATTGACTACTAGAACTTGATAGATTCCTTATTTCATTAGCAACAACACCGAATCCTTTACCCATTTCTCCAACTCTGGCTGATTCTTTTGCGGCATTCAGTCCTAATAAGTATGTTTTGATACATTTTGAACAAAACCTATAATTTCATCAGTCTTTTTCATATACTCATTATTTTATTTACTACATCTAATATAGTATTACTAGATGCAGCTACCGATTGTATTGCAGATGATATACTGCCTATTGTTTTTATAGGTGTTGCCACAGCTTTTACAGCTGCACCGGAGTATTCTTTAGGCAAACTTACCATAAAAGACAAATTGAAAAAATACTACATGTCAATGAACTTATAAGGACTTTTGGAGAGGTTATATGAGTATTGTAATAGCTAGAATGTATTTATAAAAATTAAAAGGCAAAAAGTAGTTATTATATTTTAACTACTTTTTGTATTTTATTATAAATTTATTTTAATAGTGGTTGAATACTGTCAAATATATCTTTACTAGCTTCTATTGCTTTGGTATTACCAAAAGTTGTAATCTTGTTTTCTCTTAATCCATCTTCAAATATTTGAGCATAAGATTTTAAATCATCAGTAGTTGTATTTAGAATTTTATTTATACAATTTTGACGATAATCATCGCTTACTCCACTAAAGTATAAATTATCAGACTCAGAAGCTTTTTCATATACTGATTTTGGTGTATAGTAACCTTTTAAAGCATCTAACTTATATTGATTTAATTGCATAGGGGATATCTTATCAGCATTTCTCAAAAATTCAGATATCATTTTTATATCTTGGAAAGTCTCCTTAACTCTTGGGTCTCTATAAGTTAATATAGTCATTTCACCGGTCTCATCAGCTGATAGCTGAGCACCATATGCGCCACCTTTAACCCTTAAAGTATCCCATAAGAATGAATTTACAAGAGGAGATAATACTTGAAGGCTTCCTTTAACACTGTATCCTAAATCTTTGTAGTTAAAAGATTGAATGTTATAATTAATAGGAGATTCAATTGTATATGCTTCTTTTCTGCTATTAAATTTAAATATATAATTCTGAGTAGTTAATTTATCAGAAGGAAGATTGGCAATAATGTTTGATAAGTTATTATGAAACTTGTTAAATTCATTATCATCAGAAGTTAAACTTAAAGTTAAATTGTTTTTATTGAAAATAGTTTTTGAAACCTCCTCAAGATTTTTAACTAATCCATCATAGTTTGTATCGAAATTTTTATTTAGATCACTAATGAAATTATAGTATTCTACACCCTGTAATTTATCCATATATGCAGAATATGCACTATTATTACTTGAATTCTTATTAATTGCTAATTTTATAGCATTATTTGCAATTGAAGAATCTAAGTTAGTTTTAGTGTTATTTACTATTAGTTTTAATTTTTCTTTGTCATTTATTTTAGTATCCTTAATGACATCTAACATTAGGTTTATTGCATTTGGTGCATTTTCGTTTAAAGAAGTTGCACTTACTAGCACGGTTGGAGCGTAAGTGTTTTTATGATTAATTGAAGGATAAGTTTGTGCCGAAATACTAAGGCCATTTGAGTATTTTGCACTTAATTTTGTTAATTCATCTTGAGTGTGAGTTTTTGTATCCATACTACCAAGTAGCGAAGATAATAAATTTATATAAGGAATTTGTGCTTGTTTAACTTTGGTTGTATCAAAGTATAATGATAAATTGTTTGTTCCATTTGTATACATTGGATGATAAAGTACTTTAACTCCATCTACACTTTTTAGCTCAAGTGGTGTTTTAGTGATTTTAGGAGTTAGAGTATCAACATTAATCATTGGAAGCTTTGATAATACTTCAGGTGTTTCAGGTGTTGATTGCCACTGCTTCAATTCAACGTTTGATTTAATTAATGCGTTTAAAGCTTCTTTGCTTAATGATGCTTTATAGTCCGCTAATTTTTTTACTTCTGCTTCTTTTTCTTTATCATTTAAACCAGCCACAGCTTTAAATGTTACTAAAGAGGTGAATTTATTGTTTACAAATTTATCATCAATGATCTTTTCAAAATAACGAGTTTTAGAAGCATTTTTTAAATTTTCCATGATCGCATCATCAGATTTAAAAGGAGATAACATATTTGTATCATAAGCAAAACCCATGCTAACAAGACCATATAATGATTTTCCAGTCTCTTTAGTATATGCTTTACCAAGCTTATCAGCTAATTCAAAACTACTTAAGGTAGAAGCTAATAATTCTTTATCAATACCTTGTTTTGATATTTCTTTTAATGAATTCATAACTGTTTTTTCGAATAATTCTTTTTGTTTTCTATCTGTGTTAGATGCCAAAATTGTTGTAACACATTGTGCTTGTCCAGGATTTGAAAATGCACCTATATTTTGAAAACCAGCAGCTCTTAAATCTTTATGTAAAATTGAATTTTCATTATTTAAAACTAAGGATGTAAATAATTGAGTAGCTACTAATTGTTCTAAATTAGAAGCATCACCAGTAACAAAGTTTAATGTAAGATAGTCTTTATTATCTGCTGGTTGTTCTTTTGGAATTCCATACTCAGCTTCATAGTATTTTCTTTCAGTAAATGGTTTTTGCTTAACTATTTTTGAGTCAACAGTAGTTTTAGTAACTTTATTTAAAAAGTTCTCATCAATATGTTTTAATTTATCATCCAAAGGTGTATCACCGTATATGAATATAAAACTATTTGATGGATTATAATATTTTTTATAAAAATCAACAAGCTCCTTATATGATAATTCAGTTATATTCTTTGGGTCTCCGCCAGAGACAAAATTGTAGGTTGTATTAGGAAGTAAACTTCTATTAATTGCAATTATTAGTTGTTGCTCAGGTGAACTCATTGCGCCTTTCATTTCATTAAGCACAACTCCTGTATCTTCAATTGGACTTTTTTCATCAGTTATTTCATGATGCCAAGCTTCTTCTCTAAAAATGTTTTCTGAGGATTGAACTCTTGCATTATAAACCATATCAAGATATACATCCATTAAGTTATTAAACTCCTGCTCATTTACTGTAGAAAATGGATAGAAGGTTCTATCAGCTTGTGTATATCCATTCATTTCGTTAGCAAGAGAGCCATTTAAAAAATATGTAAGTAGTTGTTTAACAGGATATTTATTAGAGCCACCCATTAATAGTGAATGTTCCAATATGTGTGCTTTACCAGTATTATCGTCAGTAGGTGTTCTGAAAGTTACTGCAAAATATTTATTTTCATCAGCATTTTTAAACTGAACAAGTCTTGCACCACTTTTTACATGCTCAAATATTCTACCTACAGCATTATAGTCTTTTAACTTACCATCTTCAATAAGCTTAAAGCCATGATAAACCTGACCAACCTTATAGTTTTCCATAAGTTCTTTAGTAACAGTTATAACTGGTGCTATTTTTGTAGCAGTTGTTTCCGCATTTGCAGAAACAATAGGACTCGCGAGTGTTCCCATAAAGCACATAATAGTAAGTGCGCTACAGAAAATTCTTAATTTTTTCATGTTTTTCCCCCTAGAATATTTAAATTTTACCATATTAAATTTAAAGTGTGTTACTTTATACAGTATTATATATAATACTCCTTATTTTGGAAAATTTCAACTTAAATAATCACTATAGCAGCTTAAAGTCTAAGTTGCTATAGTGACTATATTTTCAGAAAAGTCTATTTATCCACAAATTTACCTTTTGTTTATTCTATGCCTTAAGAGACTTATTATACTTATCAATTTCATTAATTTTATAATTTTCTTAATCACTGCAGTAATAAAATAATTATATATTAATTAGAGTATTGACCTTAGAGTGAGTCTAAGGTCAATACTCTAATTTTATTTGTTTATTTATCCACCTTTTTATTACTTTAATGCTTATAATTAAAGTAATAAAAAAAATAAGGTACAATAACAGGAAGGTGAGAAAAGAGATTTATGGAAGATAAATTTTTAATTGGCGAGTTGTCCAAACTTTTTAATATAAGCACAGATACACTAAGACATTACGATAAAATTGATCTTTTAAAACCTGAATACGACACTAAAAATAAATATAGATATTACAGCATTAGAAATTTTTTCAAATTAAGTAGAATACTTTTTTTGAAAAATCTTGATATTTCTTTAAATGATATAAAGAAATATATGATAAATAAGAATACTAGCAATTTAGTAACCCTTCTTAAGGGGAAAGAAGAGGAAATTGATACGAAAATAAATAAGCTTATAAATTTGAAAAAGAAAATAAATGATAAACTTGAGATTTTAGAGAGTATAAAAGAAGAGATGAACGTGGTAAAAATAAAAAGACTTACTGAAAGAAGAGGAGTTTTTCTAGATACTAATAATAGTAAAGACGACTCTGAAATTAAAGAATCATTTAAAAATAGTGAGCAATATTTGAAACTTAGTTCTTGGCTCATTGAAGGGCAACTATATGCTTCATTATCAATAGAAAACATAATAAAGAAAAATTTTAATAGGGTTAGGTATTTCATTGAGATAGTATCCATAGAAAATTCATTACATAAACAATTAAAGATAATTCCTGAAAATGACTATGCCTGCATTGTATTTTCAGGTCCATATAGGGATATCGAAAAACATTATAGATTTCTTATTGGATGGATTGAAAAAAATGGATATCAAATATTGGGAGATTCTATCGAAAAAAATATAGTAGACTACGATTTTGCGGATTCTGAAGAAGAATATGTTTCAGAAATACAAATTCCTATTAAAAAGCTATAATCTTATATATATTGAAAGGGTTTTTCTTGATAATGACCTTAAAGTGGTAGAATTAATTAATTTGTTATATAGTGATATAATTGTATAGAAAAGTAGTTTAAAATAAATAATAAGGTGTGTTGAAATGGAAAAATTAAAAAAAGCGATTGATGAAATAGTTCAGCAAGATATTATAAAATTAGTTGTTAGTAATAAAATGAATATGGATGCGAACTACAATAGAATAACATTTGTATTAAAAGAAGATGATGTAAAACAATATTATCAAATAGAAAAATCCACTGACAAGCAAGTTTTTCATGAGAATATTGATATAGATATTTTAGGAGAAAAACTTTTAGAATATGTATCATCTAATTATAAACAAGTGGATGCTTGGTCAAACACAACTACATTTGAATTAAAAATATCTAAAAAAGGTAAAGTTCACTTAGGTGTAAAAAAAAGCAATAATGTAAAACTGGCTAATAAGGAACATAACAAAGAAAAAAATTATATTCTTAAAGAGGGAATGATAATAGAGCCTCTTATAGATTTAGGTATCTTTACAAAAGAAGGCAGAGTTGTTAATTCAAAATATGATAAGTATAAGCAAATAAACAGGTTTGTTGAAATTATAGATGACGAAGTTAAAAATAATGATTTTAAGGAACTCACTATATTAGATTTTGGTTGTGGGAAGTCTTATTTAACCTTTATATTATATTATTATTTTGTAGAAATTAAAAAAATCAATGTGAAAATGATAGGCCTAGATCTTAAAGAAGATGTAATAAAAAAATGTAATGATATAGCTAAAAAATACAATTATGAAAATTTACATTTTGAGCTAGGGGATATAAACGGATTTAAATATAATAATAGTGTAGATATGGTTATTACCTTGCATGCATGTGATACGGCCACTGATTACGCACTATATAATGCTATAAAGTGGGATAGTAAGATGATTTTCTCTGTTCCTTGCTGCCAACATGAATTTAATAGCCAAATTAAAACAGAGTCATTATCCATATTAACAAAGTACGGAATAGTTCAAGAAAGAGTTTCAGCACTTATGACAGATTCAGTAAGAGCAAATCTTTTAGAGTGCGCGGGATATAAGACACAGCTCCTAGAATTTATAGATATATCGCATTCTCCTAAAAATATATTAATTAGAGCTTCAAAAGCCAATATATCTAAGGAGAAAAGAGAAAAATCACTAACGGAAGTTAATGCTTTAATGAATCAATTTAATCTAAATCCAACCTTATTTAATTTATTGAAAAAAGATAATTTAATTTAAGTTCTATAATTAACCTTATTTTAACTGAAGAAAAATATAAAAGAAAGTAGATGTGATGCAAAGATGTTAACAATATATGCGGTATCGGATTCAATAGGTGAAACAGCGGAACTTGTGGCTAAATCAGTAGCAAGTCAGTTCCCTGATAGTGTAATAGTAAAAAAAACACCACATATCAAAACAGCTGAGGATGTTAATAATTTTATTAGTAAAATAGATACTAATTTCAAAGCAATGGTTATTTCAACGATAATAATGGTAGATGTAAAAGAATTTTTAGTTCAAAGATGCGTAGAAAAAGGAATACTTGTATCAAATGTATTAGGACCAGGAATAGGCCTAGCTTCTAAGTTATTAGGTAAACAGCCAGACTATATTCCAGGAGCAATATGGAACATGGATGAGGAGTATTATAAAAGAATAGAAGCTATGGAGTTTGCTATACATTATGATGATAGCCGGGATTATAATGGAATAAAACATGCAGATGTAGTGCTTATAGGTGTCTCAAGAACTTCAAAAACTCCATTATGTATGTATTTAGCTAATAAAGGAATTAAGGCAATAAATATACCCTTAATGCCAGAAATTCCTGTTCCCGATGAGCTATACAACATTCCTGGTAGGAAGATAATAGGGCTTAAAATAGATCCTTTTGTGCTTATTGAAATAAGGAAGCATAGAATGGATAAATTTAATGGGCTTAATTCTAGCTTCCAATATGCTAATGATGCAAGGATATTAGATGAATTAGATTATGCAGAAAAAATAATGAAAAAAACAAGATGCTTAACAATAGATGTTACTAAAAGGGCTATAGAGGACACGGCTTTAATTATTATGAAGAGTATTGGATATAATCAATAAAAAATTAAATTAAAAAGATGATTTCTGAAATACAGAAATCATCTTTTTAAGCTTAGTGCACTTCAATAGATTATGAGATATGTTTGTGAGCAGGCATAATCTTATCAAAAAGTGGGCTAAGAAAGCATAGTAATAAGCCTGAAGCAATTGTTAATACAGCTACGAAACCAAATACCTGGAGTGCACCCCAAGTTTCAACTAAGGCAGCAGCCATACCAGCAATATAGTTACCCATACCTGTAGCAAATAACCATACTCCCATCATAAGAGCAGCAATTTGCTTTGGTGCAAGTTTACTAACCATTGAAAGTCCAACTGGAGATAAGAACATTTCCCCAACAGTGTGCAATGTATATGCGCCTAAAAGCCAAAGAATATTAGCTTTAATTGCTGCATCCGCTGAATTACCTCTTTCCATTGATGCACCAACCATAAGTGCAAAGCCAATACCAAGAAGAATCAAACCTAAACCCATTTTAGTTGCTGTAGGTATGTCTCCTTTTGGTCTTTTTGAAAGTCGCACAAAGAGCATTGCAAAAAGGGGACCAAGAATAACACATAAAAATGGATTTATAGATTGGAACCAAGATGTTGGCACTTCAAATCCACCTACAGTTCTGTTTATAAATTTATTTGTGTAAATTGTTAAGCTTGAACCAGCTTGCTCAAATCCTGCCCAGAAAATAATTACAAAGAAAGCAAGAACAAAAATTGCAACAACGCCTTTCTTTTCATCTTTTGTTAAAGCTTCTTTCTTAGCCTCCGCGGAAGCTTTTTTAGCTTGTGCTTTTTCAAGAGCAGCCTCTTTATTAAATGCTCCAACTTCTCCAAGAACTTTTTTTGCAAATAAAATATAAAGAATAGTTCCTATAAGCATTCCGAGTCCTGCTGCAAGGAAACCATACTTATAACCATAACTTATCACTTCTGTTCCATTGGTAACTGCAAAAGTTTTTTCTGCAAGCGTACCGCATATAAGTGGTGAAAAGAAAGCACCAATATTGATAAATGTGTAGAAAATTGAGTAGGCTCCATCTTTTCTAGGGTCTTTATTGTCATAAAAATCTCCTACTATAGATGTAATATTCGGTTTCCAAAATCCATTACCAATAATCATCAAGCCAAGTGCCAACATAACCATTGGTTTTCCTTGTGCAGCAAAGAGAACGAACATACCAGCTGCTATAAATATTGATCCGATAAAGAAGGTTTTTCTTTTTCCCCAAAAATTGTCGGCTATATAACCTCCAGCGAGTGGTGCAAAATAAACAAACATAGTGAAATTAGCATATAATGTAGAGGCAGTTGCTGTGTCAAGGCCTAATCCGCCTTTAATCCCTTCTGTTACAAGATATAGTATTAAAAGTCCTCTCATACCATAGTAGCTGAACCTCTCAAAGACTTGTAGCAATGAGACGAACCAGAATCCCATAGGATAACCTTTGAATGATGGATGTTGATTGTGTACGGTAGTATTCATTATGAGCCCCCCCTTAAATGTTTTGGATACTTACTCATCATAGAAGCTTTTTTGTTATAACATATGTATGAATGGAGTATTTCAAAATAATTCCATGTAAACGTATCCAAATTTTTCTGTTTTTCAGGACTATTTTACCACAAGGAATATACAAAATGCAACAATATATTCTAACATATTTTATTTATGATAGAAAAAAATCGCGAAAAGAAGGAGTTAAAGATAATGATTAGTTAGCTCCTTCTTTTTACTATTTACTAACCACTTATTTTTTCTAAATTTGCCATTGTTAAGTAATATTAAATATATATAATATTGAAAATATAGAGTAAAATACAAATAAGAGTAAATTTGGAGGAGATATTTATTAAGAGGGATAATGGGGGCGGAATTGAAATGAGGAAAGTTTATCGTTTGTTGTTTGCATTACATCTATTTGTAGGAATAGGAGCCATGGCCGGAGGACTAGCCGCTATTAGCAATGCCCAAGCACCACTCGGTATTCCAGTTGAGGTTTTAAAAAATTCACCCTTTAGCAATTTTCTTATACCCGGAATTATTTTATTTACCATAATTGGTATTGGTAATGTTATTAGTGCTTTAATGTTTAGGTTTAAGTCAAGATTTCAAGGTTATATAAGCAGTGTTTTTAGTTGGGCTTTAGTGATCTTCATCGTTGTACAATGCATTATAATGAATGATATTGTATTCTTGCATGTTTTATTTTTTATGATTGGATTAATTGAAGCTGGTTTATCAATGATTATTATATTTGAAAAACGTCTATTCCCTGCAAATCTTATTTTAAATGTTTATGAAGGCAGGGTAAATTGCAAGTAATCCTCATTTAGCAGCAGGCACGCATATAGAATTCTTATTATATACAATCTTTATAAGCATAATGCCACCCCTAGTAGTTTAAGGGTGGCATTATGCTTTAAGTGTAAAGAGCTTATTAATCCTCCACTAAGGAATTTGTACTTGAACACTGCTTTTTATAGTCACTTGGCGTTAATCCGGTTTGTTTTTTGAAAAAACGAGAAAAATAAGTTACATGGCTGAAATTAAAAGCATAGCTTATTTCACTGATGCTTGAATTTGCATGGTTCATGTAAAGTTTAATTGCAATAATTCGCTGATGATTAATATATTCGTATAAGGTTTTGCTCACTTCCTTTTTAAAAGCAGCACACAGGTAATTGGGATGCACGTTTACAAAAGAAGAGATTTCTCCTAGGGATAAATTATTTTCTATATTCTTATTTATATAAGTAATAACTCGATTAATAAGTGGATTATAGATATTTTCTTTATATTTTTTTAAAACCATAATAAAATCATTTAGCATTTTGTATTCTAAAGCCTGAACTTCAGATAGAATAGTAGTTTCGTCAATAAGGTTAATATAATAATCACTTAACATAAAGGAAGTCTCAGTATCTAGTCCTGCTTCAATTACAGCCCGTGTAAAAAATGTACAGGAGGCTATAAGTGAGTACTTTAGCGAGCTAAGGGGTAGTTTAGAAAGTTGAGCTCGTTCTAGGGAATTGATTTGTTTCAAGATCTCGATACTTTTATCGTTATCCATATGTTGAATAGCTTGTACCAACTCACACTCCAGTGCATATGGTGGATGAATATAAGAGATATATCTATTTCTTGCCATCGTATGTTCAAGTTTCTCGTATATATTTCCCAAAGAATTATCACCTCACAAAAATTAACCATAATAAAGTGCAAAATATATTAACATTGTGTAAAAAGCATACAATTTTCTGGGTATAATGTCAATATACTTTGAATATTTTGACTATACCAAACTATTGGTGTAAAGGTATTCATTATATTTTGAAGCCGTAAAGAAATAAAAAATAGGGGGAATTAGCATGAAAAAATCCATGAGTACTATTTTAGCTATTGTATTTGCATTATCAACTATGACTGGATGTGCCTCAAAAAGTGGGGATACAAAACCAACTGATCCAGTTAAAAAGGAGAAAGCAGTAATTACAGTAATTCAAAACAAGGTTGAAATTCAAACACAGCTTGAAGATGCAGCAAAGACCTTTAATAGCTCTCAAACTGATGTTGAGGTTCAAATCTTAGGTTCAGCAGGAGATAATTTAGTAACAACCCTACAATCACAGTTTGCATCTAGTCCAGAAAAAGCACCTACACTTTTCACTTGCGGCAGTGGTAGCGAGTTTGAAAAGTTCTTCAGTTTTATGGCGCCACTGGACTCTGCAAAAGCAGCAAAACAAGTAGCTAAAGGACAGGCTGATGATGCAATGAAGGATGGTAAGCTATACGGTTTGCCAATGGCTATTGAAGGCTTTGGATTAATATATAATAAAACTATGTTCAAGGAGGCAGGAGTAGACCCTGCTAGTATCAAGTCAATAGATGATTTAGCCCAAGCAAGCAAGAAACTTGCACTTGTTAAAGGTGTGAAAAGTCCAATAGCCTTTGCAAAAGAAACATACTTCCAATTTATGCACCCATTCAACTGGCCATTTGCAACAATGAGTAACTACAAAGAGGTTATTCCTAAGGTTATAAGTGGAGAATTAAAGTTAAAAGACGTCCCAGAAGTTAAACAATATGCAGAAGATTTAGCAAAGCTTAAACCATATACAAATCTTGCCAAGGATAGTTATGACGATCAAGTTGCAGGATTTGCACAAGGAAAATTTGCAATGATTCATCAAGGAAACTGGGCACAAGGAATAATTGACGATTATAAAGTTAGTTTTGAATATGGTATGATGGCAATGCCAATAAATGGTAATCAGTCCATATCAGTAGGAAACTCAAACTTCTTTAGAGTAAATAAAGCTGCTTCGAAAGCACAACAAGCAGGAGCAATTGCGTTCCTTGATTGGTTATTTACTAATCCAGCTGGGCAAGTATATGTTACTGAGAAATTCAAGGTTATTCCTGCATACAATGGCTTTGATACTAGTAAATTAGATGTTCTTTCCAAGGATGTTTCGAAATATTCAGAGGATGGAAAGACTCTTCCATGGACTTTCAGTCTATTCCCAGCAGGTGTTGACAAGGATTGTTCCAGTGCAATGGAAAAATTTTATGCAGGCAAAACAAATACAGATCAATTACTAGATGAAATAAACGCAGTTTGGATTAATGCAGCAAAGAAATAGCATACCTTCTTAGATTAAAAGCCTCCATAAGGGGCTTTTAATCTAAGAAAAATAAAAATAGAAATGGAGGGTGTAATAATGAATAAAAAACTCAAAGGCAAAATAACTACAGCCTTGTTTGTTATTCCTTCGCTGTTTATATTTATAAATGTAGTTATTATTCCTTTTGTTATGGGAATAGTATACTCTTTTACAAATTGGAATGGTTTTGCTTTTAAAGGTTCAACTTTTGTAGGATTTACAAATTATGCAGCGGCTTTCGGAGATAAAAAGTTTAGTGACGCTTTTTGGCTTACAACACAATATACTTTTGTTATGATTATTCTTGTTAATATTGTAGGGCTTTCACTAGCTCTACTAGTAACTTCAAAAATTAAGGGTAAAAATTTTTTTAGAGGGGTATATTTTTTACCTAATTTAATTGGCGGTCTTATTCTAGGTTTTATATGGAAATTTATATTTACAAAGTTTTTCGAACAATTTGGTATATTGACACATACAGAAAAGATATTCTTTAATTGGTTAGATGAGCCTACATCAGCCTTTTGGGCCTTGGTTGTTGTAGGGGTATGGCAAATGGCGGGATATGTAATGGTAATATACATAGCTTCTATTGAGAGTATATCTGAGGAAGTTATGGAAGCTGCCAGTATAGATGGGGCAAACAACTGGACTAAATTCAAAAGAATAACACTTCCTCTAATAGCACCTGCTTTTACAATAAGTTTATTTATCACTTTATCAAATTCTTTCAAGCAATATGATACTAACCTATCATTAACGAACGGTGGGCCTTTTGGAAGTACAGAACTTGTTACCATGAATATATTTTCAACAGCCTTTAGCTATAATAAGTATGCACAGGCACAGGCTAAGTCTATTATCTTTTTCTTGGTCATAATGGTAGTTACTGTCTTACAGATCTATACTACTAAGAAAAGAGAGGTTGATATGTAATGAAAGGAAAATTAAAAGCATCTACAATGTTTGTTATACTAGGAGTTCTTTCAGTAGCGGTAACCTTATTCCCTATGTATATTATGGTGGTCAACTCTTTTAAAGGTAGAGCTCAGATTTTCACGGACACCATAGGACTACCGAAATCCTTAGATTTCTCTTTTTATATATCAGCTATTGAAAAAATGAAATTTCTAAAAGCCTTATCAAACTCTTTACTTGTAACAATAATAAGTATTGTTTTGATAATAATTTTTTCATCAATGTCAGCATGGGCAATAGTAAGAAGTAGTTCAAAGCTTGGCAATTTCATATTTTACACTTTTGTTGCAACAATGCTTGTTCCTTTTCAGTCTGTTATGATTCCACTAATGCAATACATGAGCGGGTGGGAAATTAAAGCTATTAATTTTTCGATGATAGATACCTATTATGGACTAATTTTTATGTATATTGGTTTTGGAACCAGCTTATCTGTCTTTCTATATCATGGATTTATAAAGGCTGTTCCACGATCCCTAGAAGAAGCTGCAATGATAGATGGATGCAACAAGTTCCAGGTGTTTTGGAGAATCGTATTTCCTAACTTAAAGCCAATTACAGTTACAGTAGCCATTTTAAATGTAATATGGATATGGAATGACTATTTACTGCCATCTTTGGTACTAAGAAGTCCAACCCTCCGAACGATTCCACTTTCAACCTTCTATTTTTTCGGAGAATTTACAATACAATGGAATCTGGCAATGGCAGGACTTGTGCTTACGATTATACCAATAATTATTTTCTATCTATTTTCACAGAAATATATTATTAAAGGTGTTATGGCTGGAGCCGTTAAATAATTCAGAGTTATAAGTATATTATCCATAACTCAAAGGGAGAGTAAACATTATGAAAAATGGATGGATTATTAGCGATAATAGTTTAAATAAAGAGGATCTTTTAAAAAATGAAAGTATTTTTAATGTTTCAAATGGATATATAGGAATTAGAGGAAACTTTGAAGAGAAATATCCTGAGAATTACGGAACAATTAGAGGAACCTATATAAATGCGTTTTATGAGGAAGCGCCTATTCAATATGGGGAAAAAGCCTATGCTTTTCCAGAAATTATGCAAAAAATTGTAAATATTACAGATGCACAAAATATTAATATAATAATTAATGGAGAACAGTTCTCTCTGTTTGAGGGAACTGTAAAAAGCCTAAATAGGTACCTAGACATGGAAGTTGGGTGCTACGTTCGCGAAATATGGTGGGTTTCACCGGGAGGATTAGAACTTAAAATAAAGATAACAAGACTTGCTTCATTAAAATACTTAGAATTATTCGCTATTAATTACGAAGTAGAAAAAGTTAATTTTAATGAAGGAATTATTATAGAGTCTGCAATTGATGGGGATGTAACAAACTTTACAGATGAAAGCGACCCTCGTCTAGCAGCAGGACATGGTAATATCTTATCTGTAGTGTCTATGGTGGTAGAAAGTGATATTATGCAGGTAGTATCGGAAACAGAAAACTCTAAGAAGCTTGTAGCTGTCACAACAAGGCATAGCTGCAATGTTAATTATGAAGTTTCTCTTGTGAACACAGGCAAAGCAGTAAAGACTATTTTTAAAACAGGGTCCGGGAAAGAAATTATAAACTTTACAAAATATAATGTATATACCGATTCAAGGCGATACGAAAATCTAGTGAATCAAGGAATAGATATAGTAGAAAAGATAAGCAAAAAACCTTTTAGGCAATTATTAGATGAGCAAAGAGATTATTTAAAGGGATTTTGGAGCCTAGCAGACATTAATATTGAAGGAGATGAAAAACTTAAGCTTGGGCTCAGGTATAATCTATTTCAACTTCTTCAAGCAGTAGGAAAGGATGCTAAAAGCAACATAACAGCAAAGGGATTAAGCGGAGAAGGCTACGAAGGCCATTATTTTTGGGATACAGAAATTTATATTCTTCCATTCTTCACTCTATGCTATCCGGAACTAGCAAAGGGACTGTTGAAATATCGATACACTATTTTAGATAAGGCAAGGAAAAGAGCAAGAGAGCTAGGTCACAAAAGTGGGGCAGCATATCCTTGGAGAACTATAATAGGTGATGAGTGTTCAGCTTATTTCCCTGGTGGAACTGCTCAATACCATATCAACGCTGATATAGCATATTCTTATATACAATATTATTTAGCAACGGGAGATATAGATTTTATAAAAGAGTGTGGGGCAGAGGTTGTTTTTGAAACCGCAAGAATATGGCTTGAAATAGGACATTTTCATAAGGGACAATTTAAAATTGATGCGGTAACAGGGCCGGATGAGTATACTGCCATTGTAAATAATAATTACTATACAAATGTCATGGCAAAATATAATTTAAAATGGGCATCAAAATTGTATTATGAACTCTTAGAGAAGGATTCGAAAATGCTAAATAGCTTATGTAAGAAAATAAGCTTAACTGAGGAAGAAATAGAGCAGTTTGCAGAAGCCTATAAAAATATGTGTTTGCCCTATAATGATGAACTTAAAATTAACGCCCAGGATGATACCTTTTTATCTAAAGCAGTATGGGATTTTGAAAATACACCAAAAGAGAAATATCCTCTTTTGCTAAATTTCCATCCACTAACTATCTATAGATACCAAGTGTTAAAGCAGGCAGATACGGTACTTGCACATTTTCTCGTGGAAGATGAGTCAGATACTCAAACTATTAAAAATTCTTATGATTATTATGAAAAAATAACAACACATGATTCATCCTTATCCTGTGCTGCCTATAGCATTATGGCATCCAAGATAGGATATTCTGAAAAAGCATATGAATATTTTATAGAAACAGCAAGATTAGATTTAGATGATACTCATGGAAACACTAAGGATGGTGTACATACTGCTAATATGGGTGGGACCTGGATGGCAATAGTGTATGGCTTTGCAGGTCTGAGAATAAAAGAAGATTATATTTCCCTTACACCAAAGCTTCCTGAAAAATGGAAGGAGCTTAAATTTAAATTTTTATATAAAGGTGCTCATATTCAAATAGATATGAAAATGGATAAAACAGAAATAACTGTTGAATGTGATTGTACCATTAGTTTGAAAGTTAATAATATATTATACGAAATTGTGGAAAGTGGGAAAATAGAAATAGTGAATTAAAGAGTTTCCGCCACTGATTTTTGCTTTTCTTTAAGTCTATATGAAACAATTATTGTAATAATAGGGGAGAGATAGCACAATACTGCAAAGGGCGCATAGGAAGTAGCGGAAATTCCAGTAAGAGATTTAAGTATAAGGGCATTAATATTCCAAACCATTAAAGGTGCAATTATGGTACCTGTATCCGAAATAGTCCTTGCAAGAAGGGTAGTATCGACACCAAGTTCATTATATTTATCCTGTAGAAGTCTTCCAGGAAGTAATATGCCAACAGTCTGATCACAGGTTATTATGGTTAAGAAACTGCTAATTAGCGCTGTTTTAAAAATAAGCTGCCTCTTGGTACGTACACCACTGGTTAGTTTTTCAATTAGTGGAGCTATCATTCCAGTTTTCTCAAATAGGCTTGTTAGACTAACTGCACCCATAACTATAAGAACCACCTCTACCATAGATTTAATACCACCACTAATAAGTATTTTATTAAGCTCAGTAGAGGCAGTAGAACCATGGTATCCAAAAAAAAGTGATTTTATAAGGGAAGCAAGGGACATATGCTGAGAGAAAACACTGACTAGGCAACCTGCCAAAAGACCTATTAATATTGTAGGTATTGTTTTAGAACCTAAAAGAGACATCACAAGGATTATGACAGGTAGAAGTGCAATAAATGGTGATATTTTAAAGCCATCTAATATTGCATTTTGATAATATATTAGATTTTCAGACCCAGTGCTAATGCTGAAATTTCTGCCTATTAAGTAATATACTAAAGCGGTAATTAGAAATAGTGGAATAAAGGTTGGGAGCATTGCAGTCATTACTTGTTTATAGCTTCTTTTGGTTGTTGTAAGTGTAAGATTAAACAGACCGGAGATTGGAGACATCTTATCTGCAATAAAAGCACCAGATATTATTACTCCAAGAAGTATTGGGGCGGGTACTCCAAAGCCCTTGCCAACACCAAGTAGGGCAATGCCTATTGTACTTACTGTTCCAATTGCAGTCCCCATAAATATAGATACTAGAGAAACTATTAGAAAGGTAGCAAGAAGAAAATTCATATTTTTCATATATTCAAATCCATAATACATTAGGGAGGGTACAACACCTGAGGCCATCCAAACAGAAGCTGCTGCACCGATAAGTAGAATTAGTACATAAAGCATCCAAGCTTCTTTTAGCCCGGAAAATAATAGAACTGTTATATCCTTTACTGTGTATTTGTATTTTATAAGTATGGTAGATGTAAAAATAATACTACTTAAAAACCCATATGCCAGTGATATTTTAATTGTAATACATGCAGAAATTAGAATTATACTTGCTGCAACAATAATATAAAAATGAATTTTTGATATACTTTTTTTGTTCATGTGTCACCTCTATAAAATATATTTATAATCTGAATTCCACATTTAATAATTACAATTATAAATCAATACAATTTAATAAAGAATCAATGATATTGTTTGTATATTTTACCATTTAAACCGTATCTTTTCAAGGACAAATAATGAACAATATTATTAATTATATGAAATATAATAAAAACTCCCTTTAAAAAGAGGGAGTTTTTAAGGTTATAGCAAATTCCAATAATTAATTCTTATGATCAAAATATCTATAAAGCACCTTTACAAACTCTGGTATAGTGTTTTGAGCAGAAGTAAGTTTCACCGATTTTTCATAGCTTAGCTCTTTTTCTAAGCAATTTAAGCTGTAATCTATTAGTTCTGTATTCTCAATTTTTATTCCAGTAGCATAATAAAATAAATTCTTCAGTATATCTAATACATCTTCATTGTCTATTAACGCGAAGGATGAAAATAAACAGAAACCTAAGTTTTCCAGCATTATAATATAACCATATAGTAAATCTAAATCACTGACATTTTTAAAGCTTCTTTTCATCATAAATTTTACATTGAAGTTTTTTTCTTCTGTGGTAGATGGTCTTGAAACCATAGGTAGAAGCTCAGATTTTTCACTATAAAGTTTATATATTCCTTGAGTTTTACTTCCTATAACCCTTCCAATAATATTTAAATCCTCAACATCTTTTAAGAGCTTTATTAGAACTTCCACAGTTCCAATAATATTTTCTGCTTTTAGATAAAGCCCGCAAGCAAATATAAGCTCTATAGAATCTAATCCTAATTCAAATGCACTTTTATTAAAGAGTTTTGTGAAAGTCAGATCATCTATATCAAATATTTCCTTTAATGCCGCATATGCTTCGCTTTCTGCTGGGGATGAGAATATATTGTTACCATCGTTACTATGTCTGTTTAAGCAACCTATAACACACAAGGGTGAACAGGTTCTATTTATTTTTTCCTTTAGAATTACTGTATTAACTTTTTTCTCTACCTTATTAAACCTTATATTTTTACCACCTTTTAGCAACTTCATCAGTGTTATTGAGCCATAGGCTGGCAACGCACCACCACAAATAGGATCTGATACTATAATTTTTACTAGCTTTTTAGCCTCTGCTTTTAAGGCTTCCTTGTTAAATACACTACTATTAAAATAGCTATCTGATTGTACCAATATAGCTTTTAGACCCTTGTTTCCAAAAATGTCTCCAAAGCCTCCTCGGCAGCAGTAGTAAACGGGATCACCTTTCGGATATGTACTAAATATAGTGCTTAAAGGAAGTTGAGCTTCACCGCTAGGACCTATGCCTATTATAGCCGTATCGATTCCATAAGAAGCTCTAAGAAAATCTATAGTACTATTTACCTTTAAGCCTTTTAAATTTTTCAGGGTTATAATCTTAGCTTCATTTTCACATAGGGTTATTACAGCATTTTTATCTTTGTTTTTTCCTTTTATAATTATAGCTGTAATATCTAAGGAGGCCAGTTTTTGTGCCATTGACCCTGAAATATTATTTATTTGAAGTCCTTTATCTTTCTGAGATTTGGAGGCTAAAATCATTCTTCCCGTACTAGGTACATTAGTTCCTGTAAATAATCCAGGAACTATGACTATGACATTATCTTCATCATATCTGCCCACATTATCTTTTACATTTTTCTGGACTAGATATGCAGCTAGCCCTCTCCCATAATGCCCTAAAGAATTCAAGTCATAATCTTCCACTGATATTTCATTATTAGATAAGTCTATTGTATAGATTTTTTTCACTAATTAATCCTCCTTAAAAATTTATAGCCTTTTATAAGATCTTTACTATATTCGCTTTTAGCATTTATATAAAAATCCTTGAAACTCTCATCATCTTCAATTTCACCGTTTTTAATGACTAAAATCCTATCCCAATATCCATTGAAAAAATCTATATTATGCACTATGGTGATAAGTGTTGTACCTTGGTTAATTCTTATGTTATTGAAGCTTTTGAATATATCGGTACTGCTCTCTTCATCCAACATAGAAGTACATTCGTCTGCAATAATTATTTTAGGATTTGGAATCAGTGCCCTTGCAATTGCAACCTTTTGCCTCTGACCTCCACTTAAAGTACAAATCTTTTTATCTAAAAGTGGTAACAAATTTAAATCTACTAAGCTTAAAGCTCTATCAATGGATATAAAATCCCTTTTATGCCTTTTGCATATTCTAATGGGCTCTTCTAATTCCAATCTAAGGCTGTGACAATCTTCCAGTGAACTATAAGGATCTTGGAATATATACTGAATGTCGGCACAAATGGTGAATTCTCTTTTTTTCAAAGACTTTAGACGAATTCCACTGTATAATATTTCACCAATATCTAATTTTTCTAGTCCTATTATTATTTTGGCTAAAGTAGTCTTTCCACTTCCACTTTCTCCGATTATGGCTACCATCTCACCTTTATAAAAGGTTAAGTTAACTTTATTTAAAGCCAACTTATCTTTGTAAAACTTACTCAAATCCACTATATTAAGTATCTCTTCCATACATGACCTCCATATATTCCTAAATATAAATCACTCTATGACAAACATTTTGTAAAAATCCTTTGTTATGAGATACTATAACTATCGTTAAGGTATTTTCTATTAATATTAGAAAATCCATAATGATTTTTAAAGTTATAAAATCTAAAGCAGAAGAGGGCTCATCTAATATTAGTAGCTGGGGCTTTTTTATATAAGAAAGCATTAGGATTAATCTTTGTTTCATTCCCCCACTTAGCTCATATGGATACTTTTTCATAACTTCTTCAGGGAGACTTAAGGCGTTTAAAACTTCTATAATTTTACTTAGATCAAAGTCCAAATTATTTCCCTTTAAAGTAAGCTTTATGTATTCTTCTATAGTAATTTTAGGATTTAACGCATCTTGAGAAAATTGAGGCATGTAGCTAATATAGGAGTATTTTTCACTGCTACTAAGTTTTAAATCCTGTCCTAAGAGTTGGCATTTTTCATATTTAATAACCCCACAAAAATTTAAAGAAAAAAGAGAATTAAGCAGAGAAGTTTTTCCACATCCACTCCTCCCCATTATTCCAATAAATTCTCCTTCAAATATTTCAGCGTCCTCAAATTCTAAAATTTTCCCATCATCATAAGTTATACTATAATTTTTAAATTCTAAAATTGTACTACTCATTACACCACCCTAGCTTTCATCGAAGGTTAATAGACTTAATGAAATTATAAATATTGAAAGGCACAATATAGGTGGAAGCAAATACCAAAAATACACCCCATCATAAAATATGCCTCCATAGTTCATAGCATTTTTTAACATTTTACCCCAAGTCATTATTAGAGGATTACCTATTCCAAAATAAGATAGGGTGGTTTCATATACAGCTGCTTTATTGCATTGAAGTATGAACATGGTAGTTAGTATTGGTTTTATTTCACGCCAAAGCTTTTTAAACAAATCAACTATATTTCCTTTTAAAAGTAAGGTATATTTTATTTTATCTTTTTCTATTACAGACATGAGCTTCCCTCTAACTATTCGGAAAACTTTTCCCCAGGAAAAAAACACAATTGCGTACAATGTGTTTTGCAAAGAAGGCTCAGAGAATGTGGCAAAAAACAAGATTATTATTATTTCAGGAATCATTAAAAACATATCTGAAATCCTTAGAATGACCTTATCTACAAAACCACCATAATGTGCAGCGAAAACGGCGAGTAGGCTTCCTAAAAAGGTGCTAAGAAAACCAGAAATCAAGGTTATAAAAATAGTTATTCTAAATCCATTTAAAAGCAATGTAAATAAATCATGACCCATATCATCAGTGCCAAGTAAATGATATTTCGATGGAGAAAGTAATGAGTCAAAACTAAAATTTGTAATATCATAGGAGGATAAAAAAGGACTTAATAAGGCTATTAGTAAAAATAATATTAACACCCAAAATGAAATCTTCTTTATGTTCATATTTAATACCTCGTTGTAAATTTTTTTAAAAGGGATTCAAATATTAGAGTTACGAAAAACCCATAAAAAGCTATTAATAACAATATTCCTTGCATCAAAGGGTAATCTCTACTTGAAGTTGCAATTTTTAAAAGTTGCCCCATTCCAGGATATGAAAAAATAGATTCTACAAAAATAGAACCTGTAATGGCATATAAGAACTGTATATTAAGTTTGCCTAATATCTCGGGAACCATATTGTAAAATATAAACTTCTTGTTTATATCTTTTTTTTCAATGTTTAAGTAATTTGCCATGATTATATAGTTTTCTTTATTTATTTTTTTTGCGCTATTATAAGCCATTATATATAAAGATGGTACTTCGCCAATAACTAAAGCCATTAATGGTAGAAATGAATGGCTTATTAGATCTGCATAAAAGCTTTTACTGAAAAATTGAACCCCTACATTATAAGCTCCTCCAGAGGGGAACCATTTAAGTCTATAAGAAAATATAAGTTGAATTATTAAACCTAAGATAAAAACTGGTATGGATTGAAGGGCTATCATAGATATTAGCTTCAGCCTAGATCTTTGGTCTTTTAATGCATCTTTGATAGCTAGTGGAACAGCCACAAAAAATGATAATATTAGGGAGACCATGGACAAAAATAGTGTCCATGGTCTTCTCCCTAAGATCAATGATAGGACAGGCATTTTAAAATAAAAGGAATATCCTAAATCAAGTGTAAATACATGTTTTGTATATATTAAAAATTGATCTACCAAAGGCTTTTCAGGAGCATAGTAATCTTTGAAAGCATTAAAAGTGTCTTCTGGTAAAGACTGATTAAGTATATAGGTATCTGTCTCACTTAGTGCTAATGGGCTTCCTGGTATAATCCTAGGTAAAAAGAAACTAAGTGCTAAAATTAAAACTATATATATAATATACTTAAGCTTAGACAAATCATTAGTTCTCTGCATTACTTTTTCCAGGACCCCTTTATAAATACTAATTTGTTTTGTACTGTAGGAACAGCGATAGCTACTCCATCCTTTGTGAAGAACCAACCATCAAAAACACTAGCGTCATAGGCAAAAACTATTTTTTTATAGTATAAGGTTAATGTTGGAAGCTCATCTGCAATTATTTGTTGAAGCTTTGCAACTTCATCATATCTTTTCTTTTTATCTAATTCTCTTAATTGCTCTTCAAAAACTTTGTCGAATTCTTGATTGATCCATTTTGCGCCACCTTGAGTTGTAATCTGTGGAGTAGAACCACTAGATGGATTAGAAATGAATCTTTGAAGAAGAACAGGGTCGCCTCCAAATGAACCGTGCCCACCCAGAGCTAAGGTGAATTTGCCTTCTTTAATCATTGAGTCTACAGATTTGGAATCTAATGTTTTAACAACAAGCGCTATCCCAATATCACTTAGATACTTCTTTAGCATTTCAGCCTGAGAAACGTCACTATCCGCTACTATTAATTCGTATTTTAACTCTTTTCCTTTATACTCCAGGATTCCATTAGAATTAGAATCTTTCATTCCAATACCTTTTAACAATTCCTTTGATTTAGTAGGATTAAAGTCATAATTTAGCACATCTTTAGAATACCACTCAGAATCAGGATGAATATGGCCTGGATTCCCTGGATTAGCACCGCCCTTGAAGGCCTTAGCAACATATTCCTCTCTATTTATTCCATAATAAAGAGCCTGTCTAAATTCCTTAATATTAAACTCTTTTACCTCAAAATTGAAGTATAGCCTACCAACCCAAAATCCTGGTCCCTCTATTACTTTAAACTTGCCTGCTTCTTTGAGCTGTTTCGCTTCACCATATTTTATGTTTGCAGCACCATTTAATTCTCCGCTTTCCAAAGATGCCTTAGGATTATTAGAAGCAGAGATTATAAGCTTATCTATTGCAGGTGCTCCTAAGAAATACTCCTTATTAGCATTGAAAACATAGCTGCCGGCTTCTTTATCGTATTTTTCAAGTTTTAGTGGTCCTGAGCCTATTACAGCATTTTGTGTATTAAACTTTTCTGGTTCTGTTACGTTTTCCCATATGTGTTTAGGCATAATAGGTACATTACCAGCTATATCTGTTATAAATGGCGCATGTACGTCATTAAGTTCAACTTCAACTGTATATTTATCTATTGCTCTAACTTCCTTAACGGGAGAGACCGATATCCACTGATAAGGATGCTTTTTAATGTAATCAAAAGAAAACTTAACATCTTCTGAAGTTACTTCTTTTCCATCTGTAAATTTTGCAGTTTCATTTAAATTAAATGTCCATATTTTATTATTACTTGAAACTGTCCACTTCTTAGCAAGTAAAGGGATTATACCCGTTTCATCCTTCCAAGTTAAGGTGTCAAATATATAGCTTGTTAATAAATAACCACGACCCTTAGAAGAAACAGTATAAACAGATGGATAACCTAGATTGTCTCCGTCTATTCTAAGTGTTTTTTCTTCAGTAACACTCTTTTTTGTTTGAGAACTTACTTGTGGAACATTTATGCTACCACATGCTACCATAGAAAAAGCAAGGATTGTACTTAATAAAATAGATATTACTCTTTTCAAATGCGTTTCCCCCTATAATTTTGAATATTAAAAAAAATTTAACAATATAATTTTAGCATATAACCAAATTATTTCAATTCAATTTAGGAAGTATAGAGTTTTTCAATAAGTAGGGTAAAATGTATTCCCTTACTCAATAGCAACTAAAATTGATTATGTAGCTTTTAATTTTAATTATTCCTGCGGGTTTAAAAAAAGCATCGTTATTTAAAGGGCCTTAGTTTGATAGCTCCAGTTTGAAAGCTTTCTTTTTAACAAAGTATCCATTACTGTTATAAGCAATACTACTTTTTTTCTACCCATACCCTTCTAGTCCGCAGAATTTTTGCAAATGCTATATATTTTTTTCTTCCATTTGTTGCTTTTTTTTAAAAGTTTTGATACAATTATGGTTGCGAAAAATAAAAAGACAAAAATGTTATTTTTTAGACGATAACTTTGGATTTTCTAAGAGCATTGGAGAGAACTTTACAAAAAAATGTAGAATGACGGAAATATGTATTGGATTTTATATCTAACACATAATATTGCAACATCTCAATTGATAATTTAGTTCGATATTTGTTCTAGAAGAGTATATAAGTAAAAAAAATAATAATAACGTTTATTTGAATTAGGGGGAGATAGCTTTGGATATTATATCACTTATAGGTATGGTGGTAGCGGTTGGTTTTATTTTATTTGGAATATTGACAAGTGGATCTATTTTAACTTTTGTTGATATACCTTCTATACTTATAGTTATAGGAGGAACGGCAGGGGCATTATTATTAAGTGCCACAAAGAAAAATGCAATGCAGTTTATAAAATGTATAGGAATGGTATTTAAAGAAAAGGGAAAACATGAAGTTGAGATTATAAACATGTTGGTTGAATGGTCTTCTAAAGCTAGAAAAGGAGGTCTTTTGGCTTTAGAAGAAGAAATACCAAAAATTGAGGACAAGTTTATTAAAACAGGTTTAATGATGATTATAGATGGTTCAGAGCCTGAAACTATAAAGAGGGTTCTTTCTATAAAGCTGAGAGGAACAGTTGATAGGCACAGTAGTAACAGGGGATTAATGGATACGGGAGCGTCGCTAGCACCAGCATTTGGTATGGTAGGAACCCTTATAGGACTAGTAAACATGTTGAAAAGTCTATCAGATCCATCCACAATAGGACCACAAATGTCTGTTGCCTTAATTACCACGTTCTATGGTTCTTTACTAGCCAATATAGTTTTTCTACCTATGTCAAAAAAGCTAAAGGCTAAGACAACAGCTGAAATATATCAAAAGGAAATGATAATTGAAGGACTTATGAGTATTCAAGCAGGTGAAAATCCTAATACCATAAAAACAAAGTTAATGGCATTTTATAACGACAAAGAAAATGAAGCAATTGATGCAAAAGTTACTCGTCAAGAATAGTATGTAAGGAGGACCAATATGGATGATGAAAATAAATTTGACACAGAAGATGAGGGTATAAACAATGAGTGGCTTGCAACTTATGGAGATTTAGTTACACTTTTAATGTGTTTTTTTGTACTCCTATATTCCATGGCCGTTATTGATCAAAGTAAGGCAAAGCAAGCTATGGCTTCTTTGAATAATATGGGGGTTTTTTCTCAACAATCAGGTACTAATCCATCCGTAGGTAACGGAATGTTAGATGGTAACGCTGCAATTGTAGGCTCACCAGAACAACAAATGGATAACCTTTATAAGGAAGTTAAAAAAATTGTAGAGAAAAAAGATTTACAATCTTCTATTGAAGTTGAAAATCAACCAAAGGGTGTCTTAATTAGATTTAAAGATGATATGATTTTTGACACGGCAAGTGCAGAATTAAAACCAGGAGCTAAGGAGATTTTGACACAAATTTCAGATATATTAAAAAAATATAATAAGAATATAAAAGTAGAAGGGCACAGTGACAATATACCGATAAAAAGTGATAAATATCAAAATAATTGGGAACTTTCATCAGCTAGAGCAATAAGCGTAGTAAAGTTTCTAAGCAGTGAACTTCCACCAGATAAACGCATAAAAGAGAAAAGTTTTGAGGTGTCTGGATATGGGGAGTTTAGACCTATAGCACCAAATGATACAGAAAAAAACAGACAAAAAAACAGAAGAATAGTACTACTCATAATTAAGTAATATTGCAGCACAGCAGGTAAAGATTTAATTATGTAGCTATGACTTTATAAGGAGAATAAAATTCCTTGTAAAGTTTTTTTGTTATATAGAAAATAGCTTGCGCAAAATTAACAGGACATATAATTTGTAGATTTCAGTATATTGCTTGTTTTTATATTTTAGCTAAAAAAGATTATTGAAGTGAGGGAATTGTCAGTGCTATAATGAAAGAAATACTAAGATTTAAGAAGAGGCTATCAATGAATGCATAGGGGGACAATATGTATAAATTAATTTTAGTGGATGATGAAGAAGAAGTAAGAAAAGGCATAATACAAAAGATAAACTGGCAGCAATATGGTTTTGAACTAGTAGGAGAAGCAGAAAATGGCCGAGAAGCCTTAGAACTTTCAGAAAAGTTTACTCCAGATGTAGTTATAACTGATATTAAGATGCCTTTTATGGATGGACTTCAGCTTTCAGAAGAATTAAGAAAACGATATCCTACCATTAAGATAATAATACTAACTGGTTTTGATAAATTCGAATATGCACAAAAGGCAGTAAATTTAAATGTTGTTGAGTACGCACTAAAACCAGTTTCGGCAAAGGAATTCATTGAGGTACTTTTGAGGGTTAAAGCACAGATTGATGAGGAGATGTTAAGAAAAAAGGATATGGAAGCAATGAATGAATATTTTGTAAAGAGCTTGCCTATTTTGAAAGAGAAATTTCTTACTTATCTAATTACTAGCAAACTTAATAAGGACGAAATTGAGGAAAAATGTAAAAACTATAATATTAATTTAAATGGAAATAGATTTGTTGTAGCAGCTATAAATATTGATCGGAAAATTATATATAAAGACAAGAAAATTGATAATAGTAATGAAGTGGATTTGATCAAATTTGCAGTAATTAATATAATAGAAGAAATCCTTTTTGAACGTGATAGAGGTATAGTTTTTATACACAACGATTTAATTGTAATAATTAGTCCATATTTGGAAGAGGATAGAGGCTATATTTTTAACAGTATTCAAGCTACCCTTGAAGAAATAAAACAGAATATTGAAAAGTATTTGAAATTAACTATTACAATTGGTCTTGGAACAATTACAAGTGATGTTTCAAATATATATGATTCTTATCAGAATGCTATTCTTGCATTAGACTATAGGTTTATCATGGGCAATAATCGAATTATTTGGATAGAAGATATTGAGCCAAGCAGTAGTGAAAAAATAGTTTTTGATGAGATTATGGAACATGACCTGAGAAGTTCTATTAAAGTAGGAACTGAAAGTGAAATTATCCAAACAATAGATGGGTTGTTTTATCAACTTTTAGATGTAAAGGCGCCGTTTAAGCATTTTCAAATATACTTGTTAGAAATACTAACAACAATAATTAAAACAGCAGAAAGCTTAAATGTAGATTTAACCTATATTTTTGGCGAAAACTACAATTTATTCGTGGAATTGTATGAATTTAATGATTTAAATCAGGTTAAGAGTTGGTTCGAATATATTTCTATTAAAATAATGAACTACATTACAAAAGATAGGCAAGACAGTTGTACGCTTTTAGTTGAAAAAACTAAGGCATATATAAATAAACATTATAGTGATAGTAGTATAACTATTAATAGTCTTTGTAATTACCTGTACATAAGTCCAACTTATTTTAGTTTTATTTTTAAAAAAGAGACAAAAATGACTTTTATAAATTATTTAACTCAAATTAGAATGGATGCTTCAAAGGAGCTAATTAAGGCTACAAAATTGAAATCTTTTGAAATCGCTTACAAAGTTGGATATGCAGAGCCAAATTATTTTAGTTACTGCTTTAAAAAACATTTTGGGATTTCGCCATCTGAGTTTAGAAATAATTAATTAAACATTCTTCATACCTAAGAGGAGATGAAATTTTGAAAAACAAGATTGTGCAATTTTTGAAGAATACCTATAATGTTGCAGTTAATACCTTTAAGGTAAGAGGAATACAATTTATCATTACCATATCTTTTACACTCATTACGGTTCTGGCTATGCTATTTGTTGGTATTGTGATTTATAATAAGTTTTCTATTTCTTTAGAAGATAATGCTACCCTAAGTACAAAGCAACTAGTTAATCAGGTAAATTCAAATATTGAGTACTATTTAAAGAGTACTAAGGAAGTTTCCAATTTATTAGATAAAAATATTTATTTAAATCAACAAATACCAAATAGTAAGTTAAAAGATCAAATGAATGTAATACAGAATATTAGAGGAGATATTGCAAGTTTAGCTGTTTTTTCAGATAAGGGAGAACTTATAATTGAATCTTCTACGTCAGTATTAAAGGAAAATGTAAATATAATTGATCAAGATTGGTTTAAATCAGCACTGAACAAATCAGATAACCTAAAGTTTTCGTTACCCCATGTTCAAAATCTTTTTAATGGAAAACATGATTGGGTTGTTTCATTAAGTAGAGTTATATACTTTTATAAAGGGAATGAAAGGGTACGGGGAGTGCTATTAGTTGATATGAATTATAGCACTATAGGCCAGCTTTGCCAAAACATATCTATAGGAAAAAGAGGCTATATTTATATTGTTGATTCTGATAATAACATAATATATCATCCAGAACAACAGCTCATTAACATAGGTTTAAAATCTGAAAACCGTGAGGATTACTTAGGTAGTTATCTAGAAAATTCTGATGAAGGAAAACAATTAATTACAATTAAAACAGTTAATTATACTAATTGGAAGGTTGTAGCAGTTGCATATATGTCAGAAATATTAGATTTTAAAAAAACTAGTACTAACTTCATAGGATGGATTTTGTTTGTCTGTATCATATTAATTATTTTTATATTTGGGTTTATTTCAGCTAAAATATCACATCCAATAAAGCAGTTAGAAGAGTCAATGAAGATGGTAGAAGCGGGAGATTTTAATATATATATTGACGTTAAAGGAGAAGATGAGGTGGAAAGATTATCTACAGCCTTTAATTTGATGATTTCTAAAGTTAGGTATCTTATGGCACAAATAGTGATAGAGCAGGAAGCAAAACGGAAAAGCGAATTAAATGCACTGCAAGCGCAGATTAATCCACATTTTCTATACAATACCTTAGATTCAATTGTTTGGATGGCGGAAAATGAGAAAAATGATGGCGTAATAACAATGGTGACTGCTCTTGCTAAACTATTTAGAATAAGTATAAGTAGGGGTAAAAATATTATTACAGTCCAGGAAGAAATGGAGCATGCAAAAAATTACTTAATAATACAAAAGATTAGATATAAAAATAAATTTGTATTTGAAATTATAATACAAAAGGAAGTTCTAGAATATAAAACCTTAAAGTTAATATTACAGCCCCTAATAGAAAACTCAATTTATCATGGTATCGAGTATATGGTAGACAAAGGTTTTATAAAAATATCAGCCTCAATTACTAATGGTAAATTATTGTATGAAATATGTGACAATGGGCTTGGAATTGAACCGGAGAAATTAAAGCACCTACTAGAATATAGAGGAAAAGATAATACTGGGTCAGGAGTTGGAGTGAAAAATGTACATGAGAGAATTCAACTAAGCTATGGCACGGAATTCGGTCTTGAAATACAAAGTGAAATTGAAGAGGGGACTACAATTAAAATTTGGCTACCTCTTACAAAAGAATAGAACTGAGGTGTTGCAATATGTCTAAAAAGAATTTCTTATTAATTTTCTTGTTTATCATACTCCTTATATCACCTTTCTTATTTGGAATTATAAATCTAAGTACTAAGGGGGAGGAAGAACCTAAAAAGATATCATTAATATTAAAGACTCAAAATGGTGATTACTTTAAAAATGTTAGAATGGGTGCGGAGGTTGCAGCTAAAGAATTTAATGTAAAAGTAGACTTTACTTCGCCTAGCGATGAAAATGATATTGATGGACAAATAGCCCTTGTGAATGCAGCTATTGAAAGAAAAGTAGATACAGTAATACTGGCACCAAGTGATTATAATAGGCTAGTGAACGTAACTGAAAAAGCTATAAGTGAAAAAATACCGGTACTCGTCATAGACAGTAAATTAAATACTAATAAGATTAGCAGCTATATAACTACAGACAATGTTAAAGCTGGAAGGATGGCAGGGGAAAAGCTTGTTACACTATGTGGTGTAAGCTCAAGAATTGCTATTATTAATTTTGTTGAAGGAGCAAGTAATAATAAGGAGAGAGAAGAGGGCTTGTGGTCCATAATTTTAAAAAATCCTGAATTAAAGGTGGTATATAAGGATTATGTGGCAGCAGATTCAGAGAGTGCATCAGTGCTTACAAAAAAACTTGTGTTGGGTGATGATAAAGTTAATACAATAATAGCATTAAATTATATAAGCTCTATAGGTGTAGCAAAAGCAATTGATGAAATAGGGCTTGCTGGAAAAGTGAACGTCATTACATTTGACAATACTCCGGAACAAATAGAATTTTTAGAAAGTGGTGTAATACAAGCTACCGTTACTCAGAGTCCTTTTGGCATGGGGTACTTAGCAGTTAAATATGCGGTACTCAATTTACAAAACAAGAAAATTCCAAAGTATGTTGACACGGGCCTTGTTGTGATAGATAGAGTTAACATGTATAAACAAGAAAATCAAAAGATATTATTTCCTTTTACTCAATAAATATATGCAGAAATATATAGGGAGAATTTTAATGAATAATATAAAAAAAATCATAATAGTCTTGGCAATGACATTTATTATAACAGCTATTTTTAAGGGGTGTGCAGACAGTGATACTTATTCAAAGACTGGCTACAAGGGAAGTTTACCGAAAGTAGGAGCAGCTATTTATAAATATGATGATGAATTTATGTCTTATATACGTAATTCAATGGAAAATGATGCCTATGGAAGAATAGCATTGAATATGAATGACTCTCAAAATGATCAAAACATACAGTTACAACAAGTGGATGAAATGGTTTCAAAAGGAGCTAGAGCATTAGCTATAAATTTAGTTGATCCAAAAGCTGCAAAGGCTGTAATTGACAAAGCAAAGGCGGCCAACTTATCAGTTATATTTTTTAACAAGGAACCAGATGCATCAGTATTGAATAGTTATGATAAAGCATGGTTCGTAGGTACAGATTCAAAGGAATCTGGAATTTTGCAAGGTAAAATGATAGTTGATCTTTGGAATGAAAATAAGAATGAATGGGATAAAAATCAAGACGGTACACTTTCATATGTATTACTTAAGGGTGAGCCAGGGCATCCGGATGCAGAGGCTCGCACAAAATATGCACTATATGAAATTAAGAAGGCGGGTATCCATGTAGAAGAGCTCGCAGAGTCGACAGCTATGTGGGATGCTGCAAAAGCAAAGGATAAAATGGATGGATGGATATCAAAGTTTAATGATAGAATTGAATTTGTAATTTCCAATAACGATGTTATGGCACTGGGTGCATTAGATTCACTAGAAAAAGCAGGATACTTATCTGAAGATAAATTTATACCCGTAGTTGGAATAGATGCCATTCCAGATGCTGCTAAAAAGATAAAAGAAGGTACTATGGTGGGCACAATATTAAATGATGCCAATAGTCAAGGCAAGGCAATAATCGATTTAGTTACTAATGCTGCAAATGGAAAGAATATTGTTAATGGTACTTCTTGGAAAATAACTAATAATAAATATGTACGTATTCCCTACGTGACTATAATAAAAGACAATATTGATGTAGCAGAGCAGGCTTATAAATAGCAATAACCATTAAATTGGAAAACACCGTAGGATTTTAATATATCACAGTAGGATTTTGTATTAATATTAAACCCCTTTGATGTTATTATTAATACAGGTTAACGTTTACATTAAAATTTAGAGGGGGAAAATTCATGAAAAAGGCAATTACAATGATTCTAGTATCAGCAATGATGGCGACCATATTAGCAGGTTGCTCAAGTAAAACTACATCACCAGCCCCAACCACTGGTACTGAAACTAAAAAGGTATCTATAGGAAGCACAATTTATAAATTTGATGATACATTCATGACAGGGGTTCGTAATGCAATATCTACAGCTGCAGCTGATGCTAAATCAAGTGTAGAAATAGTTGATAGCCAAAATTCATCAGCAACTCAAAATGATAAAATAGATTTATTTATTACTAAGAAAGTAAATGCACTACAAATTAATCCAGTTGATTCTGCAGCTGCGGGTGCAATTGCAACTAAAGCAAAGAATGCTAACATCCCAGTTGTATTTTTTAATCGTATGCCTTCAACTACTGACATGAATATTTGGGATAAACTTTATTATGTAGGAGCAAAACCTGAACAGTCTGGAATAATGCAGGGTAAGATTTTAGCTGCTTATTGGAAAGCTCATCCAGAAGCAGACAAGAATAAAGATGGAGTTATGGATTATGTTATGCTTACTGGCGAACCAGGACATCCTGATGCTATTGCCAGAACTAAATCTTCCATTGATCAAATAGTAAGTGAAGGAATAAAAGTTAAGGTTATAGCTAGTGATACTGGTATGTGGGATCGTGTTAAAGCACAAGATAAATTACAATCAATTTTAGCTGCTAATGGTGATAAAATTGAAGCAGTACTTGCTAACAACGATGACATGGCACTAGGCGCTATATCAGCATTACAAGCTAAAGGATACTTCAAAGATGGTAAATTCATGCCTGTTGTTGGCGTTGATGCTACAGCTCCAGGACTTGCAGCACTAGCTGATGGAACTTTACTTGGAACAGTACTTAATGATGCTAAAAATCAAGGAATTGCAACTTTCAAGATTTCACAATTACTTGCTGAAGGAAAGGTTCCAACTACTGAAAACATTGGATACACTCTAACAGACAATAAATATGTATGGATTGATTACAAATCAATAACTAAAGATAATATGGGTGATGCTAAATAAGCCTCTATATTTATAGTATATAAAATGCACCAAAATAACTAAAGTACAATAGGGTTTCTATTGTACTTTGGTTTGTTAATGAAATTATAAAATTTATTTATTATTAAGATATAATTTATTATTAAGATATAATTTATTATTAAGGTATACAGGAGGCATTACAATGAAGGAAGATAATTATTTGCTAGAGTTAAATAATATATCCAAAGCGTTTCCTGGTGTAAAAGCATTAGATGATGTAACTCTTAAAGTGCGTGCTGGAAAAGTACATGCACTAATGGGCGAAAATGGTGCAGGTAAATCTACACTTATGAAATGCCTTTTCGGTATATATTCGCAGGATTCAGGAGAAATATTTTTAAATGGAAAAAAGGTAATAACAAACAATTCGAAAGAAGCTCTAAATCTTGGAATAGCCATGATACATCAAGAGATTCACCCAGTTAAATTTCGTAATGTAATGGAGAACATGTGGCTTGGACGTTTACCGATGCATGGCATTGGACCTTTTAAATTAGTTGATGAGAAAAAAATGTACAAGGATACACAAGAACTTTTTAAAAGTCTTGGACTTGATGTTAATCCTAATACAATAGTAGGAAATTTATCCGTTTCTATAGTGCAACAGATGGAAATAGCAAAGGCAGTTTCCTACGATGCAAAAGTAATAATTATGGATGAACCTACATCATCTCTATCTGAAACTGAAGTTGAACATTTATTTAGAATAATTCGCGACTTACAAAAAAAAGGGGTTGCAATAATTTATATATCCCACAAGATGGAAGAAATTCTTAAAATCTCTGATGAAGTATCTATAATGAGAGACGGTAAGATGATGGGAACTTGGGATGCTAGTGAACTTACAACTGATTTGATAATTAAAAAGATGGTAGGTCGCGATCTGACTAATAGATTTCCAGATAGATCAAATGTGCCAGGTGACGAGATTTTAAGGATTGAAGGATTTACTTCCTCATATCCAAGATCATTTAAAGGCGTTTCTTTTAATCTAAGAAAGGGCGAAATACTTGGTGTAGGTGGTCTTGTAGGAGCTCAAAGAACAGAACTTATGGAAGCTGTTTTTGGCCTTAGAAGTTTGCATGCAGGTAAGACTTTTATAAATAATAAACAAGTCAGTATTAAGTCGCCAATCGATGCAAAAAAACATAATATGGCTCTAATTACAGAAGAACGTAGAGCAACAGGGATATTTCCAGTACTATCAGTTATGGAAAATATGGTAATAGCAAACCAGGCAAAATACCTGAATAAAATAGGAATATTAGATGATAAAAGGCGAAAACAAGATTCTATAAAGAGTATGAAGCAGTTAAATGTAAAAACACCTTCATATAAAGAACTTATACAAAATTTATCCGGTGGTAATCAACAGAAGGTATTACTCGCAAGGTGGCTTCTTACGGCTCCAGAGATCCTGATTCTTGATGAACCTACACGTGGAATCGATGTAGGCGCAAAATTTGAGATTTATTCAATTATTACAGAACTTGCAAGGCAAGGAAAAAGTATTATAATGATATCTTCTGAAATGCCTGAGCTCTTAGGTATGTCTGATAGAATAATGGTAATGTGTGAAGGTCATCTTTCAGGTATTATAGATGGAAAAACAGCAACAGAGGAAGCTGTAATGGTGCTTGCTAGCAAGTATATGGAATAGTGAGGGGGAAAGATAAATGGAAATGGAAAAGAAAAGGTTCGGAGGTAAGGATATACAAGCTTTCTTAAAGCAATATGCTATATATGTAGTACTAGTAGTATTAATAATTGGTATAGCTATAAAAGATCCACGCTTTATTTCATTAGATACTTTTATGGATGTTTTGACTCAAAGCTCAACGAGAATAATAATAGCACTGGGAGCTTGTTTTGCAATTTTGACTGCTGGAGCGGATCTTTCAGCAGGACGTGTGGTAGGATTCTCCGCAGTTATTTCTGCTTCAATGATTCAAGCTGCTGATTATTCAAGTAAGTTTTACCCGAACTTAGGTCATTTGAACATATTAATTCCTATAATAGTAGGTATTTTAGCAGGAGGTGTAGTTGGCCTTTTAAATGGATTCATAGTATCGAGATTTGATGTACCTCCATTTATAGCAACCCTTGGTACAATGGTTATTGTTTATGGAGCAAATTCTATATATTTTGATATGGCTCCTAATAGATCACAACCTATAGGAGGTCTAAGGGCTGATTTTTCTAAACTTGGAACAGACTCATTTTTAGGAATTCCATATGTAGTAATTATAGCGGCAATTGTCACTGTAATAATATATGTGGTTTTAAATAAGACAAAGCTTGGTAAAGATGTGTATGCTATAGGTGGAAACAGGGAAGCTGCAACTGTTTCAGGTATTAATGTACGTAAGTCTTTATTAACAATTTATGTAATAGCAGGACTTCTTTATGGTTTAGCTGGTGTTCTAGAAGCTGCAAGAACTGGTGGAGCAACAAATAATTATGGTAATGGTTATGAACTAGATGCAATCGCTGCCTGCGTTGTGGGTGGTTGGTCTGTATCTGGAGGTGTTGGTACTGTTCCAGGAATTGTAGTAGGTGTATTTATATTTAGCGTAATCAATTACGGGTTAACATTTATAGGCGTTAATCCATATTGGCAACAGATAATAAAAGGAGTAATTATAGTATCAGCAGTTGCTGTTGATATAAGAAAATATCTTCGTAAGAAATAAAATCTTGAAATTGTATTTAAAGCCCTAAATATCGCTGGATTTATTTATTAATAAATCCAGCGATATTATTATGTTTACATTTATTCTATTGTTAAGTTAGGTTTTTTTTGTTAAAATAGAATTGATAACATAATTAATATTTTGTCCCAGTGGGACATTTTAGTTCCAGGAATGTTTGTAAAACATTAAATTACCATCTACATAAGGAAGGAGATAATATTATGATTTATTCAACAGAAGTTTCAGAAATGATTTGTGTTGCAAAAGGACCTAATCATGGATCGGCACCAATTCCTGAAGAAGGAAAATGGGTACAATCTAAAGAAATTAAAGATATCTCAGGTTTAACACACGGAATCGGTTGGTGTGCTCCTCAACAGGGTGCATGCAAGCTTACATTAAATGTAAAAGAGGGCATAATACAAGAAGCATTAGTTGAGGTAATAGGATGTTCAGGTAGTACTCACTCAGCTGCAATGGCTTCAGAAATACTTCCAGGAAAAACTATTTTGGAAGCATTAAACACAGACTTAGTATGTGATGCAATAAATACAGCTATGAGAGAGTTATTCCTTCAAATCGTTTACGGAAGAACTCAAACTGCATTTTCAGAAGGTGGACTACCTATAGGTGCTGGCCTTGAAGACTTAGGTAAGGGTCTTAGAAGTCAAGTTGGTACAATGTATGGAACACTAGCTAAGGGTCCAAGATACTTAGAAATGGCTGAAGGTTACGTTACTAATATTGCTTTAGATATGAACAACGAGATAATAGGTTATAAATTTGTCCAACTTGGAAAAATGATGGATATGATTAAAAATGGCATGGATGCTAATGAGGCTATGGAAAAAGCTACTGGAAGTTATGGTAGATTTGATGAAGCTACAACAGTAATCGACCCAAGACAAAAATAATACAAGAAGGAGGAATAATTAAATGGCTTTATTTGAAAGTTTTGAAAGAAGAATAGACCAAATATTACCTGTATTAAATAAGCACGGAATATATTCACTAGAAGAAGCAAAATCAATTTGTGAAGATAAAGGTATTGATGTTTTTGGTATAGTAAAAGGAATTCAACCTATAGCATTTGAAAATGCTTGCTGGGCATATGTAGTAGGGGCGGCTATAGCAATCAAAAATGGCTGTACTAAAGCAGCTGATGCGGCAGTATATATAGGCGAAGGTCTTCAATCTTTTTGTATACCTGGCTCTGTTGCTGACGATAGAAAAGTTGGAATTGGTCATGGTAACTTAGCAGAGATGCTACTTCGCGAAGAAACTAAATGCTTTGCATTTTTAGCTGGACATGAATCCTTTGCTGCTGCTGAAGGAGCAATTGGACTTGCAAGAGCTGCTAATAAAGTAAGAACAGAACCACTAAAAGTAATACTTAACGGTCTTGGAAAAGATGCGGCTTTTATAATTTCAAGAATTAATGGATTTACATATGTTCAAACTAAGTTTGACTATTATACTGGTAAATTAGACATAGTTAAAGAAACAGCTTATTCCACAGGAGAGAAAGCTAAAGTTAGATGCTACGGAGCAGATGACGTACGTGAAGGCGTTGCAATAATGCATTCTGAGGGAGTAGATGTTTCGATTACAGGAAACTCAACAAACCCAACAAGATTCCAACATCCAGTTGCTGGTACTTATAAAAAAGAATGTTACGAACAAGGTAAAAAATACTTCTCAGTAGCATCCGGTGGTGGTACTGGAAGAACTCTTCATCCAGATAATATGGGAGCAGGTCCTGCTTCATACGGAATGACTGATACTATGGGAAGAATGCATTCAGATGCACAATTCGCAGGTTCTTCATCAGTTCCCGCTCACGTTGAAATGATGGGACTTATAGGAATGGGAAACAATCCTATGGTTGGAGCTTCAGTTGCAGTTGCGGTTGCAGTGGAAGAGGCAATGAGTAAATAATAAACCACTGAAACCCCTAGTAATATAGGGGTTTTGTTTTGCCTAAAACCTTTTAGGAACATATAAAAACAGGTGAATAATACACTGGTAGTACACAAGTAATACACAGGCGTAATACACAAAATTATACTAAAAAAAATAAGCGATTTTCTCTATTTCTTCCTTAAGCTGAGATATTGTTCTATGAGTGTAAATCTTTTCAGTAATATCTACTATTGAATGACCTACAATTAATTTAAGGATATACTCGTTGAAGTTATATTCTTTTGCAAGTGTTATAAAAGTATGCCTAGTATCATGTGGTCTATGGTTCATATTTAGCATTTCCATAACTTTTTTAAACCTCAATCTGTATTTATCATAGGTCATTGAATTTCCTTGCTGTCCATTTAGAACTACAAATAAATGTTCATTATTTTCGTTGTAGCGATTTTGTATTAGCGGAAATACTTTTGAGTGTATAGGAACTATTCTATTTTTCCCTGCATCTGTCTTTAACCCTCCAAGCATAGTTCTATTATTAATATCAATATCTAAGGTTTTTAAAATTGCAAGTTCTTGTGGTCTCCATCCACTATAAATTCCTATTAAAATCATATCTACAAAAGGTAAATTTATATTATCCCATAGAATTTTAATTTCATTCTTGTTGAAAGGTACTCTTTCGATTTTTGGCTTACCTTTTTTAACCGTGTTACATAGAAAAGCATAGTCTTTGTCACAAATCTCATGTTTTAAAGCATACTTATATATTAAATTAAACATGGATTTCATTCTAGCTTTTGTACTATTCCCGACAACTGCGTTCTTTATAGTTTCTTCCAACGTCATAGTTTTTATATCTTTAAATCTCATTGTATGTAAAGAACCACAATGATTATAAGCAGATTTCCATGTCCTTATAGCAGATGGCACAATATTTTGAAAATGTTCTTCGCTCCATTTTTCATATACCTCTGCAAAAGTTATAGAATCTGTTTTAATATCATAAGGGTTAGCATTAAATTCAGCTAAGGCTTGAATTGCTAATTGCCTAGACTTATAATAACCAATTGCTTGATATAATTGCTTACCATTTTCATCCCATCCTATTGTTTTTCTAGCTCTATAAGGATTTCTTCTATTCCCTGTTAGTTTATGTACTGAACCGAAGCCGTTTGGGTTTTTCATAACTATAAAATCACTCCCTTATATTAAAACATTTTAACAATTCCCAAAGAAGGTTCAAGGATTATCAAATAATTATCTATTTCATAATAAGTACCATACTTTTCCTTGTAATGTTGGATTGATGCATCTAAAAAATCCTCTGTCACATTTATATATTCAGCCATTTCACAACGATTTCTCGCTCCTGTGTTGTAGGCATTTAGGATGTCCACAATACCTACTAATTTTTCATAGCCCCAGTTCCTTGCTCTTTTTTCCTGTTTAATACTCGAAAGTTCACAATTATCTAAAATATTTCCACAACTAGTGTAATGATGTCCTAACTCTTCTGCTAGCACGCATGTTTTTTCTTTGGCTAACTCAATATTAGAATCTATGGCAATTTTACTATTTTTATATAATCCTTTTAAGTTATTTAAAAAATCATTTTTACTGAAATCGACTTCTTTTACCTTAACTATCCCTTCACAGGTTGCTAATAGTTCATCATATGTCAAAACCTACGCCCCCTAGCTTATTGAGTATTACTCTTCATCTTCAAAAAGTGCATCTATATATTGTTCTATTAATTTCATTTTTTTAGGAGTTAATTTTTTGCCATCAAAGTGTGCTGCGATTGTATCAATTGATTGGTTTTGTTCTTTTTCCTTTTTATTATCAGATAATCCAATTATATAATCAAGTGTAACATTAAAATACTTAGTTAAAATTCTGGCATTAGCTAACGTTGGTTCAGCTTTCCCATTTTCCCATTTAGACACAGTGCTCTTTGCAAGATTTACGCCATAAGTTTTGGCTAAATCATCACACATCTTATCCATAGATACGCCTTTATCTTCTCTTAACTCTTTTAATATACTTCTCAATTCATTCATTTTTTTCAATCTCCTTCAACTCCAGTAGTTTCCTGTAGTGAAAGTATATCACATTTGTTTTTCTTTGTGAACAATTATTTAAATAAAAAGACAAAATGTTATTGACATGGAAACTTAAAGGGGTTATATTTATAGCACAAACAGTTTCCAAAAGGCTAACAGAAGGAGGTGACATATTGGACAAGTCAAACAAAAGAGAATCCTATTTTAAATTCAAAGGCTATTTAGCAGAAAATAGCATTCAACAAAAGGAAATAGCCCATATTATAAATATTTCACAGGCTACGTTAAGCAAAAGGCTAAACGGTAAAGGGGGTGACTTTACTATCCAAGATCTAAAGAAAATTTGTAAAACATTAAATGTAAAAGCCGAAATTTTTTTTAATTAACATGTTTCCAAAGAGCTAATAGATTAATAGAGGAGATGTGAAAATGGGTAAAAACAGTAGCAGTAACAACCTAACAGTAAAAGAAGTAGCAGAACTGCTCGATAAGACGCAACAATTTGTGCGTATCGGTCTACAAAGAAATATACTACCTTTTGGTTATGCCGTAAAAATGTCTAGCATATGGACATATCATATATCTGCATATAAAGTTTACAGCTATTTAGGAATTACACAAAGTTACATTAACCAAGAGAGGATATGAACAATTAACAAAAGGAGGACAAGCTATGAATAAATTAACAAAATTATTTGAAGGTCAAGAAGTGATAATCAAAACAGATAAAGGCAATAAACTTATAAATTTAGTTAGTACAGCTAAGAGTTGTGGGTTGGTGAGAAATAGAGGAAAGAATCAAATTATAAGATGGGATGATGTTAAAAAGAAACTTAACCATATATTTGGGAGTGTCGAAGGTTCGACCTCGAAAGGAGTAAAAGCAGAAATTACCTATATCCTAGAAGAAATAGAAAACACCGATGATAGAAACCAAGTCTACATGTCAAGTTGGTTATCCAAAAGATTAGCACTTGAATGCCACAGTGATAAGGCAATGAGGTATAAGAATTTCTTAATAACAATGGATGAAGCTAGAGAAAATGAACAATCAATATCAGTTGGGAATAATCAAGTAGACCCACAGGCAGTGCTTCAGTTAGCACAAGGTATGCAATTTATAGGGAATGCAGTACAAGGTATGCAGGCCGCAATGCTTAACATAGAAACATATGTTAAGGACAGTATTCAATCAAAGGATATGCAGATAGAACAAACTATGAAATTGGTAGGACTGAGGGCTATAAACACAAAAAGGATATCGGACAGGCTAAAAGAAATTTTAATTTACAAAACTGGGATGCCAGTAAGTGCAAGTAGTCCCAGCTACATTAAGGCTAAGAGACAGATATTCAAGCAATTCAAGGTTATTAAATGGGAGGACATTCCAGTAGGTCAATATAATGCGGTTCATGCTTTTATAGAAGAAATGTAAGTATTAAGAATAAATTACCAATCAAAGTCACACACTATATAAAAACTTAGGAGTGTGAATTATATGAATAGACCAAAGCCCTCTTTAATAGAAACTAAAGATGGTTGGATAGTGACAGACGGGTGGATAAGAGATGCACATTTCAGAGTGCTTAAACAGCCAAGTGAAAAAGCCTTGAAATATTTAGATGAATTTTTCTTAGATAGTTATATTGAAGCTAAAAAACAGAGAAATAAAGTATCTTAACAAAACCAATTTTAACAAATACCACATCACAACAATTCTAATATTATTACATCTGAACAACTCTAACCACATTAAGCACCACCCAAGGTGTACAACCCCAGCAGAGGGTAAAAAAAATAAGTCGCAATGGTGTAAAAGTCCCCAACAACGGGCAAAAAAATATATGCGAAGGAAAGTGAAAATTATGGATTATAACAAAATCGCAAATAAGTATACAAACGCAGATATCAAAGACTATAAATTTGCAAATGCTTTAGAAGTTAAAAAGGTATTAGGATATGATTTTAGGACAATAAGAGGATTCAAAGCACTATCTGATGGAGATAAAGTAAAAGCTGAACGGTTAATTTGTAGGTTTTTAAATGGTCATGGACTAGAAGCAAGAGAGGGAATAAGGCCTACAAAAATAAAAAGAGAATCTGGGAAATTTACTCTTCACTATGGTAAAAAATACAGTTATTTGTACGATGGCGGTTCAGTTGGATAATGAAAATAGAACGAATTATGAAAGGGGAATGAAAATGTTAAATAAAGAGGAATTAAAAAACATGATTGACCAAGAATATTCAATCGAAGAAATTGCTGAAAAATTTGGTGAGGGGCATTGTTCAGAGGACTTTGGAATGAAATCCAATCAATGTTGTGAGGATGCAGATTGTAATAAATGTTGGATTGATTGTTTAACATTAAAGGTTGATAAAAGTGTATTAAGCGACATATTACATGAGTATCTAGGAAGAGAAAAAATAAAGATGATAGGAATTTGCTCTATGTCAAAAGTAGAAAGTAGCCAATATCAAATATATGTTGATGTTGAATATCCTGATGGAGAAAAGGAATGTAACTTATATCAAGTAAACATAAAAGATGGAGAAGTAGAAGAAATTTAATGTCGCAATGCAAATAATTATAAGGAGGACAAGCTATGAATAATTTAACGGTAATAAAGAGATTTGGAGAGCTAATGGTAGATAGCAGAGAAGTTGCAGAAATGGTTGCTAGGGAACATTCAAATTTAATGAGAGATATAAGAGGATATGTAAGTATTTTAGAAAATTCAAAAATGAATTCTCAAAACTTTTTTATGCCAAGCACTTATAAAACAGAAGGAAATAATAAAACTTATGATTGCTACCTATTAACTAGAAAAGGTTGCGATTTAGCAGCTAACAAGATGACAGGAGAAAAAGGAGTGCTTTTTACCGCAGAATACGTTACACAATTTGAAAATATGGAACAAACATTAAAAACCGTACAACCTAAACTATCCAAAGAACTCCAAGCCATATTTGCAATAGATGCAAAAACAGTTGAAATTGACAACAGGCTAGTAAAGTTAGAAAACAACATGACAATAGATTATGAACAGCAGGAAATATTAAACGGTAAAGCTAGATTTACAGTTGTACAAGTATTGGGTGGCAAAGATGCCCCAGCATATAAAGAATGCAGCAGAAAGGCGTTCAGTGAATTATGGAGATGCTACAAAAGAGTTATGCAAGTTAATTCTTATAAAAATACTGCATGTGTAAATTATGACAAAGGGAAAGAGATAATTGAAAACTGGAAACCTAACAGAGATTTAGAATTGATGATTTTAGGTGCTAATAGTCAATTTAAATTACGTATGTAGCCATGGATAAAGTAATCTGCATAGTTTGCAATAGACCTCTTAAGGATCCATTAAGCAGAAAAATCAAATGTGGCCCTAAATGTCTAAAAATATTAAATGAAGCTAAAAAAATGTACAAGTCTAAAAATAAGAAACATAAAAGAGTTGAACTAAAAGGGCAGATGAATCTATTCAAGGAGGATTAAAGAAATGCAAGTAGTTCAAATTATACCATTTAAAAATTATACAGAAAAAAAGTGGTTAATGAAGAGGTACAAGAAATATAAGCAGCTTAAAGTTGAAGCATTTGAAGATTATATATTAATTGAAAAATTATCGTAGGAGGTATTAATAATGTTAAGAAAAGCTTTAGAAAATAGAGTAGGACATCTTAGTAATGCAGAGTTTGCAATAGTATGTAACATAGCTACTGACGATTTAAAGTTTAACAGAATTAACTTTAAAAAAAGTACAAGCATTAATTATGTATTAGATATAGCGGTTAGATGCTCAAATGTTTTTAAAAGTTGCAATTAGAAAGAAGGGTTGAAAAATGGAAAAGACTACGGAAGAAAAGTTACAAAAAATAGTTAAGTTATATTTTGATGGTCATACCGCAGCAGAAGCTATAAAAGAAGTAAATAAAAAAGAACCCTTTACAGAGGGTCCAGTGGTAAACAACTTAGTTTAATTGTATCACAATTGACAATTAATGCGAAGCAAATAATTAAAATTTGAGAGGAGTAAAATTATGAATTTAGAGAATGGAATAAAAGATATTATAGGTAAAAAATTAGAGGATGGAACTATTGAAAAGCTAGTATCAGAGCAATTAGAACTAGGCATCAAGAGATCATTAGAGGATATTTTAGGCCACTATGGAGATGTAACTAAAATTATTGAAAAGAAGATCAAAGAAGTTATGATTCCCTATCTCGAGAGCTATGATTATTCACAATATATTGTTAAGTTAGATTCTGTGTTGGTTGATGTACTAAAAGATTCAACATTAGAAAATAGAAAATTATTAGAAAATTTCAAAGAATTAATGACAATTGAAGAAAATCTAAAGGATATTAAGATAACCCAAATTTATAAAAAATGGTGTGAATATTGCACTGAAAAAATAGATTCAGAAAAAATAGATGGTTATGACTATGAAGGTGGCTATATTAATACTAGTTTAGATGTAGAGGAAGTTAGCAGCGATTGGAGCAATTATGAAAAACATATAGTTAGGTTTGAATGTGAAGAAGATAAGGACCTAAATATAGAATTTATACTTACAAGATGGAAGGAATTTGATAAAACTCATAGATTAGATTGGAAGAAAACTAATGAATTAAGTTCATTAAAGCATTTAAATAAATTTGATATGTTCATGATGAAGATAGACCAGGCTTTTTCAAAAATAGAGATAGATGATAGCAGCACCAATGATGAAATATTTATTGAATATAAGGAATAGTTAAATTCACAATTTTGAAAAGAGGTGCCGCCAAATGTTAAGTGAGAAGACCTTTAAAGAAATGGAAATGAATTATGGTTGTGGTTACTGGGGAATGTGTTATGAACACTCATGTCCATGTGCAATAGTAACTGAACATAAAGGATTGCAAGAAAGTATTTACAACGGATTTATTATAGAAAACCGCAAATTAACTGAGGAATATGAAAGGGGTTAGAAATTATGAATTGTTATGATTTAAAATTATGTAAAGATATAGATTGTGTTACATGCAGCAAATTAAAACCTAGCAGGGCCGTAATTAGTAAAGAATTAATGGTTTGTACCTGTGGAAATTCTAAAAATGAAATTTATGCTGAGTTGGTTGGTATGAAAATTTCGAAAATATCTATTAAATGTCCAAAATGTAAAAAAGAAAGTTTAATAGCTCATATGGATGGTAATTTAAGAGACATGTAGCTACAGAATATAATTAAAATTTGAGAGGAGAATTAATTTATGAATTATAAAAAAATAGAAGATGAAATTAAGGAATGGTTTGAGGACCATATTGCAACATTTAAAAAGTATGATGATAGAGTTTCTGCTTTAAGTTGGGGAGGTCCAGATACAAATAGTTATTATACTAGATTTGTATTTGATGGTTCAAGAATGTATGTTACTGGTGATATCGGCGATGCAGTATTTTGTTTTACAGAAAAAGCTACTATTAAATCAATTATAACTTATGGACTTGACTATTTTCATGGCAAATTATCGGCACTTGATGAAGATAAATACTCATTTGATAGTGACGAAGCAATTGCAAGAATTAGAGAAGAAATAAAAAATATGCAGGATGATGAAGAATTTGATTTTGATAATAAAAGAGATAGGGAAAGAAAAAAAATAGTTGATAACCATATTAGGCTTTTAAGAGGCTTAATAATTGAAAGTAGAGATTGCACCAGTAAAAGCAATTGGGATTATGTAGTTAACCAAGTTTATGACGATTTAACCGATTGCGATTGCGATGCTGCAGAATGGATATTTAGTGCAGGGGATATTATCCCTTATAGAGTTCAAGGCTACTTAATAGGTCTTAAAATGGCTTATGAGCAATTGAATAAGGAGGGAATATAGTAATGAATAATGATGAAGCAAGAGAAATATTTAAAAAATTAGGATTAAGTTATGAAAAAATATCTCAACTCCATGTAAGGATGTTATCCAATATGGTAGAAGCGGAGTTAATAACTTATCTCGCAAGCGGTGATTTTCACGCTGCACAAATGAATATGAGAGTAAGTGCTGCAAAAGTTAAAGACTCAAAATTTGAAAAAGGTAAATTGCAATATTGTTATATGAAAGTTGATGGTAGTTACTTTAAAGGCAGAGAAGCAATCTCTTTTAATAAAGATGGATTTATAGGATTTGGTGGGGAACTCAGTAGTGTTAACACAGAACCAATTCTAAAAGCATTTTGGAAATGGTGCAATATGTTAACGGATATCGTGGAAAGCAATGAATAAAAATATTTATATAGCAGGAAAAATAACAGGATCAGAAAATTTTAAAGAAATATTCAAAGCAGCTGAGGTTGATTTAAGGGAACGAGGGTTTGTACCAATGAACCCAGCAACATTAAACGGAGGGTTTGAACATGCTGACTACATGCACATATGTTATTCGATGATTGATGTATGTGACACTGTGTACTTGCTTATAGGGTGGCAGGAGAGCAAAGGAGCAGTAATGGAATATGAATATGCTAGGAAAAACCATAAAGACATAATAAGAGAAGGAGAAAAAACACTCAAAATATGTATTGTAGGTAGAGGGTGGCAACCACATAAATTCGATAAATTTGAATTGGCTGGTTTCAACTTAACAGAAGATCAAAAGAATGCATTTAATAGATTAGGAATAGCATTAGAAAAATTAAGAGCTTTGATTAAAGTACCAGAAAAAACACTCGCCGAAAAATGCTTAAATCTTTTTGAAGAGTTTGAACCACTGCAATTTTCAGATGAAATAAAAAGTAAAACTAAGAACTGGAATAGAAAAAGATTTTATGATTAAATTCACAATATAAAAAAATACCGACATGGGGGAATATGAATGGCACAAAAAAGAATGTTTTCACTAAAAATTATAGACACAGATTTATTTTTAGAAATGCCAGTTAGTTCACAATTACTATATTTTCAATTATCTATGCGGGCTGATGATGATGGATTTGTTAGCTCACCTAATAAAATAATAAAAATGGTCAATTGTTCAAGTGATGATTTAAAAATACTAATAGCTAAAAATTTTATAATACCTTTTGAAAGTGGAGTTTGTGTAATTATTCACTGGAGAATACACAATTATATTCAAAATGATAGGTACCAAGAGACTTTATACGAACAAGAAAAAGCTTACTTAGAGGAAGATAATGGAGCTTATAAACTTATGGATACGGAATGTATACAAGATGGATACAATTTGGACACGCAGGTTAGATTAGGTAAGGTTAGGATAGATGAGGTAAGTAAAGATAAGAGTATTAAGAAAACTTTTGAAATTATAATTACTGAGTTTACAGAAAATGAGGAATTGAAAAAAACTATTATAGAATTTATGAAAATGAGAAAATCAATTAAAAAAGCCTTAACAGAAAAAGCACTAGAGTTGATATTAAAAAAATTAAACGGTTTAACCTCATTAGATAATGAAAAGATACAAATTTTAAATAATAGCATTATGAGTAGTTGGCAAGGAGTATTCCCTTTAAAGGATGAAAAATCTAAAACTACTTCAAATAATTATGGTAGAAATAAAAACCAATTTGTAGAAAATTGTCCTGCAAGAGATTACGATTTTAAAGAATTGGAAGAAAAACTTTTAGGAGAAAAGGAAGAAGTAGTAGAAGGAAAAGTAGGAATTAATATAGCTGATTATGAGTAATGAAGAAATATGGACCTTAAAAGAAATTGCAAAGGAAGTAGTCAACTTAATTAAATTTACATTAGAAATGCAGGCAGTTACTAGGTATAAGGCAAATGAAAAACCTAAAATACAAATATTAATGTTATGGACCACAAATATATTAAAAAAGGAAAGTGATAATAAATGAGAGGCGTATCAAATAGGGCCATGGATGATTTGCAGACAGTGCATAATTTAGCAGATATATTAGTTGATTTGTGTAAAGAAGCTCCTACGGGAAAACTATTAGAGCAAATAAATAAAAATGTAAAAAGAATTAAGAAAATCACAAAAGAATACTTTGAAAATTAATATGTTTTGGTAAATAAAAAATAAATATTGGAGGTATATATTATGAGTAGAATATCAGCTTTTAAAAATAAAATTAATAGGTTAGAGGGTGAAAATAGTAATTTAAAAATAATAAATATTGGAAATACTAAACTTGTTTTAAAGTATAGAAAAGATTTAAATGTTCTAAGAAATATAGTCATGGACCAGGATATTAAAATATTCAAATTAGAAGATGTCGCGACTTTTAAAAGTTTAGCAGCTAAAGAAAAAGAAATAATTGGGTTAAAACAAGAGGGACAATGTAAGCAAATAATTATTGATGGCTTGCACTATAAACTAGATAGGTCTGATAAGGAGTTAAAAAATGCGTATGTGAATGTAACTAGGATGGACAAGCTCATTAAGGATTCAGAAGATAAGAAAATAAAAAATAGAATTAGAAAATTCTTAGGAGGTAACTAAATGGAATATATAAAAGAAATAAACATCAATGAAGCAGTAATCCATGTATTAGATAATAATTCAGATGAACCTATATTGAATGAATATGTTTTAGATTTAGATGAAGAAAAGTATAGTTTTTTATTAAAACATGTTCAGAAATGTTTAAAGGATGAAGAGTTAAGGTAGGCAATTTTTAACAAAGAAGCAAGTGAAGTAAAGGACGTATCTCAACAATACCTAAATGGTGAAAACAATTTACTAGATGTGTCCAAAGAAATAGCAAGAAACTTATTCAGCATCATGAGGAGCAAAGGGGATATTCCTTCCTGTGACCTTATAATAGTCTCATTTACTACAGAGTTTGGACCAGTTTTAGGCATATTCAAGATGGATTATATTAAGAACTATATGCACGCTATAGATTTTATAGATAATAAAATGGGCGTTGATATAGTACCTCAATTTACTGGTTTACCTGGAAGTGGCCAAAGAGTCCAAAGGTGTGCTTTTATAAAACCGATTAGAAAAGATAATTCTTTTGATTTAATGGTTATTGATAAGTGCAGTAAGAATAAGGTTGAGGAAGAATATGGAGCAAAATATTTTATCAACAATTTTTTGAACTGTGAGATTGTAAACAATGAAAGGGATATGACTAAGAATTTCATGGTTGCTGCAGAGAGTTGGGCTAGAAATAATTTTAAAGAAGATGCTAGTAAACAAGAAATGTTTAGAAAAGATATTAAAAGGCAACTTGAGGAAAAGGACAACATCAATTTAGAGGAATTCACTGAAAACATATTTGAAAATGATGAAACTATCGAAAGTTTCTTGGAAAATATGCAGAAATATGATGTAGCTAAAACAGTAATAATCGACAAGGAATATGTAGAAAAGAAACTTAAAAGAACTAGGCTTAAGATAGATAAAGATATAGATATATATATAAATCAAGAGGCCTATAAAGATAACAGCAGATTCGAAATACAAAGGGTTGGAGATGGGACCATAAACATGATAATAAAGCATGTCAGCAATTACATTGAAAAATAGTTAGGTCACAATTGCTAAATATCATGACAAATGAAAGAAGGAGTTAAAATTGAAAATTAAATATAAAATTCCGCTTTCAAAATCCCTAGTAAACTAGGTTTTGAGGTTTGAGGGGTAACACTACCTAATAGATTTGCAATCCACAGAGATGTGAACCGCTTCAGGTGTTGAAATGAAGAGTAAAACTTGTCAACAATAGCGTTGATACCTGTACTAATAATACATGCAAGGGTATTTGGCCTTGGAAGCCTAAACGAGTGCTCCTTCTTAGCAGTGAATAACTTGCTGAGAAGGAATGAAAGTGGAAACATCAGAATTGAAAATGCTTCAAGCCTTACCTTTAGAAGTGAAAATAATGAAGTCTAAAGCAAGAATTGAGGAATGGTATAGATATTATAGTGGTCAAGTTTATGTTAGTTTCAGTGGTGGTAAAGATAGTACGGTGCTGCTTCATTTGGTTAGAAGTTTATACCCTAATGTAGTAGCAGTTTATTCAGATACAGGCTTAGAATTTCCCGAAATAAGAAACTTTGTAAAAGAAACTGAAAATGTAATTTGGGTAAAACCTAAAATGAACTTTAAGGATGTAATTAAAACTTACGGGTATCCAGTAATAAGTAAGGAAATAGCATTAACGATTGAATATGCTAGGAAAGATAGTAAATGGGCAATTCAAAAGCTAAATGGAGAATACACACTTTATGGAAACCATAAGAAATATAAATTTCTATTAAATGCAAATTTTAAAATATCTAGTCAGTGTTGTATGATAATGAAAAAAAGACCGCTTAAAGCATTTGGACATGAAACAGGATTAAAACCATTCATAGGAACAATGGCAGCAGAGGGTGGTATGAGAGAAAGCGCATATAAAAAAACTGGGTGTAATTCATTTGATAATGGCCAAAGTGTACCTTTGGGTTTTTGGACTGAGAAAGATATATGGGATTATATAAAACTTTATAATTTACCTTATTCCAAAATATATAAAATGGGGTACGAAAGAACTGGTTGTATGTTTTGCATGTTCGGTGCTCACCTTGAAAAAGGAGAAAATAGGTTCCAAAGGATGCAAAGAAGTCACCCAAAACAATATGATTATTGCATGAAAAGTATAGAAGATGGCGGTCTAGGAATGACGGTGGTACTTGATTATATAAATGTACCTTATGAAAATAACATTACCAATATGAAGACGTCAGAGGGTGTAAAATATCAACAATTTAAGATAGTCTAGTGACGTAATAACAAGATACGACGACATAAAGCACAAAAAATAAAAAGAGAGCCGCAGTCTGGACAACCTCAAGCTCTCTTAAATCTCAACTAGGAGATATAGATATTATACCCTATATCTCCTTTAAAACAAATGAAAAATTTAGGAGGTAAATTAACATGGGATTAGCAAATGATGAAGTAATAATTAGAATGGTAGGTAAGTTAACATTGGAATTTACCGATATAGATCAACTAAAAGTTAGAAGAATAATTGAAGAAGTCTTATACAAATATGATGTAGTACCACAGGAAACTGGTCTTACAACAAGTGGCGATACAGAAGATAAACTACAAATTTATTTAGTAGTGAAAAAGTTAGAAGGATTAAGCATAACAACATTAAAAAACTACAATCGTGAGATACTAAAATTTGCAAATTATCTTAGAAAGCCTCTTGCAACTGTCACAAGTATGGACATTAGAATGTACTTAGCACAGAGATGTAAGAATCTTAAGCCTAGCACTACCAATACACAAAGTTATATATTAAAATCATTTTTCAGTTGGTTATTAGCAGAAGAATATATACCTAAAAATCCTATGTTAACAATAAAAGCAACCAAAGAGCGGGGAAGACTTAGACATGCTTTGACTGTTGATGAAGTAGAAATACTAAGACAGAAATGTAAGAGTATAAGAGAAAAAGCTTTGTTAGAATTTACGTATAGCAGCGGATGCAGACTATCAGAAATAGTTGATATAAATAAAGAAGATATAGATTGGCATAATAAAACATTAAAAGTAATTGGAAAAGGTAATAAAGAAAGAATAGTTTGTTTTAATACAAAAGCTAGATACCTTTTAAGAGAGTATATATTGTCTAGAGCAGATAATAACCCTGCTTTATTTGTTACCAGCAAGGGTAAACATAATAGATTAGGTGGAAGAAGTATTGAGAGAGAAATTAAAAATATTGCTATAAGAGCGGATTTAGGGAAATCAATATACCCACATCTGTTGAGACATAGCATAGCCACACATTTGCTAGCGGCAGGAATGGCATTGCATAATGTACAAGCATTGCTAGGTCATAGTGACCCAAAAACAACTCAAATTTACGCAGAAACAAGTCTAGAAAATGTAGTTTATGAATACAAAAGAATTTCTTAAAATAAAAGGAGTGATTATTATTTACGCTATTAATACTTACAAGGATTTATGCACTGAAATAGATATAGCAAACATAAATATATCAAGACTCAAAAGTCAAAAGAAAACTTTAGAATTATCACTTAAAGCACCAGGAGAATTACAAGCACAAACATATTCTGACATGCCACATGGTTCAAAGGATGCCACAACATTAGAAAGAATTATACCTCGTTTAAATATAATAGATGTAAGACTTGAAAGAGAAGAAATGATTTTAAAAGGTATGTTAGAACAAAAGGAATTAATGAATATAAAATTAAAATCATTAACAGGTATAGAATATAAAATTGTTAAACTAAAAGATGTTGACGATTTAAACTATATACAAATATCGCAAAGGCTAAATATAAGTAAAAGCAAGGTAGAAAGAACTATGGCAAAAGTTAAAAAAGAAAGAAAATTAAAAAATAAATAAAAATATTTTTAAAGTGACGTCTTTTGACGGTTTTGCTAGATTATAGTATGTATAACGACAAGTGAATAAGATTAAAAAAGACATTAGCAGTTTGGCTGGTGTCTTTTTTTATGTTCAAGAGGTCGTTCAAGAGGTGAGCGTATGTGTCCTAACTGTGATTGTGAATTAGAAAACGGTCGGTGTCCAATCTGTGGGTTTGTGGGAACATGATGTGATTAATAGAGTAGGCTACTCTAAAAATAAAATAAAATATAAGGAGCAAGGATATGTTAAGTATATATACAGTTCTTAAATGTAAAACATGCATGTTAGAGTTTGTATTGCTAAGCGAAGATATTAAGGCAATGTCTGAGGATAGATATTTAACGTGTCCTTACTGCAACAGCAAAAGGATAATAGTTACAAAGGCTAATGATAGTTTAAAAGAATGTATGAGCCATAGTGCCTACCAAAGAGTTCATGGAAAACTAAGGCAGGTGAAATATGAATGAATACAGTTGAACCTTTAAGAGATCAAGATTTACTTTTTGATATTGAAGATTATTTGAAAACTAAAAATTATAGAGATTATGTGTTATTCGAGACTGGTATATTTTTAGGCAGAAGAATATCTGATATGCTTAAATTTAAAGTTAGAGACGTAAAAAACAAAGATTATGTTTATTTTAGAGAAAGCAAGACAAATAAAGAAGCTAAAATTGTTATAAATGATGAACTGAAAAAAATATATAAAGATTATATAAAAGATATGAAAGATTATGAATTTCTTTTCCAAAGCAGAGAAGGTAAAAACAAACCAATTACAAGACAAAGAGTATGGCAAATATTAAATGAAGCAGCCGACTTTTTTGAGTATAAAGAAAATATTGGTTGTCATACACTTAGAAAAACATTTGGGTATTGGTTATATAAACAAAGTAAAGATGTTATGGGTATAAAAGAACTATTAAATCAAAGTGATATAGCTATTACAAAAAGATATATCGGAATTAATCAAGACAGTAAAGATAGTTTAGTCAAAGGATTATCTTTTAAGAGAAAGTAATTAATTATATTTTTTTAGCTATTAGTTTGACTTAAAATGTCAACGTAAAATTAAAAACCAAAAATAAACGCGTATATTAAGAAGGAAAAATCTAGTGATAGTTTTACAGAATATATAGATATGTCAAACTCCACATACAAAATACGAACGATATTGTAATGCTTTTAGTTAATATTCGTGCGTTTATCAGTGTTTTCATAGATAAAAACATTATAATAAAAAACATATATACATGGGATAATATTTCACGAGAGGGGATGTTAGAATGTCAGATGAATACATTAGAGATATATTAATAGCACTTATCAATAAAGGTCAAGTGTACTTAGGAGCAAGTAATAAAGAAATAGCTGAGAGCATAGCCGAGTTTATAACTACACTAAGGAATGAAACTAAAATTAAAATCTAAAAGAATGAGCTCTTAATGGGGCTCATTTTTTATGCAGTGGAGCAGGTGAGTTTATGCTATATAAGCTATGCAGATGCAATAAGAAGATACCATACACTACTAAGATGTGTGATGAATGTACTAACATCAGTGCCAAGGATAAGAGGGAAGAAAATAGGCACTATGATAAGACGGTAAGGAAGCACGCTAATATATATGGTACTAAGACATGGCACATACTGCGTGCGCAGTGTTGCAGTAAGTTTAATGGATTAGATATATACAGTTACTATATTAATAGCAGAGTTGAGTATGGTAGCCTAGCACATCATATAGTACCGTTAGAAGATGACTTAACAAAGTGTTATGAGTTGGACAATCTAATATATCTAAGCCGAGAGTCACATGATCTAGTACATATAGAATATAACCGAAGTGATAAGAGCAAGGATGATATGCAAAAGTTATTGAGAGAGTTGATTGAGAGGTACGAAGAGGAGTTTGAAATTTAGTTTTGAACCCCGGGGGGATGGTCGAAAGTTTTTAGGTAATTGCCATTCACCGACTATCCTCTGTTTTCACGCAAAAACTCGGGAAATGGAAGGTTCAGATAACAAAAAAGAGGCTTTTTGATTTTTTACGAACATTGATTTTTAATGAAAGGAGATGTCAGTTATGGCAGGAAGAAACGGAAAATCTATTAACCTTCACATAGCTGAAGGTAATCCTAGTCATTTAACAAAAGCAGAAATTAAGCATAGAAAAGAAAGTGAAATGCAAATAGGAAGTAGTACTATAAAATGCCCTAGCTATATTAAAGAAAATATTAATGCTTATATAAAATGGAAAGAAATAATAAAACTTTATAAAGATACAAAAATTATTTCTAGTGGGGATATAACATTCTTGGCTAGATATTGTATGGCCTTCAGTGAATATATTGAATTATTAGAAAGGAAGAAAAGAATTAATCATATTAGTGAAAACTGTGATGATCTTATAGATTACATTGAAAACAGTGACGAATTTGATTTTAGAATTCAAAAGCAACTTAAAGATATGGTTTCTACAGAAGCTATTCTAAAAATAGATACTGCGATTAATAAAAAAATGGACTTATTAATAAAGATGGAGGATAGATCCTTTCTTAATCCTTTAGCAAAAGTAAAAAACATACCAAAGGCCCCAGAAGAAAAACCAACAAATAAATTTGATAAGTTTGGATCTAGAAATGGATAGAGTATTAGACTATTGCAATAAGGTTTTAAACGGTGAAATAATTGCTGGCGCAAGTGTTAAAATGAGCTGTGAAAGACACATAAGAGATTTAGAAAATAGCAAACTAGCACCTTATAAATACACTTTTGATATATCTAAAGCTAATGATATTATACAATATTCAGAATCATTAATACTTATAGAAGGTTCAAAAGAAAAACCATTAAATTTATATCCATTTCAAGATTTTATACTAGGATCACTAATGGGTTGGGTAAGCAAAGAAACAGGGTTTAGAAGATTTAGAGAAAGTTATATACAAGTAGCGAGGCAACAGGGTAAGAGTTTACTAAGTGGTGTACTTACAACTTATTTTGGTAATTTTGTCCCATATAAAAAGGGGCTTATTTTACTTTTTGCAGTAGATTTAAACCAAGCAAAAATTGTTTATACAGAAGCTACAAAGTTTATAGAATCTGACCAAGACTTACAAGATTTATTTAATATTAAGGAATACAAAAGTGAAATAGAATGTTTGAATAGTGGGAATTTAATAAGGGCAATCAGTAAAAATGCTAAGGCAATGGATGGATTTAGAACTATTTTCGCTAGTGCTGATGAACTTCACAACCACGCTAAGGGCGATTTATATAATTTAGTTAAAGATGGTCAAGCCGATTTGGATGAAACGCTATTAAACTCTATAACAACTGCGGGATTTACAATAGATGGATTTTGTCATAAAAAATATAGATATTGTAAAGACATTTTAGAAGGTAAGGAAATTAATGAGGAATATTTTATATTTATATCTGAATTAGATGAAGAGGATGATATAGAAGATATAAATAATTGGTATAAAGCCAAGCCAGCATTGCAATATGATGTAACAGGCAACAAAATAAAAGTGCTTGAAAATAGTTACCGTGAAGCTAAAAAAATGGGTGGGGTTCAATTAAATAATTTTCTTACAAAGCATTTAAATATGTGGGTAGAGTACACTGATGTGAAATTCATGAACATGAAGCACTTTAGAAAATGTGCGTGCGATTTAACCTTAGAAGATTTTAGAGGTCGTATGTGTAGTATAGGGCTAGATTTGTCCAGTGGTGGAGACTTGACTTCATTAATTTTTGAATTTACTTTTTTAGAAGGTGAAGAAAAGAAATACTTTGTGCACCAACATAGTTTTATCCCAGCGCTAAGAGTTGAAGAACATAAGTTAACGGATAATGCACCCTACGGACTATGGATTACAAAGAAATTACTAACCTCTACAACTAGAGCACAAGGTATTAAAACAGACTACAAAGAAGTATTGAAGTATATTAAAAATACTATAAAAAAATATGAACTAGAAGTTGATATGATTTATTATGATGAAGCAAATGCAAGTGCATTTCTTGCTGACTTAGAAGAAATTGCAGATTGCTTGGACGTATACCAAAACTCTAAGAGTTTGAATGATTCTGTTATGGATATAAAATACGAAGCTGAAGCTTGTAATCTATTATATAACAAAAATGATGAGTTGCTTGTATGGGCCATGAATAATGCAGAAATTACAAAGCCGGTTAAAGGAAAAGTAATGCTAGATAAAAATAGTAGATTTAAAAGAATAGATCCAATTGCTGCATGGACAGATTGCCATAAGTTTGTTATGCGTTGCGAAGCTAAAAGCTATGACGCAGTTTCTGAACTCGATAAAATGGATTGGTAAGGAGGTGAGAAAAAACGAGCATATTAGATTTTTTTAAAAGAACTGAAAAAAGAGATTTAACCGCAGATTTGAGTAAATATACTTGGGAAGAATTATATAACCAGGGGTACGATACGGATAGAAGTGATTTAAAAGAAAGTACCTATTTCAGCTGTATAAAAATAATATCTGAAAGTGTCGCAAAGTGTGATATACAAGTTAAGCAAAAAACCAAAGAAGGTGAATTCGTAGCAGAAAGCCACCCACTTTTTGAACTTTTAAATTTAAGATTTAATGACTATATGAGCTCCTTGGATGCAGTAAAAACATTTATTGCAATAGGTAAACATTACGGTAGGGCGGGGCTTGTCATACAACGTAATTTTAATGATGTGATAGGATTGTATCCTGTTAAGTTGACGGGAGTTACGGTTGATACAACAGGCATTATAAGTGGTGCCATGAATAACAAAGTGCTATGGGACTACGAAAGTGTTGGCGGTGAAACTGGAAGTGTATTTGATAAAGATGTGATAGTTTACAAGGATTTTACATTAGACGGGATTAACACAAAAGCAACTACAAGTATAGTAGGGCAAACACTAGATACCTCTATAAAAAGCCAAAAACATTTAAATGATATTTTTAGCAATGGAATGAGTTCAAAACTTGTAATTCAACTTACTTCAGACATAAAAGATGAAAGTGAATTGAAGAAAATACAAGAAAAATTTAATAGAATTTATTCATTCAACGGCAAAATATTTACCTTGCCTGCTGGATTTACTGCACAGCCTTTGGATTTAAAATTAACCGATATGCAATTTGCAGAATTAAGGCGATTGAGCAAAGAAGAAATAGCAACATCGATGCAAGTGCCTTTGTCAAAGTTAGGCATTTTAAGAGAAACCGCCATTAGTGAAGAACAGGATAACATTAAGTTATGGTCAGATAATTTGTCAGTTATAATAACACAGATTGAAAAAGAAATGGACTATAAATTATTAACAAGGGAAGAACGTGCTAAAGGTTACAGAATAAGGTTCAATATTGATATTTTACTTAGATTAGATGCAAAAGCACAAGCTGATGTATTAACTATGTATGTAAATAAAGGAGTGCTTACTGCAAATGAAGCAAGAGAAAAGCTAGGAGTGCCAAGGACACAGTATGGCGATGAAATATTTATGCCTTCAGGACAAATAAGTATTAAACAACTTATGGAAGGTGGAGCATCATGGGCAAATAAAAATCCAGTGAAAGGGGGTGAATAAGAGTGATAAACATAGAAGTAAGAGAAAATGAGGTAGTCATAAAGGGCTATATTAATACAGTAGAAAGAGATAGTAGGGAGATGCCAAGTCCACAAGGGAAGTTTGTTGAACAGGTAAAAACGGGTACATGGACTAGGGCATTAAAAAGCGGTAAAGACATAAGCCTATTATTGAACCATGATTGGAATAGAAAACTAGGTGGAACAAAAGAGGGAAATTTAACACTTAGGGAAGACAATATAGGATTATATGCAGAAGTAAGGTCCGCAGATGCAGAAGTTATCCAAAAAGCTAAAGATAATAAGCTAGTCGGTTGGAGTTTTGGATTCAACAATATTAAAGACAGTTGGGAAAATGCCGAAGGAAAAACTTCAAGAAGATTTTTGGAAGAAATAGACTTGAAAGAGGTTTCTTTGTTAGACAATACTAGAATACCAGCCTATGTTGGCACTAGTGTAGAAAGTAGAGATAATAAGGAAATAATGACGGAAGAAAGATTTATAAAAGATGAAATTGAACTTATAAATCATGCTAAGGAAGAAAAAAGAGAATTAACAGAAGAAGAAAAAACTAGAAAAAGAATATTAATAGAATTAGAATTATAGAATTTTGCTGAGATGATAAGCGAAGTTCTTTTTTTATGTTCAAAAATGAAAAAAATAAATTATAAAGGTAGGCAAAAATATGAATAAGAAATCAATAAAAAGAATTTTAGAGATTAGGTCATTACAAACTGAAACAGTTGTGGAATTAAGAGCTGCATTAGTGACATTGCAAACAGAAACAAGAACATTACTAGTTACAGATGTGACAGCAGCAGAAACGAAAATGGTTGAGGTTAGAAATCTTCAAAAGAAGATTGTTTTGATGGAAGAAATTGAAGCCGAAGAAAAAAGGTCACTTGAAGCACAGAAGGGTAAAAAGAAAGATAAAAAAACCGAAGTTGATGAAGCTGGAGAAATGAGAGCAGTTGTTAAAAGTATCATGGGAACTGAAATGACTACAGAAGAAAGAGCAACTATAAAATCTGTAGACAATGCAGCAGTAATTCCAAAACAATTTATAAACCAATTACAAGAAATCAAAAAAGGTTTTGGGTCTGTAAAAGAATACTGTGATATAATCCCAGTTACAAAAAATGAGGGTACAATCCCAGTTGTAGATCTAGACCAAAATACATTACCAGAGGTTGTAGAAGGCGACAATATCATCGATGGAACATTAGTAACTACAGATTTACCTTTTAAGTGCGCAAAACATGGATTAATCCAAACTTTAACATCTGAATTGCTTGATGATGCAGAAATTGAAATTGAAGGATTAGTTAAAAAGAACTTTACTGAAATAGTCATGGTCGCTGAAAATACTAAGATACTTAAAATAGTAAAGGATAATGCAGCAGTAGTAACTGGAGCGATAAACTATGAAGATGTAACTAAAACAATGGATGGTGCTTTACCAAGTGTAAGAGCCGGGCTAGCTTGTCTTACAAATGTAGCAGGATATGTACTTCTTAAAAATATGAAAGATGTAAACAAAAGAAGTCTTGATTTAGTTACAGAAATAGGTGGAAAGTATTACTTCAATGGCAAGGAATTAATAGTTGTGGATGATACTTTATTACCAGCAACAGCTTTAAAAGCGGTTTATTATGTATTGAACTTCAAAGAAGCAGTTAAGTTTATGGATAGGAAAGCTGTAACAATCGCAAGGTCAGTTGAAGCTGGATTCACTACAGACACTGTAAAAGTAAGAATACTAGAAAGATTTGCAGTTGTTAAAGGGTCAGTTAGAAGTATCAAGAAAATTGAATTCACAATATAAGTATTTTAAAAGAGGGGGGTATATTCCACCTCTTTTATTTAAAAATGAGGTGATCATGTGTTAGATTTAGAAAGTGTAAAGCAATATTTAAGGATAGATTTTGATAGTGATGATAACTATGTAATTGAACTTATAGAAGTATCTTCAATTTATATTGAAACTTGCGTGGGAGTAGCTTACAAAGCAGATTTAAAGGCTGTAAAATTAGCGGAATTATTGCAAAATAAATTGATAAATGATATGTATGAAAATAGAAGTGCAGAAGTTACTGGAAGTATAAAACAAGACAGAATTGTCACAACCATTTTAGATAAATTATCTAATTTTATATAAATGAGGTGATAATATGAAAAATATAACAAATAAATTAAATTGTAGGGCTGAATTGTGGGGAATGGTACCTTTTGAAAATGAATTAGGAGAACAGGATGTAAAAGAAGGCAAAATAAAAGAAGTTATATACTGCAATATATTACCCGCTAGTGCTTCACAAAGAAATAATGGAGTTACAGAGGTAATAAACCATAGCCACAAATTTACAGTGAGAACTAAGTCTATAGAAGATATAAAAGTTAATATGTTTTTTATATTTAAAACTCAAAAATATGAATTTATTTATTGGAACCCAGACTTTAAAAATAATGAATATATCGAGATCTTTACAAAGCTGGTGATGGAATAGTGGCAAACGTAGGATTTGATACAAGTGAGTTAGACACTTACATGAGAGATATGGCAGGGCTTAGTAGAACAATGCCAAAAGAGTGCAAAAAGTTTCTTAAAAAAAGCGCAACAGACTTAAGCAAAGTACAAAAAAGCACTTTTAAAAGTTTTGGAATCGGTGACACTGGTGAAACTGAAAAAGAAATATTAAAGTCTATAAAGTCAGGTAAAACTTATAAGTACGCAGGAGAAATGCATTGTAGGGCATATTGTTCACATCCTTTAGGGCACTTATTTGACGTAGGATTTATTCATAAAGGTGGATTCAAGGACAAAATTGGTGCAGAAACATGGGTTGAAGGGTATCACTTCATTGAAAAAGCAGAACAGCAATTTCAGGGCGGATATGCTAGGTCGATAGATGATTTTATCGATAAAATGATTCGAGAAATGTAATAATATTTACACTCTTTATTTTAATATAAAAATTGTGGCAAATATAGATATTTAAATAAGGGCGTTTATAAAAATACATTGGGAGGTGGTTTGTATTGTAACACTTAAAACAATCAATTTTGCTATTGTAACGCAGATAACAAATGCCTTGAAAGATACTGCCTATAAGGATGTAAAGTTTGCTAGTACAGACATAGTTGAGAAAATAACAAGGCCTTCATTTTATATAGATTTTCAGAACAATAAAACAAATTTAATGTTAGCAAATGCCAGGGAGCGTAATTTAGAATTGCGACTCTTTTATTTTTGTAAAAATATTAAGAATAGCAAAATTGAATTGATGGATATGCAGGACCTGCTAAGTGCAATTTTTATTAGTCATCTGAAAATTGATGAAGAAACCTATATTCATATTCATGAGTGTGATTTTGATATTAATAAAAAAGATGGTTATTTAATATTAAAGATTGCTGAATTGTATTTGTTAGAGCAGTTAGAAGAAGAAGGTACAGAAATGTTAGAAGTATTAGAAGTAAACACTAAAATAAATTAGAAAGAAGGTAACAGTATGAACCAATTACCAACGATTGATATAATTTTTAAGCAACAAGCTTATTCATTCGTTCAAAGAAGTTCGAGGGGAAATGTAATCTTAATCTTAAGAGATTCAACAGACATTACATTTAAAACAAAGGAATACAAGCTACTAACAGAGGTTGTAGCAGATATTTTAAAATATACACCGGAAAATTTGCAATAT
>NZ_JAHLEF010000028.1 GCF_018861755.1 Clostridium sp. CF012 | reverse complement strand
CTATAGATATCAATGGAACTTAAAAAAGATGACTCCTGTTCAATACAGAAATCACCTTTTCAATGTTGCATAGACTTTTTTTAAATTGTCCTTGACAAAGGGTACATTTTAAACATTAATAGTGTTTTTATTTGTCTAGTTCTAAAAATGCTGCCCATTTTCATAGTATCTATTTTCTTCTAAAATCCTGAAAATAACGTCTACATCTTTATACCCAGCTAAATGAATATACTTTGTAATTATTTTAGCCATGGCATCCTGAATTTCTTGGCCTCTATCAAACCATGCAACCTCTACTATAGGGTATGCTTTTATTATTTCACCTTCCATAATATACGTTGAACTAGTACATTCTAATGTAAAATAATTTTTGGGGCATTCAAGAAGTTTTTGCATCTCTTGTAGCATATCTACACTTACTTTACAAATATCATTTACTTCCACACCTTGTAATTTTAACTGTGGCATATTTACCAACTCCTTCCAAACTATTCATTTCTATTTAAACTTATATTTATTAATTCCAGGAAATAATTTTTTAATTTAAAATTGTAAAACCCATTTTCACGGAAGTTGTTGAATTTATAACTCCATACCTGCCTTTAATTTCTTTACTTATATATAAGTTGTAATTCCCACCCAGCTCAAAAGGTGTACTATGACGTAACCTCAGTGGCATTAACGGGTTTTGTGAATTGCATAACTGGTGCTTTATATGTATAAACTTTAGCTGCTGCAGGATAATCTAATTTTTCAAAGTTATGATCCTTGCTAATTTTTTCATCATTTAAATTAAAATAATCATAAAGTACTCTTCCCTTTACATCCGGTAACGGGTCATCAAAAGTACAATCCAAATGATACCATGTATCACGTAGCTTTACTAAATTCCAGGCATGATCCACACCATTGCCTTTTCCTAAAACCATTTTAGTTTCAATCCCTGACTCATTTAACAATTTATAAGCTAATTGCGCATATCCATTGCAAACCGTTGTACCATTTTTTAATGCTTCATAAGCACTAAATTTAGTAACTGTAGTATCATAAGCTACATGGGTTAGAATGTAATCATGAATTACTTTTTCCTTTTGATCATCATTCATGCTAATTTTTATTATATCTTTAAGGATTGCAGTTACTTGTGAGTTCACATAATCCTCTTGTATTTTTGTGGTATAAAAATTAAAAGCAAAATTTACTGTAACGTCATTTTCATATCCTTCATAGCTACATTGATATGATATTATGCAACTTTCTAAATAATCATCAGCTTTTAAAATTCCCTGAATACCAGTTGCAATTATAGTTTTTAAAGAGCTGGTGTCTGCCTTGTACCTTATGTTAAAGCTTGTCTCTCTTTGGGCTAACTGATTTTTTATAATACTATTTAAATCCTGTGCTGAATATGCTATTTTTTCCACATTTAAAGCATTATATGCTATAACTGAATTCGCATTTAGCTCTAAAGCTGATATTTTTACCGACATTAAAGGTAATTTCATAATTTCTAATACTAAAATTAATAATATACAAAATTTTTTTAATTTACTTTTATGATACTTCACATTAGCACCTCTTTTATAAAACACATAATCTTGTGTTATTACATTAAGTTTAGCACTATGTACCATAGCCTGTCTACAATGATTTGAGTTTTAATGTTAACTACATTTAAAAAATATAAAGAAAATAGCTAATGTAATACTCTGCTTATGCTTAAATTTCTCCACCAAACTTTTTGAATATGGATGGTGCTCCAACTGTAATCCACAATCCAATTACAAAATATCTGAAGAAGTCAGAAAACATATTGATAGGCAAAATTACCTTTAATGTATTTTTTAACGTTATAAGAATAGTTAATCCAAACAGCAATTTAATTAGTTGCGCCGCTTTAGTATTTCTAACATCATAATGCACATACTTTGACTCTAGTATGTATCCAATATAGAAACCCAATACCGTTCCTGATATTGTATAATAGGTTGTTTCTTTTAAATATATCATTCCTATAAGCATAGGTACAACAATAATCATTAATACCCATTTTTTTCTAGTTGTTTCAGCATATTCAAATATATAATTTGATATAAAAACCCATACAACTCCAATTACTATTCCACCAATTACATCTATTGGGTAATGCACTCCCAGATACATTCTTGAATATGCCACTAAAAGAATTGCTGTGCTTCCGAATATATAAATCCACCTTTTTCTAATCTGAACAATCCACGAAAACCAAAAAGTAGCAGCCCCTTGAGTATGCCCACTTGGAAATGATTGTCCTGTAGCAGTTTGTACTCTCAATGATCTTATACCAGATACTCCTATTGGTCTTGCTGCATCTACTAAATCCTTAAGCGCTGTGTTTACAATTGTGCCTGTCAATAATGCAAAACCTAGTTTATACCCAAATTTTTTATTTACGCACCAAAATATTATAGCAGCTACAATAATATAAAAATACTCTTCTCCAGTCATTGTAACTATTTGAAAAAAAATATCCAAAAATGGAGATTTTATAGATTGTATAAATTTAATAATTTCAATCTGCATATGTCCCCCTTATCTACCTCATAAAGTTAATATCACGAGTACGTGTAAGCACTCATTTATGTGTAAACACTCATTTATGTGTGAACACTCTATGAAATTCTTTTGTATTATTTGCCTTGAAGCTTATTTACCTCTTCAGACCAAATTTTAACATAATCGTCTGTTGCCCACTGTGCCATAACAGACACTTCTGAATTTTTAAGCTGTACCTCTCTCAATGGAGCCTCACCTAAAATATTATCTTTTATAGCATAAACTAATAATTTTGAATTTGTTAGTACAACTACAATATCCTTATTAGGAGATGTATATGCATCTGATGCACTAGGAACTTTTTGCTTTATAACCTCCCAAGATGGAAATAGTGAATCATAGTTTACCAAGTTTTCAGGTGTTCCCATGGGAACATTAAAGTCTGCATATTCATTTTTTACAGATGGGCTGGAAAAATTTAATCTTCCACGTAACAACCACTTCCCGTTCTTTCTAAAAATTCCGAAATTCGTAGGTAATGGAGTATCTTCTAATAGATTTCTATCTATTTCTTTAATAGTTCTTAAATATGATTTTGCGCCAGAATTCAGACTTTCTATTCCCTTTTCACCTAATACTTTTGACGCAATAATTGCAACTTCTGACCCAGTATATATAGTGTCCAAGGGAACTACTTCTAATGAATGAGATATATTTGATTGTTTGTCACTTTTTTCACTAATTTCAACCGTTCGCTCATAACACACATAATCATTTCCCACAAAATTAATATTTTTCATATCAAAAAAACTTGTATTTTGAACTTTTACGCTTTCTTTTTTCATTTCCTTACCTATTGGAGCTGCTACAAAGGATTCCATCCAATAATTGTTGATAATTTCTCTACTTACCTGAAGCTTCCAAAACCCAGTCCGCCTTGGAACAAATAAAAATGGCAGTTCCGATATTGGCTCTGCTATGCCGTCATAGCTAATCCATAATGTTCTGTATACTGGTTCCAATATGGTTTTGCTTTCATTAGAATAAGGCAATTTATAATCAACAGTTTTATAAGATTTTAAACCTAACAAAAGTCCAGATTGTTCTTTCTTTCTATAGGGATCTAATTTACTATAAGATAATTTTTTTTCATTTTGCATAGCATCACTGTATATTTTATTTTCATTAATCACCTTTAGCAGTGTGAAAAATACCCCGTCCTTTATTATTATTATCTTACTATCATCAATTTTTATAATATCTCTAAAATAATTCTGATTAGAAGTAATAGTAATTATCTTAATTTCACTTTGATTTATATTAAGATTTTCCATGGAAGATTTGTAATTGCTATATAAATACGTCTTTGTATCCACGCTTTTAATCTTAAATTCAGGTTTTTCACAATTATCATCTGGAAGAACAATTTTTTCTTCTTCAAAAGACGCCTTTTTCCCGATCCATTCCCTTGCTTCCTCTTCCACCATTTTAGACATAGCTGAAAAATCATAGCTCTTCACCTCCCAAATTCCATCAACAGGAATAGCTACCTTAGGCGGTATTACTCTGCTTGTTGTTGATAAATCAACATCATTACAAGCCGTAAAATTCATTAATATCATTGCTAAAATAAATAAATATAATATTTTCTTCATAACTTTGCTCCCTTGCACAGTATAAATATTCCTTTCTAAATCGGAATTATTATACATACTTCTGTACCCTTATCAATAACGCTATTAATTAGCAGTTTCCCATCGTGAAGCTTTATAATTTCATCACATATTGAAAGTCCTATACCATTTTTAGAATTAGCATTTTTACCTTTAAAGAACTTTTCTTTTACTCTTGGTAATTCATCTTTCGGAATACCGCATCCTGTATCTATTATTTTAATAACAATATTTTCAACTTCTAAATGTGCCCTTATACTTACAGTCCCTCCATTAGGTGTGAATTTAAAAGAATTATCTAAAATATTTAGTAGTACTTGTTTTAGCCTATTTCTATCCACAAATATTTTCGGTAAATTTTCTTCTATTTCTAGATTAAGCTGAATATTTTCCTTTAAAACTCTAGGCAAGGTCTGCATTTTTATATTCATTAAAATATCTTTTAAATCAATAAAATCCTTCTTTATAGACACTTTTGCTGAAGATAATTTAGAAAAGTCCAATAAATCCTCAACTAAAAAAGTTAATCTATCAGATTCTTGTTCTATAATTTCAAGCCCCTCTTTAAGTTCTTCTTCATCTTCTACCTTACTAGAATTTAATACAATAGACCATCCTTTAATAGATGTAAGCGGCGTTCTCAGTTCATGTGAAACAGAGGCAATAAATTCATTCTTCAGCCTTTCACTTTTTAATATTTCGTCAGTCATATAGTTTAAGGTCTTTGCTAGTTCTCCTAATTCATCATCTGAATTTATATTAATTTTCTCATCGAAATTTCCACTGGCCATTTTTTCTGCACCCACCATAATTTTTTTTATAGGTTTAGTTATTATATTAGAAATAAAGAGGCTTACTATTCCTGATAGTATAATAACCATTCCACCAATAATCAAGAAATATCTAGATAATTGATAAATATCCTCGTCAATTTTCTTAAGAGAAGTTATAAACCTAAGTACCCCATTTGTTTTTCCATTATAAAACAGAGGATATGCTACTGTCATAACCCCCTCATTTTCATATATTTGTCTATCAATTATGCTACCGACCCCTCCATCTAGGGCTGCTTTAAAATCCTTTCCCTCCAATTTCTCTATTGGTATTGAACCCAGGGAATCCATTATAACAAATCCATTTAAATCTATGATTTGAACCTCTGCATCAATTTTTTCATAAAATACATCTACATTATTGGCTACATTTTCTTTCACATCTGCTGAAGCTAAGTATGTATTATAAAAACTAGTAGATAGCTTTAACTGGTTGGTTAAATTTGATTCTAAATTTTTGTAATAGGTTTTTTTTGTAGCTGCCATTAAAAGTCCATCTACAATTATTACGGTAATTAGTATTACTACTAGGTAACTTCCAGCAATCTTTGTTCTAATGGATTTCAATTTAAGAATCCCCCCATCTGTAGCCGGTTCCCCAAACTGTCTCTATATACTTAGGATCTGATGGGTCTTTTTCAACTTTACTTCTAAGTCTTCTAATATTTACATCAACTATTTTAGTATCTCCAATAAACTCATATCCCCAAATTGAATTTAAAAGCTCATCGCGACTAAGTGCCTTACTAGGATTTTGAATAAACATTTTCATAAGCAAAAATTCTTTTGGTGTTAAATCTAATTCTATATCACTTTTAAAAATTTTCTTTGAGTATAGATCAATTCTGAATTCTCTAGAATTAATAAAATTCGATCCTTCATTACTTTTGTACTTCATTCGCCTTAAAAGGGAATTTATCCGTGCTATAAGTTCTAATGGATTAAAAGGCTTAACCATATAATCATCTGCACCAAATTCTAGTCCCATGATTTTATCCATATCTTGTCCTCTAGCTGTTAAAATAATTATCCCAATATTTTGATTTTGTTTTTTTAATTTTTCACAAAGTTCAAATCCATTCATACCAGGAAGCATAACATCTAGTATAAGCACATCTGGGGTTTCCTGTAATATTTTTTGCATGCCTTCTTCTGCTGAGGCAGCCTCAAAAACCTCGAATTTTTCTCTCTTTAAACTAATTTTAATAAATTTCCTAATCGACTCTTCGTCTTCCACTATTAATATCCTACTCATTCTTGCCACCCCATTTACTTAATACTAAAATTATATCAAATATTACTACAATTTATAAGACTTTTCTAAATTTAAATAAATGTTTTACAAAATCCAGAAAATAAAAAAACCAATCTAAGAAATAGACTGGTTTTTAAAACATTCTTTATAACTTACATTACCTTTATTATAATGCGTCTTCTTCCACCTTTTCATAATCTACATCCACAATAATACTATCCTCATAGTTAATATCAATGGAGTTTGTTGTATAAGTGTCACTGCTAGACATATCAGCTTGTATGTTTGCATTTTTCTTTGTACTTAGCTTATAGATAAAATTTTTAATTGTCTTTACTAGCTTTACGCTATACCATACTAAAACTCCGAAAACTGCTATAAAAAATAAGGCTCTAATAACAAAGATAGCTATATAAGGTATCGCTACTAATAAAACAATAAAAGTCCCAATTGTTAAAGCCGATTTCATTAACTTTGAAATTATGTTTTTGCCTTTTATATACTCCATGATAATATTATCCTTCCTTCATCTTATAGGATTTATTTTCTAAACTATAATCTAATTATATCATATAAACAGATTGTAATATTAATTCTACATTAAGAAAGTATTAATAATTTATTAATACTTTATTTTATCATATTGTTCAGTTCACTGCTTATATTATTAATAGCCTGAATTTCCTGTACAATTTCAGAAATCTTATTGTTCTGCTGCTGTATAACGGATAAAATTTCTTCTGTAGTCGCAGCATACTCCTCAGATACTGCAGCAATATTTTGCACCTCTGTATCAACTACATTAAATGTATCTTTAACCCCATTTATAACCTGGCTTTGCCTTGAAATGTGTAAATTCAATTCTTGAAATACTATAATTAAATTTTCAAAGGTACTGTAAAGTTTTTGAGCAATTTGGTCCCCCATACTTACCGCTTCATCACCCTTTTTCGCATCGCCTAAAGCCACAATAGTTGTTGAACTTGTATTATTTATAATTTTATATATATTTTCAACAGTGCTATTACTTTCCTCTGCAAGTTTTGCTACTTCCTTTGCCACAACTGAGAACCCTCTCCCGGCTTCTCCTGCCCTTGCAGCTTCTATTGAGGCATTTAACGCTAATAAATTTGTCTGCTGCGCTATATTTTTTATTCCCCCTAAAAATTTATCTATATCACGCATCTGCTCTTGAAGCGTAATTACTGTGTCCAAAGAAGATTTCACAGCGGTTTTAATTATACTCATCTGCTTCTCCATTTCTTTGATTTGCTGTGCTCCCTCTGTAACATTACTATTTACTATTTCTGAAACACTTACTATTTTTTGTGAAATTTCTTTACTTTGTTCCACAGTTTTTCCGGTGTCAATTATGGTTTGACTTATGTTGTTGACATTATCTGCTTGCATAGCTATACCATTTGTCATTTCATTAACTGAGGAAACAACATCTTCACTTATTTCCATTACCATATTTATATTCATATTACATTTTTCTATACTATTGTTCAAAACACCTGTGCTTTTATCTATACCACTCATTGCATTTTCTAATTTATTTAATAACTCCAAAGTTTTTTTCTCTTTTTCTAAGCTTTCGCGAATTAACTCCGAGCTCCATTTTGTAAGTAAAATTAATAGAAATATACTGATATTTATTATAGCTAAGCTACTTATAAAGCCCGCTAATTTCATATTAGCTCCCAGGACCGAGGTTGGGAAAAGAATATACATTAAAATTAATGAAAAATCTAAAATAAATCCGTAAATACATAACAAAGCAATATCACTATATAATGCTACTAATAATAAACAAGAAATATATACTAAAAATCCAGATTCTAGTCCTCCTTGCAAATGAGCTAAATATAAACACCCAAAAAAAGGCGATAGACTTACTAGTAGTCCCTTAATTCTGAAATTCATTTTAGAAATATAAAAAACACTTGCAATTATTGAAGATATTCCAGTTATAATCAAAACTTCAACGCCTGGTTTTATTCCTTGCGCTACCGCAGCTTGCACGGATAATACAATAGTAGATATCCATATAGCAATAATATTAAACTTTAAAGTTTTTTTGTTCCTAGTGGTAATTTCTTTTCCCCCATGCATATTTTTCTCCCCCTTATCGAATTGTATATGTATATATTACTATATATTATCAAATTATACTATAATTTTCAATTTTCTAGGATGCTATTGCATTCCACCATCTATTGTTATCACTTGTCCCGTAATATATTTTGAATTTTCACTGGCTAAAAAGGTTACAAGCATGCCAACATCCTGCACATCTCCAAATTTCATCATTGGTATTTCAGAAGCTAGTGATTCTCGCTCTTCCGTGCTGAGCCAACTATTCATTTCTGTATCTATAACCCCTGGTGCTATGGCATTAACCCTAATATTAGATGGTGCAAGTTCCTTAGCTAGTGCCTTTGTGAAAGAGTTAATTGCTCCTTTAGAGGCTGAGTAAATTACTTCACAAGAAGCACCTACATTCCCCCACATTGAGGATATATTTATTATTACTCCACTCTTTTGTTTTATCATTTCTTTAACTACACTATGTGAACAATTAATTGTACCCTTAAGATTTACATTTAAAATATTGTCCCATTCTTCTGGGGAAGCATCCATAAATAGACCTACCTTAGATATCCCTGCATTATTTATCAGTATATCTATTTTACCTAATTTTTCAACAGTAGTTCTTATTAAGTGCTTTGAAAATTCATAATCACTTACATCCCCTTTAATTTTCAAGGCATAAGCTCCTAATTCTGAAATTTCCTTCATGGTTCTTTCAGCTGCTTCATCATTACACTTATAATTTATTACAACACAAGCTCCAGCCTTAGCCAGCTCTATAGCAATACCTTTTCCAATCCCTCTTGATCCGCCTGTAACTATAGCTACTTTACCTTTTAAATTCATAAATAACTCCCCTCACTTATAATACTTTCTTTAATAATCGCCTCTATTAAGATCTTTTATATTATATAGCAGACCATATCTCAACTAGAAATGTAGTCTGCTCTCTTTTAATTTTTTTTTGTTATCATCATTACAATTTTTTCACAAATCTCATGTGTAATTAGTGAATCTGAAATAGATGGGTTTGGTGTTATTTTATTTTCAACACAGTATACAAAATGATCTACTATTTGATAGAATCCACGTTTATATAATGTAGGCTCCCAATCACCAAACTTGGTTATGTTTTTGTCTTTATTGTGAAACTGTGTAGTTTCTACAAAATTTTCTACTACAAATTTATTCTCAGCAGTCATATATTCTATTATTTCCTCAGTAACTCCATTGTTTCTATTCATAATTCCAATAGCAGTGCATTCTTCTGAAGTTAACTGAATAACTACATTATGGAGTAAGTTATCCTTCTTTAAATAACGAACTTTAACATCTTTCACTTCACTGTCCATCAAAAACCTAAGAGTATCAACAACGTGTACAAAGTCTTCAACAATAGCACGTCTTATCTGATCTGGGATTTGAAATCTATTTTTTTGAATAATGATAATATCTGCTTTGCCATGTTCTTTTAACTTGTTTATCATTGGGGCAAATCTTCTATTAAAACCTACCATTGCAACTAAACCCTTTTCCTTGGCTAGGTTTACTAGCTTTTGAGTCTCATTAAAATTCAAAGATATTGGTTTATCTATATATACATTAATTCCATTTTTAAGAAGTTTTTCTGCTATTTGAAAGTGCGCCTCTGTAGCAGTACTAACAAAGGCTGCATCTATGTTTTTTTCAATTAATTCATCCACCGTATGAACATATTGCGTAATTCTATATTTTTCTGAAATTTTTTTCAAAGTGTCAATATTCCTAGTACAGAGTATTAGTTCTATATTTTCTTTTTCAGTGAGAACTGGTAAATATCCCTTTTGTGCTATATCTCCTAGACCAATAATTCCAATTTTCAATTTAAACACCCTTTCAGGATTTTAATCCATATATTTATTATACGCTAATTATTTAAAGCTGAGTAAAAACATTTTTGTAAAAATTTATTTGCATTTTACACAATTTATGTTACATTTTAAGTAGTTTAAAATCTTTACTACATTATCTATAATTTTTTAAATTACTTAGATAAACTTAATTTGATCTATTTAAATAGTAGCATTTGATAAATGCAATTGGAGGGAAAAATGGCTAAATCAAACAGAGAATTTGGCGAAGGACCTATTCACACTATAACTAATTACATATTTTGGTTTTTCTTGGGCAATTTTTACTTTTGTCTTCTCAATATTCCACTGATTTTTGTATTAATTGTGATTTTATCTAATGGTGGAGTTCCAATTCCACCCTGGTTTATTTCTATTATTATTTTATCCTGTATCCCTATAGGACCTGCGGCCACTGCTCTACTTAGTGTAATGGGAAAACTTATAAGGGAAAAAGATTTAAGTGTTACAAAAGACTTTTTTAAAGCTTATAAAGCTAATTTTTTTCAATCCTTATTTTTTTGGACTCTAGAGGTACTTATAATAAGTATATTGTTTATTGATACTAGATTCTTCATTTCAAATAATTACCCGGGAATTATGACTAATATTATTTTTATCATTATTGTCTTTATTTTTTTAGTGAGTCTTTACGTATACCCAATAATATCAAGATTCTACTTGAATTGGAAAGACATTCTTAAAACTGCAGTATACTATACTATTAAGAAATTTCATATTACAATATTAAATTTTGCTAGTTTTTTAGTTGTAGGCTTCATATTGTATAAAGTATCTAATTTTGTATTATTATTTATGGCTAGTGCTATCTGCTATTTGCTAATGTTCTATCAACAAAAAATACTTTTAGAAATTGAAAACAAGCTTAAAAAAAATACTGAGAACATCCAAGAATAAAGTATTATAGATAAATATAAATATAAATATATATAATGGACAGTCTATGACTATTTAACAAAATTCAAATAGTGATGGCTGTCCCTTTAATTTAGATATTAAAAGTACCATATATAGCAGTTTTAAAGTTTACTATATAGCTTGGTTTACTTTATATATATATATATATATATGTGATAAAATATATCATATAAGGTAATTAAATTTAATGCTTTAAATTATTTCAAATAACATTTTTTGTACAAATGGAGGCCGAAAAATGAATAAAAAAAACAAAGGAAATACCTATAATACCTTATTCCACTGGCATAGTTTTAGATTAAAGCTGGTTTTGGAGGGAATTGGTATAGGTATTATTACTGGTTTTCTAATTGTAACGTATCGTTATGCACTGTCAAAGGCAGGAATTCTTTTAGCTGAAATATATAAATCTCTTTATATAAAACCACTGCTTATACTCCCTTGGGTTTGTGCTCTGATAATTATTGGATACATTGTAGGATTAATGGTTAAACATGAACCCATGATTAGTGGAAGTGGAATTCCTCAAGTGGAAGGAGTTTTACTTAGAAAAATTGATATGGTGTGGTGGAGAGTTATACTGGGTAAATTTATTGGGGGCGTACTTTCAATAGGATCAGGGCTTTCCCTTGGACGTGAAGGACCATCGGTTCAATTAGGTGCAGCAGTAGGTCAAGGGGTTAGTAAGGTATTTAAAAGAGTAAAACTTGAAGAAAAGTATCTTATTACAAGTGGAGCTAGTGCAGGACTTGCTGCAGCCTTTAATGCGCCACTAGCTGCTGTAATGTTTGCATTAGAAGAAGTTCACAAAAATTTTTCGCCCTTAGTTTTGCTTTCATCTTTATCTGCTGCATTATCAGCTGTTCTTGTAGCCAGCAGTTTCTTTGGTTTAAAGCCAGTTTTCAACTTTGAAAATCTACCCATATTGCCAATAAAATTTTATTTTTATATAGTATTATTAGGGGTTATTTTAGGGGTTCTAGGGGTAGTATTTAATAAGTTTATTTTAAAGACTCAGACCCTATACTCTGAGCAAAAATGGCTGCCAAAAGAAATGAGGGTAGTGATACCCTTATTAATTTCAGTTATTCTCGGGATAACACTGCCACAAGTTTTAGGGGGCGGACATGATCTTATAACATCCTTAGTTAAAGAAAATTTTCCTTTAACAGTTTTGATAATTCTAGTTATTGTAAAATTTTTATTCACTATGGCAAGTTACGGATCAGGTGCACCAGGAGGAATCTTTCTTCCTCTGCTTGCTATTGGAGCATTAATAGGAAATGTTTATGGAATAGCACTTGTTAATTTTGTACATTTTGATAGCATGTATATTAATAACTTTATAATACTTGCAATGGCAGGATATTTTACAGCTGTAGTTAGGGCACCCATAACAGGAACTATTCTAATTACAGAAATGACGGGTTCCTTTACCCATTTGCTTTCATTAGCTATTGTATCTGTAGTTGCATACATAGTTGCAGATATTTTAGCATCAAAGCCTATTTATGAATCATTGCTAGAAAAATTTTTACACAATGTAGGGGGAAAAATATCTATTGGTAATAATAAAGATAAGGCTATATTAGAGTTTGCAGTATGCATGGGGTCAGAGTTAGACGGGAAACAAATTAAAGAAGTCAAATGGCCATCCCATTGTTTACTCGTAGCAGTTAAACGTGGAGGAGATGAATTAATCCCAAAAGGAGACACTGTTATTTTTCCCGGCGACTATTTAATTGTACTTACTAATGATGATAAGGTATCTAAAATAAATGATACATTAATAATAATGACAGCGAGTTGTGAGATATTGAGCTAAATGTTTTAATGGAAATTATAAGTTCTTGCAATATATAGGATAATCTCTTATATTTATTATAAGACATAATCTATTACGAGTAACTTTTAACATTCTAAAAATTAATATATATAAATAAGGAGGAAACTAAATTGAAAAAAATTGAACAACTAACCGTAGATACTATAAGAGTTTTATCTGCTGAGGCAGTAGAAAAAGCAAAATCAGGTCATCCAGGGCTTCCCTTAGGTGTGGCACCTATGGCATATACCTTATGGGCAAATCACATGAAACATAATCCTCAAAATTCAAAATGGCAGGATAGAGATAGATTTGTATTATCCGCAGGGCATGGATCAATGCTTGAATATTCACTACTCCATCTTTTTGGATATGGTCTAACTATTGAAGATTTAAAGAATTTCAGACAACTAGGAAGTTTAACACCTGGTCATCCTGAGTACGGTCATACAAATGGTGTTGAAGTTACCACAGGTCCACTCGGTCAGGGCATTGCTAATGCAGTAGGTATGGCAATAGCTGAAAGCCATCTTGCTGCAAAATTCAATACAAAAGAGCATGCTATTGTAAATCATTATACCTTTGCCATATGTGGTGATGGAGACAATATGGAAGGAATCTCTGGCGAAGCAGCATCCCTTGCAGGTACCTTAGGACTTTCTAAGCTGATTGTAATGTATGACTCAAATAGTATATCTATAGAGGGATCTACAGATATTGCCTTTACAGAGGATGTAAGCAAAAGATTTGATGCTTATGGATGGCAGGTTTTATATGTAGAAGATGGCAATGATATGCAGGCTATAGGTAGTGCCATTGAAACTGCAAAGCTTGAGTTAAATAAACCTTCTTTTATTAAGATTAAAACTATTATTGGGTTTGGTTGTGCTAAAAAACAAGGTTTAGCATCCGCACACGGAGAACCACTTGGTGAAGATAATATAACTGATATGAAAAAATCCATGGGCTGGAGTGAAGAACCATTTACAGTTCCAAGTGAAGTGACTAAGCATATGGAAAATCTAAAAACAGAGTTTGCTAAAAAAGAAGAAGCTTGGAATGTACTTTATGCTGAGTATAGCAAAATAAATCCAGAGCTTTCTAAAGAATATGAAGTTTGGCAAAGCGGAGAACTTCCTGTAGATTTACTTAAGGTCCAGGAAATGTGGAAGTTTGAAGGAAGTGCTGCAACAAGAAATTCTTCTGGAGCAATAACAAATATATTAGCAAAATATGTACCAAACCTTATAGGTGGTTCAGCCGATCTTGCTCCTTCTAATAAATCATACATGAAGGATAAAGGAGATTTTTCGAGGGAAGACAGAAATGGATCTAATCTTCATTTTGGAGTAAGAGAGCATGCCATGGCAGCTATTGCAAACGGTATCTATGTGCATGGTGGTCTTAAACCCTTTGTTTCAACTTTCTTTGTATTTAGTGATTATATGAAGGGTGCCATGAGACTATCTGCTCTTATGGGTCTTCCAGTAACTTATGTTTTAACTCATGATAGTATAGCAGTTGGTGAAGATGGACCTACTCATGAACCCATTGAACATCTTGCAGCACTCCGAGCTCTACCAAACTTTAATGTTTTTAGACCAGCTGATTCTAAAGAAACAGCTGCTGGTTGGTACGTTGCAATGAATTCAAAAACAACTCCTACTGCACTAATACTTACAAGACAAAATCTTCCGCTATATGAAGAGACATCAATGGAAGCTTTTAAGGGTGCTTATGTATTAAAAACTTATGAAGATGAAGGTAAAAACCCTGATATCATTTTAATGGCTTCTGGCTCTGAAGTAGAATTTATTTATGAAGGCGCTAAAGTATTAAATGAAAAAGATATAAAGGCTAGAGTAGTAAGCATGCCTTGTTTAGATTTATTTGAAGCACAATCAAAAGATTATAAGGAATCAATATTACCAAAAGCTTTAAGAGTTAGATTAGCAGTTGAGGCGGGTTCTTCCTTTGGTTGGCATAAATATGTTGGACTTGATGGAGACATAATTGCCATTGATAGATTTGGTGCTTCAGCACCAGCTGATGCATTATTTAAAGAATTTGGATTTACAACAGAAAATGTTGTTGATAGAGCGCTTAAACTTCTGGGCAAGTAAGAAAAAGGTGCCACCCACGTGGCAAGTGGCATCTTCATAAAATTATAGCTTTTTATTAAATAAAGATGATCTATTCAGTATTTTGAATAGATCATCTTTATTTATTTCTTCCATGGGCTTTTTATATTATTTTTTATACCATTTTCCAATTTTCGAGTAAGTAGCTTTCTGCCACTTCACACCAAAGCCCTTTATTGTTTTTTGTAATTTCTGCTAATTTTTCGAAGCGTGGGTCTTCTTTACCTTTTTCTTCAAATTCATCAATTGCTGTAATATCCATAAATATACTTGTATATATTAGTTTTTTGCCTGCTGGAACTTCTGTTAATTTAAGTGTTGCATCAGCTGCACTATCCAAGCCTCCAATATGTGTAACCATAACTGCGGGATTTATAATATTTTTTTCTGTCATCCTTAAAGACTCAATCATATCATTTGTATTCCCCCCAGTGGTTCCAATAGTATGAGTAGATTGATAATGCACATTATAAAAATTGAATGTGGCTGAAAAATTAGTATCTGTAGGACCTGCAAAGAAATTTAAACAACCATCTCTACCTAATATCTTATCTCCTTGCTCAACGACTTGTTTAACTGGAGAATAAACAAATACATCATCGAAGCCTGTTCCACCTGTTAAGTCCCTTAAATAGCTAGGAACATCTTCTATATTTTTTGTATTTACAAATATTAGTTCTATTCCAGCTTTCTTTGCATCAACCTCAGTAAATATTGCTCTTGCTCTATCTAATCTACTCTGTTCTATATCTGTTACTACTATTAAACCTGGCTTTCTGTCGCAGTGCATAGCATAATCAATTGCACCTAGACCCATAGGACCAGCAGCTGCTAGCATCGCTAGCTTCCCGCCTTCAACAATTCCCATCTTGTGCTCATAACTACCCATTACAGTGTGAAAACTTGCATGAAAACCTCCAATAATACAAGACATTGGTTCTGCTAGCGAAGCCTCATAATATGCCTTGCCTTCATATTTTAATAAACAGCCCAGTTCCATTACTTCTTGTGGGACTATTATATAAGTTGCAGCCCCTCCGCAATACCTATATGAGTATCCTGGTGAATCCATACTTCCTTTATAGTTTAGTGCTGGTTGCATAGAAAATTTATTTCCAACTTTAAAATCATTCTTCCATTTTGAACCAACCTGTACTATATCTCCAGCCATTTCGTGCCCTATTATAATAGGATTAACTGCTATGTCACCCGGCACTCTCTTATGGTCACTTCCGAGTATTGCTGCTTTGTAGGATGACATACATATACTATCCGTTACTACTTTCACGAGTATTTCATCCTCTTTTATTTCAGGAAGTTCAAATTCATCCATTCTTAAATCTTTTTTTCCGTATAATCTAACTGCTCTCGTTTTCATATAAATTACCACCTTTTTTTATTTTTTATAAATATTCAAATCTATTCTTCAGATTTTACTGTAAATATGTTGTAAATGTATTCAACGTCTTCTGTGCTCTTTAATATATTAGCAATGCTATCATCTTCTCCATCAATAGCATTGGCAATATTAGAAAGTATCTGTAAATGATCATTTCCAACTCCAGCAATACCAATTACTAAATAAGCTAGTTCGTCTTCCTCAAACAATACGCCATTTGGAAATTGGAGAACTACCATTCCTGTTTTTTTAATATTTTTCTTAGCCTCTCCCACTCCATGAGGAATTGCTATTCCTTTACCAATGTATGTTGAAAGATCACCCTCTCTTTGAATCATAGCATCCATATATTCTTCTTCTACGTATCCACTTTCGAACAATAATCTACCTGCCATTTTAATTGCTGTATATTTATCTGTACTTTCGAGTCCCAATTTTATGTTTTTCTTTTCAAGAATTTTGCTTGATACAGCCTCTTCATTTCTTGTGTCACTATGAGCAACATCTTGAACTTGTCTATTAGTATCACTTCCTGATTGTAATCTACTTGAAAGAATCTCGAAAGCAGAATTATTAAGAAAATCTTTAACTGATATATGCTCAGCCTTTGGAGCTACTTTTTTTGCTCTTGCTGTTAAACTTTCATGGGTAATAACAATTTGAGCATCCACTGGGATATTTTCTATTGCACAATTTATTACATCAATATTAAATCCTGCTTTTTTAAATTTAGTTCTCAAAGTCGTTGCACCCATTGCACTTGACCCCATACCCGCATCACATGCAAATATTATTTTATTAAAAGTTTTAGCTTTTATTTCATTTGTTTCTTTTATTTCATTTGTTTCTTTTATTTCTTTTTTTCCTTTTAATTTACTTAATTTCACTTTTGCATCTTCTAATTCATTTCCAGTTGTCTTTCCATTTGATCTTTTAATTACTACAGATGATACTAGGAATGAAACCCCAGCGGCTACAAGCACACCTGCTACAACTCCAAAATATCCTCCTTTAGGCGTCATTGCGAGTACAGCAAGTATACTTCCAGGAGATGCTACTGCAATTAGGCCAGCTCCAAAAATTTGAAAAGTCAATACTCCACTGACTCCACCACAAATTACCGCTATTATAAGCAAAGGGTTCATCAAAACATAAGGGAAATAAATTTCATGTATTCCACCAATGAAATGAATTATTATTGCTGAAGGTGCTGATTGTTTAATTGCACCTTTTGAAAACACCCAATATGCTGCAAGTACTCCAAGTCCAGGACCTGGATTTGCCTCTAATAAGAAAAATATTGATTTACCAAGTTCTTTAGCTTCCTGTATTCCTATTGGTCCCAGGACTCCATGATTTATTGCATTATTTAAGAATAATATTTTTCCTGGTTCTATAAATATAGATGCCAGTGGTAATAATCCAGCGTTAACTATAGCCTCTACTCCAGTTTTTAAAACACTATTGAGTCCTAAGACTATAGGACCAATTCCTGTAAATGCAAGCATTGCAAGTAATGCTCCCAGAATTCCTGCTGAAAAGTTATTTACTAACATTTCAAAGCCTGCTGGTATTTTTCCTTCAAACGCTCCGTCAAATTTCTTTATAACGAAGCCACCTAAAGGTCCCATTATCATTGCACCCATAAACATTGGGATGTCAGCTCCAACTATTACTCCCATTGTTGCAATTGCACCAATTACTCCTCCTCTTGCTCCGCCCACCATTTTACCACCAGTATATCCTATTAGTAATGGTAAAAGGTACTTTATCATTGGGTCAACTAATTTAGCAAAATGAACATTTGGTTTCCAACCAGTTGGTATAAACAAAGCTGTTATTAGTCCCCAGGCTATAAAAGCACCTATATTAGGAAGTACCATTCCGCTTAAGAATCGTCCAAAACTCTGAACTCTTTGTTGAGTTTTTCCTGCTGTTTTATTTTTTGTAGCTACTATGTTATTCATAACTTCCCCCTAATTATTTACTTTTTGCTTATAGAACTCTTTTAGAATGTCATTTAATTCATCAAAAGCCTTGCTTTTCTCTCCAGCCTTTAAATACTTAAGAAAGTCAACTCTTTCTATTAGCATTTTACTAACATGACCTATAACTTCTATATGCCGCGTGCTACACTCTTCTGGTGCAAGCATTATAATTCCAAGCTTAATATGTTCTATTTCATTTTTACCATTTAAACATTCTAAATCCTTTGAAAGTTTTAGCGCACCAAAGTAAAGTTTTTGCACAACGTCAGTCCTACAATGAAGTAACATCATCTCATGTCCCGTTACAACTATATTCCCTTTTTCCTCTCTATTTTTTAGTGCTATTCTTAATTTTTCTTCCATTTCAAATTCCTGCTCTATTACCTTACTAGCTTCAGTTATTAATTCATCTACACTACTCGCACTATTAATTTCTTTTAAGAAAAAATTATCTAAAAGCTGCATTATTGCTTCACTATATATATTTAATAAAAGCAATTTATCCTTAAATTTAATATTTTTTGTTTTCTTATTAGAATGACTAATGTTTGTATTTTTCAAAGCTTTAATTTGTTTTGCAATTTGGTCCTTATCTTCCTGAAAAAGCAGTGGATTTACTCTTATTACTGGTTTAAAACATTTATCTATATTAACTGTAGATATAATGAAATCTATATCTTCCTCTCTTAACCAGCTTTCTTGAATGTGGATTGTAGATATTATATCTATGATTTCAATATTATCATATTCACTTTGGATTCTTGTTGCAAGAAGTCTTGATGTTCCTATACCTGTAGGACAAGCAATTGCAACTTTGTAAATAGGTTTAATTAATTTTTCACTATTTTCAATTGCAGCTCCTAAATGCATTGCAATAAACGCAATTTCAGCTTCAGGCATTTTTATTCCAATATGTTTTTCCACTACCTCCACACATTTAGTACTAATTATCATTAAATCAGAATAGTTAGCCTTGATTTCTTCTAAAAGTGGATTTCTAATATCAAGGTTCATTTTTAACCTTGTAATTGCTGTTCCAAGATGATTTACTAATCCAGTTAATAAATTTTCATTATTTCCAAGAAATCGTCCTGTCTGGATTTCAGCCATCCTAATAATTTCTTTTGACAACTTTATAAGTTCAAAACTTCCTATTTTATTAGTACCTTCTATCTTATTCCCTATTACGCTTTTTTCATCGCGATTTTTAGATCCCTTAATGTGCATTGTTATATATCCAATTTCATCCTCCGGTATATTAATAGAAAATGTTCTCATTATATTAATTGACAAATTAGATGCAATTAAATACTCTTCACTAGCCCTTAGTTCTTTTAAAAACTCCTGATTTATAGTTATTTTGTCACCTTTCTGTATTCTTACAATAGCAAGTGCAAGATGAACAATTAGTCCAACAAAGGCGCTATCCGTCAACTTATAATTTCTTTCTTTCTCCATATTCTCAACTAAAATTTCTATTTTTTTTATGGTTTCGTTGTCTATTAGATTTAGTAGCCTATTACGAGAAGAGGCTTCAATATCATTTGATACAACACTGGTTAGATTTTGTCTTATTAAACCTAAAAGCTGACTTTCATTTGTATTTTCATAAATTAAACTAATCATAGCTTTTCTTATATGGTTCTCTTTACCTTCTACATAGACTCCTAGCCCTTGCTTTCTAATTAAATTTAAATTGTGTTTTTTAAACCACTCATCCGCTTTCTCTAAATCATTACTTATAGTTGTTTCTGTAACTTTTAAAGTTCTAGTAAAGTTATATATCTTAGCGGGGTTCTGGTTTTGAAGTAGTTCACTGATAATTATCTTTTTTCTTTCTAAAGGGGAATATATTGTCTCATCCTTTTCTCCATTTAGTAGGTTAATAATACACTGCTTTTGGTAATCAGTGCCGCATACCTTTATACCAACTCCAGTTTTTTTATCTAAACTAACTCCATTTTTTTTAAGAAACTTTTCTACCTCTGAAATTTCTCTAAGTACCGTCCTGCCACTAATATCTAAATCCTTTGCGATCTTAGAAATAGTAACATAATCATTCTCCTTACATATACTTTTCAAAATATTCTTTATGCGTAAATTAATCTTGTAATCCTGCATAAAATACCTCCAAATTTATTTAAAGCTTAAATCAATATTATTATAAGTTATAAGAACAGTAACCCATTATGTTTCACTGTTCTTATGAATTTGCTTTTAAATTATAAAAGTCTGTTTACTAATTTGTCATATTCAGGACTATTCATAAAATTTTTAATTGGAATAATCTCTGCCTTTGGTACTTTTGTTCTTGCCCTATCTGCTAAGGTTTCATGAGTAATAACAATTTGGGCATTATCTGGAATCTCGTTTATTGCACAATGTACAACATCCATATCCAAGCCTGCTTTTCTAAATTTGTTTTTTAAAGTTGTTGCTCCCATTGCACTGGATCCCATTCCTGCATCACAGGCAAATATTATTTTGTTAAAAGTTTTAACTTTTATCCCTTTTAAATCACTTACCTTTTCTTTTGCCTCTTCTAATTCATTTCCAGTAGTCTTACCATTACTTCTTTTTATTATTACTGCGGCTACTAGGAAGGAAACCACAGTGGCTACAAGCACACCAGCTAGCACTCCAAAATATCCGCCCTTAGGAGTCATTGCCATAACTGCGAGTATACTTCCTGGAGATGCTGCTGCGATTAAGCCTGCTCCAAATATTTGGAAAGTCAATACTCCACTAGCTCCACCACAAATTACTGCTATTATAAGCAAAGGATTCATTAAAACATAAGGGAAATAAATTTCGTGTATTCCGCCAATGAAATGAATTATTATAGCTGAAGGTGCTGATTGCTTAACTGCACCTTTTGAAAACATCCAATATGCTGCGAGTATTCCAAGTCCAGGACCTGGATTTGCTTCTAGTAGGAAAAATACTGATTTCCCGAGTTCTTTAGCTTCTTGTATTCCTATAGGTCCCAGGACTCCATGATTTATTGCATTATTTAAAAATAGTATTTTCCCTGGTTCTATAAACAGGGAGGCTAGTGGCAATAATCCTGTATTTACTATAGCTTCTACTCCTGTCTTCAAAACACTGTTTAGTCCCTGAACTACTGGCCCAATTCCAGAAAATGCAAGCATTGCAAGCATTGCTCCAAGAATTCCTGCTGAAAAATTGTTTACTAACATTTCAAAACCTGCTGGTATTTTACCTTCAATAGATTCGTCAAATTTCTTTATAACGTAACCACCTAGTGGTCCCATTATCATTGCACCCATAAACATTGGAATATCTGCTCCTATTACAACTCCCATAGTTGCAATTGCACCAATTACTCCACCTCTTGCTCCGGCCACCATTTTACCACCAGTATATCCTATTAGTAATGGCAGAAGATAAGTTATCATTGGACCAACTAATTTAGCAAAGTGTTCATTTGGATACCATCCCGTCGGTATAAACAGTGCTGTTATTAATCCCCAGGCTATAAATGCACCTATATTTGGAAGTACCATTCCGCTTAAAAATCTTCCGAAACTTTGTACTCTTTCTTGAATTTTTCCTTTGGTATTTGTTTTAGTGTTTATTTGAAGGTCTGACATTTAGCTTTCCCCCTATACTTTTTTGTAATCACTAAAAATCTCTGCAGAAACAATTTCTTAATTACTATATTTTAATTATATTCCAGTAACCCTTTACACACAATTCAAAGATAAATTCATTAGTCATTAGCTAATGATGACAATATTTAATATTGGAATATTGGTGCCACCCACGTGGCAAGTGGCATCATCATAAAATTATACTGATGTTGTAATAGTTAATTTATTTTTTAAGCATTCACATTTTTACTTTACATCCACTATCATTTATTTAGCAAGTATACTTTTTTCTGTTATTGCATATAATACTACCGATAGTTATTAACTCATAGCTAAGTAGATGAGCTCATCTTTAATATAGATACAGCTAAAAGTTACTAACTACCTTTGTATTGAGTGAACTGTTTTAAATATAGTTTTTAGCTGTAATTATATTTAATTCAGTTAACTTAATACCCCACTTTTTAATGCATATAAATTAGATACCTCAAATTCTCCATAGATTAGTAGTCTATGGTTTTACTTATGCAACCCACATTTTCTCCTTTGTAATTTCTAAAAAAACCTTTATTTATTAGTTTAGTTATGATACTATGTAAAGGTAAATTAGTAAATAAAGGAGGTTGATTATTATGTCATATAAAATTACTGATGCATGTGTAAGTTGTGGAGCTTGTGAGCCAGAATGCCCAGTTAACGCTATAAGCCAAGGAGATTCTATATTTGTTATAGATGCTGATACTTGTATCGATTGTGGAGCTTGTGCTGGTGTTTGTCCTACAGGCGCTCCAGTTGAAGCTTAATTAAGAACTAAGTTCTTAATTAAAACATATTTCACATAAAAAAAATATAAGCTACTGACTTTGTCAGTAGCTTATATTTTTTTATTCATTTATGTCCTTAAATCCCTCTCCGAGAATTTCATGTACGTTATATGTGATTATAAATGCATTTTTGTCAATTTCTTTTATATAATTTTTTAATTTTATAAATTCTTTTTTACCTAAAACAGTAGTTATAATTTCTTTTTCCTCATTAGTATAAGCTCCTTTAGCAGCATATAAAGTTGCTCCTCTACCTAACTCTTCAATAATAAATTTTTTTATCTCTTCACCTCTTGAGCTAACAACCTCAATCTTTTTACAAATATTCATTCCGGCAATAACTGCATCAATAGTAAAGCCATTGATAATAACTCCAAGCAATGCATACATTCCAATTTTAGGTCCAAATGCAACACCTGCAAAAATAGTTACGAAAAAATCAGCTAAAAGTAAAGCTTTACCTATGTCTAAGTGAAAATACTTATAAAGTATTTTGGCTATGATATCAGTTCCTCCTGTGGAAGCATTTTGGTTAAACACCATACCCATGCCTACTGCTCCAATTAATATTCCAAAGATTAGTTCCAGGAATAAATCGTTTGTTATACTACCGCTCATAGGGTAAATCTTCTCTAATGCCCATATCATACCAGATAATCCTAAGCTAGAGTAAATTGTCTTAACTCCAAAACTAGATCCAATGAATATAAATCCTATAATGAATAGGATTACATTTAATACAAGCATTATGGCTCCAATGGAAAGAGCTGGCACATACAAATTTATAATCATAGCAAGGCCACTAACTCCTCCTACAGCTAAGTTATTTGGAACTAAAAAGAAATAAAATCCTGCAGCTACTAGTGCTAACCCAATATTTATTAAGATATATTCTTTAATTATTTTTTTCATGCTAATCCCTCCTCATTTATATTTTCTCATATTATACAAAATTATATACTATTTCAAACATGTGTCAAACCTTTAATAATCTTAAAGGAAAAAAAAATCTCTCAGCTTACCAGCCAAGAGATTAACATTTCCATACAAATCACTTTACAACGTTAAAATTCAGCACTACCAGTTGTTCTTGGGAATGGAATAACGTCTCTTATGTTACTCATTCCTGTAATATACATAATAGCCCTTTCAAATCCCAGTCCAAATCCAGCATGCTTAGTTCCGCCGTATTTTCTTAGCTCTAAGTACCACCAGTAATCTTCACTATTAAGACCGCATTCTTCCATTCTAGCTTCTAATACATCTTGTCTTTCTTCTCTTTGGCTTCCACCGATAATTTCTCCTATTCCTGGTACAAGTAAGTCCATGGCTGCAACTGTTTTATTGTCGTCATTTATTCTCATATAGAATGATTTTATCTCTTTTGGATAGTCAGTTACAAATAATGGTTTATTATACACTTCTTCTGTTAAATATCTTTCATGCTCAGTTTGAAGATCGCAGCCCCAAGTTACTGGATACTGGAACTCCTTTCCTGATTTTTGTAGAATATCAACAGCCTCAGTGTATGTCACACGACCAAATTCCGCATTTACAACACTATTTAATCTTTCAATTAGGCCTTTATCTACAAAGCTGTTGAAAAACTCCATTTCTTCAGGAGCATTTTCCATAACATATTTTATAATATATTTCATCATATCTTCTGCAAGCTTCATATCATCATTTAAATCTGCAAAAGCTATTTCAGGCTCTATCATCCAGAACTCAGCTGCATGTTTTGTTGTATTAGAATTTTCTGCTCTAAATGTTGGTCCAAAAGTATAAACGCTTCTAAACGCTAGTGCAAAAGCCTCTGCTGCCAGCTGTCCACTTACAGTTAAGCTAGTTTCTTTACCAAAAAAGTCTTGCGTGAAATCAGCTTTTTTGTTTTCACTCATAGGCATATCGTTAAAATCAAGGGTAGATATTCTGAACATTTCACCTGCACCCTCGCAATCACTACCAGTGATTATTGGTGTATGTGTATATACAAAGTTTCTTTTTTGAAAAAACTCATGTATAGCAAAAGCAGTTAGTGACCTTACTCTAAACACTGCTGAGAAAGCGTTACTTCTTGGTCTAAGGTGTGCAATAGTTCTTAAATACTCAAAAGAGTGTCTTTTCTTTTGCAATGGATAGTCAGTGTCTGACATTCCTTCTAAAACTATTTTAGTAGCTTTAAGCTCAAAGGGTTGCTTCGCATCTGGTGTAACAACTAATGTTCCTTCTATAGTCAAAGAAGAGCTTATAGGTAATTTAGCTATTTCAGCAAAGTTCTCTAACCCTTCTTCAAAAACTACTTGAATGTTTTTAAAGAAACTTCCATCATTAATTTCTATAAATCCAAATGCTTTAGAAGCTCTTAAAGTTCTTATCCATCCTGAGATAGATACATCGCAATCACTATATTTTTCTTTTTCTTTGTAAATTTGTTTTACTAACAATTTTTCCATAAAATTGCCCTCCTTATAATTTTGTACTTTTAAAAATAATAAAAAAGCCTTTCCTCCCTTAATAATAAAGGGACGAAAGGCTATAATTTCGCGGTACCACCCAGTTTGTCATAAAATATGACCACTCTAATCAGTACAGAATTATAAATTCGATACTGCACAACAATTAACGGATTGTACCCGTCTAAGCCTACTCTCTTAATGATTTCGGTTAGAAACTCTGAGATGTTCTTCAATATAAACTTCGTATTGGTCTTTCACCACCACCAACTCGCTATGACTACCTTTTATATTTACTTTTCTCTTCACAGTCTTTATATTTAAAAATTATAATAATTAGTATAAGTACTAATTATTTTTATATTCTATTAATAATTATAATATTTTTAATGATAGATGTCAAATTCTTTTTCATATATTCTGTTTTTAACCTTTTATATTCATAACAAGTGCAAAAGCAATAGTTCCATATGCACCAGAGCTTCTAAAATATTCTCCTAAATCTACATTACTAAAAACATTTTGTCCTGCTTGAGGTGATACAATAACCTTTCCATTTTTGTTATCTGTTTAAAAGTATTTCAATATCCATTAATTTCATGAACATTTAACATTTTTCCCATAAATATGTTATAATAACTCTCTATTGCCCGCTTTATATTCAAACCAATCTGATATGTCTAATTGATTTGAATATAAAATAATAAGCACTTATAAATTAAATATTAAACTTAAACTATTTTGGAAGGGATTGATGTTATGTTACTAGATAAAAAAAGTTTTTTTATTAAAGAACAAGTACAATTTATGAAATTTTCAGGGAGATATGATATTTTTGATCCAACGCTTAATACGGAAATTGGTTTTGCTAAAGAGGACCCTGGTGCATTGGTTTATTTTTTAAGGTTAATTATAGGTAAGGGGATGCTACCTAATAAAATAAATGTTTACGATACAGAAACCAATTCAATTGCATTTACAATAAAAAAGCCATTATCGTTTCTACGTTCAAAAGTCAGTATATATGATGGAGCTGGAGCTTATAAGGGGTATTTCAAAGGAAAAATATTAACTTTAGGTGGAGGTTTTTGGGTTTTTGATTCAAATGGGAATGAAATAGCTGAACTAAAAGGAGATTGGAAAGGTTGGAACTTTAATTTTTTCGAAAATGGAAAATCTGTGGGCACTATTACAAAAAAATGGTCTGGAATAGGAAAAGAATTATTCACATCTGCAGATAATTATATGATTTCTTTAGATGAAGGTGAGTATACCCAAGATAAAATTATATTGCTACTAGCTGCCGGTTTAGCTGTAGACATGGTGTATAAAGAAAATTAATAGTTATATTAAAGCCAACGTATCAAGTTTAAAAAAGTTCTAATCATTTATGTATGAAAAAGGTCACATAAAAACACATAGTTCATGATATATCATTAACTATGTGTCCCCTTTGAAATATTGTGTTTATAAGCTACTATAACTTGCTGGCCATTAACCCTGCCCCTATAGCACCTGCATATCGTCCTAATTCATTTGTACTAACTTCTTTTCCTAATTTTTTTGATAGACTACTTAAAATATATGCATTCCCTGATAAACCTCCTGTAAGAAAATAATTAAATCCTTCAGAATGTTTCCCACATAAGGAGCTAACTTTACTAACTATTGAGTCTACAATAGCATAGGCTATATCCTCTTTTTTCTCTCCTCTACCTATAAGACTAATAACTTCTGATTCAGCAAAAACAGTGCACATTGAGCTTATGGTAATTCCACTGCCTTGCCTTGCTAAATCGCAAAGTGAATCTATGTCCATTCCTAAAGCATTAGCCATAATCTCTAAAAACCTGCCTGTTCCTGCTGAGCATTTATCATTCATAATAAAGTTTGTTATCATACCATCCTCTACAGTAATAACCTTTGTATCTTGTCCACCTATATCGATTACTGTGCAGTCAGTAGACAATAAATATGCAGCTCCCTTACCATGACAAGTTATCTCTGTTATAGTTTTGTCTGCATAAGGCACAGATACTCTTCCATAACCCGTTGCTACAACCTTTGAATTTTCCTTATTTATTCCTAATAAATTCAGTTTTTCTTTTATAGTATTTGCAGTTTCAATACTACTCCATCCTGTGGGCATTACAAAGTATTTTTCTAGCTTGTCTCCATTAAATATTGCTACTTTAGCTGCTGTTGAACCTATATCTATTCCTATGTAAAACATAATTGTCTCTCCTTATATTGTATGTATTTAAACTATATCTATAATTATAGTACATTTGTACAGAAGTTCTCAAATTATTTTCCTAATTATTAAAAAATAAACATATAATAAATAGAGTTTTTATTTATTTCAAAATTTAAGAACAACTATTAATAATCTAACAGTTGTTCTTAAATATACATTATAACCCAATTGCACTTCATTGCTAAGAAATATATCTTTTAAAATTCTTCGTCCTCATCCTTATCTTCATATTCATCGTCAACTATCGTACCAATAACTTCATCTCTCTTAGTTATTTCTCCAGTTGTCTTATTTTCAACAGTGATGTTACATTTTACACATCCATCTTCTTCATTAATGAAGGTTTTTGCAATAATATCGTCTTTTTCTAAAGATACTCCCTCAGTAAGTTTTTCTGGGTGATCGAAGGTAACAGGCTTACTATTTAATCTATCACTCATAGTATATCACTTCCTTTCTAAATCTAGTTTGCACAGGAAGAGTTCCAAATATACTTGAAAATGTTGCCTAATTTATGCACAATATATTACACTTCTACTCTGTAAATCCTTCTCCCAAGACTTCTCTCACATCCGCAATAGTAATAAATGCACTTTTATCTATTTCTTTAACCATTTTTTGAAGATGCACTATTTCATTTTTACCAACTACTACAAATAGCACCTGTTTTTCTCCCTTTGTATACATTCCTGTACCATTTATTCCTGTAACACCTCTTTTTAAATCTTTCATTAATATTTCCGCTATTTCCTTAGAATTATCAGAAATAATAAATACAGCTTTCGAAAAATTTATTCCTTCAAGTATACTATCCACAACCTTTGAAACTATATATATGGATATTAGTGCATACATGGCTTTTTCAACTCCAAATACGAAAGCGCCTATTATTACTATAGTTGAATCAATTACCAACATAATTCTAGCTATTGGCACATTTTTCAAATAAACCTTTATAATATTTGCAGCCAAATCTGTTCCTCCGGTGCTTGCTGATGCTCTTAATACAAAGCCTAAGCCTGTACCAACAAATATGCCACCAAATATACTTGAAAGCAAAAGGTCCACCTCTGGTGCTGGTATAAAGCTTGTATAGAACAATGCAAAAGATAGATACGTTGCAGCAAATATAGATTTGCCCACAAATTCTCTTCCCTTTAGTTTTATAGCAATAGCAATTAATGGTATGTTAACAGCAATATTAGTAAACCATAGTGGTATTCCGCGTCCAAAATGATTTTCTGTAATATATTCAATAATAATGGCAAGCCCTGATAACCCACCTGTTACTAATTTTATTTTTGCTAAAAACATATTTATCCCAGCTGCCAGGATTGTAGTACCAATAATAATGTATATATAATTTAAAATGTTTTCATTTTTAGTTTCTATTCTCATTTCATATATCCTGCTTTCTGTTTTTTACTTACTACATTCTAATTTCCACTTAATAAAGTTATCACAATTATTAAATTGTGTAAATAAAAAACTTACTCTTACTTAATATTTTTTAATATCTCATAAATTTAATATTATCCAATCCATATAAAAAGCACCTCATGCAATATTAATTTAGGGGGACTAAAAAAAATATTACATCAAGTGCTTTTTTATTTGGTTTACTTAAATGATTAACATAAATCACTATATTTATTCAGATTTAATAAAAATAATTTTTAATATATTATTTTCTGTCCAGAATGGTTTATTTGGACTGCGTTTATGTTCTGTTTTCTCATTTTATCAGCAAATTCACTAGTAATAGCTATATCCTCTCCAAAATGCATAGGTATAAGTAATTTAGGTTGAATTTCTTTTGCAAAATATTCGCCACCTACATAATAAGATTCCTGGAGTCTTGGATCTACAGGAAAAAAAGCTATGTCAATAGATTTTTCTTCCCTTAACTTATCTATGTGGGCTTTAAATGAGGACTCTGCTAGAGATTGTTCCTCTAAGCTATCCTCTTTCCAGTGCCATAAGTTAAGATCTCCAGCATGAAAAATAGTTAATCCATCCACCTTTACTAAAAAAGATATGCCAATATCCGTTGAACCATAAGCTTTTACATAAAGGTCTTCAAATGTTATTTCTTGATCTTCCTCTATAAAGTTATAACTGGGTTTATTTTTATTTATTGCTATGTCGCTACTAAATATATATTTTATGCTACTGTTATAATTCTCAAAGTCTAAAATACTAGGGTTAAAATGATCTTCGTGACTATGAGATGCAAATACAAAGACATTTTTCATTTGTTTAATATTTTCAGGGGACAATATGGTTAAGGGTTTATGAGTAACATCATTTTCCATAGGCTCCTTATAATAATCAAATACTAAAAAATGATTTTCAGTTTTAATCGCAAAACCACTATGATATATATAGTATATTTTCGCCTTTATTTTTTCCATAATTATATCTCCTTACGTTTAAAATATTTTAATTAATAAAACTATTGCCCTTATTTTATCACAAATATATAATGATGATATAGTATTTGATATATATTAAATTATTTGAAAAGGCGGTTATGTTAAATGAAGTTTTCTTTTGACCATAATAATATAAATGTATTGGATTTAGAAAAAAGCGTGAAATTTTATAAAGAGGCACTTGGCTTTGTAGAAACAAGGCGTTTTATTGCGCCCGATGATAGTTTTACTCTTATATTTTTAGGTGATGAAACTACTAATCATAAGTTAGAACTCACTTGCCTTAAAGATAGAACTGAAGGCTACAATTTAGGCGAAAATGAATTTCACCTAGCTGTAGTTACAGATGATTTTGAGGTCGCCTATGCACACCATAAAGAAATGAGATGCATCTGTTTTGAAAATAAACCTATGGGTATCTATTTTATTATGGATCCTGATGGCTACTGGATAGAGATTATTCCAAGAAAATAGTCATAATAAAATTTTAATATTTTTTAAAAAAAGACTAAATAAAAAATAAGTTTCTTCGAAGATTATTCTATGGTATTATTTTATTTGTTAATAATATTATAATATTTTACATGTTGTTACATTAAATTGTAAATTATGCAACTTCAAGAATAGGAGGAATTTATGAATATTTACCCAATTATATTTTTAATATTAAGTTTTGGTTCAATGATATTTGCATTTATTTTAGAAGGCGGAACTCCCCATATGCTTGTAGCTGAAACTGCTGCTATAATCGTATTTGGAGGTACAATTGGATCCGTAGGGCTTGGATCTTCTCCCAAAAAATTAAAGAATATCCCAGCAATGCTTAAACTTATATTTACAGCAAAAGATAAGGATTTAGTAGAGATTGTCAGATATTTCAAAAACTTATCCTTTAAAACTAGAAAAGAGGGTTTACTTAGCATTGAGGCCGAAATAACTGACGCAATGGACCCCTTTATAAGAAAAGGTCTGCAACTTGTGGTGGATGGTGTAGACCCTCTAATGGTAAAAACCATTTTAGAGTTTGAACTTGAATCAACCTATGACAGGCATAAAGAAAATGCTGCCATATTTGACTCAGCGGGTGGATTTGCACCTACTATGGGTGTTATAGGTACAGTTATGGGTCTTGTGCAAGTTTTAAGTAACCTTGCTGACCCAGCTGTACTCGGAGAGAAAATTGCCGTTGCATTTATAGCTACTCTATATGGTGTTGGATCTGCAAACTTATTATTTCTTCCCCTGGCTGCAAGATTAAAGGATTTAAATAACGAAGAAATGAAAGAGAAACAACTTGTAATAGAAGCTGTTCTTCTTATGCAAGAAGGTGCAAATCCTAATATTTTAGCAGAAAAGTTAAAGGGATTCCTGGATAAGAAGCAAATAAAGAAATTTAATGAGATGAATAATGGAGGAGCATAATAATGAAACGGAAGGAAGAAAAAGAACCCAATCATGAGCGATGGCTTTTAACTTATTCGGACTTAATAACTTTGCTTATGATATTCTTTGTTATTATGTATGCCTCAAGCACTGTAAGCACTACTAAATACAAACAGCTATCAGAGTCACTTAACGTAGCTTTTGAAGGTGGTGGTAAATCTATTATTGGAAATGAATCCGGTATAAGTGTAACAGATCCGAGTACTAATGTAATTGATAAAACAACCGAAGATAATAAATCATCAGAAGAAAATCAAATGGAAGATATTAAAAAAAATGTGGACAAGTATTTAAAAGAAAATGGATTAAGTTCTAACGTTTCAACTAAAATTGATGAACGAGGCCTTCAAGTTAGTCTTAATAGTACATTGCTTTTTGATATTGGTAAGGCAGACGTTAGGGCGGAATCAATAAAAAAGTTAATTAGTATAGGAAAAATACTAAATCAGGTTGATAACTATGTGAGAATAGAAGGACACACAGATAGTACACCAATTAGCAATAATGAATTTAGCTCAAACTGGCAACTTTCTGCTATTAGGGCAACAAATGTTACAGAACTTCTTATTTCAAAAGCAGGAATTTATCCTAAAAGGATATCTGCAGTAGCTTATGGAGAAAATAGACCCGTGGCAAATAATACTACTGAAATAGGAAAAGCCCAGAATAGAACCGTAGATATTATTATATTAAGTAGTAAATTTTCAAAAGCAGAAAAATAAAAAGATGTTGCTATTTTTATAAGCAACATCTTTTTTTATTTTTCTTTAATAAAAGTAAGTTTACCATCCACAATATCAATTGTGGCGCTACCACCTGTGGAAAGCTCTCCAAATAGTACCTCATCAACAAAATAGGCCTTTATCTCTTGTTGAACTACTCTATTGATTTCTCTAGCGCCATAAACCTCTGAATAGCCCTTTTTACTTAACCAAGCATATAAATTATCTGTTACCACTAGTTTTATATTTTTAGTTAAAAGTTTTTCCTGGAACTGTTTCATTGCCTTCTTAGCTATTTGAAGAGCCATAGCTTCGTCAATTTTATTAAATACAATTATATTATCCAATCTATTTCTAAATTCCGGAGAAAATACTCGTTCCACTTCTTTAGTGACTGCCCCTCCCGATTCTAGTCTATCTCCAAATCCAATTATATTTTTACTAGCTTCTCTGGCTCCTGCGTTAGATGTCATTATTAAAATAACATTTCTGAAATCTGCCTTTTTACCAGTATTATCTGTTAAAGTTGCATAATCCATAACCTGCAATAGCACATTGTATACATCCGGGTGAGCTTTTTCAATTTCATCAAGCAATAGCACACAATGAGGATTTTTTTTAATGGCTTCGATTAATAATCCACCCTCTTCATAACCTACATATCCAGGTGGTGCACCAATAAGTCTAGCCACAGTATGCTTTTCTTGGTATTCACTCATATCAAATCTAATAAGTGGAATAGCAAGGCATTTTGATAATTGCTTACTTACTTCTGTCTTTCCTACTCCTGTAGGCCCCACAAAAAGAAGTGATGCTATTGGCTTTTCTTCATCATTAAACCCTGCCCTAGATCTCTTTATTGCTCTTACTAGAGTATCTATAGCGGCGCTTTGACCAAAAACTTGTTTTTTTAAATTTTGGTCTAGATTTTTTAGTGTTAAAGTTTCATTATTAGATACACTTTGCTCTGGAATTTTTGCAATAGAAGCTACTATTTTTTCCACTGCACTTACGGTTATAACTATGTTTTCTTCACTATCAAGAGCATTAAGCCTGGCATAAGCACCAGCTTCATCCATAATATCTATAGCCTTATCTGGAAGATATCTATCATTAATATACTTGCTAGATAATTCCACTGCTGTTTTTAAAGCTTCTTCAATGTACGTAACCTTATGATAAGCTTCATATCTATCCCTTAGTCCCATAAGAATATCAAAAGTATCTTCCGTTGATGGCTCTGGCACTTCAATCTTTTGGAATCTTCTAGCTAGTGCACTATCTTTTTCGAAATGTTTTTTATATTCATCATAAGTAGTTGAACCAATAAATCTTACCTTACCGTCTGCAAGAAAAGGTTTTAAAATATTAGAAGCATCCATAGCTCCTCCAGAAACTGCACCTGCTCCAACTATAGTGTGGATTTCATCAATATACACTATAGGCTTTTCGTCTTTACTAATTTCCCTTAATACTCTTTTTATACGTTCTTCAAAATCACCCCGATACTTTGTCCCTGCCAGAAGAGAACCCATATCCAAATAATATATCTTACTCCCTTGTAATATCTTCGGGACTTTGTTTTCTACAATTAGTTGTGCAAGCCCTTCAGTAATAGCAGTTTTACCTACTCCTGGTTCCCCTACATGTACTGGATTGTTTTTAAGTCTCCTACATAATACTTGCAGCGTTCTTTGCAGAATATCTTTTCTTCCAATAAGAGGATCCATTTCACCTCTGCCCGCTTTCTGCGTTAACTCCACAGTAAAATTACTTAAAAAGTTTTCTTCCCCTTTCTGACTTTCCAATTCCTCCTCATATGAGTGTTCTGACTCTTCTTCCTCTTCCTCAAATTCAAATGATTCTTCTTCCTCATGGTTTGTTGTCCCTGCAAAATCAAAAGTATCTACTACAGAAATACCATGAGCTATGTAATTGAGAAGATCCCGTCTTTTCATTTGCTGTTTTCTCAAAAAATATGAGGCAAAGCTTTCCTCATCATCATACATGGCTACAATCACATCACCTATCTTAACTAGCTCTTTTCCCGAAAGCATAACGTGATCTTCGGCTGTTGATAAAATCGTTTGAATTCCGATGGTTTGTATTGGCTCTGCATCTTCTACAACATCTATGTTTTCCTTTAAGAATTTAATTATTTGTTTTTTGAGTCTTTTAACATTACCACCACTATTCTCTACTATGTCAATCCCCTCTTCAAAAAATAGAGAGGCGTAAAGAATATGTTCTGGTGTAAAATATTCATGATTGGACGTTTGAGCTTCATTATAAGCTGCGGTAATAATCTCGTTTACTATATTATCTAATTGCATAATTACTCCTCTTCTAAGGTTAATTTTAATGGAAAGCCACTTTCTTCGCACATCTCCATAGCTTGGATGATCTTTGTTACGCCTACATCATAGCTATATATTCCTGCAATGCCTCTACCTTTTTTATGGACATCAAACATAATTTTTGTGGCTTCCACAACCTGTTTTTTAAAAACTCCAACTAAAACCTGCACAACAAACTCCATGCTTGTATAATCATCATTATGAATGATGACGTTGTACTTATTAGGTTCCTTAATGTCAATTTCTACTTTTTCTTTAATATTAATTTTTTCATCAAAAATATTTTGCTGAGACATAATTACCAACTCCACTGTTTTAATCAAGTTTATTTTATTTTCTGTGTCTTTACTACAAGACTATTATATCCTACTTGTATATATATTACTTCATTTACCTGCATTATTTCAACTATTCCATACTTTTATCTTTTATATTAGAAATTCATAATCTGTTGATATTTAAAGTAACCCTTTTTTATCCTATACATATTATAAAGTAGGTCTTATTACCTCAACAAAAGGAGGAATTAAAAGTCAGTATCTAGCCTCTGTCAACTTTATTTCATATGCCTAATCTCTATAAGAAAGGAGTATTTTTCTATGATGCCATACAATAACTGTGATGAATTAAATATGTTAAAACTAATTATCATTTGGATAATATTACAAGAATTAAATTTGAACGAAGGTATTAATATGACATGTAAAAAAAGCTCAACAAGTTTTAAGCATAAAAATAATGTAACCCCAAATAATTTAAGCGTGAAAAGAAATGCAAAAGATAAAATCGTCACAGAATTTATACTTCCTATACAAGAAGTAAATATTGAAGATGGTTCAAAATGTATAAAGAAGAATATAAAAAATAAAGATAATAATAAAGATAATAAAGATAATAAAGATAATAAAGATAATAATAATATTACTCCCAATGGTATTTATGAAATCCCTGAAAATATAAATACTACTCATAATGAAAACTTCATATCAACACTTCCCAGCATAATAGCAAAAGAAAATATAGATGAGGATAGGCTTAAAAGAAAACATGATAAAAATTTTCATCCAGAAAGCGAGTTTCTTAATTCTTCTAAAACTTATAGTACAGAGGACAATAACTGTATTCCCTTAAAAAATAATGTACAAAACAATAACGAAGATTTATCTAAGAATGACGGCTTGAAAAATAAGAATTATACTAGATTTGAAGATTTATGTAATGAAGATTTTCTAGAAGAAAATCATAATAGCGTTGCAAGAGAAGAGTTCTCAAAAAAAAACTATAAAGATCAATTGGATGACCTTACATTTAAGAATTGTAGAATAACCGTTACTTCTGAAATGTTGCCTCTTTGTGAGAATATTCCTCATACTTCTGAAGTCACTGTACATACTGTAACGGCAAAAATTCCAGTGGTGTTAACAGAAAGTACGGTAACTATTACTATTGAGTCCTCTCTTAAGCTAGAGGACGTTGTATTAGAAATTAAACATATTAAAAAAAATTTATATTTAAATCAGTGCAAACTTATTCCTAATTCTGAAGGTGGCATACCCAATACGGGAATACTATTCATAGATGGCTTTATTAGGAAAAATATAGAATACATCACTAACGACCATAATGATAAAGGAGTATCATGCGGAAATGTTAAACATGCTACAGTTAAAGTTCCTTTTAAATGCACTACAAGAGTCATGCTCAACACTTACCCTAAGTTTAAACCAAATATTTATCAAGATAAAGTGGATATACAAACGAGCATTAAAGTTTTCGATCCTTGTGGAGCAGATATAACTGGAAACGATATTCGAGAGCAAAGTTTTAAAATGACTGAATTCTTTAATGAAAAAGTATTCTGTGAATTAATTAGTGCTGAAATTGTTGAATCTGACATTCTTAAAAATGCAATAAATAAAGAGTACAAAACACATTTAGAACAAGGCTTTCACTATATTACTGAAAAGGTAGTACTATTTCTAACAATAAAATTATTGCAAAATCAGCATGTGGAAATTTCAAAAAACATCAGTAGTGAGCCTAGCGTTAATAATAATTGAGCCATCCAAATTGTAAAATTTGTATACTATATATATTCGACATCGATGACCCAAAATCTTTTTTGCCAACAAAAAAATATCCCAATTAAGAATTGGGATATTTAACATTTTATGTTTGTCAACAGTCTGAGGAATATAAGAGTCAATCTTATATTCCTGTTTTTTATTTAGGATTCTTCCTATAATTTGTGGTTACATATTCAATATTTATATAATTCTAAAAACAGACCCAAAACCACTTTTAGTAAGTTTTGGATCCACATCATGTCAATTAATATTTAATAGAATTATTATAATATTAAATTCAGTTTTCAACTTAAATTTTGGTGCTAACAATCTTATGCAGTTATGCTGGTTAGATAGCTGTGACTCTTATCTGCTGGCTTTGTAATACTTTAAGTGTTAAATTAATTACTATTTTTTCTGTAAGTTGTGTAAATCTTTGCTCCGTAGAAGTTTCGCAACTTGAAGTTGGGTTTGTATGAATATCAATTTCAGTAACATCTGCCCTTACTAATTCCACATAAGGTTTTTCATTATAGAATTCTGTGAAAAAGAAACTCTGATCGCAAGGATTACGCCCAAGTACAGAATCCGAACAATTATCGCAGCCTTCAAGTTTATCTGTAAAAAATTCTAATTCGCTTGTGGTGGTGTTTTCATTAAAAACAGGTGGCCTAAGGAAAGTAACTCTAGTAGTGAAGTTAAAAGGAACTTGAACTGTACAGTGCCTTATATCACCACATACATTTACACTTGTACCTGACGGACAAGTTTGAGTTGCATACTCAATATTCTTTTTAATAAAACCTGCTATAAATAATACCCCAGTGCCAGTATGGCTATCTTGAGAAAATGGAATCAAACGAGATTGAGTTAAATATACATTTTTTTTAATACGCTTAATCTCTAATGATTCTTGATCAAATGTAATAGTCGCTTCAACAGGAATTACTATTTTTGTCTCTGCTAGTACAACTGGGAGCTTAACTACTACATCTCCAGCAGAAATAACAGCAGGTATTACATCGATTTCTTCAGTTATTGTTTCAGCTTGAGTAGTAACGGTTGCACAATGGTGTCCTTTTATAGAACAATCTGCAATATCTGAAATAAAAGAATCATTAGTTGTGCTTATTTGATTTTCTTGATTTGATATAGAATTAATATTCATATAAATTATCCTCCTTTTAATTAAACGAAAGTATACGTATGCTTAAAGAGTTAGTGAACCACTCAGTTAATTTAAGCCTTGTAATTTAATTTTATAGTATATACTATTGCAATTTATGTTTTTGCGTTACAGTACTAATGATCTTTTTTCGAAATATCTACGTGTTGATTTTGTAATATTTTTACTTCATCTTGATTTTTATTTGGTTTAAACTTAGGATAAGTATGGCATAGAAAATAAGAATAATAATGTTTTTCGTGATATATTCTTTTATGTAGGTCATTATTATGATCGCTTTTTTGTTGTTTTTCATCACATTTTTTCTTATGTCGAAAATCATCATTTATTTTGATCACAACTTATCCTCCTATTAAAAATGCTATAATTTAAAATACTTTAAAGGTAAATGTTTCTAAGAAACAGACCCAAAACCACTTTTAGTAAGCTTTGGGTCTATAGCATATAAATTAATTAATATCTAAAGTAAGATTAGATTGCTGTTATTCTTATCTGTTGGTTTTGTAGAACTTTTAATGTTAAATTAACTACTATTTTTTCCGTGAGTTCCGTGAACCTTTGCTCTGTAGGAGTTTGACAGTTTGCAGTTGGATTTGTGTGAATATCAATTTCAGTAATATCTGCCCTTACTAATTCAACAAAAGGTTTTTCATTAAAGAATTCTGTGAATGAGAAATTTTGATCGCATGGATTACGTCCAAGCACTGGATCTGCACAAACATCGCAGCCTGCAAGATTATCTGTAAAGAATTCTAATTCACTTGGAGTAGTGTTTTCAATAAAAATAGGTGGTCTAAGGAAAGTAACTCTAGTCGTGAAATTGAAAGGAACTTGAACTGTACAGTGCCTTATATCTCCACATACATTTACATTTGTACCTGATGGACAAGTTTGTGTTGCATACTCAATATTCTTTCTAATAAAACCTGCTATAAATAATATCCCAGTACAATTACGATTGTCTTGAGAAAAAGGAATAAGACGAGATTGAGTTAAAAATACATTCTTTTTAATACGTTTAATTTCCATTACTGTTTGGTCTAATGTGATAGTAGCTTCTACAGGGATTGTTATATTTGTCTCTGCTATTACAACAGGGATCTTAACTACTACAGGTCCAGCAGCAATAACACAAGGTGTTACATCCATTTGTTCAGTTATTGATTCAGCTTGAGTGGTAACGGTTGCACAAGCATTTCTTTCTAAAGAACAAGCTGCAGTTTGAGACTCATTACAATTGCATACTTCACTACTATCTTTATATTTATAATTAATATTCATAAATAATATTATCCTCCTTTTAATTTAACAAAATATAATTTGTGAATCTTTTATATATCTATTGCACTAAATCTACTACATTCCGACTCTACTCTTAATGCTAAAGATGCGGTGATACGCTCTGTAAAATGTAATATTTATAGTGTAATTTATAGTATATACTATTACTATTTATGTTATTGTGTTACAGAAAAAGGTTTAAAAAATAAAGATTCTGCATTTTTTTAGTAATGATTAAATGATCTTAAATATAAAAAAACAGGAACATAAGATTTACTCTTATATTCCTGTTTTTTATATGTTAACATCTAGGCTCACTACCAGTGAGCATTCCTTTTAGGATAGCATAAGCTCACCCAACACCCTGTTTTACTTCAATAGCATTAACAGGACAATTTTTACTACAAGCTCCACACTCCATGCAAAGATCCCTTTTATCTAATTTTATTTTATCATTTTCAAATATAAATACTTCATGAGGGCAAACTTTTATGCACATTCCACAAGCAATGCATTTCTCCTGATAAAACACTATAGAAGCTACATTCTTTAGATATTTCATTTTTATTCTACCCCCTTTTCAATTATATCGTGCTTGAAACAATCATAAGTATTACTCCTATAACTGAGGACACAATCACTATAGGCATTGCCCAAATTGTTTCCTTTAATACCCCTGAAAAGGATGTGTATGTGCTTGAGCCCGTGAAGTTCAAGCCTAAATAGGTTGTTATAGAAGTTAATAATAATGTGTTAGATACCATCACCATTAACAAGTCAATAAATAAAAATGTACTACTAAAATATATTGTTAATATAGACCAAATCAGTCCAACAATAGCTCCCTTTAGCGCAAAGGATTTAAAGGGAATTATAGGCAAAAATATAGGTATCACCACTGTGCCCAGTAAAATAGCTATTAGATATGGAATACTATTTATCATACTTAATTTAAATATCTCTAAAAAGCTTAGATTATTGCTGGATATAGTGTTTGTAATTAAAAATAATAATATTACTATGGGAAAATATTTTATACTTTGAATAGTTTCCACTGGCGTTAAAACAGCCCTATCTACTATATTAAATTTAACTTTTCTCATATTAGGTGTAGTCTCATATCCCTTTAGCAAAAATTCTGGGATGTCCACTGCCGCTACCGGTCCATAAATAACCTTAAAGCCCGTATATTTAGTTATTGTATGAGCTGAAACTCCAGGTGCTGCAAGCTGTGGTAATATTAGCGTCTTATTTTTTACTACTTTATCCAACTTAGTTGCTCTCATTGCTTTTAAAATTATCTGTTCTGAGAAAGTGCCTTTCCCTGCAGCACACCAAACATTTATGCCCTTTGTATCAATAATAAGAAGCCATAAATCTAAACTCACGAGTTCCTTCCTTAACTTATCAAAGGTGAATTTATAATTAGCACTTACAATCACTGGTGAATTCTCATCTGGACCCCCTATAGCATATAGTCCTGGCTCAATAGCATAATTATTTCTGTTAATGTTTAATCTTATTCCCAAACCACCTAGGATATCCTTTTTAGTTAGGCTGGTACTTATCTTTTTTATCTTTCCTAATGATAATTGCAATTCCTCTTCTACTAAATATTCTATATTTATATATTTAACTTCTGTACTAATGCCTTTCTTCAATCCCACCCTGGAATTTTTGGTATCCGGCTCTCAACAAGCTTTGTTTTCTATTCCATCTAAATTCATAAATATCCCCTCCTAATAATTGTATAATGATTCAGATATATATAAATTTATTATAGTATACCTTTTGATTTTTATAAATGTATTTTTATAATAATCTTTCACACATGTTTAAATAAAAATAATATGGCGAAACTATTAAATGTTAAGTGAATTTTATTTTATTCTCCTAACGAATAAACTTCATTTTCCAATTCACTCAGTTATACTATATCCTATTCTCTAAAAGCTCTTTCAAATAGTAAAAACCTCAAGGCAAATTGGGGTTTTTATTGTTTGTTAATACTTTTTATAAAGAAAAAAAACTTATAAAAATAACCAACTTACCTTAAACTAAGTAAGTTGGTTGCTTTATAAATAGAATAAGTATTTGGGATAAGTTAATATAATAGGAAACCTCAGATTGACCCGATATACGGAAGGTAACCTCATTGTACTTTCATTTTGGTAATTTCTTTATAATAAGTAATACTTTTAGCTTCCTCACTACTAATTAAATTATCCACAAGTAATATATTATCTATATCCACCATCTTAAAAGCTTTAGTGTTTTTATTATATGCATCGCAAATTTTAAGGCTTAAATTCTTTCCTTCCTTATCGCCTGTCTTAATTAAAAATAATATATTTTCTTCTGCATCAGAAGAATCTTTAAAGATATTAAATTCTTCATTTATTAGTAAAGACTTAATTACATCTTTTCTTAAATCTTTTTTTATGATTGCAATTGTATCATCATGTTTGATGAGATAGTCCGAGATAAAACCCACTAATTCTTTTTCAGATTGAAATAATTGTGTATTTGACATTGATATAACCCCCTAAATTATTAAAATGAATCGCTAATTTTTATACATTGTATTGCATTTTAATTCATAAGTCAATAGCTTGTTTTAATTTTAAAAAACTATTAATGATTTTTAAATACTCAAAATCGTTTGTTTAAGCCATTTATGATGATAAAGATTATAATATATTAATATTTAAATCAATTTATCAATAAACCTTAATGAATATTTATTCATACATTTGCATATAATTATCAATTGAAATTCTTTACGATAATCAAAGAATAACTGAAACAACAATTGATTAACTGCTTTTTTTCTTATATTATGCTAACAAAAGTATATATTCCGTAGAATGCATTTGAACGTGCCTTAGTAATTCTAAAATAAATTTTAGAATTACTAAGGCGAAGTGAATGCATTCCTAGCAATATATACTTTTCGTTATAGCATAATATAAGAAAATTTTTTCAGCTCACAATCATCTATCAAATATAAATGAATTTATAACTGCTAAATACTCCCTGACAAAGCAAGTAGGAACTAGCATTGGATGAAGCGCTGCGGGATACCCAAATACCTTTAAGCCCTGTCTTTGTGCTAAAAATTTAGCTCTAAACATATGAAAATTATTTGTTACAATAGTTACTTCTATATTTTCACTTTCCTCTAATGCTTCTAAAACCTCTGCTGTGAATTTCATGTTTTCTAAAGTGCTGGTGGACTTTTCTTCCTTTATTATCTGATCCTCCGCTACTCCATGTTTTATTAAAAATCTTTTCATAGCCTCTGCTTCAGTAATACTCTCACCAGTTCCCTTCCCCCCTGAAACTACTATCTTAACCTCAGGATTGATTTCAATATATTCTAAACTAGCATAAAGCCTTTGATAAAGCGCAGTTGAAGGAACTTCGCCTCTGATTCCGGCCCCTAAAATCACTAGATAATCGCTTTTATCTTTATGCTTTGATACAGCTGATTGAATTATACATCCTTCAATAAATATAAATGAAGCTAGTCCCATAAAAAAACATATTTTTATTGCTGTTCGAATCTTGCCAGGTCTTATTAAAATATATTCACTTTTACTTTTACGTTTAATTAATCCTATTGTTATTAACACTACTCCAAGGCCCAAATAAAACTCAGCAAAAGTTACTCTTCCTCCAAATATTATTGTTCCTATAAAGTAAACTTCACATAATATACCTAAAGCTAAATATACATTACTCTTATTTTTCATAATTCCCCCCAGCCTCTCTTTTTTTAGATTACAATTTTATTTATATAATATCATTATTTTTTATATAAGCGGTGTCATATTTATAACAATTTAAATAAAGATTTAAAATTAATCCATATTTTTTAAATTTTCCAACTTCCCGCTAAATAAAAAGAATGCACTGCACAATTCTGTTTGTACCCTACATTCTTTTATTATATATTTAAAAATTATTTTATCTATTCCAGACTTTCAATTTTGACCTTATTAATAAGTATTATAGCTATTAAGAAAAATACAGCTCCATAAAAGAACATATATTTATAACCTAATAAATCGATTATAAGACCTAAAAGTGGCGGTGATATTATAGCTGCTACAGATGCTGTGAGATAATAAAGTCCAGTAAATGTGCCTATTTTTCCTTTTGGCGCCATATCCGTAACAAAGGGATATGAATTTATATTAATTAGAGCCCAGAAAAATCCACATATTAAAAACATGCCTCTTATATATAGAATATTCTTCATAAAAGCTATAATAAAAAAGCTCACAACAATACCCACTATTCCAGCTGTAATTGTTTTTTTCTTTCCAAACTTAGTTCCCAAAATCCCAGCTGGAATTGCAGATATCAAGAAAGCAATTGAGATGAATGTAAATGAAAATGCTGCTGCGCTTGTCTTTATACCTAAATATTTCTCACCATACAGTGTAAATAATGTCTCAATTCCTGCAAATCCTATAAACCAACTACATATAGCCAGTAGCAAAAACATTACGCTCTTATTTTTTAAAGCTTCCTTTATACTTTTTACAAACCCTTTATTTACTGCTTCATCTTTTTCATAGTGTGCTACGTCCCGTCTCTCTTTTATAGAATTAAAGAGTAGAATAAAAGAAAAGCACATTAATATTGCGGCAAGATAAAAGGGATATTTCTCATCTAAATCCCATAACTTAGACCCCACAATATACGCTATAACTGACCCTATTCCACCCATTAAATTTATTATACTATTTGCCTTGCTTCTATTTTCCTTTGCTGTTATGTCCGGCATTAGAGCTACAACTGGAGATCTGAATATACTCATAGAAAGGTTCATAAGTACTATAAATGTTATTAGCATAGGCAAATTTTTATAATTTGCCACAAGTATAATAAAGACTACAGAAAGTGGCATACCTATCATGATGAAAGGCATTCGTTTTCCATGTTTTGTATCAATTTTATCACTTAATATTCCAACTGCCGGTTGAAGAAACAAGGCAAAATAATTATCAATAGTCATAATAAATCCTATTATTGTTGTACTACTTATAAAATTACTTAATATTTTAGGAACAAAAGCATTATATATAGACCAAGTTACACTAATTGCAAAAAAGCCTATTCCCAGCAAAAAAACTTTCTTATAATCTAGTTTTTTCATAGTTTTCTACCATTATTTTATTGAGTTTATCTGGACAATTAGTTATAATACCATCAACCTTCATATCTAAGAAAAATTTCATTCGCTCTTCATCATCCACTGTAAACACATTTATCTGTGTCCTGTGCTTTTTAGTTTCTTTTATTACTTCCTCATTTATTGCAAGAAAATATGGATGAATAGCCTTTGCACCAACAGTATTTGCATAATTATATGGTTTATAAATACCTTCCATATACAATACTCCTGTATTAATTCCCTTAGATATTTTATTACACTTAGCTATAGAATAGTGATTAAAGCTAGACAAAATAACTTTACGATTTATCTTATGCTTATAAATTAAATCAATAAGTTTTTGTTCAATATCTTCATATATTACTATTCCAGTTTTAATTTCAAAATTGATAATAATATCTTTATCCAAAGTTAAGTAGATTAACTCCTCAACTGTAGGAATTTTAATTCCTGCAAATTCCTCGCCCATCCAAGCTCCAGCATCTAACTTACTTAGCTCCTTATAATTATAGTCTGCTACAAGTCCCTCTCCATTAGTTGTCCTATTAACCATCTCGTCATGAATAAGGACTAATACACCATCCTTTGTTACCTGCACATCTGTTTCTATACCTGTAGCTCCCATTTCTAGTGCTTTTTCAAAGGAAAGCATTGTATTTTCCGGGTAATATGCACTTGCACCTCTGTGTGCGTAATTAATTGTCATAATACCAACTCCTTTTCAAAATATTCTGAATTTTTTTCTTAAATTTACTGATCAGCTGCTCTTCTTTACCTAGAATACTATTTTATTATTAATAAAGTATAAGATAATTATATCATCAATATTCCTTATTTTATGATATTTATTGTTAAATTGTCGAGCTTTATTTTTACATAAACAGTAATGCAACTCCCCCAATGGTTATAACTGCTCCTAATACCTCTTTTGCTGATATCTTTTCTTTAAATACAATCACAGCAATTGGTATAATTAAAATACGTGAAACTGAAGAAATTGTAGATGCTACTCCTGTAGATATATATTGCACCGCTAATAAGGATAAAGATACCCCTATGAATGGACCGAAAAATGACCCTATAGAAATATATTTTAGTGCTTTAAAATCTTTCAATGCTACAGCTAAGTTACTCCAATTCTTCCTTAATGTGATTATTATTGCAAAAACAACTGTAGCTGATATAATTCGAATTTGAGTAGCAGCAAAAGCGTTATAATTTCCCATACCTAATTTGCTAAACACCATTCCTGTTGCTTGTCCTATAGCACCAATAAATGCATAGGAAATACCTTTTAAAGGATGGGATAATTTAATTTTCTTTTCATTAGTACCTCTCACTAATATAACAAGGAAAATACCACCCATAGTTATAAACATTCCTAGCAGGTCTAAAATTGTAAGTCTTTCACCTAAAATAAAAAATCCAATTAGTGCTGTTATTGGTGGAACTACAGCCATAATTAGTAATGATATACGTGAACCTATCAGTACAAATGCCTCAAATAAAAATAAATCTCCTAAAACAAAGCCTATGACTCCAGAAATACTTAACCATAGCCATGTTGATCCTGCCGCGTCAAGTGGCAAAAACATACCTCTCGTAAAGAATGTAAATATACCTATTAGGAAAAATGCTATAATAAGCCTTATAAAATTTACGGATAGTGAACCTACTCTTTTTCCTGCTGCTTCAAAAGCAATAGGGGTTATAGTCCAGCAAATAGCAGTTACAAAGGCTGCTACTTGTCCTATATTCAAATCAATCATATGTATCCTCCCAACCCTTTAATTATAATTTAAGAATATCATATTTTATTTATTCACAACAGCTTATTTATGTATTCAGCAGCATTTACTTTAATAATTTTATATGATATATTGATAATTAATAATAGTTATCAATTTATGCATCTAGAATTTTTATAAAGGGAGGATATATTATGAATGCTATAGAGCTAATGATGGAAGAACATAAAATTATAAAAAGAATGTTAATTGTCGTTCGAAAATTCTCTATTAAAGTACTTAACAATGAACAAATTGATTATAATGACTTTAATAGTGTTATTGACTTCGTAAGAAATTATGCAGATAAACACCATCATAATAAGGAAGAGGTTATTCTTTTTAAAAAAATGAGTGAAGTTTTAGGGGAACGAATAGAAAAGGGTCCTATTATGGGAATGCTAGTGGAACATGATTTAGGTAGGCTTTTTATGGGAAATCTAGAAGCTGCCTTAGTTAAATTTCAAGCTGGAGATAGTGACTCAAGAGTAGACATAATTGCCAACGCTATAGCTTACACGGACTTACTTCATAGGCATATCGACAAGGAAGACACTGCTATTTATACTTTCGCACAAAAAAGATTAAGTAAGGAGCAGTTAGAAGAAATAGATACCTTATGCTTTGCCGTAGAAAATGAGGCTACAAAAAACAGCCTTCAAGATAGGTATGTTAAATTATTAAGTGGACTAGAATCTAAACTAGAATAGAAGGTAGTTGTGGACAGCTCTAAACTGGCCACAACTACCTTCTATTTATACTTAAAGACCTGCAACTGAAATTTCCCTTATTAAAGCGCAAGGGCTACCAAAACACGATCCTGACCTTGGTATCCCTAATTCAAAGTCACATCCGACCTCCAAAGTATCTTTCATCACTTCAAAGTAGTTACCAGCTATAGTAATCTGCTCAACTGGTCTTATTATTTTCCCATTTTCTACTAAAAAGCCTTTGGCTGCTAGTGAGAAATCTCCTGATATAGGATTAGCTCCTGAATGAGTTCCCTGTACCTCCGTTATTATAATTCCATTGTCTAATGCTTTAATCATATCTTCATAGGATTTTATTCCTTTTTCAATATATAAAGTTGTAGGAGCAACCTTTATAGGAGACGTGAAGGATGCTTTTGAAGCATTTCCTGTACTCTGTGAGGTCTCCACTGTAGCAGTCTTAATATTATGAAGTAATGTTTTCAGCTTCCCTTTTTCCACTATATTCTTACAATATGTGGCTACTCCTTCTGCATCAAAAGGTGTAGAACATAAACTCCCTTTTAAAAATGGATTATCAACTATTGTTAACCTCTTTGACGCAATAGTTTCCCCTACTTTACCTTTTAATAGTGATAATCCCTTTTGAGTATTGTCAGCGCTAAAGATTTCTCCAAAGGTTTGAAGAAATTCCACTGATACTGAATTTTTAAATAATACTCGATATTTACCTGTTTTCACTGATTCTGCACCAAAATAAGCTAAAGACTCATCTACACTCTCCTTTGCAATTTTTTTTATATCAAATTCACTCATATCGTTTGTGAATTTATATGCATAGGAATTATTAGTCCTCCCCCCCTTCGTAACAACGGGTTCCATAAACCCATATATACCGTTTACTTTAGTGCTAATGTCCAATCCTTTTGAATTGATTATTCTTCTTTCATTTTCTATTGTTCCTAAAGAGCATTCTCCTGTATTTTTAACATAATCACTGCATTTGTAAGCCTCCTCTTCAAGCGCAATTGCGAGTTTTATCTTATCTTCAGGTGATATGCTGTTAATCTCCTCATTATATCCATTGAAATCTTCATATTTATTACTACCTTCAAAAATAATTTCTTTTTCTTCATTCTCAATGATTTGGGCATTCGACCTTGCTTTTTCTATTAATAATTCTATTGCTTCATCGTCCATAATTTCTGTGTATGCATATCCCATTTTACCTTCATAAATGCCTCTAAAACTTATACCCATAGTTTTATTTAAACTATATTTATCTACTTCCTTTTTAAATATTTCTATGGCTAAGCTTTCTCCTGATTCATAATATATTTCATACTCACTAAAACAAGCTTCTCCGGCTCTTTTAAATAATTTTTCTTTAAATTCATTTAATATCATATAAATCCCTCCTATCTTCCACCTACTGTAATCTCTGATACTCTAATCATAGGTTGTCCCACATTTGTTGGTACACTCCCACTTGATGCTCCACACATTCCCTGTCCATGTTGTAAATTCTTTCCTACCATATCAATATTAAATAATATATCTGATCCTTTTCCTATCAATGTAGCTCCTCTTACTGGGATATCTATTTTACCGTTTTTAATTAAATATCCTTCCACTACTGCAAAATTAAACTCTCCTGTTACAGGATTTACTGAACCTCCGCCCATCTCTTTTGCATATAACCCATTTTGCATGGAGCCAATAATAGTATTTTCATCATCATTTCCTGGAGCAATAAAGGTATTAGTCATTCTTGAAGTTGGTGCAAACTTATAAGATTCACGTCTACTACTTCCTGTAATCTCCATATTCATTCTTCTACTATTTAATTTATCTATCATATATCCTTTTAGAATACCATTTTCAATCAATACATTTCTTTTAGCTGGAGTTCCTTCATCATCAATATTTATTGAACCCCATAAATTCGTCATAATACCATCATCGATTGCCGTTACCTTGTCTGATGCAATCTTCTGTCCTAATTTTCCTGCAAATATTGAGTTGCCTTTTGCTACAGCTGCAGCTTCTAGAGCGTGACCACATGCTTCATGGAATATAACTCCACCAAATCCATTGTCTATTACTACAGGCATTTTCCCTGCTGGACAAACTGCTGCATGTAACATAGTAACAGCTGTTTTACTAGCTTGTCTCGCTATCTCTTCAATATTAATAGCATCAAACATTTCAAAGCCCATTTTTCTTCCTGGCCCTTGGTAACCCATTTGGTTTTCTACTCCATTACTAGCTACTGATTGTATAAATGCTCTTGTCCTTATTCTTCTATCATTAGTTAATAAGCCTTCACTATTTGCTATTAAAACCTTTTGATCCACATCTGCATAATTTATAGTTACTTGGGCTATTTCACTACTATAATCTTTAGCGCAAGTATAGGCTTTTTTCATTTCCACTACCTTTTTTAAGTTACTAACAGTGGATGGAACATATAAAATAGGATGAATGTTTGAACCTATTCTTTCTGTTAAGTTTATATCTATACATTTATCATTGTTAATACTTCCTACAGCGCAGGCCGCTTTGCACGCTGTTTCTAATAAAGATCCACGGCTTGCATCATTTGTATATGCATATACACTATTAAGGCCTTTAAATATTCTAATACCTATTCCAAACTCCCTTCCAGATACAGAATTATCTACCTTTCCATCAACCATTGATATGTTGTTTTTTACAGTGTCCTCTAAAAATATTTCTGAAAAATCCCCTCCTGTACACAACGCCTTGCTCAATACTTCCTCGATTAATATTTTTGATAACATGGAATATCACCCCTGTTTTTTAAATTTTCAATTATAGCATTATATCTTTAGGCTCTTTTAATGGTTTACTGCCCATAATAAACAATTCTGCAGCAGATCTTCTTATGTCTGGAATAGATAATAATTATCAATTGTCATCTACCATCTCTTGTGCATAATTGACGTAAAAATGTTAATTATTTGATATATTTATAATATTATACTATTAATCATATAATTTCAACAATTTTGATTTTTTTAAATTAAATAATTTTTTGGTTACCACTAGAAAAACATTTAATATACGCAGAATTTTGTATCATAGTGAATTTATGATATAATTGATTTATTGTCATTAGGCATCTTGAAAAAAATAACAAGCATTCACACTAGTTATTTTTTCAAGATGCCTTAATCAATGACTAAATAAAAAATGTAAAGTGAGAAGATTAAAATGAGAAATGCAAAATTGGAAAGAGCAATAGTTAGAATAGATAATGATATTGCCGCTATGAACATAGCTAAAAAATACTTATCAAACTTAGAAGAAATTAATACTGTCCGAGATACACTAAATAACAAACGTCAGTTACTCGCAGATGAATTGTATGCTGAGGACAAAAAATGTTATGAAGAGTGTTGTGATGTTATAGAAGAAATGTTAGATAAAGAGATGGTAAAAGACGACCAAATAGAATTACTTGAAACTATAAAAGAAAGTTTCGGAAGACAAGCACCAAATGCAAGTAAAAATAGTAGTGGCCTTAATGCTTGGTTAAAACAACTATGTATCGAATACAATTGGATTAAAAATGAAGAGACTGATTGGGATACACTAGTTATCACTGGATTTGGGATATATGAATAAGTCACAAATCTAAAGTTCGCTTTAAAGTCCTAGTAATAATTAAACACCATGTTGATATAATTCAACATGGTGTTTAATTATTTTATTTTCCTACTTCTGGAACTCTTTTTGCATCTTGATCTTTCATTTTCTTATTATTATCCCCTTTAGGTTGAACTTGTGGCCTACTCATTCCTTTTTTTGGCATAATACCTCTCCTTAAATTTATTTATTAACTTACTAATTACATTTATTATCTTTTACATATTATTTTGTTTAATACATTTTATTGTGCAAATAAAATACTTTGATAATTATTTGGCTGTGCATTATACTATAATTGTAGTATTTGTGAAAAAAAAGGGGGCATAAAAATGGCTAAAGGTTTTATACTAGACAAAAATGATGCAGGCGAATACTTTGTATCATTTAAACGTGATAATAACGACTTAGATTTACGTATAGAAGGAGAATCTCCATCTACAGCTATTACTCACCAGGAAATAAGTAGCATTCTAGAAAAACATGGTCTTTCCACTGCTACTTGTACGATAGATAAGGAACAAGTTTTAGCTGCAGTTAGAGAACTGAATTTTACTGCTGGGATTAATAATAAATAAATGCCAGGGACTCCCCGGCATTTTATTTTCTACTATTCACCTCTAAGTTCATTATTAATTCCTATGACTTCCTCTTCATATAGACTCGTTGAGTCTATAATTTCAATTATGCCCATGCCTCTTTGGAGCATATTTTTTACATTTTCAACTTCTTCTTCATGCTGGCCTTTCGGTAATTTTGTTTTTCTCATAAATTTTATTTTCCTCCTCTAAATTAAAATAAGATATTGTAATTTTATATTACAATATCTTATTTTTACCTAGATGAGAACTTTTATTCTAAATGACTAATGTTCTATTTATTTCTTTTTATTTTCTTTAATTTCATTTGTTTTTTCTTTTACTTCTTCTTTTTTGTTATCATTTCTAATTTGTATGTTTTCTAATTTTTCTTTTATTTCTTCTCTTTTATTCTCATTTCTAATTATATTTTCTTTAACTTCTTTGACTTCTTTAACTTCTTTTACTTCTTTTAATTCTTTTAATTCTTTTAATTCTTTAGCCTCTTTAGCCTCTTTAGCTTCTTTTTCTTCTTTTGCCTCTTTAGCTACTTTTATTTCTTTTATTTCTTTTGTTTCTTCTATTTTATCTACCTTTTCTTCTTCAACCTTTTCTTCTGTTACTACTTTTGGTTCTTCTATCTTCTCATCACTTTTTACAGTATCTTCTTTAACTGCTTTCATTTCCTCAAAAGCTATCTTAAATGCTTCTTTAGCATCTTTATACAAATCTTCTTTTACTTTTAATAGATCCTGGGCAGCTTTTATAGCCACTTCATCACCAGACTTCTCAGCATGTTTTAAATCAACTTTTAATGATTGGTATTCCTGTCTTGCAGTATTTAACAGATGTCTTTTTTCTACCATGTTAGATACTGCTTCCTTATGCTCTAAATTAACTTCATTATCACTATCTTCTTCTAATACATCTAATTTTTCACTTAACTTATCTAATGCTTTAATTATTTTTTGTGACAAATCATATTTTTCTTTTTCTGTCATACTGTCATATTCAGCTATTCTCTCACTTGCTACTTGTGAAATTATTTCTGCTTTCTTTGCATCATCAAAAGTTAAAAATATCTTAAGATTATCAAAGGCCTTATCAATAAAATAAAACATACTATCTGGCATAATGCCTGTATCCTTATTAACAACCTCACTTATGTTTGCATCAATACTAGAACTTGTAGTAACTGAATTTACAACACCTGTTGCAAACACCTTTGTATTTATACTTATTGTAAATGCTATGGCTGCAACTAAAATAGCTACTTTTTTCATTTTACTTCCTCCTCTTATTGCTCTTATGTAGATAGCAATCATTAATCATTATCCCATATTTTTCATTTCCCCTATATATACGAAGCATGTTAATATTTATTAGAGGGTATTTCTATTATTTTTTTAAATATATTTTATATTGCATTCAAAAATATATTTTTGTTTCTTTTCCCTCTTAAAGTTGGTAGTATTTACGTATACAGAATATGAGGGGTGGACAAATGAACTTGAAACTTCTTTTTCATAAAAATAAAAAAACAGTCGTAGTTTTAGATGAAGAACAAAGTTTTAATATAGACGCTTTAATTTTCGAAAATCGCAGCAACTTTATTGAAGAGAACAAAGGTTTTATTTATTCAATTACAAGTAAAATCTGCAAAAGGCATTTAATTTGGGAAAATGATGAAGAACTTAGTATCTCACTTGTGGCTTTTAACATGGCCTGTGACAAATATGATAAGACTAAAGGAAATTTTTATGGTTTTGGTAAAATTATTATTAAAAACGCACTTATAGATTATTTTAGAAAAAATAAAACTTCTCCAAGTCTACTTTTTGATAACAGTAAAGGCAATATAGATTATATAGATGGGAAAAACTCTATTAACAATTTTGAAATTCAAATTGAGAATGAATTTAGAGCTGATGAAATAAATTCATTTTCAGAGGAACTGTTAAAATACAAAATCAATTTCGATTCCCTCATTAATTTCTCGCCCTCACACAAGGATACTAGAAGTACGCTATTAAATGTTGCCTTTTTATGCGCTAGAGAAGAGTCAATACTTAATCATTTAAAGACCAAAAGAAGGCTTCCAACTAAAGAAATAATAATATTAACTGCTTCAAATAGAAAATCAATTGAAAAATGGCGTATATACATAATATCTTTAATACTGATACTTATAAACCCAGAATATGTGTATTTAAAATCCTATCTAAATATAAAAGAGGGTGAAATAAATGATTAAAACCGGTATTGTAATATCTATTATTAATAAAAAGGCTGGGATTATGACCGACCGTGGAGAATTTGTTTATGTAAAAATTAGCAAAGTATTTCCTAAGGTAGGTGAAATTCATACGGGAGAATTATACAAGAAAAGCTTATTCAACTATAAATATGCCCTAACTGCCGCTTCACTAATGTTTATATTTATTTCTAGTTCCTTTGCTCAAGCTTACAATTCTCCAGTTACAACTATAGTTATAAGTAACCCATCGGTTTCTCTTAAAGCTAACAGGTGGAATAAAATTATTAGTTTTAAAGCACTAAATTCAGATGGTGCTCTAATACTTAGTAATATTAAACTTAAAAATAAGTCTATAGATGTTGGTCTTGAGCTTTTAGTTAAAGAAGCTAAAGATGAAAATTTTATTAATGATGAACATGCAAATGATAATAAAATTATTAGTATTGATATTAAAGGTAGTAAAGATAACTCTATAGATATTTCTAGTTTTAAAAATATAATAGATAGTAATAATCTAAATATCATAATTAATGCTTCTTCAAGCAATAATAAAAAAATAGACATTACAGTTAATAAGAAAAAAATCGATACATCCACTTTGAATCGCAATAATAACAAAAGAGAGTCCATAAATAAAAATAAAGATATTAAGAAAGATATCCTAAAAAAACCTTCAGTAGAGATTAATACTAAAAAAATAGAGAACAAATCCTCCAAAAATAAAGATAATGACAAAACAATTAAAAGTAAAGATAATAAAATCAAGGAAGATGGTAAATCAGAAAACAAGAATTCTTCTAATAATTCATCAACTATTAGAAGAAGGATTACTTCAAATGAAATTAAAGCCAACTTTCAGTATAATAAAAATTTTAAAATAACTAATGATGAAAATTCTAAAAATTCTTATGAAATAAAAGAAAAAAACAATACAGATAAGCGTTCTGATAATAATGAACATCCACAAAGAACAAATAATCTATTCAATAAATTTATTAAAGATTTTAATGATTAAGACTTTAGTAATATAAAACATATATTCTATATATTTTACAGTATTAAAGATATCACATTTGTAAAAGCTAATAATATAAAATTTTTAAAAGGGAGGTCTTTAATATGCGTGAAGGATTAATTCCAACTTTACTAGGTACAATTGTAACTGCTACTGGTGCAACATTTTCTAGAAATGATATGAAAAAGAAAAATGTTCTTCCTATGATTGAAGCAGGTGTTATTGGATTTGGCTTGGCTCACATTGTGCTAGGAGCCATTGATCTTGTAGAGCATAGAAGGTAGCTTAGATAATAATTAGTTAACTTATGTTTATCTTTAATACTAAAAAGCTTCTATCTTTTAAACAGAATTTTAAAATAAAAAAACTGATTAGAAATTTTATTTTCTAATCAGTTTTTTTATTTATCTTTTGAAATCTTATCTACTACTATTGCAATAGCAGAATTACCTGTAAGGTGCTCTCTATTGACTACTAATTAACCTTTAATATTAATTAGAAAAATATGTTATAATATTGATAGTATAATATTTTGAATACAAAACCATTAGCATAGCGAAATAAATACTTTCACCTTGTTTCGCTTAAGTTACATTCAAGTGGCTAAAAATTAGGAGGTTTTTATATGATTTTAATTAAAAATGCGAATATACATACGATGGCTAAGGAGAATTTCGAAAATGGAATGATCTTAGTTGATCATGGTAAAATTATTGCTATTGGAAATGTGGTAAGTCCACCAGGTAATGCGGAAATCATTGATGCTAAAGGTAAGTTTGTTATGCCAGGAATGATTGATGCTCACTGTCACCTTGGAATGTGGGAAGACGGAATGGGCTTTGAAGGTGCTGATGGTAATGAGGCGGTTGACCCCGTTACTCCTCACTTAAGAGCAATCGACGCCATTAACCCTAGAGATATATGTTTTAAGGATGCGCTGCAAGCTGGAATAACAACTGTTTCCACTGGTCCAGGTAGTGCAAATGTAATTGGTGGACAGTTTGCAGTTATCAAAACCTATGGCGATAGAATTGATGATATGATTGTAAATGATTGTGTTGCTATGAAGGTAGCTTTTGGTGAAAACCCTAAAAGAGTATATAACGCCCTAAAAAAATCCCCCAGTACAAGAATGGCCACTGCTGCTATACTTCGAGAAAATCTTTTTAAAGCAAAACTGTATATAGAAAAACAAAATAAAGCGTTGGAAACTCCTGATAAAGTACCTGAATTTGATATGAAAATGGAAGCACTAGCAAAGGTTATAAAAAAAGAAATACCTCTAAAAGCTCATGCTCATAGAGCCGATGATATCCTTACTGCTCTTCGAATTGCAAAGGAATTTGATATAGATATAACCCTTGATCATTGCACAGAAGGCCATTTAATTGTAGATTATTTAAAAGAAGGCATTCAAAAGGGTATAATCTTAGGCCCAACGTTATCAAATAGATCAAAAGTAGAACTTCAGAATCTGACTTTTAAAACCCCGGTAATTCTTTCGAAAGCTGGTATAAAGGTAGCTATAATGACAGACCACCCCGTTATTCCCCTTCAATATCTTCCGATATGTGCAGGTATTGCTGCAAGAGAGGGTATGGATGAAGAAGAGGCTCTTAAGGCAATAACTATAAATGCTGCTGAAATACTTGGCATAGAGAACAAAGTTGGAAGCTTAGAAATTGGAAAGGATGCTGATATTATTATGTATAGTGGACATCCCTTTGATTTAAGAAGTAAAGTAGAATTTGTAATGGTGAATGGTGAAATCATCAAAAATAAATAAATAAATAAGTTAAAGCTGTTAGCATAAATATTATGCTAACAGCCTTTTTATTTTATAAAGGGGATTTATAAAATATTATACATTAATGTTGTTTTTTACTTCAACTTTTTTTGCCGCAGTTATAAAAATTACCATAGCTGCAATTGCTGCTATAATCCCTACTGTATATGAAATGCCTTGTGAAAGCTTAAAGCCCTCAGGTGCAATTAAAATGTAGGAAGTACATACAGCTGTCATAAATGTAGCTGGAATAGTTGCCATCCAATGTTTTTTACCTATATAAACCATGTACATACCCGCTGTCCATAATACTATAGTAGCTAAGGTTTGGTTAGACCATCCAAAGTATCTCCATATTATTGCAAAATCCATCTTAGTTAATATGAAACCTACTACAAATAGTGGAATACTAATCATGAATCTATTTTTAATAGGACCTTGATTAAATTTTAATGCATCGGCTATAGTTAATCTTGCACTTCTAAATGCTGTATCTCCAGAAGTTATAGGACAAGCTACAACTCCAAGTATAGCTAAGACTCCACCGACTTTTCCAAGTAAAGTCATTGAAGATTGATTTACTACCCAAGCTGCTGTATGACCAGGTATTGCCATAGTAGCATTTAACTGTTCAACTCCTCCAAAGAAACTCATTGCTGCAGCTGCCCAAATTAATGCAACTATTCCTTCTACTATCATTGAACCATAAAATATTTTCCTACCTTGTTTTTCACTAGATATACACCTTGCCATTAAAGGTGATTGGGTGGAATGGAACCCTGAAATCGCTCCACAAGCAATTGTTATGAATAGCATAGGGAATACTGGGTTTTTTCCTGGTGATGAGTGCATATTAACTAAATTAGATACTGTTACTTCTGGAATAGGGAATCCTCCAAAAATCAAGGCACCAGCAATACCAACTGCCATAATTAATAAACAAATTCCAAAAATAGGATATATCTTTCCAATAAGTTTATCTATTGGAAGCATTGTTGCCATTACATAATATGCAAATATCATGTAAATTAATAGTTGTAAATTCATTCCTGTTAGATCTCTTAAGATACCTGCAGGTCCTGTTACGAAAACTACTCCTACAAGTATTAAAACTATAACAGAAAACACTCTCATAAAGTTTTTAAATCCATTACCAAGATATTTCCCTACAACTTCTGGTATACTTGCACCGTCATGTCTTACTGATAACATACCTGAAAAATAATCATGAACTCCTCCTGCAAAGATACATCCAAAGACAATCCATAAAAATGCTACTGGCCCCCACATTGCACCTGCAATTGCTCCAAATATAGGACCTAAGCCTGCTATGTTAAGAAATTGAATTAAAAAAATCTTCCATTGAGGCATCTCAACAAAATCTACACCATCTGCGAGTCTCACGGCTGGTGTTTGGATTTTCTCATCAGCTCCAAAAGCTTTTTCTACAATTGTACCGTAAATAAAATAACCTGCTATAAGTGCAATAATCGCTAAAATAAATGAAACCATTTGAACTCCTCCTAAATACTTAATAACTAAATTATAATGTATATTTAAAATAGAATACGATTTCACGCATGAAACGACAATAAAAGCACATTAAGTGCTTTTATATGTCTTTTGTTTATAATATTTATGATATATGACATATTTTCATAAAAACTGTTAACATAATATTATGTTAACAGTTTTTCTTTTAATATGACTTAAAATATATTTTACATTTTAACGTTGGTTTTTCCCTCTACCTTTTTTACTACAACTTTTTTTGCTGCAATTAAGAAAATTGTCATTGCTGCAATTGCCGCTATAACTCCTACTGGGTAGGCAATACTTTGAGATAGCTTAAAGCCCTCTGGTGCAATTAAAATATAGGAAGTACATACCGCTGTCATAAACGTAGCAGGTAAAGTTGCCATCCAGTGCTTTTTACCAATAGTAACCATATACATGCCGGCTGTCCATAATACTATAGTAGCTAAAGTTTGGTTAGACCATCCAAAGTATCTCCATATTATTGCAAAATCCATTTTAGTTAATATGAACCCTACTACAAATAGTGGAATACTAATTAAAAATCTATTTTTAATAGGACCTTGATCAAATTTAAATGTATCGGCTATTGTTAATCTTGCACTTCTAAATGCTGTATCACCAGAAGTTATAGGACAAGCAACAACTCCTAGTATAGCCAAAACTCCACCAACTTTTCCTAGTAAACTAATTGAAACTTCATTTACTACCCATGCTGCAGTATGACCTTTTATAGCCATAGTAGCATTTAATTCATTTACGCCTCCAAAGAAACTCATTGCTGCTGCTGCCCAAATTAATGCAATTACACCCTCTGCTATCATTGCACCATAAAATATTTTTTTACCTTGTTTTTCACTACTTATACATCTTGCCATCAATGGTGATTGAGTTGCGTGGAAACCTGAAATAGCTCCACAAGCAATGGTAATGAATAACATAGGGAATATTGGATTTGAACCTGGGTTTGAATGCATATTTATCAAATTAGACGGTATTATTTCTGGGATAGGGTACCCACCTAAAATCAAGGCTCCACCTACTCCGAATGCCATAATGAATAAGCAAGCTCCAAAAATAGGATATATTTTTCCTATAAGCTTATCTATTGGAAGCATTGTTGCCATTATATAATATGCAAATATTATATAAACTAATAGTTGAAAATTCATTCCCGTTAAACCTTTTAAAATACTTGCTGGACCAGTTACAAAAACCACTCCTACTAGTATTAAAAGTATTACTGAAAATACTCGCATAAAATTTTTAAACCCAGTGCCAAGATATTTCCCTACAACTTCAGGTATACTTGCACCATCATGTCTTACTGATAGCATACCTGAAAAATAATCATGAACTCCACCTGCAAAGATACATCCAAGGACAATCCACAAAAATGCTGCTGGTCCCCACATTGCACCTGCAATTGCACCAAATATAGGACCGAGCCCTGCAATGTTAAGAAATTGAATTAAAAAAATCTTCCAAGCAGGCATCTGGACAAAATCTACACCATCCTCTAGCCTTATAGCTGGAGTTTGAATTTTTTCATCCGCCCCAAAAGTTTTTTCTACAATTGTACCATAAATAAAATAACCTACAATAAGAGCAATAATTGCTAAAATAAAAGATACCATTTCAACCCCTCCTAATTATTTATTAACAAAATTGTAATATATTATTTGAGAGCTGTATACGGTTTCATACATGAAATAACAAAAAAAACACATAAAGTGCTTTTATATGCCCATTATCTGTTTAAACTCAATTATATTATTTCTACTTACTGGTATATCTGCGTTCTCACCTTGTAACTTTAACATATATGTATTGTTAAACCAAGGAACTATTTCTATTATTTTGTCAATGTTTATTATATATGATCTATGACTTCTAAAAAAGAATTCCTTTGGAAGCTTTTTATAGAATTCTGATATACTACAACTTACATTGTATTGTTCACCTTTAATATAGATTAATGTTTCCCTTTCTTTTGCTTCACAGTAAGAAATCTGAGTTATGCTCCTTACAATCATTTTATTATCTTTCCAAAGGGTTATTTTACTATTTGTACATTTTTTATCTGAGCATTTCTCAATTTTTTTCAATGTACTAACTATACGTTCTTCTGAATAGGGTTTTAATATGTAATCATAAGCTTTAATTTCAAATGCATCTACAGCGTAATCTTTATGAGCAGTAATAAAAATAATAAGGGATTGTTTGGGGAAATGACTAATAATTTTGCCCAGCGCCATCCCATCTAATTTGGGCATATTAATGTCCAGAAAAATAATGTCCGGTTTATTTAGTTCAATGTACTCTAGTGCAATAATCGAATCATCAAATTCCTCCATTATTTTAATATTACTAAAGTTGTTTATGAAATACTTTAGTTCTTCTCTTGACGGAAATTCATCATCAACAATAATACAGTTCACATCACCACTCCCTTATTTTCATAACATTGAAATGAATTCTAGTACCATTCTGTAGTCTTTCTATTTTCAATCCCTCACCATAAATATATTTTAATCTATTATGAACATTTGACATTCCTATTCTATTTTCTTCCATTTTATCATTATAGACTTTTTCTATAATATCTTTTGAGATACCCACCCCATCATCTTCAATTGTTATTATAATGTTCTCGCCCACATTTTTTTTAATTTCAATTGTCACGGTTCCATATCCACTGCCCTCTAATATACCGTGCTTTATTGCATTTTCAACTATAGGTTGAATTATAAGACTTGGAATTTTAACATCTAGATTATCTTCAATATTATAAATTATATGAAGTTTTTCTCCAAACCTTGCTTTTTCTATCTCTATATAAGCTTTAACCTGCTCTAGTTCTCTATAAATGTCTACAGGCTTTTCTCCAGCTTCTAAATTATACCTCAAGTAAGTGGATAAATTTATAATTAATTCTCTTGCACGATTAGGATTAAGTCTAATAAAGGAAATTATTGTATTTAGTGCATTAAATAAAAAATGAGGATTTATTTGAGCTTGAAGTGCCTTTATTTCAGCCTTATTTGCCATAAGCTTTAACTCCCCCAGTTTACTTATTTCTAGTTGAGTAGAAATAATTTGAGATAATCCTACGGCTAAATTTATATTTCTAAAGGAAATTGCATCGTCTTTACAATAATATATTTTTAATGTGCCTATCATTTTGTTTCCTTCTTTTAAAGGAGCAATAATTGCAGATTTCAAATCGCAATTCAAATTAGGACAATCTATCTGACTTGCATTAGTTAAGGAAAGCAAATTTCCTTCCTTAATAACTTTTTTTGTAGCTTCTGTTACAATCCTTTGGCCTTTTATATGATGATCAGCGCCTACACCTACATGAGCTAATATATACTCTGTATTTGTAATAGATACTGCATCTGCATCAATTGACTCTCTTATTATACCGCATATCTCTTCTAGTGAATTTTCATCCATCTCTCTAAAATATGGCAAAGTTTTATTAGCTATCTCCAGTGCTATTTGCGCTTGCTTTGCTGCAATCTCTTCCTTTTCCTCATGAATTTTTTGTATTATTACTATTAAGATTGCAATACCTATAGCATTCGTAAAGCTCATGGGAAAATATATACTTTTTACAATAGTTAAGGCCTTGTTAAAAGGGTGCGCCATTGTAAGTATTAAAAGCATTTCTAAAATTTCCATTAGAAGCCCACCAATTAAACCATACACCCACTTGTTATTTTCATTTGATATCTTATACATTATTCCTGCAAATATTCCTGAAATTATAGTAGTTATAGCACATGGGATTGATGTAATTCCGCCTAAATCTACGAGTAACCTGTGCATTCCAGCTATAACTCCTGCCATTATGCCTACAAAAGGCCCACCGAGTATCCCACCTGCCATTACACCAATAATTCTAGTATTGGCAATAGCTCCATTAACCTCTGTTCCCGTGTAGGTTCCCAAAATTCCAAATGATCCAAATATTATTGAAAGCATAATTAAATCTCTTTTTTTAAATATATCCTTTTGCACAATATTCTTAAAGCTTCCTATCCTAGAAACAAAAAAAGCAATAAGAATTACATATCCTAAATTATTAGTAAGACTTCTTAAAAGTTCAATCATACATATAACCCCATTTCACCTAAAGGCACAAACAAATACCAAGTCAGTATGCTATGCTAGTCTATTCTAGCCTGATTTATTTTCAAGCACACAAAGAAAGCTTTATAAATAGTATATACAATATTCTCTAATATATAAAGCTATAAAATCTATGTTATAATTAACGTAACGGTATTTTAGTAAATAAAAAGATAAAGGGTGATTTATTATGTTATCTTTAGAAACTTTCAAGAATTATTGCCTAAGTAAAAAGGGTGTTACAGGGTATTTCCCATTTGATGATGAAACACTAGTTTTCAAGGTAGGCTCTAAGATGTTTGCTTTAACAAATATCAATAAGCCAATACTGGAAATCAACTTAAAATGCGATCCTTTTATGTCTCAGGATTTACGTAGAGACTTTGATGCAATTATTCCAGGTTATCACATGAATAAAAAACATTGGAACACCATAATTATTGATGGTTCCATTTCTGATGATAAAATCCTCTTTTTAGTGGATTTATCTTACGAACTTGTTTATAGTGGATTAAAGAAAAGTGAAAAAGAGGAAATATAGGAGGGTTTTTAATGAAAATGATTTTTTTTGATACAGAAACTACTGGTATAAGACCAGGGAATATATGTCAATTGAGTTATATACTTGTCGATACTAGTTATAAACCTATAAAAACAATAGGAAAAAACATATTTTTCACAGTAGATTATATCGAACCTTCTGCTGAGGATGTTCATGGTTTCAGTGTAGATGCACTATTTGAACTAAGCGATGGCAAAACTTTTGAAGATTCATACGAAGATTTTATCGATGATTTTATAAATGCAGATATTCTTATCGGACACAATGTTAATTTTGATATTAAATTTTTAACTCATGAACTCAATAATTGTGGACATGCTCTAGCCCCTAACCATATATTTTGTACAATGAAATATTATAAAGATATATGCAAACTTTACTCTGCACGTGGAGGCTATAAAAATCCAAAATTATCAGAAGCCATTAAATTCCTAAAGTTAAATGAAGATGAAATAAATTTAAAGAGCAATGAATACTTTGGAGATACTGCAAATTTTCATGACGCTAGGTTTGACACTACTGCCACATATTTGCTAGTTACTGAAGGTATTAAGAAAGGTTTAATCCCTAAACATTATTTTTCGCAGCTTGCTAAGTAATTTCCAAGGTAATCTAATGTTCTATTTCCATTTACGAATTTTTTCTAAAATCCTGCTATAACGAAAAGGATATATCGCTAGAAATGCACTCACATCGCTAATAAATTGTGAATTACTACAGCTTGTTCGGATGCATTTTACGCAATATATCCTTTTGTTAGCAGAATTTCAGAAAAAACAATAAAATTCAAAAGTTACATTCACTATAGCGCTACTAGCTTCCCATATTAAAAAATTCAAGAATATTACACTTTTAATATTCCTTGAATTTTATCTCTAACATCTACTGGTAAGTCACCTCGTAATGCTCTTTCTAATAAAGTAGGCTTCTTTATCCCATATGATATTAGATAATTTTCTATCATCTTTACTTTTATCTCCCTACCAGGAATTAATTGATATAGTACATACCAGTCTTCTAATGAACTCAATGGTATATTTACTTCATTAATTATTTTATATTCTGAAATTGAAGTACTATCAAAGATGTATTCAAATTCTCCACTATTATAATTAATAGTAAGTCCTGACATAACATCAATATCAAAGCCATGCACAAAATACTCGTAAAAGTATTTTGTAGAATATGAATTCGATTTTTCCCAAACTTTCTTTTCTCCAATACCTTTTAGAATCTTATCTACTTTTTCAATATCCTTTAAATCTACTAAAATATCAATATCATTAGGACTATCTACAAGCCCATAATGATGCAATAAGATAGATGCGCCTACAGCCCATACAACTCCATTATCATTTAACTTCTCACCAATATAGCTTAAAGTTTCAAAAATCATTTTTACCCCCACCTCGTTAATTAAAATACTCTTTATCATACTTAATAGAAATCTATTGTTGTATAAATAATTTTCAAAATAATGAAAGGGTCAAATATCCCTTTTTATTAAATGCTATAAAAATAATAGTCTGTTTAAAATTGGATATTTTTTCTTAGATTATGCTAACAAAAGTATATATTGCGCGGAATGCGTTCGAACAAGCCTTAGTAATTCACAATTTATTTTATTTGCAGATGCGTGAAGAAAAATACATGTTTGAGCGCTAGTAAAATGTACCCTATAGAGTAGACGATTTAAAAAAACCTACGCTATAGGGTTTTTCTATGTATAATGGAATAAAGATTAGAGGTGGATAAATGAGCATTAAGGATTTT
>NZ_JAHLEF010000027.1 GCF_018861755.1 Clostridium sp. CF012 | reverse complement strand
TAGCAGTTAAAGAAGGAGATATAATACGAATAACATCAACAAGATGGGTTCGCATGAGTTTTCCTTTAATTTTTATTATATCCTTGTTTACAATTTTCCTTCCTAATTTAATATATAGATTAACTATATTTTTGATTTTAGGAGCATTGATTGTTATTAGTATATTCTTATTTAATGGATTTCATCTTAGCGTTTTGACAGAGAAAAACGATAATGATATTTCCAAAAATTAACAAAAACAGAAATCTAATTAGTTCGTCTTCTTCTTGAAGTACGTCATAAATAATTGTAAGAATTACTAAATAAATCAGATAAACTGGACGGGTTATGTCTATAATCGACAGTTCCAGAAATGTGAAATACTTTATTGGTAAGGGATTTCAGCTATATCTGAAGACGTTTCTCAGTTAAAAGAGTTATGTTAAACTTATATATTAGGATGGAATGAAGAGATAATTAGGATTATTGTAACGAACAATATTCTTATCATGCGTCACAACAATAATATAAGGGGGCACTTAAAAATGAAAAATAGAAAATCTTTTGTTTTAATAATTACATCCATACCAATTATAATTAGTATATTTCTAGGGTTTTATGCTTTTGAAAGCGGTTGGCGGCTTGATAGATTTTATAATGGAATAAAAGGTATTGATTGGATAATGATTACTGCGATAATCCTTATTATTTTATTAATGACATTTATAATTATCAGTTTCTTACTTAATAAAAAGAAAGCATTTAAAATGATTATTAAATTATATCCACCTAATTACAAAAGGCAATCTAAAATACTTCTACTATCACTGATAATTCTTGTATTTTCAATAATACTAGTATTGTACACTCTATCTATATCAAGCATATTATTGTTTTCTGGTGTAGTTGGAAATTGTGTATTAACTATCTTACCTTTGTATTTCACTAATGGACTTTATGAAAATGGAGTAATGTATTCTGGAATGTTTCATTCATGGGATGATATTATAAGTCATAATTATAAGCAAGATAATATAATTGCATTTGAAACAGAAAATATATTTAAAGAGCGTAGAGAACTTAAGTTTTTTTTCAAATCAATAAGTTGTAATGAGATTGATGAAATAATCCGTAGGAGCATATAATTTTGGATATATCTGTGAATATTAATTAAAAGTTTTATGTAATTCTTTTAAAGACAGAATCTTCAGTTACATCAATCATGGGTTTAGAGTTAGTGCAACATTGTAAGCAACTGTGAAACAAAGATTATTGATATAATAAAAAAGGGGGAGCATTTTGAAAAAGAAAAGAACAATAATTTCTATTGTAACTATTAGCCTCATAATGGCTTTAACTTATATGATAATTGGTAATCCGATAGTAATTGTTAATAACAAGAAACTACAAAGAGAAATTATAAAAGTTAATTCTGATTATGTGGAGTTGAATAAAATTGTGCCTTTTGAGTGGGATACTGTATTTACATTAGAACCATATACAAGTAAAGAACAAATTGAAGAAATCATAGGTTTTAAAAGCAATTCTATTCAAGAAACTGTAAGTGAAGGGATGGTTCAATTACTTTTCGTCAAAGACAAAAGGGTGGTAAGTAGTGTTTGTGGCTATAGCAATACTTTGGGTTATAGAATAGATTTTTTTGAAAGAATTATGTACACAGACAATGCTGTTTTTTCAGTAAAAAAAGATTCTGATATAGTTAGGCTAACCTACAAAAAGTGAGTATCACATGAATTTTAGTTGCTATGGGAATCACTTTCAAAAATTGCAGAGGATATAGGATATTAAGAATGAAGAATGATGTTATTAATTTACTTATAGTTGCTATTATAGTAGCTGTTTATATTACATTAGACAAACTTGGATTATCACTAATCAGTCAAATATATAAAGCAGCTGTGGCTACTATTATATTGATAGTATCATTAAAAGTTATAAGTGATTCAGGAAATAAGATACATATTAGAGTGATAAGTGTGAACATTATTTTAGGATTAATTATGATTTTCGTCCTATTTTTTGTGGATAGTAATGAATATTTATTATGGGGCAGTGCTGTGTGTTTTTTGATTTCTTTTCCAATTGGAATTCTAGTAATAACCATTTATCAAAGCAGAGGTAAGTTTTGAATATAATTAAAATAAGGTGTGATTCAGAGAAATCCTGGCGAGAATAACTTCAGTCTCGGTGCTGAAGATGACATGGTGGCAGTAGTAGAAAGAAGTGTAGAAGAAATGATGGTATATTGGCGTTAAAGTGGGAAATAACTGGTGGTTCAATCTTGAAAGGCGAAACACATTAGTTCCCATAATTCTTAAACTGTGACACAACAGCAGATAAGTGTGTAATAACATTAAAGGGGGATAATCATAATGAAGAAAATAGAACCATACAAGGGAATTGCGGGTACATATGAGGAGATAAGACCTTCTTATCCAGAAAAATTAATTCAAGACGTAATATCAAAGACTGATTTAAAATTAAATGATATGTTACTTGAAATTGGTGCAGGAACTGGAAAAGCAACTATACAATTTGCAGATAAAGGATTTAGAGTTCAAGCAATAGAATTAGGGGAAGATATGGCAGAAATACTAAAAGATAAATGTAATACCTATCCAGATGTTTCAGTGGATGTAGTATCTTTTGAAGAATGGAATTGCCCTAATAATCAAAAGTATGACATGATTTATTCTGCTCAAGCATTTCATTGGATAGACAAAAGTATTAAATATAAAAAGTGCCATGAACTTTTAAAGGATAATGGCTATCTTGTTTTGTTTTGGTATAATCCATGTGATGATAAATTACCTGCAACAATAATAATAGAAGAAAAGGTTGAAAGAATTATTGAAAAATACGTCTCTAAATACTTTACTGCAAAGAGAAAACCTGAAAGGTGTGCACATGATGGAGTATCAAACAATGATGAAAGAAAAACAGAGATAGAAGAATCTGGTTTGTTTGATTTAGTTGAAAAAGTAGAATATACACAAGAAGTGAGAAATAATCCGAGTCAGTATTTAAAGGTAATAAAATCAGTGCCAGCATTTGCTTCTACTCTTGATGGATTAGATAATAAAATTATTGAAAATATGGATAGTGAAATTGAAGAAGTTATAAATAATCATGGAGGATATGTTAACGGGTTGTTTGAATTTTCATTGTACATAACTAAAAAAATATGACATGTTTTATAATGTAGTATGATGCAAATTTATTATAGGTTACCCATATAATATAAATCTGATTGAGGAGTATTTGATAAGAAAAATATGATTTTATAAATAGTAAATGGTAAGCGATGAAGTTGAGAAATATTTTGATTCTTTAGCAGATAATTTAAGTCCATTTGAAGTTTTAGTTACACATACTGATTTAAAAATATTTGGTGATGAAGAAAAAGGTTTCGGTATTATATGGATGGATATTAAAGAGAGCAAAGAATTAAGGGAATTGCATAATGCAATTTATAAATATATTACTGAACATTCATGGGATACAGAAAATAATGATAAATATCATTTTCATTCAACCATAGCATTGGGAGAACAACCTGCTAGTGTATATAAACAGATTTTCAAGAACATCTATGATAAAGAAATTAATCACAACTGCACTGTAAATGAGTAAGAGTTGAATTTAAAATATTTACGAGGAGGATCATAACATAAGCATTTATACTGTGTTTTTAATTAAATTATGAAATGTATATAGATAGGCTGTATTAGTTTATGAAAATGGGGCTTAATGGTATGATATTCCTAAACTTTACGGCGGATTGGTATAATATGATGACACTTAATATTTTCCGTGCTCGGGAAATATGCAAGCGTGTGAAATAGCATGCTTTAATTTATTTTTTGAAAAAATTGTAACGAAAGTTAGTTTCAAGAGTCTTATGCATGAAAGCGAGGTGAAACTGTGATTGATTTTGAAGTTATATACTCTCAATATTTTAATGATGTCTATAAATATGCCCTGTCGCTATGTCGTAATGAAACTTTGGCAGAGGAACTAACTCAAGAAACGTTTTTTAAAGCTTTGAAAAGTATAGACAAGTTTAAAGGAGACTGTAAAATACGGGTTTGGTTATGTCAAATAATGAAAAATACTTACCTTTCACTATGCAAAAAAAATAAACATATTACAAATGAATCTCGTGAAGAAAATGAAGGTGAATGTATTGAGAAAAAGTTAATAAATAGTGAAACTGCGTGGAAAATACATAAAAAACTTCATTTTTTAGATGAACCATATAAAGAGGTTTTCACCTTAAGAGTGTTTGGTGAATTACCCTTTTTACAGATTGCTGAGCTTTTGGGTAAAACAGAAAGCTGGGCAAGAGTCACATTTCATCGTGCAAAGATTAAACTAAGGGAGGGTTAAAATGAAAATTTCATGTGAAATAGTTAAAGATTTACTACCACTCTACTACGATGATGTTTGTAGTAACGAAAGCCGTACCACGGTGAAGGAACACTTACTAGAGTGTGATACCTGTAAAAAATATCTTGATAGTATGAATAGTGACTTCATTCAAACTAATGGTGATAAAGCAGCAGAGCAAGCAAAATCTAATATACTAAAAGGTATATCAAAGAAGCTGTTCAGAAAAAATGTTATGATATCAGCTATTTCAGTTATATGTGCAATTGCTGTATTATTTGGAGGATTTTCACTTATATTTCACTACCAGATACCAATTCCCTACAATAATGGACTAGTGAGTGTTAAAATGGGGAATAACGGAATGCCTGACGTCTCATTTAATGGGGATGATTACTATTGCTCATATGGATGGACCGTGGCAATCGAAAAAGATGGTATAAAGCAAAATGTGGCATATATTTATTTCACTGATTCTATATGGACAAAAAAATTCTCTAAGCCACAAAAGAATAAAGAATATAAGTATTCAATTAACAATATATCATATTACGATTTTAATGACGGTAATGGTGAAATAGAAGTAAAAAAAGATATATCAGCAGTGTATTATCTCAATTATAATGATTCAAAAATATCGTCTGAAGAATTACTAAAGATTCCGTCTAAAGCAGTTCTTCTTTGGGAAAAGTAGACCCATATTACCTATAAGTATTATTAAATTTTAATATGGAGATGATTTTTTGAAAAAGGTAGTAGGGGAAGCTAGACCTGTTCTTGTGGAATTAATAATGTATATTATTATCTTTGTTTTAAAACTACTGGAGTTTATATTCTACAAAGGAATTGCAAGTGGATATCCTAATATTGTTTATCTCATAATGGATTCGGATTGTATACGTGCATCTTCATTCTCATTATTAATTTTTATAATAATATATTTTTATCTTAGAAATAAAACGATAGATAAAAATAAAGTATTAATAATAGTCTTGATATTTACTATTTCTTTAATATATTTAGTTGTAGATGCATACTCATACATGTACCCAACTAATCTGAGAATATCTAGAAGTGTAGGGTTATTATTATCAATAATTACATTTGTATTTATTATTTATAAAGGAAAAATTACAAAACATTAACTTGAGTATATAGTAAAAATCTATTATATATAGTCATAATCAGGATTTAAATAGATATATTAGTCTTAAAAGACTATCTACAATTAATGCAAATTATTATATAGTTTATGAACATAATTCTATGCGAGATAAATCATATACAACGGCATATATAAGAGAAATTGTTAAATATGCCGTAACGAAAAATCAGAAATGAAAATGCAATTTTAATATTACTATAATGAAAATGAATATATTATTTAGGTCACACTCTTCTTATAGTACGCAACTGTAATATATGACGAAATAAAATAGAGGAGGATTAGAATGAAAGTTTCTGTAAACGAACTATTAAACATTGAAGAATTAGATGCAAAAGCCATATTTGAAGGGGTTAAGTACCCTTGGGAAGCTCTAACAAAAATTAAGAATTTTATTTTTGAATACGCAAAAAATCTGCCAACTGATTTTGAAAGAATAGAGGAATTTGTATGGGTTGGCAAAGGTACTACTATCGAAAAGAGTGTTCTTATAAACGGTCCAGCGATTATCGGTTATAATTGCGAAATCAGGCATTCCGCTTACGTTAGAGACAATGTTATCATTGGTAATGATGTTGTAGTTGGAAACTCCACTGAAATTAAAAATTCAATCCTCTTTAATAAAGTGCAGGTTCCCCATTACAATTATGTTGGTGATTCAATATTAGGGTATAAAGCCCATTTGGGAGCAGGTGCAATAACCTCCAATTTAAAATCCGATGGAACATTAGTAAAATTAAAATATGGTACAGATATTATTGAAACTGGTTTAAGGAAATTTGGTGCTATTGTAGGCGATTTATCGGAAGTAGGATGTAATTCGGTTTTAAACCCAGGGACAGTAATAGGAAAAGATAGTATTGTTTATCCATTAAGTTCTGTAAGAGGTTATATTCCAGGAAAGAGTATTTTGAAAAATAATGGTGAAATTGTAGAGAGAAAATAAAGTCAATGAAGGAGTAGCAAATAAAATGGTTTTTAAAGAGATTATTCAACCACAAATTATTTTTATAGATGAAAATTTAAGATTAAGAAATCCCGATGATAGAGATATTAAAAACCTCATATTGTAGTCCAGACGCAAAGATGCAGAACTTAAAATACAAAAATGAAATAACAGCAAGTAAAATCAAGCAGTAATCTCTCTATTTCTTTATAATGAATGTAGGGTGATTGAAACGAGGTGAACAGACGAATGTACGAGTGGAAGAAGCAAATTCAAATAATCGTTGATGAAATTGACAAATGTATAAAAAATTATAATGGTGAAGCCTTGACACTACGCTTTCTTTCTCGCAGGTTGGGTTATTCTGAATTTTATACAACGAGAAAATTCAAAGAAATATCGGGTATGCAATTTAGGGATTATCTGCGGCATAGGAAATTAGCCTTTGCACTAAAAGAGGTTCGGGATAGTGAAAAAAGCCTTTTGGATATTGCTTATAATTATAGTTTTTCATCACATGAAGCTTTTACCAGAGCTTTCAAGGGAACATATGGTGTAACTCCAAGTGATTACAGAAAAAAGCCTAAGCCTGTCGTTCTTCGTACAAAAATAAACCCTTTCGACCGCTACTTTTTAGGATTAGGAGAGATTGGTATGATGAAATCTACAGATGATGTTAAAATTTATTTTGTAACCATTCCCGCACACAAATTTTTGCACATTAAAAACTATGAGAGTAATGGGTATTGGGATTTTTGGCAAAAGCAAAGTCTTATTCCGGCACAGGACTGTGAAACAATTTGCGGCTTACTCGATAGTATCAAGGGCAAATTGGATGACGATGGTGGGAACGAGTCTAACAGCGGCAGCGGTCAGATTATGGCGTACATTAACGACCCGGACGGCAGACTCTGTGATTGGGGTATTCCACGCACAGAGTGTTACGGTACACGTCTTTCTTTTGATTATAAAGGCGAAGTACCACCACAAATGCTTATGATTGATGTTCCCGAAGCCGAGTATATTATTTTTGAACATGGGCCATTTGATTATGAGCAGGAAAATTGTAGTGTAGAGGAAACAATTGAAAAGGCAATGGCAACTTTTGATTTTGCAGGCACTGGCTACTGCTTTGATACTTCCCCTGGTAGAATAATTTACCTTTATCATAATCCGGAACGGTTTTTTAAGTATATCAGACCAGTGCGAAAGTAAGTAAAATTGACTGCCTATCCACTATTGTTTCTAACGAGAAACCTAAACTGGAAATAACAAATTCCAGTTTGTAGGGTTTGAATAACATAGTTTTATCTTAAGTTATGTCGCATCTTTCTAAAAGTCCATCATAACCAACTGTAAAGGTTGTGTCTATAATGGAAAGTACAAAAGATGTGAAAAACTTGATAGGTGTAAGGCATATAAAGGATATCTTAAGGCGTTTTTCAGTTGAAGAGTTGTGTCGAATTTGTAAAATATTGTGAATTAGTGGGGGGAAAGATTATGAAGTCAATGATATGTAAAAACCCAGTAATATCTGTAGTTGTTATAAATATAATTACTTTCATTATGTGTATGTATGCAATAAGCGAAAGGGCATATGCCGTTACAATGTTAATAATGGTAGTAGCCATTGTAAATAGACGAATTATTGAGAATGGAGAAAATATTGATAAACAAAAGAAAACTACAATGTTTATCAGTTTCTTTTTAATAGTGATTATTCAATTTGCTTATGCTATGTATATGATATACTCAAATCATTAATGCGTTATAATATACAATATTCATAACGAACGACACAAGTAGTAACCCAATATCAAACGAACTAAAACTAGGGAGGATGTAGCATGGCAAAGTATGAAAAGATTATTAGGGGTCAATTTGAGGAAACACTTCATCATTTGGAAAATGATATTGGTAGCAGTGGTATAACTATGAATTTAGTTGATGAAAGCAACTACAATTATGGAGACACAAATGTAGCAGTTAGGGTATATGATAAATATTTTATGAGGAACGGCAATAGATCAAGTTTAAGCCTTACTGTGGTAGGCACAGGTAGTGATGTTTTTATTTCTGCAATCGGTGCTGGTGGAGGAAAAGGTATTGTTTTTAACTTCAGTCTCGGTGCTGAAGATGACATGGTGGCAGTAGTAGAAAGAAGTGTAGAAGAAATGATGGTATAATTCTTACTGAGTTATTCAGTTGCAACATAGAGTTGCGATAACGTATTTAAATTTAATTAGAATTTTGTTAAATTTAAAAAGATTCTAATTAAATAATTAACTGAAGTATGTTTTAATACACTGAAACCACTGATTTCTATGCAATTAAGTCTTAGTTAAGAAAGTTGTCAAATCTAATTAAGTTACTTTAGCCTTAACAAAATGGTCCCATTTTATACTAGGGCTCCTGACTCATAAAAGCTATCGAAATGTATTAAACATTTTGATAGCTTTTTTAATTTAAGAGATTTTACAACGCAAATTTTTATATTGTCCTAGCATAAATCTTTTAGGACTTACAGCTACTGCATCCCTTAATGTATTAAAGGATATTTTAGTGGAATTTGATGCGGGGCGTGAAAATGTAAAAACTATATTAGAATATACAAGGCCAGAATTACAATTTAAGATTTATAGGGATAGTGGGGACAATAGTGAAAATAAATATAGATCATTAGAAAGCTTAATGGACATGTTTGATAAAAAGTCTGTATTTCAAGTTAATGATAAAAAAACTAAAAGTGGACTATGGCTTTTGGTATTTAAAGATGGTAGGCTGAGTAGTAAATGTTTCTTTTAATAAGAAAATGACTATAATAATAGTAGGTAAACTAATAGTGGAGAGTGATTAAGATGTTAAGAGAAAGAGATTTAAATATAGTTAAATATATGGTGGTATGTGTTAATGAATTTGCAGATAGATTAAATATAAATGGAAAAGAAGCTTTTAATTATCTTAATGAGCATAAAGCTATTAATTTCTTGCTGGATAATTATGAAATAGAGCATACTTTAAGCATCGATGACGCTGTAGATGATATGATCATAGTGTCTAAAAATAATGGGGGTAATATACAATGATTTTGTATCATGGTTCTAATATTATGATTCAAAACATTGACCTAAATAAATGTAGACCATACAAAGACTTTGGTAAAGGGTTCTACTGCACAACAATAAGGAGTCAAGCTGAATTGATGGCTAAGAGAGTTGCAGCTATTTATGGAGGGACTCCAACAGTTACGGAGTTAAGTATGTCGGAGGACATTTCCAAAGATGAAAATTTAAATATAAAGGAATATGAAATGCCATCAAAAGAATGGGCTTTATTTGTATTAAATAATAGAGAAAGTTCTTCCTATTTATATGAGATTTAAAAAGATGAGATTAAAGATGGATGTCTAAATCAGAAAGAGATATAAGCTAATAAAAAAATAGAAGATGTCCAGAAAAGCTATTAAAAATGTAATAAACATTTTTAATAGCTTTTCTATTTTTATATTTTTACAAGACAAATTTTTATCTTTGCAGAATGATACTATATAAATATAATCATAGAAATATGTAAACGCATATAGTTGTGAGCAGGTAACCTCATTTTAATTTCAAATATGACAGTATTCCCCTAATTTAGCAATACTAATGTGATAGAGTGGAATTAATAAAATTTTTTAAAATAAAAACTTGAAGCCAGATTCAAAAGTTAACAGTGTATATAATCGTACTAGTTTTAGTGTTTTTGATGTATTAAAGAAGCTTTTTAAATAACAACAAAGGCGTATGGGGATATTGCAATGTGTTTAGGACTTGCCACGTGGGTGGCACCAGAGGAGAAGGCCGTTACAGTTAGGTAGTAGAATAATCCAATGGTAGGCATTATATGATTTTGGATCTTAGCCTAGGGAATATAGATAACTTGGTAATAAAGAGGGGGAGTGAGCATAGTGGAAAAAGCAGAAGCTTATATTAATAATGAATGGATAGAGATTTATCCAGAGTACTGGTTAATGAGTAATAGTTCTGTTATATCTAGTTACTTATATCATACGCCAGTTAATAAGGTGAAGTTAAGGTGCTGTGGATGTAAAGAAGAAGTCTTTATATGTGCTTTGGGAGACGGAATGAAGAAAAATCCATACTTTGCACATAAACAATTTAAAGAAGAGGATGATGATACTCATGATTGTAACTTAAGAACTTCAAATGAAGGGTATAAAGAAATTTTTAAGTTTGAAAAGCCTAGAGCAAACACTTATGAAAGCGCTCTCCATAGAGAAATGAAAAGGTTTGCAGTTTCAAAATTTTGGAGTAAAGAAAACAAATACGTGGTTTTAAAAGATGAGGATATATATACCTACAATAGAGAGGAAAACACTAAATTGAGGGCTGATCTATTAGCAGCTCCATTGAATAGTGTTAATGCTAACCCGATTCAAAGAACTGAACAATATATTTTTGAAGGACAAACTATGAAAAACTTACTTTCTGTTAGTCATATTGATAAAGCAATAGAATATAAAAAAGTAGGTTTTTTAGAAGAAAATATTATAAATGCATATACAATCGATCACTTAAATAGAGCAACATATATTTCAAATAACTACATAGACATCTTAAATCTTCAAGGCTTAGATAAAACTGAAATTGATGAAAGAATCGGTACTAATAAAGAGAAACGTGGTTCTATCATAAATATGCTTGAGCAAACTTCAGTAGATGAAATAAGTGGGTATTACGCATTTCATGCAGATGCAGAGTTCTTATTAGCCCTTAAAGATTATAGTAATAATCATTTGCTATTTATGTATATACCAATTACTGGAGAGGTAAATGAGTTAGAAGAGAAAAATAAGCATAAAAGAAGATTAATATTGGCTAGTGTACTTGATACAATAACTATAAAAGATGATTATTGTGTAATAGCATACTTGTATTTTAAAGATATTACTCATATTACTGATATAACTGAGTATCAGAATGAAGTTTCTATGTATAAGAATAAGACCATAGAATTCTGTCAAAATTCCTTGCGTGATATTGGGAAAAGGTATGTAGATGATATTAATAAAAAAGATAAGGAAATTTTAAGTGTTACTACATGTAATAGAAACTTGCAAGATAGTATTAATAAAATTCAATTTGAGTCTCAGAAACTAATTACAGAAAAAGAGAATGAAATAAATGCTTTAAAAACAGAAAATAGTGAGTTGAATATATCCTTATCGCAAAGAAAAGAAGAGATTTCAAACCAGATTGAACTTAAGTTAAGGCAAGATTTAAAAAATGAATATATGGATTTGGAAAAATTGAAAAGTGAATATGGTTTAACTTATGATGAAGTGGCTGAGATAGTTGAAAGAAATATTAAAGAAGAACTTGGAAAGCAATATAGTCGTAAATATGCTTCATTAACAGATGGACAAGCAAATGCGAGTAAAATGGCAAATTGCAGAGGGAATCACATAAAATATCTAATGGAAGTAAAAAATTATTCTGAAGCAAAGATAAGCAATAATATAAAATGTCCTAATATATCAGGTGTAGCTTTAAAAGGGTATATGGAAGAATATTTAAAAACGCAAATGTCTATATGTGCAAAATGTGAAAAATATAAATAACGTGAAATAATTATCAACCAGTTAAAAATTATTCGCATTTATTTTATGATTATGGAAAAACAAATGAAGAAAGTTCAAGGATTGTTGAGTACAGATAGTTTCTTATTAAATTTAGTTAGTTCTAATATAGAAACCGAGGCTACAAGAGGAACTCTAGAACAAAAGTTAACCTAATAATTCCACTATATTTTTTATTGATAGGAAAGCTAATTTTCTGTATGCTTATTGAACCCGAAATCGTTCACAGCTTTAGGGAGGGTATTAGGTGAAGGACAGCTTGCAGCTGATGGAGAAGCTGAGGGAACAATTACCTTCGAAGTACCAAAGGAAAGCACGAGCTTGACATTTATGTTCTACGCTAACGATGAGGCAATGTTAAAATTTAAAGTAAAGCAAAGTAAAGTAAATAAAGGCTCGAATCACCAAGTATGTTTGTAAAAACAGGACAAATGGAAAAAGGTGGCTGAATATGAAGACAACAATGAAACAAAGCATAGAAATATATCTAAGTACAATAAAGAACTCAAAAGAAAAAGCAGTATGCATTGTGCTTCTGGAAAATAATTTTCTTAATAGCATTAACAGTTTATTAAAGGATAGGGTAAAAGACAATGAATTTGTGGTAGATATAAAACCGAATTCTTCTGATTGGATTATACTTGTAGACGCGGTGGAGAATACAATGAGGCATTGCCAGGATAAAAGGAAAAGTTATGATCGGTTAAAATTGTATTTTACCTGGTTAAATAGAAATTATGATACATGCTTTATGCTTGATGAAATCTGCCCAGATAGAAAGGCCTTTGGATCGGATATAGAAAGGCAACTAGATATTATAAAATATCTACAGGGAACACCAAAGACAATGGAAATGCTTAAAGAACACTATTGGTTAAATGAAAAAAATATTAGACCAGACTTGAATGCCCTTGAAAATGGAATCGAATTTCAAAATCAGAAGATAAAGATAGAAGTAGATAGAGAAAGAAGCAGTGACGGTAGGCAGGAGTTTAAGTATAGTTCTACAGCACATCCCGTGTTTATGCCACTTAATCTTACTCAGGTATATGCACTAACTGTTGGAATTAAAAAGATTTCAAAGGATACCCAATATGATAATATACTTAATGATTTAAGCAACTGGGTTTATTCTCAGCTTTCAGATTATGCAAAACATATTATAAAAGAATCTATAGAAAAGTGGGAGGAACCTATAACTTTTGAAGATAGGAAACAAGAGTATAATAGTGAAAAACAAATATTTGCTGAAAACTTGCTTAATAGGTATCACTACTATGAGAAGTGCAGCCATATTGTAAGCATTACTTATGCCTCTGATGATAAAGTTTGTATAGTAGAGGGAAGGGTACGAGTTAAAGATTCTTATAATATACAAGTTATCTCTAAGGAAAAAGTTGAAACTTTAATACCTATTGAAAATATTATGGAAGATAAAGAAAGTACGCTTAGCGCCCGAAACTCCTTTAAATATTAATATATTATATACTCATACACAATAATTTGTAGGGAGAGGATAATTATGAATCTAGTATTTGCTTACGGGAGTTTGACGAATAGGATGGAAATTGAAAAGACTTTGAAAGAAGATGATGCGCAGAAGGATTATGTTGTGCTTGGAATAGGAAAACTTGATAATTATAGGTTAGCTTTTACAAAGAAATCTAAGAACTGGAAGGGCGGAGTGCTTGATGTAGTAACTTCAAGAAATCATGACTATGTTCTTGGACTGGTTGTAGAGGTTAGTGACAGGGCACTTAGAGCAATTGATAGAAGAGAAGGGGTTAGTGTAGGAGCTTACGTCCGAAAAACCGTAAATGTTTATCTAGCTGGGGAAATGGTGGAAGTGATTGTTTATACTGTAGTTAATAAAGAGATTAGTGGCGTGAAAGCTTCCACGGAATACGTGAGCAAGGTTGAAGCTGGAATGAGGCAAGAAGGGTTTCCAGAAGAATATATCAATAAATACCTTATAGGTGAGGTTACTGAAGAATGTAAACATAAAGCTTTATTATATCTAAGAGGGGAGGAGCATGCTCAAGGTTTGTTTGAGCTTGCACATATGGCATGGATAGATCTATGGGATATTCCCTTATTGGTAGATTCCTTGACAAAAGATGGATATATAAGACAGCACAAAGAAGATGTGGTTGGTAAATATGATGTAGGTGCAAGGTACTTTACAGTTAAACAAAAGAGAAAAGAGATAGATGACATGCTTTTAGAAGGACTAAAGAAAAGCTTCATACCTTATGAAAGTATAGATTGTATTAATGCAGACCTGAATCATAAAACCATGGCTTGTATGAAGTGCTTAACCACCCATAAGGATGGGGAAACCTTCTGCAGAAAATGCTTAAGTGCGCTTAGTGAGATTGATACTCCAATTCTTGATATAATGTTTGATTTAAATAAAAAGGGGTATAAAACTGAATTTTGCTGCTGTGGTCACCCTACATTAAATTCCTTTTATTCTGCCTATTTTGTTGTTAATAGAAATATAAGTGGAATAACTACGCCAGATGGATTTACCCTGAAATGTGCGGATCATAAAACAAGTATAACTTCTATATATGTTAAAAAGAAATTAAAACTATCAACAGTTGATCTTGAAGAATTAGCGAAAAAGAATTTAGGTAACCTTAGAAAATGGGTTATAGAGCTGCCTGATCAGCTAGGTAATTAAGATGGGAAAAGTGTTTGTATATGGAACTTTAATGAGGGGACGTAGTAATTACAAGTATTACCTTGAGCATTCAATATTTTTAGGGATTGGAACAATTCAAGGGTATGCTCTGTATGATCTTGGCTTCTATCCTGGTATTATACTTGATGAAAATGAGTGTACAAAGGGTGAAGTTTTTGAGGTAGATAATGAAACAATGTCAAGGCTTGATAGACTTGAAGGGGAAGGCGATTTGTATTTAAGAAGACTGGTCAAAGTGGAGATGGATAATGGATTAGCTCATGATGCTTATGTATATGTATGGAACGCAAGGGTTAATATTGAAAGAAAAGTAGACTTTGTTAATCAACCTTGGATGCAAGAGGAAAGGGAAAATAAAAAAATGAAATTTGAGGAGGAAGTATAATGAAATTTGGAATAAGAAAACCAAGCTTAAAGAAAATGATTAGCAGTAGGACCAGCCCAAAGAGAATAATAAAAAATAGCTTAGGTATAAGAGCACCACGTGGCTTTGGGTGGCTTACAAATCCTAAAAAGGCTGCCTATAACCGTGTATATAATCGTACTAGTTTTAGTATTTTTGATGTGTTGAAGAAAATTTTCAAATAACAACAAAGGGTTATGGCAATGTGTAGAACTTGCCACTTGCCACGTGGGTGGCACTAGAGGAGGTTTCAAATGTCTTACAATTTGAATGATAAACTAGTGATCGCAATAACATCTAGAGCTCTATTTGATTTAGAATATGAAAATACTATTTATAATGAAAAAGGACTTACAGAATATGCGAAATACCAAGTTGAACATGAAAATGAAATTTTGAAATCCGGAACTGCTTTTTCATTGGTTAAAGCATTGCTGGATCTAAATGATAAATTTAATACTCCAATAGTCGAAGTTATAATAATGTCGAGGAATAGCCCAGAGAGCGGTTTAAGAGTATTTAATTCAATTGAAAAATTAGGTTTGGGAATTGTAAGAGCGGCATTTTCAGGCGGTGAAAATATAGCGAAGTATCTTTCAGCATTTGATATTGATCTGTTTCTCTCAAAGAATGAGGTTGACGTACAAGAAGCAATAGATGCAGGATTTGCAGCAGCGCTTATCTATGATGTGCCAAAGGATTATACTCCTGATGATAAAGAAATCCGTATTGCATTTGATGGTGATGCAGTTATTTTTTCAGATGAATCTGAGAACATATATAGGAAAAAGGGTTTAGAAGCATTTTTAGAACATGAGAAAGCAAATGCTGAAAAGGTATTGCCAGATGGACCTTTTGCTAAGTTATTAAGAACCATTTCCACCATCAAAGAGAAATATCCACATATATTAAGGATAGCCGTAATTACAGCGAGGAATAACCCAGCACATAAAAGAGTAATATTAACACTTAGACAATGGGGAGTAAAAGTAGATGAGGCATTTTTTCTTGGCGGAGTTGAAAAAAAAAGCGGTATTGAAAGCTTTTAATGCACATATATTTTTTGATGATCAAGATACACATGTTATGCCTGCATCCTCACAAATTCCGTCAGGGAGAGTTCCATACAAGACAGATTCAGATATAACTGTTGAATAAACAATATATAACAATAAACTCAAGTAAGTTTAAAATGTAGGTGTGTTTTTGTTGAAATAAATATTGATATGTGGGTGGTGAAATTTCATTTGAATAATATAGAGCAACTAAAAATATTTAATGAACTGTTTGAGCAAGCATTTTATATTAATACAAAATTTAAGTCAAATAAAATAAAACAATTTTGGTCTGATATGGAGTTGTTGACTGATGGACTTGCTGGACCGTTTTATAGTATATGTAAGGAGGGAAATTGTGATTATGTTTTTAAAGGAGACCACGAGGTATTTGAAGGAATAAAAAACAATGAATCATTTCTAAGTTGGTGTCTTGATATTGTTGAAGATTGTAGAAATAGAGTAAATAATATTAATGTTGTTAACATAAATGAGAAAGAAGACAAACAAGTGCTATTAGAACAAACAAAAATAATGGAGAGATTATCTTATATTGCTGTGAATATACAAAAGTGCAGGAATTATTAATATATTGACTATGGAGGTTAAGCAGACAATATGCTTTTTTTGATAAAGCGGTAGCACAACTCATAGTAGATAATTATGAATCTGATAATTGCAGATTCTCTTAAAAATGAATAAAGAGGGAATTTTCTATTCATAAACTTTCTCAAGGATTATGCCTTTCTCAAAGCCGCCTCTTTCCTCTTTTTTAGAATTTCTCTTGGTAATCAAATCTTCCTCTGAATATCCAAGAGCGCCAGCGAGACTAAATAAAACCTCCATAATATCAGCAAGCTCTCCTAAGTTTTTGTCTTCTAGATATTCAGATACTTCCTCAGTTAATTTTGTTTCAAGAAGCGGTAGTAATTCTTCCTTTTTAGCATAATGTGCATCAAAGCTCTTGCCAGTGGCTTTAATTATTTCAGGAATTCTGTCGCGGACTAATTTGTTGTAGATTTTCATTGTAGGGGACCTCCTTGATTAATAGGTTGGTTTAATTATAGCATAGGAGAATATTGGAATGAAATAAGGAGATTAATTAATAGCAATCTCGGTCGCAAGCTTCTTTGGAAAATTCCCCGGGGGACGCAACCAAATTGTGAACACAATTTGGTTGCTCTTTAAATAAAAATAATCTTAAGAAAGAGCTTGCACAGCAGTATATAAATACTATTGCCCCAGAACGTATAAGTGTCATTGTGCCAATTGATATTGTAGATATATTTACACATCACAAGGGTATAGCTTATTTATCTTCAGCATCAGCTACTGGAGAAGGCAGAGCAGAGAGAGCAGCAGCTTTAGCCTTAAATAATATATACAGAGTGAAAAATTATAAAGAGTGAGATGAGGGTGAGTATTGTTGGGATATAGGTACGTTGAGGTAGGAAAAGTGGGGGGATATACTGGATAGGATTTATTGCTTGAAAATTAAATTATTTTGTCACTTGCTAGCAGGTAGCATCATTTTTATTTTGAAATATGACAGTATTCCCCTAATTTAGCAACGATAATGTGCTAAAGTGTAATGAATTGAATTTTTAGAGATAATATGTATAATTTTAAGGTGAGGTAGATATGGTTAAGAATAAGAACTTGTCACTTGCCACGTGGGTGGCACCAAACGATAGCTTTATATTAATAATGAAATATAAATTTCAAAGGAGGAGAATAAAATGACACGAAAGGTTAGAAGTGATTGTACGGTTGGCACATTCGAGAAAAAGAATGACCTTCCGCCAGGTACTATTAGAAATGAAAACGGTAGAGACACAAGAAGTGATAAAAAAATTGGAACGATACGAAAAGAAGGAGAGAAATAATAAGAAGCTTAAAAAACACCTTGGACATTAGGTAGTGAAATTTCGGGGAAGGTAGTTAATATGCAATTTGATAAGAATATCTTCACATTATTTAATAGAGATGATTTTACATATCGTAAGGGTGCCGAAGGTATTAAAAAAGAATATGTTGAAGGTGATTTATTCGAAAACCAAGAAAACTCTTCAAAATAACAGAATTAAAGAAAGGATGGATATAGTATTATATAAAAAGTTTTAGCACTAAAAATCAAAATGGATATTAGACAAATAGTAGCAATGGACTAAAATATAAGGGGGCAATAATTTTGAAAAACAACAAAACTTTGAAAATCATGGCAGTTATACTATTTTCAGTCTCACTAGTAGCATGTGGTGCGAAACCTGATGCTACAGTAAAGAAGTTCTTTACCAGTGCTCAAAAATCAGATATCGTTTCTATGGAAAGTTATATTAGCAAAGATAAAACTAAAGATAGTTTCAAGTATACAGATGCGAATCAGGAGAAAATAGTTAAATCGGTTTTTTCAAAAGTCAGCTATACTATTGTATCTTCTAGCGTTACTGGCAAGAATGCAGTAGTAAAAACTAAGGTAACATCCATTGATTTACCTAAAATATATGGTAAATTAATCACTGACATGTTGCCTGAATTACTAAAACAAGCTATGTCAGGCCAGAAAAGTGATCCAGAGGCTCAAATAATGACATCTTTTAACAAATATATTAATGATCCTAATGCACCAAAAACTATTACAGATGTTGACATTAAGCTTATAAAAGGAGAGAAAGGATGGTTAATTGAAGGTAGTGATGATTTGCAAAATGCACTTTCAGGAAATCTGAGTAAAGCTTTAGCTAGTAAGCCGAGTACACCAGTAGCTCCCTAATATAAAAGTAAATCCAAAATTTTATTCTAATAATGAAGAAGCTAAAATAGGGAGAGCTGCAATTACAGTTACAAAGTTTGAATAGTTGAGGGTACTATTACTTTCGAAGTACCAAAGGATAGTACAAACTTGACTTTTATGTTCTACGCTGAAGATAAAGTGATCTTAAAGTAAAGTAAATATTGACTGTAATCACCCAATACGTAAAAATACATAGTTGAATTTTAAATACATTGATGTATACAATGAGTTTATAGCATAAATTTCTTTGGAGTGAAGAAATTTATGCTTCAAAAGGCGATGTGACTGATCCTAGGGGTGGAGTGTGAAATTTAAAAGTAAGTTGGAGGATTATGATGGGTAGGCATTTAGTGCTTATCTATTTTTTTTGCCACGTATCAATAGCGTGGGATTATTTTTAATTTCAAATGTGACAGTATTCCCCTAATTTAGCAATGCTAATGTGATAGAGTGGAATTAATGTAATTTTTAAAAATAAAATGTAGAATTTTGAAGTGAGGTAGATATGGTTAATAATAAGTTGCCACTTGCCGCGTGGGTGGCACCAAAAGATAGTTTTAAATTAGGAAGCATAGCAGAGGATTTGTTTATAGGTATATTTGCAGAGGTTTTTGGACCAGAAAATACAAAGTATCTATCAATACAGCATCCTTTCGTTGATATATATGGAAATAGTAGATTTATAGATTTTGCTCTAGAAAGTGAAGGACAAAAAATTGCCATAGAAATTGATGGAGAGACTTGGCATAATCCGTCGAAAGTATCTCAAGATAAATATTATGATGATTTGCTTAAATAAAATAGTCTTATATATGGAAATTGGAAAATTTATAGATGGGTATATAATCAGTTAAACACAAAGCCAGAGATGGTAAAGGATGAGCTTCAAACCTTTCTTGGTGAATTACCTATGTTTAAAGAGTTAGAAGAATACCTTCCAAAACAAAAGGGCCAGGCTTTTCTACTTAAGGATCATCAGGCAGAGGCTATAGCTAATCTTGAAAATATGAGAAAGAATAATGAAACTATAGCATTACTATATCATGCTACAGGTACAGGTAAGACAATAACAGCAGTAACAGATGCTAAGAAGTTTGGAAAGAGAACATTATTTATAGCGCATACGAAGGAATTAGTGAATCAAGCTAAAGATGCATTTGTAGCGGCATGGGCAGAGGTTTCTTGTGGTATATACATGGGGGAAGAAAAAGTACAATATAATCCAAGATGGGGAGGATAGTGATATACCTGCCTTAAAATTTTTGCTTAAGAATATATTTAGGTATGATGATTTTTCCCATGCTCAGTTACCTATAATAACAAATACTTTGAGAGGCAAGGATACAATAGGACTACTACCTACAGGAGGTGAAAAATCCTTATGCTATCAATTTGCAGCCTTACTTCAACCTTGTATAAGTTTTGTGGTTGTGCCAATTAAATCCCTTATGTATGATCAAAAGGAAAACTTAGATAGTAAATTTATAACTAAAACAAATTTTATTAGCAGTGATCAAAAGGCAGAAGAGAAAAATGTAATAGGGAAGGCTTTTTCTAAAGGTAAGTATTTTTTTATATGGATTTCACCTGAAAGATTTCAAATAAAAGAATTTAGGCAATACTTGACGGTGTTAAATGAAGAGCAAACCATAGCTTTAGCTGTTATTGGTGAAGTACATTGTTTATCTGAGTGGGTGCATGATTTTAGAACATCCTATCTTAATTTATGTAAGACTATTGAAAAATATTGTCCTAGCACAAACCTTTTAGGACTTACAGCGACTGCATCCCTTAACGTATTGAAGGATATTTTGTAGAATTTAAGGCGGTACGGGAAAATGTGAAAACCATATTAGAATATACTAGACCAGAACTAAGATTTAAGATTTACAGGGATAGTGGGGAGAATAGTGAAAATAAATATAGCTCATTAGAAAGTTTAATGGATATGTTTAATAAAAATTCTATATTTAAAGTTAATGATAAAAAAACTAAAAGTGGGCTTATATTTACTGTAAATAAAAACGGGCCTATGGGATGTTATGGACTGCACAAGAAGATATGGCAAAAGTATCCTGAAGTGGCTAAGTGGTACTCAGGGGAAATACCAGAAGAAACTAGTTATAAAAATGGTAAAAAAATCAAAACCATGGTGATGGAAAAAGAAGAATTTAATAATTATAAGCAGAAGGTACAAAGTGATTATAAACAAAACAAGTATTCCTTACTTATTGCAACTAAAGCTTTTGGTATGGGGATTGATAAAAGCAACATAAGATATACAATTCATTATGGCATACCGGGTTCAATAGAATCTCTGTATCAGGAGGCCGGTAGAGCGGGAAGAGATAAAAAGGCTGCAACTTGTTATATTTTATATACTAGCGAAATATTAGATAAAAGCAATATGGATAAATTATTTGATTTAAATACCACAATTGAAGTATTCTCTCTCTTAGGCAAAAAAATTGATATTTAAGTTTTTGTAAAAAAATGTTAATTAAAGTCGACGAATACTTTTAATTCGTCATCTCTATATAGTATATTATTCCCACTTTTAGTCAATAATATACATGCTTAATAACAGGATAGGGCAATGCTGAGGAGCAACCTGAGCGGTTATTGAGCTTCAACAGGAACAGGTATCCCTTTGGGTTGCCTGTTTTTATTTTTCCTGTTAGAACTAAAGCGATAAACCTCAGGGGTTTGGGGACGGAGGCCCTAAGCTACGCTCCTGCATTTAGAATTTCATTAAATAATATATTGAGTTGGCTAATAACAAGATCCCAATTTGCATATACTCGAGTCCATTTTCTGCTCACCTTTTCAGTAGCTAGATACAGCATATTCATAAGACTTTCGTCATTAGGAAATATAAGTTTTGTCTTAGTGACTTTTCTAAATTGACTGTTAAGGCTTTCTATAGCATTTGTGGTGTATATAATTCTACGAATATAATCTGGGAATACAAAGAAAGTTATGAGATTATCCCAATTATCTTCCCAGCTCTTTATTGCGTTTGGATATTTACTCGACCATTTTTCCTTTGCCAAAATTAAATTTTCTAGTGCAACCTCCTCGTTTACTGCGCGGTAAACAGCCTTTATGTCTGTAGCAAAAGCCTTCTTATCTTTATGTGGTATATATTTCATACTTCCTCTCAATTGATGAATTATACAACGTTGTATCTTTGCAAAGGGATATACAGATCCTATTGCTTCCTTAAATCCATTTAAGCCATCTACGCAGAACATCAAAACGTTTTGGACGCCTCTGTTTCTAAGATCATTAAGTACTGATAGCCAAAATTTGCTACTTTCATTTGCTCCTACCCATATACCAAGAACCTCTTTTTCTCCATCCATATTTACACCCAATACAACATAAGCTGCTTTGATTACAATATGCTTGTCATCACGCACTTTGTAATGTATTGCATCCATAAACACAAATGAATATGTTTTTTCAAGTGGTCTATTTTGCCACTCTGTAACAGCAGGCATAATCCTGTTTGTTATATTTGATACCATTTCAGCAGATATCTCAACATCATATAAATTTTTGACTTGCTCAGTTATATCTCTTGTGGTCATTCCAGCTGCATAAAGGGCCATTATTTTATCTTCAATACCAGTTATATTTCTTTGATACTTAGGCAGGATTTTAGGCTCAAATTCTCCATTTCTATCACGTGGTATATTAAGCTCTACTGTTCCAAGCTCAGATTTTACAGTTTTTTTAGAGTAACCATTTCTACTATTTACAGTCTGTTTTTCTGATATATCATACTTGTCATATCCAAGTTGCGAATCCATCTCTGCTTCTAATGCTTCATGGAGAACGTCTTTGAACATAATCTTCATAGCAGCTAAGACCTCGTTTGTACTTGAAAACTTTTGATCATTGATATAGTTTCTTAAAATTTCCTTAGAATTTTCCGACATAAAAATACTCCTCCTTACAATTTTTGGATAATTAACTTATCTCAATTATTGCCAAGAAAGAGTACTTTTTATTCTGTTTACACAAAATTATTTACAGGCTCTTTTTACGGTAGAACATCCTACTAGTAGTATCAATGAAAGAGCTACAATTGCCCATTTTATTGTTTCTTTTTTACATGTTGATATCATAATAATTCTCCTTATAGAGATAACAAAGGTTATCCCATATTTTGATGGAAATAAACTTATTCAACTTCCGATAAAAATTTCTCGTTCAGAAGAAAAAATTATGGATATAATTGAAATCGAATTTTATTTTTTAGGTGAGAAATTTGTAATCAAAATGCCTATTGAGATTTTTGTAAAAGAAAATAAAGTTAACAAATTTAATGAAAAAATTAAAAATAGTAGAAGCTTATTATAGGAGGACAGTATGGAAATTTGGGAAAGACTTTTAAAGGATAACTTTGGAAGTGCTGTAGTTGATAAACCAAAAGCTATAAAAAATGAGATACATGGTCTTCCAAGATATGTATCTGAGTATCTTATTGGATTCTTTTGCGAAGATGAAATAACCGATGATGGAATAAAAGAAACCAATGCGTATATCCACAAACATAGAATTGAATCAAGGGAAAAAGAAAAGTTCCGTAATGAGTTAAGAATAGATGGAAATATCAAGATAATAGATAAATTCAAGGTTAAGATAAATCTTGGGAGTGGAAAAGGAAATAAAAAACCAACTCAAATGGAAATTCCCAGTCTCGCAATAAATGATGCAGAGGTCTCCGATAATATATTGACTGAACATCCAAGATTACTAATAGATGGACTTTGGGGAATGGGGGAAGTTTCATATGACTTTGTAGCAAAAGATATTTGTCTTACTCAATTTAAACCGTTTCAACTGTCAGACATAGATGTTGATGAGCTTGTTGAATCAAGAAGTAGTTTTGATTCAGAACAGTGGATGAACGTAATGATAAGTACTATAGGTCTTAACTTTCAAAATTATGATAGGAGAGAAAAATTGATATTACTTTCTAGACTTATTCCAATGGTTGAGAATAATATATTTATGATGGAGTTTGGTAGCCCAGGAACAGGAAAGACATATGCTTATGAAAATCTTAGTTCCTATTCTAGAGTAATTTCCGGAAGTAAGGTTAGTGCTCCACAATTATTCTATAATCTTACTACAAAGCAGGATGGACTATTGGTTCAGTATGATGTTTTACTTTTTGATGAAATTGATAAGATTCAAAGGACCGGTCTAGAGGATAACGTAAATAATAAGCTATATCAATATCTTGCTTCAGGAAAATTTGATCGTGGTGGCGTAGAAAAGGTTAGTGAGTGTGGAATTATGATGGTTGGAAATTTACCTTCTGGTTATTTTGATAAAAAGAATTTGCTGGGTGACTTATTACATACTACTAATACTCATAGTGCATTTTTGGATAGGCTTGCAGGTGTTGTACCTGGTTGGGAGTTGAAAAGCATAGGTAATCCTAATAGTGCATATACAAAAAACCTTGGATTTGCAGCAGATTATTTTAGTGAAGTGATTCATAAGTTAAGAAGAAAAAATTACAACTATATAACAAATAAAATTAACTTAAAGGATTGTTCTATAAGAGATACAGATGCTGTAAATAAAATGGTAAGTGGGATGATTAAGCTTGTATATCCGGATGGAGAAGTAAGAGATGAGGAGCTTAGAGAACTTGTTGATTTAGCTATAGAGTATAGGCAGTTTGTTATTGATCAGAACTATAGGATAAATAAAGATGTGAATTTTGATAAGAAACTTTTATATGATCTGTAGAGTAAGTAGGTACATTTGTATCAATAGCAAGCGCAAGAGGAGATTTTGTAAAAGCTTAGTAAAATACTGACTGATATCTGGTAGGTAGATATAAGCTGGTTGCAACATTACCAATTTATGAAATGGCGACTCAACAGACACCTGAAAAAGAGAAAGAATTAGAGTGAGTTAGAAAAAATCGTAATAATATTAATATAACCTGTCAGCTTGGTTTTTAAAAGATATAAAGGGCAGAGTTTTGTTAATATAAACGATTTGAGTAACAATATATAATAGCTAAACTAATATTTTAATTAAAATTTGTATGCCACGTAAAGTTGGTTGTTTAGGAGAAAGATTATGGAATTGATAGAATTGTTTAAGTTAGTAGATGAAAAGAAACTGGTATTGCCTGATTTTCAGAGAGATCTAGTATGGAATAAGGTTCAACAAAAAGAACTAATAGCCTCTCTTATATTATCACTACCAATAGGGAGTTTTTTAATATTAGATGGTAAAAATGATGATTTTGCAACTAAAGAACTAGGATTTCCTAATGGTGAAGCTAGTCCAAAAGAAGAATGTATGTATTTACTTGATGGTCAACAGCGATTAACTTCATTAAAGGGAGTGCTGAGTGATTTTTTTTCTAAAAATGATTGGAAAGATACTGCTAGAGAAGTATATCAAATATTAAAAGTTAGGTGGTTCTTAAGAATAATACCAAAGCAAGATGAAATTGATGTTTTTGGTTGGAGAGATTTGAAATTTAATTCTAAAAATTTAATTAAAGAAGAGCCAAGCAATATAGAGAATAGATTGGTTTTTGAAAATATAGGTGTTACACTTTCTAAAAAGTGGTATAATCCTGACTTTGAGGCGCGTGATATCTCTGGCAATAAGATTGAAAAGCATAATAGCATACTAAATGCAAAGGCCAAAGATGCAACAAAAGAAGGCTGGATACCATTGTATAGCTTATTTAAAGTAAATGATGAAAAGGCTTTTTATGAATACGTAATAGATAGAATAGCAAACGAGAGAAAAGATGAGCTTATAAATGATTATAAAGATAACAGAGGCAAAATCATTGAAATTCTAGGGGATATAGAGCCTGATATAGAAGCGTATATTGATAAGAATGATGAAACTACTATATTAGATACTTGGTCAAAGTTAGCTGCTATCTGGAAAGTTCAAGTACAAACATTTTTCGAAAACATTTTAAGGCAAAAGGTAGATATAATTAGATTGCAATCAGATGAAATTTGTAGGGCAGTAGTGATATTTGAAAGAATAAATAAAGGAGGAACTCCGCTTGATAACTTTGATCTTGTAGTTGCTAGAGCAGCAAGAGATAAAAGTTGTGAATCTTTAAGTAAGCGAATTTCAAATTTATTAGAAGCTGATATTGATATATCTAATGATCTTACTGCATTGTTAAAGGGTAATAAGCCTAAAAAGTTAAAATCTTCTTATATGGAAACTATAAAAGAGAATGAGATAAATACCATTATTAAGAAACAGTATTTAAATCTTTTATCAATTTTAAGTTATACAGATTATGGGAATGTTGATAATATTAAAATTGATTTGATGAAAAGAGATAAGATTTTAAATATAAAACATGAAGATATAAACAAAAGAACAAACACTGTTATAAATGGATTAATAAGGGCTTGTTCATTTTTACAAATACGTTGCGGTATAGTTAAAATTACAGACTTACATTATAATTTAATGATATTACCGATTGCTTATTTATTATTAGATGATGATGTATGGAATAGTAATGAAAAATTATCTAAGATAGAGTTTTGGTACTGGGCGTCAATAATTGGAGGCGAGTATAGAAATAATCAAAATGAAAAATGCATTAAGGATATTCAATACTTATACAAATGGGTAGTAAAAGGTGAAAATGGAAATTATGAAAAATTAAAAGATAAGATATTAAATGTTGAAGGTTTTTGTGATATGTCTATATTATTAGGCGAAGGAGAAAATGAAGCGGTTACAACGGTTGTTCATAAAACTATTTTACAGTATATTTTAAGTGGACAACCTAAAGATTTATTATATGAGATTTCCCTAAATACGTGGGAAATAGCTGCAGGAAAAGTAATATTCATTGATAATGAGAATATAAACATAGAAGTGCAAGATCATCATATAATACCATTGAAGAACTGTGTAAGGATTGGTGAATCTTCTAAACAATTGAGGGATAAAAAGAATCATATTTTAAATAGTCCACTTAATAGAACATATATATTATCAAAAACAAATAATAAAATTAGTGACTTAAACCCAATTAAATACTTAGAGGATATTTTTGAAAAGAGCAATAGCAATTCAATTTTTGTGAATCACTTTATATCTAGCGAATATAAACATATGTTTGAAGGTTGTAATCAACAACAAAATGAAATTAATTGTTATAAAGAAATATTACGAAAAAGATTTATAATGTTAAAGGATGGGATTGTTAAAGAGTTAGATGATTTATTATCAATAAGAGATTAATTAACAAGAAGGCTGAATATGAAGTGCTCCATTTAAAGTAGGCACGGGTTAAAAAGACCTATAAAATTAATTTTGGATGGCGATATTTCTAAGATTAAAGAAGGAAGGGTAAGAAAAACTTATAGTTCAGATTTCAAATTTAAAGCCATATAAATGGTTATAGATGATTGTAAAACACAGAAAAGTGTTTATGTGGAATTAGATATTAACATAAAAGTGATTTAAAGATGGTTGCAGAAATATAGGGAAATTGGAGAAGATAATCTTAAGGAGAATCGCTAAACATCTAAATCTCCTAATAAAGGTTGTAACTAAAGGGGTGAATCTTGACTAGAGGAGCGTATATAATACCTTGAAGCTGAGAATGCATTCTTAAAATACTCAGGAGATAGGAAGGCGGATTGGTATAAAAAAGAGCTTTTGCTACTATAATCTAAAGGGATATATGGATATAGAAGAATGTTCATATGGATTGAAAAGAAACATGGTACAAAAATGAACCATAAAAGAGTTTATAGATTGATGAAATGCCTAGGCATTAAAGCGGTTATAAGACTAACAAAAAAGCATTTTGTAGGTTCCTAAACAATAATTGTTTCAGATAATATACTAAATAGAGACTTAAAATCCAATAAGGCTGATACTAAATGGGTTACGGATATAACATATTTGATATTTAATGGCAGTAGACTATACCTTTCAGTTATTCTAGATTTATGCAATAAAGAAATTGTCGCCTATAAGGTAAGCCGATCTAACGGTTTTCAGCTTGTCTTGGATACTGCAGAAAAAGCTAGTAAAAAAAGAGATGTGAAGAAATCTTGCTTCATAGTGAGCAAGGATTTCAATATACATCCAAGCAATATAACAAATTACTATAATCTTATGGAATTAACAAAGTATGTCAAGTAAAGGCAAGTACCTGGACAATGCTGCGAAGGGATATCTTTTTTTAACTTTAAATCAGAGCTGATGTACATAAACAAACTTAATGAGGAACAAGAAGTCCTCGAATCAGTTTCAAAATATATAGAATTCTATAATAATCAAAGGTTCCAAGCGAAATTAAGCAACCTGACACCAAATGAATATAGGTGCCAGACTAAGACAGCGTGAGCTTTTTTAAGCAATGTCTACTTTATTGGGTTAAGTTCAGAATTATTCACGAGAAAACCTGTGGATATATGATATTACAAGAGCAGTTACAGGTTATTTTAATAATTAGTTTGTTGTTGTTTAATAGTAGTTTTACATAATGAGATAAGAGATTTATAGTACCAAATGAGAGTCATAAATTAATTTACAAAGAGGATTTATTAAAGAAATAAAAAGTATTAGTAACTGATAGTGCATATGCAATAGATAATGAAAAATATAATGTATTTTCATAGGAGGTTAATACCTGAAAATTAGGTTGAAGAGTTATTCTATAAACTATTTAACATTAATAGTAATAAAAATTATAAGTAGTTTTATGGCCAAGTTCTAAAGGGCAATCCGGAATGACAGTGCAGCTTAGATATAGTAATAAAGCATTGCTTGAACTTTTAAAAGAAAAACTAGAATTAAGCTATGATTATATTGTCCGATATGAAAAAGAAAATGACAAGAAACCCATAACAATTACAGTAGAATATCAAGAATACATAGATTTTTATAAAGGTGAAAATGTAGATTCTTTTATTTAGATTTAATTCCTAAATCAAAGAGTGAACCAGAAGAGGAGGAATTAGAGGATGAAGTTATTTTAGAAGATGAGTTAGACAATGAATTCGCAACAATAAACAATATTAATGCAGAAATTACATATATTAACAACTGCATAACAAGTAAAGGTTTTTATTATACAAAAGACCTAATTACTAATTTTTATCTTAGTTTAAAAACTAAACCCTTTGTTATTATCTCAGGCACTGGAAAGAGTAAAACAGTAGAATTATTTGCGGAGGCAGTTGGTGCTAATAGGGATAATCAAAGATTTCAATTAGTACCTGTTAGGCCAGAGTGGCGTATTACTTCAGTGATATTTTATCATCTATGGAAACAAGAAATATAAAGGATGAAGAAATTATTACTCAAAAAATATTAAGTAAAGCTCAATTTGGAAAAGATGAAAGGGCCTATGATAAATATGGTGGCGAAGTTTTAGATATATTAGTAAAATTATTTAATAATCTAAATAACGCCAAATACAAAAATGATGGATACATTGAGGACACACGAGAAAAGAAGGCCGTTTTTGCGTAAATGATGGTATAATATGGAGGGAGATCCTCTTTGCAGTAATAGATCAGGGTGAAAAAGATACATAGGGAGTGAGTAAATATTATTGGAAAAAATATGAATACCGAGCAAGAGATGAAAAAAGATATAGCTTATAAAATAGTTGAGTTTTGGCATATTATTGAGTTTTTGAGTCAAGAATCATTTCCGCAAAATACAAAAGATAATGGAAAGAAAGTCGAATTAGTAAGAAAAGAACAACAAGGGAAATTGAGTAAAGATGAAAAAGAAAGAAAAATTTCTAAATTTACATTGTTTTATAATTTTCCATTAGAATTTGAAACTTCAGAGATAATAGAAAGAGACAATACTTTTTATAAAAAATATCAACTATGTAGTAGTGCTATGCACTTGTGTATAGGGAAAATGAAGAGAGAAATTTTGATTAATAATCTATATAAGTATTTAAATTTAGATGATGATAGACCAGAAGAAGATACTAGTGAAATTTGCCTAATTGGACTAAAAGTAGATAAAGACGGTGTGTATGAGGCGAACAGTTTTAGAATATCTCCATTGGTATGGGGAATTTATAAATGTTCTGAGTCTGATGGAAGAATTGAAGGAATTATAACAAGTAAAAATTATTATGATGATATTAAATCAATTGCAGAGAAGATTAGTACTACAGAAACGTTGAACAAAGTAAGTATTGACAATTTATATGAATCTGTTTTAGATAAATACATTAAGCCCATTTGTGGAGAGTTCATAGAATCTAAGTTAAAAGGTAGTTTCATCTATACTAGATATGAAAGTGAAAAAACCTTTAACAGAGAAGATGATAAGACAGAGGATATTAGTGAACTTGTAAAAGGTTTTTATACAGATGACTTGGAGATGGTAAAAAAGTCTCTTAAATATGATAATGATAGTAGCATGTATTCAGATATAGTGGATTACATAGTAGGTGCTTATTATGAACAACTAGATGACGGTAAAATGCTTGGTGTTGAAAATCGTATAGATATACGTAATAGTAAGACCCATATTGAAAAATGGTTATATGCTGATAAAGCCCCTTCTGGTAAATGGCCATCTAAATTTAAACCTGCTTTAATGCAGCAAATTGCTATAAATATAGGTATTAGTGAAGAGGATGAAACAAAAAAAATATTTTCAGTTAATGGTCCTCCAGGAACTGGGAAAACTACTTTGTTAAAAGAAATTATAGCTTCCAATATTGTTAATCGTGCAGAATTTTTGTCCAAGTATGAAAAAGCTGACGATGCATTTGAGCTGAGGAACTTTGAACATGGTACTTTTGTGAACAATGGATATGATGAATATTGTAATAAATACTATGTTTTTAAAGATAAGAAGTTATCTGATTTTACTATGCTTGTAGCATCATGTAATAATTCAGCTGTAGAAAATATTACAAAAGAACTTCCAGATGAAAAAGCTATTCTTTCAAGTCTTAAATCGGATAATGAAGATAGTGAAATTGTTTCAAAAGGATTGAAAGATATTGCTGATTTATTTGATACATCTAAAAATGTAAATACTGAATCATACAAAATTTTTGATGGAAAAGAAAAAGGAAAAACTGAAGTAAAATTTATAAAAAAGAATGACGTGTACTTTTCATGGCTTGCCTCTAAATTAATGTGTAAAAGTGATGAGGCAGAAAATTCTTTAGATACAAACAAATGGGGATTGATTTCTGCTCCTATGGGTAAATCATCAAACATAGGAAAGTATTGTTATAATGTTTTAAATCAAGTTATTGAGAGCTTTTATTGTAATAATGAAATGGTTAAAAAACGTCATGAAGGCTACTTAAATGCAAAAAAAGAATTTAAAATTCAATTCTCAAAAGTTGAAGATCTTAAAAAAGAACTTTCAAAAATTAGCCGATTATCAGATGACTATAGAATAAGAGAAAATCACAACGAAAAGTTGATTGTTAAGGTTGAAAATGAGATTAAAAAGCTAAAGGATGAGATAAAGCAACAATTGAAAGAGGCAGAAAATCTTGAGAACAAAAAGATTGATACAATTAATTTTATATCAGTTGCGAAAGATGATGAATTGAAATTTTTAGAAGAATTTAAAATTGAGGAGAATGATTTTCAAAAAATAAAGAAAAAGGTTGAGAGTATTCAAGAGGATATTATTAACAAAGAGGATGCTAGAAAGTGGTATGAGATTATATTTGGAAAATGGATGCAGACTGAAAGGCTCAGGCAAGTTATAGTTTTAAAAGAAGAACTTAATTTAAGTAATGATGAAGTGAAAATATCAATGAATAAAGTGGAAAAAAGTCGCTATAAATATATTGAAACAACACAATTAAAGGATAAATACGAAAAACGGCTTGCCGAAATCACTGATTACATAGAAAAAGAAAAAAGATTGATTCGTAGCTTGGAGAACAGTATTAATAAAGAAAATAAAACAATAGTAAATATTCAAAATACTATCGTAAAGGATAGAAAAGAATTGCAGGATATTTTAAATAAGTACGGTAAGTGTAGGGTAGTTATAGACGATGAATTTTGGAATGATTTTAAAAGTGAAAATGAGGATATAAGTACAAGTATACAGATTTTAAATCCATGGATTACAGAAGAATATAATCGAGAAAGAGAAAAATTATTTTATCTTGCCCTACAATTACATAAAGAGTTTATATTATCATCATTTGCCTGTAGAGATAATTTTAAAAATCTTGCCATGATGTGGAAATTTCGTAATAATTGCGATAATGAATTATGCGTATATAGTCAAGAGGATAAAAATAAGTCATATAGACACTTAATAAATACCTTGTTCTTACTAACTCCAGTAATATCTACAACATTTGCTTCAGTAGGCCGTTTTTTAGGAAATATAAAAGAACAAGGAAGTTTGGGATTATTAATTATAGATGAAGCTGGGCAGGCTGCGCCACAAGTTGCGTTAGGTGCATTATGGAGGTGCAAAAGGGCAATAATCGTTGGAGATCCTAAACAAGTTGAACCAGTTGTTACAGATGATGCAGATGCTATTAAGAGAGCATTTTCAGATAAGATTATTATGCCGTATATGAATAAAACAGTTTCAGTACAGGGATTTGCTGATAGAATTAATAGTTTTGGATCATATATAAAAGATCCTATTAATGAAGATGCACCGCTTACATGGATAGGTTGCCCTCTTGTTGTGCACAGACGTTGCATTAATCCAATGTTTGATATATCTAATGAATTATCGTACGGTAAAACGATGAAAATACAAACTATAGAAGCTAAAGAAGAGGATGAGGTTAAATTTGTATTAGAAAAATCTTGTTGGATAAATGTGGGCGGCAAAGAAAGTGGTAAGAAAAATCATTTTATTCAAGAACAGGGTAAAAAGGCACTTGAAATAATTATTAGTGGTTTTAGAAAGTATAATGGACTTCCAGATTTATATGTAATTTCACCATTTACTACCGTTATAAACGGAATTAAAGATATGGTTAATCAATCTGCTGAACTTAATGAATATAAGGATGATGTTGAAAGGTGGGTTGATAATTATTGTGGTACCGTACATAAATTCCAAGGAAAAGAAGCTAAAGAAGTAATATTTCTCCTTGGATGTGATGAAAAGGCTAACGGTGCAGTAAGGTGGGTTAAGCCAAATATTATCAATGTCGCAGTGACACGTGCAAAATATAGATTATATATTATTGGCGACTATAATGTTTGGAATAAATCTAAGATATTTAAAATTACAAAAAGAATAATTGAAAATTGCAAAGAATAATATGATTAACTTAAGGCTAATGAAATTTTCGGATGAGTTTGGATTGGTTCGTTTTGTTAAATAAAATTAAAATGCGTATAATTATGAACCTAAGGGGGTTCACGTTCGCCGATTCACTAAAAAGCCCCCCGTATAGGTAATAGTGATAGACATCACAGTAATTGGGGTATAGTAAGAAATAAAATAAATGGAGAAATAAGAATATCACCACTATATGATAAGATGGTCAAGGCCTAATAGAATAGGGCATTTTGAGTTAGTTGAGTATATTAAAAATAATTATTATGATGGAACGATTTCCATAGTAGAGAAGATAAGAGATAACTTAAGTAATAGTAAAATAAAGGATATTATAGATGGATATTATGATAGAATAATTAATCCCATGATAAAAGAATTACTATATGTTTTTTTAGTGCGGAGAAGAAAAAAAATTATAGATATATTATGGAGAAGAGGGGGTTGAATAATGAGTGGTATTAATACTAGAGATTATCTTTATTTAATTTGGAAAGATTACAAGACTAAGCAAAAATAGCAAACAAAAGTTGTCCACTTCGTTTCCAACATTTGTAACGACCTCAGGGGAAGAGCTAATTTTTACCAAATAGTAAAAAGAGATGATAAAAGTGGAGCGGGAGCATGGGTTGAGAAGTTGAGGGGTAAAGGGGGAACTGTTGCGCCCATTGAGAATATTAAAGCAGTTATTAAGGATACATATGTTTTAAAGGCGGTAATATTAAAATTGTAGCTAAGACTAAAGTAAATTAATGATAAAAAAAACACTACTGCACTTGGGGGGGACCCAGTGCAGTAGTGTTTTCAATTATTCACCATTTAAAAGGATTGGTATTTAAATTATAGACTATTTTGGAGATTTTATTCAATGTGGTATTTATATTTTTAAGGCTTGTTTAAAAAGTCCGACAAAGTTAAGTAAAACTCATATCTTTCATTGTACAATTTTTTATATCTTCCCCAAAAAATTAGCCCCTGGCTCATAAGGCACATTTAAATCATGACCTCTGCTATTTAGAAGCTGCGCTTTTATAATTGCAAGTTCTGTATGTACCCCTAGAGTACAAGCTATTTGAGAATAAGTATAGTCCTGAGCTACTAGCTCTAAAAATTTGTCATCGGACATAAGTAACTCTGCAGCAAAGTAGTTTGCTTGTATTTCAGGTATGGATGTTTTTAAAGGTACACACATTTCATCTTGAAACATATTAATGGTCAGGCCTCTATGGAATCGGTCATGACCAATCTCATGAGCACAAATGATTCTAGCACTTATCTCATCTATACTATTATTAATAACAATATATCTATTCTTTAGTATATAAGTATAAAACCCTTTTAAACGGTGAAGCTCTTCATATTTTAAATTAATTCCCAAATATTCGGCAATTTTAAAAGGGTCATTGGTTTCATAAGTTTTTATTAGATTATTGGCACATTTAGAAATTTTTGAACAATTCATTCGCACCCTCCCTAAAGGTGTTTAGTAGAAAAAGCTATTTAGCATTTTTCTTCCTACCATATTTCTCTTTGTTTCTCTTTTTTGCATCAAAATAAAGTCCTGAAATTATTCTAAAGACCTCATCTTTATCATCCTCTATGAGTTCCCCGCCAGCGAACAGCGTTTCCACACTCTTTAGTACTCCTTGGGCTTGTGTGTGACCTATAGCACCATATTCTTCAGCAGAATCTTTCAAAAATGAACCCTCCCTACCGAGAAGATAGTCAACTGAAACGTTGAATACTTCCGCAAATTTTGCAATGACTTCTTGTTTTCTAGGAAATCTTTCATTGGCTTCATAGTATCCTAAAACTCTATCGGAAACTCCAATTAACTTACCAAGTTCAGCTTGGGTCAAACCAGCACTGTCTCTAAGTTGTTTAATTCTATCACCAAATAACATAAGATTCGCCTCCATTTTCTAATTTCATCATACCAAATTGTTCCATTTGTGTCAATGTGTCGAAAAGAATATTCGAAAAAACTTTTTGTTCGATTTACATTGAACAGTGCATTCGATATAATTAACATATATAGTAAATATATACAATAAATCTAAAAAGAGGGAGTGGGGGAATTATGAAAAATATGGTGTTTGTTACGCAGCGAGAACTTAAAGGTATTTCTCAGGTAAAGCTTGCAAGTCAGCTTGGTATTTGTAAGGACTATGTGAATATGATTGAAAATAACAGAAGAATGCCAGGCTTTAGCCTGGCTAAGAGAATTGCAGATTTATTTGGAATTACAGTGGATCACTTATTTTTTTATTCTAATAGTGAACAAAATTTACAATAAGGGAGGAAAATCATGAATATTAACATTGATATTAATATAAAAGCTTCCGAGGACATAACAAACTCTCTCTTAACTCTTGCTGCAGTTCTTCACAATGCAGTTCCTATTTTTAATGTAAATCCAAAAGCAATAGAGCTTAAAAATGAGCGATCTATGAAAAATCAAGAACTTGATATGAAAAATCAAGAACTAATAGCACAAAATGAAAAGATAGAAACATCAAAATCAGAAGTTAAAGAAATAACTCTACAGGAAGTCAGAGGAACCCTGGCAAGGCTTTCAAAAAATGGTAAGCAAGAAGAAGTCAAAGCACTTATAAAAAGTTTTGGTGCTACAAAGCTCACAGAGATTCCAAAAGAAAAGTATGGTGAACTTTTGAAGGGAACAAATTCTATTATTTAGAGGAGGCTGTATTCATGAAAGTAATTACTGGAAAGGTGAGATTTAGTTATGCAAATGTGTGGGAACCAAAGAGTATTAATGGTAGTGAACCTAAATATTCCGTTAGTATTATAATTCCCAAAACAGACGTGGAGACTCTAAGAAAAATAAATGCAGCAATTGTTGATGCCAAGAAGGAGGCCACATCAAAACTTGGGGCAGGCATACCTTATAACTTTAAAACTCCTCTTCATGATGGGGATGTTGATAGACCAGATGATGATGTGTATGCAGGAAGCTATTTTATTAACGCAAATAGCAATATAAAGCCTGGAATAGTTAACAAAAGTGTACAAGCTATAGTAGATCAAAGTGAATTTTATAGTGGTTGTTATGGAAGAGCCAGTCTTGTGTTTTATGCTTACAGTGCAGAGGAAAATAACGGCATAGCCTGTGGACTACAAAACCTTCAAAAGCTAGAAGAAGGAGAAATGCTCGGTAATCATAGTAGCGCAGAAGAAGATTTTGCTGCGCAGGACGAGGACTTTTTAAATTAATTTAAGGAGAAAAAAGTTTTCAAAATTCAAAGGGGATAAATGCCTTAATTTTAAAGAAAATTTTCTACTATCCTAGAGGAGCTGATTATTTGCTTGCTATTGATATAGAGACCTATTCCAGTATTGATATTACAAAATGTGGAGTTTATGCATATACAGAATCAGAGGATTTTGAAATATTATTATTTGCCTATGCTTATGATGAGGAACAAGTAAAGCTTATAGACCTAGCTTCTGGAGAAAAATTACCACAAAATATAATAGAGGATTTAACAAGCCCCCGAGTTATAAAAACTGCTTTTAATGCCTCCTTTGAGAGAACCTGTCTTGCTAAATACTTAAATAAACCTATGATTCCTAACCAGTGGAGATGTAGTGCTGCTTATTCCTTAAGTTTAGGTCTTCCTTCAACTCTTGAGGGAGTTTCAAAGTGTTTAAATCTGCAACAGCAGAAAATGAGAGAGGGAAAGGCTCTTATTAGATATTTTTCTATGCCTTGCAAAGATAGTATTGATAATGGGCGAAGAACTTATAATTTAACAGAGGCAGATGTAGCGAAATGGGAGACATTTAAAACATATTGCAAGCAAGATGTAGAAGTTGAGAGAGCTATAAGGGGTCGACTTGAACAGTTTCCATTGACAGATAAAGAGTGGGAGCTTTGGGAACTAGACCAAAAAATAAATGATGGTGGAGTCCGAGTGGATAGTGTATTAGTCCGTAATGCTATAAATTGTGATGAGGCTTATGAAAAGAAGATCACAGTGGAGGCTATAGCTTTAACGAAGCTTCAAAATCCAAATAGCCCAGCTCAATTAAAAACTTGGCTAGAAGGTAGTGGACTAAAGGTTGAAAGTTTATCTAAAGAAAAGGTGAAGGAATTATTAGAAGGAGTAGAAGATGCTGCTGTTAAAAGAGTACTTGAGCTTAGGCAAGAATTATCTAAAACCTCAGTTAAAAAATATGAAGCTATGGAAAGAGCAATATGCGCGGACGGGCGGGTGCGAGGACTTATGCAGTTTTACGGTGCAAACAGAACAGGTCGTTGGGCAGGAAGACTAGTTCAAATTCATAATCTTCCTAGAAATAGTATGGATAACTTAAGCTTTGCCCGGGAACTTATAAAAGCGGGAGATTATGAAATGCTAGAAATGCTTTTTGATAGCGTACCAGCGGTGTTATCACAGCTTATAAGAACAGCATTTATTCCCTCAGAGAATTCTAGATTTATTGTATCAGACTTTAGTGCAATTGAAGCTCGAGTTATAGCTTATCTTGCAGGTGAAAAATGGGTTATTGATACCTTTAAAAGCCATGGGAAGATATATGAAATGACTGCAAGCAAGATGTTTGGGGTGCCAATTCAAAATATAGTAAAAGGAAGTCCACAGTATGAATTAAGGGAGAAAGGGAAAATAGCAACCCTAGCTTGTGGTTTCGGGGGAAGTGTTGGTGCCTTAACTAATATGGGAGCAATAAAGATGGGAATTAAGGAAGAAGAACTTAGAGGTATTGTTACAGCCTGGAGAAAAACTAATCCAAACATTGTTGTGCTTTGGAGAGAAATTGAAAATGCAGCAATAGTGGCAGTGTCTGAAAATAAGATAGTTAAAATGCAGTGTGGACTTGAGTTTTCGTGCTCAAAACGGGTGCTATTTATTAAACTTCCCTCAGGAAGAAGTCTTGCTTATGTTAGACCTAGAATTGAAACAGATGTTAGGTTTAACAAACCAAAGCTTACTTATGAGGGAATAGAGCAAGCAACAAAACAATGGGGAAGGATTAGTACCTTTGGTGGGAAACTTACTGAAAACATAGTACAGGCAATTGCGAGAGACTGCTTAGCAGAGGCAATGCTCAGGCTAGACAGGTCAGTCTATAAAATAGTATTTCATGTTCATGATGAAGTTATCTTAGATGTACCAAAGGGGTTTGGGTCTCTGCAGGATGTGAATGAAATCATGGGACAAGCTATTGATTGGGCTCCTGGCCTACCACTACAAGCGGCTGGTTTTGAAACTGATTATTATAAGAAGGATTAACATCACGGTACGTGATGATTAGCTTCACAGTACGTGATGATTAACTGCACCTAATAATTTTATGTGTGAATGTCGGAGGGGAATAGCTTTGAAAAACGATGGCCTTATTACTATTGCTATAGGAAGAAACCGTAAAGAATTAAAGTGGAAAAATCAAATCATGAAGTGGTCTGAGTTTTTAAATAGAGTGTGCAAAACTACAAGAACACCTGAGAGCTGCCAGGAATATAAAAAATTATCAAAGCTTGAGCAAGATAACCTTAAGGATGTGGGTGGCTTTGTTGGTGGAGCTTTAAGAGAAGGAAAAAGAAAAAGTGATGTGGTACTCAATAGATGTCTCATAACTTTAGATGCTGACTATGGACAGAAGGGCCTATGGGATACTATAGAAATGTTATTTGATTTTGGCTGCGCAATGTATACCACCCATAAGCATAATCCGGATTTTCCAAGGCTAAGGCTTGTTATTCCCTTAAGTAGGGCAGTAAGTCCAGAAGAATATGGAGCGGTATCTAGAAAAATTGCAGCAGACATAGGAATAGATTATTTTGATGATACAACTTATGAACCTTCTAGACTTATGTATTGGCCCTCAACGTCCCTGTATGGAGAGTTTGTTTTTAAGTATCAAGATTCCCCATGGTTAAATCCAGATGAAATCTTAAGTAGATACGAAAATTGGCAGGATACAAGTTTTTGGCCGGAGTCTTCAAGAAATATAAAACGGAGAGAAAAGCTAGCAGATAAGCAAGGAAATCCAAGTGAAAAGGGTGGAGTAGTAGGTGCCTTTTGTAGAACCTATAATATAGTGGGTGTTATAGAAAAGTTTTTAAGTGAGGTATATGTGACCTGTCTTATGGAAAATAGATACACCTATACTAAGGGAACAACAGCAGGGGGACTTGTTATTTATGAAAAAGGTGACTTTGCATACTCACACCACGGAACAGATCCCGCTTCCGGTAAACTTTGTAATGCCTTTGATTTAGTAAGAGTTCACAAGTTTGGTGCCCTGGATGATGAAACGCGGGAAGGGACACCAATGAATAAAATGCCTTCCTTTAAAGCTATGCAAGAGCTTGCAATGAAAGACAGCTGCGTGAAAAATCAAATAGCTCGGGAACATATTAATGAGGCTACAGAGGATTTTAGTAGTGTGGATAATTGGGCAGAGCAGTTAGAGATTAATGCTAAAGGTGGATTTAAGGAAACTTTGACAAATCTAGTATTAATAATCAGACATGATTCTGCCTTAATGGGAATTGCTTATAATGAGCATAGCGAAAGAATAGAAACACTAAGTGAGGTGCCTTGGAAAAGATTAAAAGCAGGCTGGTCCTTAGGAGATGATGCAGGTCTCTCTTGTTATCTTGAAAAAAAATATAAGCTTTGGTCCCCAAGTAAATGTCAGGAGGCTCTATTAAAGGTTGCTATAGAGAGATCCTTTCACCCAGTAAAAGAATTTTTAAAATCACTACCGACCTGGGATAACGTTCCGCGAGCTTCTACCTTACTAATTAAATATTTAGGCGCCTCTGATAGTGAATATGTTAGAGCAGTTACGAGGAAAACCTTATGTGCGGCAATAGCTAGGGTTATGAAGCCTGGAATTAAATTTGATACCACCCTTATTTTAAATGGTCCTCAGGGAATAGGTAAAAGTACTATATTTTCAAAGCTTGGTGGGAAATTTTTTAGTGATGCACTAAGTATAGCGGATATGCATGATAAGACAGCAGCAGAAAAATTGCAAGGGAGCTGGATTTTAGAAATTGGGGAACTTGCTGGTATTAAAAAGGTTGATGAGGATACCTTAAAATCCTTTTTAACAAGGCAGGATGATAAATTTAGAGCAAGTTATGGACGAGTAGTTGAGGAACATCCAAGGCAGTGCATTATTGTAGGTACTACTAATCAAGAAGCCGGTTTTCTAAGAGACACCACAGGGGGAAGAAGATTTTGGCCTGTAAAGGTTAAGGGCAAGTCCGAATTTAAACCTTGGGATATAAAAGACATAGATCAAATATGGGCAGAAGTCTTAATGATGCACCACAATGGGGAATCTTTAATATTAGATAGCTCACTTACTGAAGCCGCAGAAACGGCACAAATTGAAGCTTTTGAAAGTGATGAAAGGGAAGGCATAGTTAGAGAGTATTTAGATAAACTTCTTCCAAGCAATTGGGAGGAGATGAACTTATATGAGCGGAGAGGTTTTTTAAGAGGCGAGGGAGAACTGGCAGTAAAAACTTTAGGAACAGTAATTCGTGACCAGGTTTGTATAATGGAGGTTTGGTGTGAACTCTTTGGGAAAGATGCAAGTATGCTAAGAAAGATAGATTCTTATGAGATAGGTGGGATAATGAGGAAGATTGAGGGGTGGGAGAATATTAATGATAGAGTTTACTTGCCTATTTATGGAAGACAAAGAGTTTTAATGAGAAAATCTGCTCGGCAGTGTGGACAGTAGATTATAGGTTGTCCCATAACCTTGTCCTATCACTCAAGCCGTTATGGAATCAAGGTTTGGAGATGCTTTGGGACAGTTAGGACAAGAATTGTATATAGAGGTATATAAATTAGAGAGAATAGTAAGGACAGGTATGCCTAATACGCATACCCGCGTAAGAGAATCTTGTCCTCATTGTCCCAAAGAGTTATTAAGACCTAGTAAATAAGCCATTTGTACCTGGGACAAGGGGACAAGAGACAAAATAAAAGTATTGATCATGTAGCCCAGTTAAATGTAGTGAAGATAAGGATTAAAAATCACTGAGTAGGGGGAGGATTTTATGGGAACAAGAGAAGTTAATTTTACTTAACTTAGGGCCTTTTGATGCTTGATTAACCATGGATAAATGCGAGGGATGCATATAGCTTTTATAAAATATTATACAAGGCGGTGTATATCATGGAAAAATTAGTTGAAAAGGCAAAAACTAAAGAAGAAAGCGCTACAGAAGAAATAATAGAAAAATTCAAGTATCTAATATTCAAGGAGGCTTCAAAATATCACATTCCAAGTTATAATTATGAAGATCTGGTGCAACATGGGTATCTTTCAGTTTTAAAAGCAATAGCCATGTACAAGCTAGGTAGCAATAGCTTTAACGCTTACTGCATAAATTCCATAAAGATGAATTTTAGAGCCCTTTTAAAAGGGAAAATAAAGCATTTTAGAGAGACGCCAAACAGTGATCTATTAGAAATAGACACTATAGGAGATTATGAATTCACATTAGAAGATGAAGTGATCGCCTATGATGAAGTTAAAAAACTATATGTAGCTCTTGATAAACTTAATCCCTCTGAGCGTGATATTTTAGAGAGATATTATGTTTTGGACCAGTCACTAGGAGAAATAGCCTGTGATAGTGATAAAAACTACCATCAATTTGCACGAATGAAGAGAAAAGCGCTAGAGAAATTGAGAAAACTTATGTAGATTTATATACTTTAAAAAACTCCGCACAAAACTTTCAATGGGCATATATATTCAATGAAAACAAAATGAAAGGGGGAATTAACATGGCAGTTAAATCAACAAAGGTAGCCAGTACATTAAAGCTTACTATGGTAGTTGGGGTTGACCTCAAAGGTAAAGACAAACATGCAACAAAAAGGCTAAGCAATTTAAAAGTTGCTGCATTGGACGCCGACATATTTGCAGTAGGGCAAGCTATCTCTAATATTAAGGCTTATCCATTAGTAGGACTAGACAGAGAAGATCAGTTCAGTTTAGTTAATGTTTAGTTGTTAGCTAAAAATTGAAAGCTAAAAATGAAAACCGAGAATCCCAAACCCTTTAGTCAAATAAATAAAAGGAGGTAATGTGATATGCATAAATTAACTATGAGATTTTTAACATCTACAGAGGGTAAGTATTTTACTTTGACTGTAGATGACATTAAAGCTGATGAAAATGGAGTTCCATCTGTTACAGAGGCTGAGGTAAATTCTCTTATGGATTTAGTCATTGCAAAGAATATTTTTGAATCAGCCAGTGGTAACTTAGTTGGCAAGAAAGATGCTAAGATAGTTACTACTGATACTAGTACAGTTGAAGTAGCTTAGGGAAATAGTGCCTGCAAGGGCACTATTTTTCTGCTTAAACATTTAAATAAGGAGGAGGAGGAGAAGAATGGTTAGATTATGTTTTGATTATGGACTACTTACGCAATTGGAGATTTTAATTTTGCACAGTGTTTATTAGTGCCACCCACGTGGCAAGTGGCAAGTTGTTATTTTTAATTATATCTACTTCAATAAAAATAACTAAAATTTATTTTTTTATATCCAACTTACTATAATAATAGTATAATTAAACAAATATGTATTTCGTGACGAAATATAGATTAATGTGGATTAAAATAATTTATATAAGGAGAGGTATGTATGATCTCACCAACTATGATATCCTCGTTTTTTATTAGCCTATTTTGCATTTTAACCGGACATACCCTACTTACAAGAGCTAAATCAATAAAATTCTGCATTGCTACCTTTATATTAAATACCTTATTTATTTTTTCAACTGGCTCTTATGTAGCAAGACATATGCTTAATTCATCAATTGCAACATATATATATTATTGTATTACATTTTTGTACGTAGTATATTTTTGTTTAGTATTTGAAGAATCAATATCAAAGAAAGTATTTACTATGTTTAGTGTTTGGCTATCTTCTACAATCGTGCTTGTTATTGCCATCCAATTTGCAGAATTAATTTCAGGTACTGCTAATATTATCTATTTTCAAAACCTTACTATTGTATTTAGAAATTGCCTGCAAATATTAATATTATTAGCAGCTTATTTTTGGATAAGTAAACCTTACAAAACGATTCTTAACTTAGTATCTGACAAAACCATAAGGTATATGGCCTTATACCCAATTATTGCATTTTTATTGTTAATTACTAACTTTATTACATTCCCCGGACGTTTAACAAATTTCAATTCCATTTATAATATGTTATTATTTTTAGCATTTATAATTTTGGGATATGTACTGGTATTTGCAGGAATTTCATCAGCCTCTCAAATATTAACTCTGAAAAATAACCTACAGAAGCTGGAGTGGGATTCAAAGACAGATTCCTTAACTGGTCTATATAACCGAAGATATATTATGGAAAAGCTTGAACATGAATTTATAAAATATAAAAAAACTAAAAAGAATTTTTCACTCATTATTGCAGACATCGACTTTTTTAAAAAAATAAATGATGATCGCGGACATGACTGTGGTGATTGTGTACTAAGAATGATATCTCAAAGCCTTCATAATATAGTTAGAGAACATGACTTTGTATGCAGGTGGGGTGGTGAGGAGTTTCTTATCTTACTTCCCGAAACTAAAATTGAGGGTGCTCATATGCTTGCAGATCGAATTAGGAAAATTATAGGAAGCCAACCTATGGAGTATGATGGAACTAAAGTATCAATTACCATGACCTTTGGGGTAACGGTTAGTGAAAGTCATGAAACCATTAATGATATGATAAAAAAAGCAGATAGAGCACTGTATGAGGGGAAAAACAGTGGAAGAAATTGTGTTATTATGGGATAAATACTTAACACAAACTAGACATTCTCTTCATCTTATGTTCACAATCTTATATTATAATTTAATTATAGAATAAAGATTAAAGCGAAACCCCCTTTACTTTAATAATAAGAGCTGTGAATTTAAAATCCACAGGGCAGGACTATATTGTGGAAGATATTGATATATATTAAATCAAGACGAAATTGATACTGAATTTATTTTATAAAGTGATTATCCTTCAAAATAGAGATGCTTGCTAAAGAAAGGATTTATATAAATAAAATAAAGATAGTGTTTACACTATCACCTAGTTGGGTGTGTAAAATTTGAAATTATAAATTGCAATATCTACTATATATTAATGTCTTCAAAGGCATTAAATTTATGTACAACAGGGCGAAAATTTCTACCTTTTACCGCTTCTATAAAATCTTGTTCATCTCTGATTGTGTTTTCAAAACGAGTAGCAAATTTGCCCAAATTCTGTATTACATGAGCATCACTTGCTCCAAAGCACCCTAAATTTAGTTCCATTGCTAAAGCATAAGCATATAGATTGCCAAAAGATGTGGTACTACCATTTAATACTTCTACCCCAATACTTTGCTGGCTTAATTCTCTTATATGCTGACCTAATCCTCTATTATTATTTCTAAAAGGATGAGCACTTATAGCCACTCCTTTTACTTCATTTACCATTTCAAGTAGTTCTGATGCATTTATCATTTTCTTTGGAAGTTTCTCAAGACCAAATACTAAAATATCTCCTTGAAAGGTTAATATTTCGGCGCCTACAATGACCAAAACTTCATCCTGCTTAAAGGACCCCCCTCTCTCTTTTCTTAACTCATTTGTATCATGGTCTGTAATGCAAACCCCATCTAATCCTATTTCCTTTGCGCGATGTATAATTTCTTCTAATGAAATACTGCTATCTGCAGAATATTTACTTTCATGAACATGCGTATCAATTATCATTTTTTTCTCCTCTAGCTTAAGCATTTTAAATTTTCAATAATATTGTAATAGCAAAGGTTAAAATGACCTTTCTATGTCTTCAAAGGCACTTTTCCAAGACTTTTTATTGATAGCACTTTTAAGTTCTTCACTTATCACTAACTTATTTTCTATTTGCTTATTGATAGCCGAGCTTAAATTCCTTTCAAACTTTGGTATATCCTCTTCTACTGGAATATCTATATCTTTCAGCCTTGGCAAAGATGAGTATTCTATAATTCCGCTATTATTTATGCTGCTCCCCATCCATTCGCGTACACCCGGTAAGTCTGTTACAACTACCTTTAAACCACAAGCCATGGCCTCTATTAATACTAGTGACAGCCCTTCATAAAAAGACGGCAGTACTAATATGTCACAACTTCTAAAAAGATGTCCTAATTCCTTTTGGTGAATTGCCCCCAAAACATGAATATTAAAACCATAGGTGTTATCCCTACAAATTTTCAGTATATCTTTTGCTTCCTCTCCCACTCCTGAGCCTACTAGATAAAGTTCAATATCCTTATGGTGAGTCTCTAATAACTTTATGGCATTAATTAAATTAGGAACCCCTTTAGAATAGCTTAACTTCCCTGCATAAACTATTTTTATATTAGTATTTATATCCTTATTTTTCTCCATGTAGAATATATCAGGATTAAAGCCAGATCCATCGACTCTCACTTTCTTTTCATTTATCCCATATTGGTTAATTACCAAATTTTTTTCATGGCTTTGAGAAGCGACTACTACATCTAGGTTTTTACAATTATATATTACATATTTGACTACATTTTCTGAAAACTGGCTATCCATTTTTTTAAAAGTCTCTAATTGCCTTAAATCAGTTCCATGGCAAAAGGCTATTGTTTTTCTATTTGGATATATTTCCCTTACCATAGCGGTTATTATCCATATATGATGGCATATAATTATATCAGGTTTAAACTCTTTAACAGCTTTATCTATAATTAAAGAAAATTCACTTTTCCACTTTTTTAATATATCTTCAGATAAATCCCTATACCTAGTGCTTTCATAAGGCATTATATCACTCATTCCTACAACAGGAAAAGGTAACTCCTTTGTTTCAAACATAACAGGATAGAATGTAATATCTTTTTTTACATCAAAATAGACATCTTCATCTTTTGCAGATATCCCTGCAACTACAGCCTGCTCATAGCCCTTTCTATCCGCTTCCTTCACAAGTGCTTGTAAGTATATTCCGCTTCCTGTTTTATCAGGTTTTTGTGCAATTATGTTTAATATTTTTTTCATATATGTACTCCTATTTAATCTTAGTATTATAATATGTTTTTTTGCAATTGAACTATTATACTATGTAGTTTCACCATTCAATTGTTCTATTATAATACATCAAATTACCCTATTTTTCAACAAAATCTATCCATTACTGTTAACTATATATAGCAATACCATGTTTGGAGGGGTAATATGAAAATTATAACAAAGCCCATTGAAATGGTTTCTTGGACCGATGCATTGGGGAATATAAATCCTGTGAGATTTAAAATTACTAAAGATGATGAAAATCAAGTTAGGAAGTTAGGTGGGGCAGGTTTTGAGGCAACAATTATGTAATGGGGTGTTATAGTCACATAGAAAAGGGGAATGCATAGCTGGTGATGATGAGACACTGACTATAAGTAAATAGCATGTAGAAGGATGGTCATATAGGAATAAAAATGATATAATTGGGGTCAGCAATGAAACTCTCCTTTTGGAGAGTTTTGTGTTGTAAGTGAGCTTAATTATACCCAAAAATGGGTTCAGTGTTTTTTTTGTATAAAAAACTCTGCAACCATTGATATATAAAGAGGAAATCTGAAAAATAGTGTAAAAATTTTTACATTAACGGATTAATTAGAGGAGGCCAAGTTATGAAAATTTCAAAGAAAGATGCGTTGCAATGGTTTGAATTTTTTGCAATATTACCAGAGGATGAGGAAGTTATGGTAAAACAACAAGAAATCATTTACTCTACCTTTGCACAAATTGAGGCAGCTATAGATCATAGAAATGATACATTAATGTCGGAAATTAAAAGTTTGAAAACTTTGGAGAATAGAACTTTTTTTGTGGGAAATGAAAGCAAATTCCCAAAAGGATGTCGTTCTTGTCTGTTGGGAAGCGGTTTGAGTGCAATTAGGAAAACCAACAAATGTAATTTAGAGTGTAAGTTTTGTTATAATTATGGAGAACTAGATAATATTCCGCCCGTTGGCGAAGGTATGTGGGAAATCGGAGGCACAAAATTTTATGAGAAGGATATTGACTTACTTCTTTCAATCCAAAAGAAACCCACTGGCATTTCCTACGTTTATTTAGAGCCATTCATGGAAATTGAAAAATACTATTCGATTATAAAGAAATTTAAGGGTGCTAAAATTTATCAACATTTATACACAAATGGTACTTTAGCTACGGAAGAGACACTGAAAGCATTAGGTGAAGCCGGTCTTGACGAGATACGTTTCAACCTGGGTGCCTCTAATTGTTCAGACAAAGTTATTGAAAATATTGGAATAGCGAAAAAATATATTAAAAATGTAGGTATTGAAACTCCAATGACACCTGAGCTTTTTGAAGCATTTTTCAAGAAAAAGCAAGCAATCTTAGATACAAAACTCGATTTTATAAATTGTGCAGAATTACATTTAAATGATAATAACATATACAATTATAATGGGGAAAATATGTATATTACCAGACAGGGCTATATTTCTCCAATTTGGAGCAGTGAATTAACCCTGAAATTCATGAAAATAGCCGATGAAGAAAACTGGGATTTAGCAGTGCATGATTGCTCAAACTATACAAAATTTGCCAGAGATTTGAATTTGAGTAGCAAAGAGGGTAAGTGGTTCGGATCCAGTAATTATGCCTGTGAGTTTTCCAGGATACCATACGAAGCATTTTTACCAATACTGCGTGATGACAATTTCAAATTTTTAAGTGAAGAAGAATTGCCACACGGCTATAAAGCAGGAGAGTTGATTTTTTAGAGAGCCTTGTCAATTATGAGTGCTACATTGATGCTTGGGTGGATATACTGAAATCCTTGAGTAGATAATAAAGATTGCTATAGGAATGAGTAGTTGAGACATTAAAATGAATAGATAAATACAAAAAGCAGCTTACCAGAGAATAGTTTCGTTGGTTAGTTGCTTTTGTATTTTAAAAGTTTAGGCTAGTGGGGATTTAGGATAATAGTTCTTTAGTTGATCAACTCTTTTTAAATTTCGATTGCACCGCTCGTTTGACCACATCAAAAAAACTAACGAATTAACCATATGATTTGGCTCAACATATTTTCGAACAGCACGAAGTACTTTTTTTGGTTCTTTAGAAGAAAAAATATAGGTAGCATTTTTCTTCGTTTGGATCGCATATCGTGGAATCCACTTTCCTTTTAGCAATACGGACGCAATGACATTGTCAACCTCTTCCCAAGGAATTTGAATATATTTGCGAGAATCACGAGAATTATAAAACTCAAAACATTTGTAACCGATCATGATTTTACCGTATTCTGTAAAACCTGTTAAGGATGTTGCATCAATTACTAGATCCACCTTTGTGTTGAGTGATTGAATTTCTTCTTAAGCAACCACATACAAAGTAATGTCAATATTAATCCTGCAAGTCCAGGAATCAATGAATCCAAGTTATTTTGCAATGTTGTAACATTAGTATCAGCTAATGACAAACCGCCTGTTTGTTGCAACAGAGCTTTACGCATTGATACCCGCAATCAAAAAATTATATAAGACTAAAGAAGATCGTGCAAATGGTTTACCAATCGATGACATAACTATTCAAGGTGTTAAAGTTGGTATGATGGGACCTTTAGCAGGTATCGGAGATCCAGTTTTCTGGTTTACTGTTAGGCCAATTTTAGGGGCATTAGCTGCTTCTCTTGCTATGAGTGGTAACATACTTGGACCAATTATCTTTTTCTTCGCTTGGAATATCATCCGTATGTCATTTATGTGGTATACACAAGAGTTTGGTTACAAAGCAGGCTCTCATATTACCGATGATGTATCAGGTGGTTTACTACAAGATGTTACAAAAGGAGCAACGCTGTTCCAGCATATTTCCATACAGATGTGCTAGACACAACTAGAGTTGTAGTGTCCTAGTAGCTATAAGTTTAGTAGGCAATGTGGCTACTAAGGGGTCTCAAGTAAGACTTTTACTAAATTTGAATGGAATTCTATGCCTTATTACGGATTGTGTTCAAAATTTTAGGTATATAGTAAGCCGTTATAGGAAATCTATACCAAGCCGATATATATTTTTATAATGGCTTATTTATAAGTTGTTTTTAATATAAATCAATCACTTCCAATGCTTTTTTCTTCATTTCAGAGATAGCTTCAATAGGTTCAATAATTTCGATATCCTTTCCATATCCAAAAGCAAATTCTATACCTTGCCATAAAGCATCGAATTTTATATTAAGATAAATTTCATTTTCATTAACCATAGATTCACTTATAGTTATAAATTGTCTTTCTTTTATATGATTTAAAATATAGGGACTAACTTTAAAGATAAAAGTATGTTTAGGAATTAAACTTAAAAAATTGCTAGTAGAATTTCTCCAATGACTTTTTAAGTTAAAATCATTTGGTCTAATAAACGTATCATCCATTAATAAAGCAGACTCAACAGAGGCTACTTTATATGTTTTAATAATTTCATTATTTACTGCAACTAAATACCAAACCCCACGCTTGCAAACTAAACCAAGTGGATTTAACACTACTTCTTTTGTTTCATTTATTTTTCTATATAGTATTTTTAATGATTTTGAGTTCCATATAGCATTTTGTAATACAAAAAGGATGTCTGTATTTACACTAGTGTTAGATTGATTCCAAGTATACATATCTATATAAATATAATTTTGAATATTTTCAACTTCTTTTACTTGATTAGGTGAAGAGTTTCCTAAAATTTTAAGTATTGTAGAATCCTTAAGATTTTCAACTCCTAAATCCTCTAAAATTTTATCACCAGTTGGAATGAACAAAGAGAAGAGTTCATTTTTATTTATTCCTGTAAGGGAAGTTTTATAGTCTCCCAGAAGCCTTACCCCACCATTTATACCTTTATCCGTAACTATAGGTACTCCAATACCGCTAAGGATATCAATATCTCTGTAAATAGTTCTTACAGAAACCTCAAGTTTTTTTGATAATTCAGAAGCAGTTAATTTTTTATGTATTTGTAATAACATTAGTATAGAAATTAATCTGTCTGCTCTCATAATTCTCCTCCTGTTATATGACATAGGATGTCAAGTATTATAGCGTATAATTAATTATATATCAAACAATAATAATATTTTTGAATAATTTTAGGAGGAATTTAATATGAAAAGAAAAATAATTTTAAATTTGGCAATAAGTCTTGATGGATATATAGCATCAGAAGAAGGTGGATTTGATTGGATAGTGGGAGATGGAGATGACACATTAAATACTAAAAATAGATTTGATTTTGGTAAATTTTTAGAAGGGATAGATGTAGTAGTTATGGGTAAAAATTGTTATGACCAAAATATGCATAATGATTTTAAAAATAAAAAGGTATACGTAGCAACATCACAAAAAATTCAAAATCAAGACAATCTCCACTTTATTAGTGGAGATGTATGTAAGGTAATCCAGGAAGAAAAAGAGAAGGACGGTAAGGATATATTTCTATTTGGTGGTGGTAGGCTTGTAGATAACTTCATTAAGGCTGATATTGTTGATGAATATATAATAGGAATAATTCCTACAATATTAGGAAAAGGAAGACCTTTATTTTTAGGAAATAATCCAACAATAAAACTACATCTAAAAGAGTATGTCGTAGATTGTGGCATTACAATTTTAAAGTATTCAAAAATATGAATTAAGAGTAGTTGCATTTAAAGATAATTTAGAAGACTCTTGCCTATATAAGGATGTAGGTAAGAGTTTTTAAGTGATTTATCATCACAAGATTACCCAAGTAGTTGTAAATGTTCAAATCAGTAAGGTGCATATTAAGATAATTTTCAGAATAGTTACTACGTCTTTTTCTAATTAGACGTCACAAACAATAAAAGTTTGTGGCGTTTTTACTTGTGACGACTTAGGAAATAACTGCGAAGCAATGTGTATATTAAATTTATATTTAAAATGTACTCCATTCTGCACATATTTAGACAAGCCTTCATAATATATTTTGAAATACAATATAGGGGGTTTAATAATATGTCTAAAGGTAGAAGAGTGGAAGAATTGGAAGGATTTGAAGAAGCGTTTAATAATAGGAGTAATAGGTGTGATGATAGGTTACTAGAGGAAAGAGTACGATTATTAGAGGAAAGAGTACGATTACTAGAGGAAATATTAGTAGAGGAAATGTCTAATAGACGTTGCAGATGTTGTAGATGTTGCAGATGTTGTAGGTTTATTTAGTTAGACAAGCCATTAATCAGCTTCTTATTAGGCGTCACAAACAATAAAAGTTTGTGGCGTTTTTAGTTGTGACGACTTAGGATAACATGACGACACATAATTGAATAAAAACAAAGCCTTTGCAATTATAGTTAACCATGGTAACCTATAATAAACTATGGTTAACTATAAGGCGTGAGAAAATGGCAAAAGTTTTTTATCCCAGAGATTGTATAATGGTTCCAGCAACGTGTAGCCCAATACCAAATGGTCATCCACCAAATACAGAGTATAAAGTAGCATATGGAGATGAAGATTGGAACGGTATTTTTATCAAAGTCTACAAAGTTCAAATGGTTTATGACGGTAAAATTTCAGGCAGAAGAAGTCCTTCTTTTCCTGTAGGGACAGAAGACTGTATACTTGTAAATGAAGCAATGTTGGTGCTTTACAAAAAATATAACAAAATATAATAATAAAACTAAGGCACTCGATAGGGTGTCTTTTTCATGCAAAAATATAAAGAGAAAGAAGGAATAAAGATGGGAAAAGGCACTTCAATTAAAATAGTAATAGCAGTAATGGAACTTGTTTAACGTGGCTGTTTGGTGTGTGGGACACTGCAATAATAGTATTATTAGCTTTCATGGTTTTGGATTACGCAACAGGGTTAATAAAAGCATATGTAAATAAAGAGATCTCTTCTGATGTGGGACTTAAGGGTATAGCAAGAAAGAGCTTAATACTTATAAGCTTATTAGAAAATTGTGCTCAGCTTGGACTACCTATACCGGATAAATTAAGAGAGGCATTGATCCAGTTGCAATCGGGTAATAAAAAAGGAATTAAGGAGAGTGAAAAAGATGAATAAGTTATATACTCATTGTTTTGACGCAGAACATGGTGGAAGTGATCCTGGTGCAATAGGTAAACGAGGAACGCATGAGGCTAATATAGCTCTAAATATAAGTAAAATATGTGGAAGAATAATGCTAGAGCAAGGTCAAAGGGTCATCTATACTAGAACAATAGATAAGTATTTAACCCTAGCGCAGAGGGGTGATATAGCTAATAAAGGTGGTTGCAAAACATTTACATCTATACATTGTAATAGTTTTAGTGATCCAAGTGAAAATGGAATTGAAACATGGTCCTATCCACTACCCCATTCCCCCCAACAATAATAACGTTTGACACTTTTAAGTCCTTTAAGCATTTACTATATGAATAATTTGGAATATAATAAATTGTATTAAACTAAAAATAATATTAAACGATTACATTAAGGTGGGGATGAGCAAATGTCAAAAACAACAAATAATATTGAATTTATAGTTAATGGGAAATATGATGCTAAAAAAGAAAGATGTGCAGAATTTCTATCTGTAGAACAATTAAAAAAAGTTAGACATATTCATGATAGTATTCCTGACTGCACGGCTACTCCTTTAGTACAATTGAAAAGTTTATCTGAGTACCTAGGAGTAAAGGCAATATTTATTAAAAATGAATCACAAAGAGGCGATATAAACTCATTTAAAATATTAGGAGCTTCTTATGCTATTGCTAAATTAGTTTGTGACAAGCTAGGACTTGATGTTGGAAATGTTACTTTTGATTACTTAAAATCTGAGAGCGTCCAATCAAAAATTAAGGATATGACTTTGGCTACTTGTTCTGATGGAAATCATGGTAGAGGTGTAGCTTGGACAGCTAAGGAACTAGGTTTAAAAGCAATAATCTACATGCCTAAGGGAACAGTAGAGAGCAGGGTAAAAAACATAGAAGCATTAGGGGCAACTGTTACAGTCACTGAATTTAACTATGATGATACTGTAAGATATGCAAATGAAATGGCAACAAAGAACAATTGGTATATTGTACAAGATACTTCATGGGAAGGTTACGAGGAAGTGCCTAAGACTATTCTTCAAGGATATTCAACTATGGGAATGGAAGCAATAGAACAACTAGAAGCTGCAGGTTATAAAAAGCCAACTCACTTATTTGTACAAGCAGGTGTTGGTGCAATGGCGTCCGGTGTAACAGGAGCTATATCAAATTATTATAATGGAGATATGCCTACTACACTTATAATGGAGCCTAAAAATGCAGCATGTTACTTTAAGTCTGGAGAAATGAATGATGGTACAGCTTATACAGTGGGTGGATCATTAGATAGTATCATGGCAGGACTTGCATGTGGAGAACCTGTTCCAGCTGGATGGGAAATAATAAGAAATTTCGCAACTGGTTTCTGTAAATGTGCTGATAGTGTAACTGCTACAGGAATGAGAATTCTCGGTAATCCTATTGGAGAGGACGTGCGAATAATTTCTGGAGAGTCAGCAGCAATAGGTGCTGGAGTACTTTCATTGCTAATGACTAACCCTGAGTATAGCTTAGTAAAGGAAAAGCTTGGGTTGGACAGTGATTCCGTTGTATTAATGTTCAGCACAGAAGGCGACACTGATCCAGTAAATTATAGGGATATAGTATGGAATGGTGCGTATTCACTATGAGAGTTTTTGTAGATTAGAAAGTAGGGATTAGCAACAAAAATCGTTCCAGTTTTTGTAAGGTGCCTGACCCTTTACAAGTAGAGTAGCAACCAAGACAAGGCTTCCGCGTTGTTTCATCCGTTTTCTGGAATACCCCCCCAGCGAATTTAGATTTTAGATTAATAATAAAAAAAATACTACTACACTTGGGGGGAACCCAGTGCAGTAGTGTTTTCAATTAAATCAAATTATCTAAGCCATTAACCATAGTTTGTTCATTGTCATTAATAGGAATAACTATGCATTTTTGGCCATCAATTATTTGAGATTTTATTTGAGATATTTTTTCGGGTTTTACTTGAAGTATAACATCATAATGAGGAGTAGCCATACTATCTTCTGAAAATGCATCTGGAACTTTCTCTAGATTAGTTTCTAAAATTTCTTCTAGATTAGTTTCTAATGTTTCTTCTAAATCAGTTGTTGAAGCTTCTTCTAAAATCACATTATCATCATTAACTTCTGTAGAGCGGTGAGTTTCATTATCTATAGCATTCTCTTGTTTAATTTCATCAAGTCTAGCTTGAAGTATTTCTACTTGCTTGTGAAGGCGTTCTTCCTTTTTTCTTTGCGCATTTTCTTTAAGAGTCTTTGGGTCAATTAAATTTTTTGCTAAGGGAATATCATCACCAAAGCTTTCTATATAGCATTTTTCAATCTTAGCAGTAACTTCGACCGGAACTTCGCTTTCTATTAAAAGGTTTTGTATATCCTTCTTTGTTAAGCTTATAGGTTCACAATCTGTATCTTCATATAGAGTATTATATTCTTCTATCATATTGTTTAGGTTTTCTTGTATGTCATTAAAAATCTTATCAGCTTTCTTTTCATCAGAACTAAAAGAATCTTTAATAATTGATTGGAAGGTTTCCTTTTGAGCCGTAGCAGTTTGTTTTGAGAGGCACCCTAAGGCATTTTCCATTAATTCAGTATGTGTATCCTTTGCATTTTTTGTGTAATACATAATAGAGTTAACATCTGCACTACGATCAATAAAAGCAGGAAACACAAAGCCATTAGTAGGGGCCTCAACTACCCAATCTCTAATACGTGCTTTTATTTCATTTTGCGTCTCAAAGTATCTAAGACCAGGCTCTGAAAGTGAAACAGGACATATTGCACATAACACATATTCATATACTTCTTCAGATTCATCTATCTTTACATTATCTTTGGTTTTGCTAATAACATCATAAGCATCATGAAAAAGGAGTATTAAAAAATTACCAGTGTAATCATAATTATCTATAATCAAATCATAAAGATTATCAAGAAGAGCATCATCTTTTAATTGACTGTTTTTAAGCTGCATAAGGGAAATTTGCCTTTCATTTATAAAATCTTCATTAACTGGAAAGTTAAGTTCTAAAATATTATTTCCGATAGTTCCAGATAGTACTTTTTTAGCAATTTCTAAGTATTTAAAATATTCGTCCTCATCTAAATTTAGAAAGCTTTCTCTAAATTTTAAAATAGTATGTTTTTCTCCATTAACATAACAACCACAAATTTTAGTGAAGGTGCATTCTTCTTTCTTTAGACGTCTTTTTAGTTCAAGTATATCTTTTTTTCTCATATATAAACTCCTCAAATTATAGACAAACCTTGCGTAAACATATAGTTGAGGTGGTTTGTCTTTAATATTTTTTATTTGTAGCTATAATTAATATATTATCATTATTAATTATAGTATTTTTTTAAAATTAAATAAAGGTTTTATGTATTAATCAATTTTTCATGTTGGCGGCGCTATAGAAGTTGAGGAGGTATATTTAAACAATATAGTACACTTTTAGATGTTTTTAAGGGAATGATGCATTCAGTAGGTATTTCTGTGGCAGGAGTTTATTCTGACGTTTAGTTATCCAATGTACGTTTAAAGGGGGTGTGCACCTTTTAGCAGAAGTCCTATACAGTTTAGCGATATTAAAATCCCAAGCTTTAGAAGATAACTTAAACATATAGAGGGGGCAGTATTAGAAATAATAAATACATAAACAAAATTGACTAAATTGTTAATATATGATATTCTAACGAAGAATATATATATGTAGTTTTTATAAATATCAAAGCATAAAAGGAGTTATAATGAAATACGAATATAGAACACTTGCTGATATTAGACACAAAGTTTTTACGGCCGTAAGTAAGATGGCTTTTGAAGACAATTTAAAAGAGATAGAGAATATCCCATATGAGATCATTCCTGGAGATGTGGGTAAGTATAGAGAAAGTACATTTCTTGAAAGAGCAATAGTTAGTGAGCGAATCCGTTTGGCAATGGGACTAAATGTAAGACCAAGTGATAAATCAAGAGCAATTACGGAGGGGTTAGAGGGGGCAACAAAACCTTCAAAATATTATGAACCGCCACTTGTAAATATTATAAAATTTGCTTGTAATTCTTGTCCAACAGATAGCTACGAAGTTACAAATATGTGCCGTGGCTGCCTAGCACACCCTTGTGTAGAAGTTTGTCCTAAAGGCGCAGTTAGTATAGCTAATGGGAAAAGTATTATTGATCAGGAAAAATGTATAAAGTGTGGTTTATGTGCTAAAGTGTGTCCGTATTCAGCAATAATAAAACATGGACGGCCATGTGCCATGGCATGTGGAGTGGATGCAATATATACGGATGAATATGGCAGAGCATCAATAGATTATAATAAATGTGTTAGCTGTGGAATGTGTATGGTAAATTGTCCTTTTGGAGCAATATCTGATAAAAGCCAAATATTTCAACTAATTCAGGCAATAAATCAAAAGAAAGAAGTAATTGCAATTGTAGCTCCATCATATGTGGGGCAGTTTGGTAAAAATGTTGGATTTAATGATTTTAAAAGAGCAATGCTTATAATTGGATTTAAAGATGTTGTTGAAGTTGCAATTGGTGCAGATATTTGTACAATTGATGAGGCAAAAGATTTTATAGAAAATGTACCTGAAAAACTTTCATTTATGGCTACTTCATGCTGCCCTTCATGGTCTGTTATGGCTAAAAAATTATATCCTGAATATGCTGAAAATATTTCGATGACTTTGACTCCAATGGTTTTTGCCGCTCGACTTGTGAGAGAAAAACATAAAGATGCAAAGATTGTTTTTGTTGGCCCATGCAGTGCGAAAAAATTAGAAGCTTCCAGAAAAAGCGTAAAAAGTGAAGTGGATTTTGTAATTACATATGAGGAATTATCTGGAATGTTAGAAGCTAAAGAAGTGGAAATAATTGGTACAGATAAGAATCTGAGTAATGAAGCAACTGGTTCAGGAAGAGGCTTTGCGGTTGCAGGTGGAGTCGCTAAGGCTGTAGCTGATTTGATAAAAAAAGAACATCCAGGACGAGAAGTGAAGATTAAAGCTGCGGATGGACTGAGAGAATGTAGGGAGATGTGTAATGATGCCATAAAAGGAAAGTATGATGGATTTCTCCTTGAAGGAATGGCATGTCCGGGTGGCTGTGTGGCTGGAGCTGGGTGTATTGTCAAACCTAACATATCTGGTGCTCAGGTTAAACAAGCGGCTAAAAATTCTGAGCTGAAGATTTCAAATGAGTCTAAATATGCTGATAAACTTTACTTGTTAGATGAAAAAAATTTAGAGGAAGAATAGAAAATATTATTATTTATTTATTTTTGTGTCATTGGGAATAAATATTTATATAATAATGTATATATATTATTTTTAAAAAAAGCGTTGGACTGAATTTTTTGATTCTTTGTCAGAATTAATTATAGCTAAAGTGTATTAAAATCGAAGGTATTATACAGTAAAACCCAACAACTATTTAATTAGTTGTGGGTTTTCTTATGTCTTGATTAATATCAGATAGATACCACACTAAAATCTTTTAGAGTTTTGCAATCAAGTTTGCTTGTTAAGCAAATGATGATTGGTAAGTTCTTCGTATATTGATCTCTTTAAATGATATTCTGCAAGTTTATTAACTTGAAACAAATTATCAAATACAGGTTCATGAGATAATTGCGATATATTTATGTGTGTTATATGTTCACTCATACGTTTTGAGGGGATTTTTCATTTTTTATTTTACTATGAAAATAGGCTGCCAACTATTGTTGTTGACAGCCTGAAGTTATGTAGACTATCTATATAACTCCTTAATTATTATTTATTGTTGGGCAAAATAATCTCTGATTTCATTCAACTTTTCTTCAGCATGAGGTCTACCACCAGTTGCAATTTGATCAATTTGAAAATGTTTTAAAACTTCAAAACCGCAGGTTTGAAGAGTATCTTTTATAAAGCTGCCAGTAATAGGATTTTGCAATTGGTTGTTGTAGTAGTCGTTAGGTGTTTGCATAGTTGTAATAACGACTGCTTTTTTATTTTTTAATAATCCAATCATTGTTCCATTTGGCCCATAGCTATATGCCCAGCCAAGCTGAAAAACTTTATCACAAAATCCTTTTAAAGCAGCAGGCATTGATGCCCACCATAGCGGAATTGGAAATACCACTATATCTGCCTTATCTATTGCTGCTTTATATTTTAACACCAATGGATCTTCTATCTGTCCTTTTCTCCACTGCAACAAGTCTTGCCCTGTCATAAGAGGATTAAATTCATCTTTTACCAGATCGATGCACTCAACAGAATGCCCGTTTTTTGAAACAGTTTCAACAACAGTTTTTGCTACTCCTGCGTTAAAGCTTCCTTCATAAGGGTGGCTACTAACAACTAAATAATTCATATTATCAATCTCCTTTTTTATTATATAGATTTTTTACATTATCTTAATGTAACAGACATCTGTAACTTATTAAATCCTTATTTTTTATAACCTTCTTAAGTTAAGCGGTGTGTTATATTTTAGCGGGATTTTAAAATCATTTTAATTATACATCTTGAAACTTCATAAGTAAAATAGTATAATTTTATTATATGTATAGTCAATTACCTATGGAAAGAGGTGTATAATAAATGACCTTGAGGCATTTTAGGATTTTTATTGCAGTTTGTGAGAACAATAGTATAACTGCTACTGGCAAAAAACTTCACATTTCACAGCCATCTGTAAGTATTGCCATTCGTGAACTTGAAGAAAACTATGGAGTTAAACTTTTTGACAGAGTGTCACGAAGGCTATATATTACAGAGACTGGTAAGCAATTATTAGAGTATGCAACTCATATTGTTTCGCTAACAGACGAAGTGGAAGTAGGCATAAAAGATTGGGACTCCTTCGGCACTCTACGTGTGGGATCAAGTATTGCAATCGGTTTTGGTATATTGCCTTCTTATGTCAAAGCTTTTGAGCAGCAGACACCTTCTGTTAAAGTAAATGTCGCTGTAAATGATACTAAAACAATAGAAGAATATATTTTAAGAAATACTGTTGATATTGCCCTAATTGAAGGTAAAGTACAGAGTCCAAATATTGAACAAATTAAGTTTATGGATGATGAATTGGTTTTAGTTTGCGGTAAAAAACACCCATTTAGCTGTTACGATGAAATAGATCTAAACATGCTAGATGGACAAGATTTTATACTACGAGAAAGAGGTAGTGATGACAGAGAATTTTTTGAGAGTTTCTTGGCAGCACACGAATTAGAAATCAATATACGATGGGAGAGTATAAGCATACTAATCATTTTTGAGGCGGTAAAAGCAGGGTTAGGATTAACCATTCTTCCTGATGTAATAGTAAAAGCAGGTGTATCATTAGGTAATATCCATGTGATAAAAATTAAAAACGTTTCTCTAAAACGTCAATTTTCTATTATTTATCAAAAAAATAAATTTCTTACCAAATCAGCAAAAAAATTTATCAGTCTTTGTATTAATAATAACGTAAACCCGTAGTTCCCCAATCTAACAAAATGCAAACGGAACGCCACTTAGTCGTCTGATTAGGTGGCGTTCTTAAATTTTGCTTTAGACGAAAAATCATAAAGTAGCGCTACCCCATCAAGTATAGCATTCTCTAAGGTAGAATTTGAAAAAACATATCCCAATTTACTAAAAGGTTGATTAGCAGTTATTATCGTTTAATTTAACATTTTTAGACACTTTATATTTACCAAACTGGTATTAACTTCGATGACAATTTACCTTCATTTGCTTCATGAACTAATTTTATTAAATCTTCTTTGATCATTTGCATTCGTTCAGCACCTATATTTTCAATCCAACGTTTCTCAATATCAGTTAGTATATCCTCTTTTGCTTTCATTACTAACAATCCTCGCTCGGTCAAAACAATAATTTTCCCTCTCTTATCAGTGGGGTGAATTTTACGCATCACATAACCATTTTTCTCAAGGTAATCCACCATTTTACTCACAGCTTGCTTTGTAATTCCTAAATATTCAGCTAATTCTATACCCGTTGCTCCATCTGGGGTGATGTATGTAAACATAAACCCATGTGTAGGTCTAATATCTTCAAATCCCAATTCGCTCAATTTATCATGTAGTTCGTTAATCGATGATCTAAAAGATAATAACAAAAGTGATGTAAGATCTAATTTACTAAATGCTTGATGATTCATATATAAAACCTCCTCAAATAAAGTCAATTAGGTTGACTTTTTATTAATTCTATTATACTATATGCAATATAGTCAATCAAGTTGACTGTATTTGTTTTGCTATGAAAGAAATAGGATTCACTAAAAAATCAATACACTATGATTGTAATTGAATACCTATTTTAAATGATTGATCTAACAACTTAAGAATAATTAACAGGAGGAGAAGAGAATGAAACAGTTTTATTCGTAAAAGTAAACAATCGTCCAGCAGATCAGGCGTTTAGTGTAAAGTTATATGAGACTTTTTTAGAAAGCTATAATGAATCACATCCAAATGATACTGTGGTAGTCTTGATTTATACAATTAAATTTATAGAAAGAAGGATTGAATTACAATGGAACGTTTATGGACAAAAAACTATATAATGCTGACAATTACATCATTATTACTATTTAGTGGTTTTTATTTACTAATGCCAACACTGCCCATATTTATTAAACAATTAGGTGGAAGTGAATCTCAAGTTGGATTTATTATTGGAGTGTTTACAATATCGGCAGTAATTGTTCGTCCTATTGTTGGAGGATTAATGGATAAATATGGGCGACGAGTATTTATAATAAGTGGACTAATATTTTTTGCAATTACAATGTATTTTTATGATTTGGTAACAGTAATTATATTTTTAGTGATGTTACGTATCCTCCACGGAATAAGCTGGGCAATTGCTACAACTTCTATAGGAACGGCTGTGACTGATGTCATTCCAAAATCTCGTCGTGGAGAAGGAATGGGATGGTATGGGCTTTCAATGACTTTGGGCATGGCTTTAGGACCAATATTAGGTCTTTGGGTAGCAGAATCATTTTCATTTCATTATCTATTTTTGCTATGCACAGCATTAGCGCTTATTGCATTTATACTTGCATTTTGTACAAAAATCCCAGCAATTCAACATACACATGAAAACGCAATATCATTTTTTGAAAAAGACCTTTTACCAATCGCTATTGTTACATTTTTCCTATCCATTACTTTTGGTGGAATTACAACGTTTTTACCACTGTTTGCGGCAAAAATTCAAGTTAATGTTGGTACTTTTTTCTTAGTTTATGCTTTCATACTTGCAGTAATTAGACCAATTACAGGAAAGATATCTGATAAGTATGGAGAAGATGTCATTATTATTCCTGCACTATTTATACTAATTGTCGCACTATTAGTCCTAGCATTTACAAAAGGAATTGTTGGACTAGTTATTACCGCTATTTTGTACGGAATTGGATTCGGATCAGCACAACCAGCCCTTCAACTAGCGATTATACGATTAGCTAGACCAGAGAAAATTGGAGTAGCGAACGCCACATTTTTTACCGCTTTTGATTTAGGTATTGGTTTAGGAGCTATTATTCTAGGATTTGTTTCACAACTCGTGGGATATCAAACGTTATTTATTGTTTGTGCTGTATCTGCGTTTATTAGCCTATTATTTTTTACTGTTTTTGTTAAGAAGACATTAAAATAACATCGTGAGTTTAATTTTTGAAATGATATAACCGATCTCCTTTATTATGCTTATTTAGTAAATGCGATTTTTAAGATAAAGAAAAACCCCCTTATTCTTCAATTTAACTAATAAAAAATGTTCATTAAATTTACTTCATGAACATTTCTTATATTTTATCTTTTAAAATTTTTTTGCAAGAATAGTAGCCTTATTTATTCCATCCTCTACCTTTTCCTCAATATTATTTATAAATTCAAGTTATTGGATTTTGATAATGTTGTTTATTTGCTGTCCAATAAAATAATATTGAATTTCTAAGAGATCTAATTAAGTGTTACTTTTCAAAAATATATCTACAACTAAATGTCCCAGGATAAATATATTGCTTGCGGTAGTTTAAAAACTAAGGCTAAAGCAATAGCAACCAAGAAAAGGATTCCACATTGTTTCATCCATTTCTTGGAATAACCCTCGGGGGTGGCTCGAAGATTGTCGAAATGTGGTAAAAACCAGTTAGGGGAACTGATGAAGTAATTATGATTATAATGTGTTTGGATATACCAAATCCTTTTATGATGTGCTTCATTCCACAAGAAAAGAAAAAGGTTAGATTGGAGTTAATTTTAAGGGATAGTGATAGAGTTTATTTTCCTTTAAGGGGGAAATTGTAAATATATCTCTAAATATATTTACAAATAAGGAAATCAAAGTTATAATATGTAGAAATTAGTTAAATCAAGGGGGATTCAATTTGATACAAAAGAAACATCAAAAAATTATTGACCCTTACCCAATAAACTAGACACTATAAACTCGTATTATCTCTTGTTTTCGTACAATAACTTAATATTTCATTTTATGCCACTTTAGCCTTTCGATTAGCTTTATTATAATAATCTTCAGGTGTTACATATCCATTTGAGGCATGGATTCGCTGTCGATTATAAAATACTTCAACATATTCAAATACGGCTGCACGGGCTTCTTCACGAGTTCTAAAGTGGGTGCCATAGAGCCATTCACATTTTAATTTGCCCCAGAAAGATTCCATCGGTGCATTATCCCAACAGTTACCTTTCCGGGACATGCTACATGTAAAACCATACTTTTTAATCAAATTTTGGTAGTCGTAAGAACAGTATTGTGAACCTCTATCAGAGTGTAAAATGACGTTTGAAGGCTTACCAGCGCGTAGATATGCTGAATTCAACGCATCAATAACTAACTCCTTTGTCATTCGTTCACTCATGGACAATCCAATAATTTTTTGTCCACATAAATCCAATACTCCAGCGATATAAAGCCATCCTTTATCGGTCCACAGATAGGTGATATCACTTACCATTTTTTCATTAGGTTTGTCCACAGAAAAGTCACGATTGAGGATATTTTCTGCAACTGGAAGCTTATGATTGGAATTTGTAGTTGCTATAAATTTCTTTGAAACCTTTGATTTTATGCCATTTTCACGCATAATATGTTCCACTCTTTTATGATTAATAGAAGATTTGCTTTTGGCGTTTAATATCCGTGTAATTTTTGTTGAACCGTAAACTTTCTTGCTTTTGACATGGATATCACTAATTTCCTTTAATAGAAGGCTATTTGCTTGTGATCTTATACTTTCTGGACGTTTCTCCCATGCATAGTAGCTGCTCCTAGAAACGGATAGGACCATGCATAGCTTCGCTATATGGTAGTTCATGCGATTAGCCTTGATAAATAGAAATCTCTTTATTTGAGGTTTCTCGCGAAGTAGGCTGCCGCTTTTTTTAATATATCATTCTCCTCTTTGAGGTTCCTATTTTCTTTTTCAAGCTTATGGAATTTTTCATCTTCTGGGCTTAAGTGTCCACTACCTATAAATGGAGCCTTAGGAGATTTTTTGTACTTATTTACCCAGCCCTGCATTGTGGTTGGCTTAACACCTAAATCAGCAGCTACTTTTGACATCGGCTCTCCTGTTTTTTCTAATCTCTTTACTGCTTCCATTTTAAATTCAGCACTATAACTTTTATTCATCTAAAATCATCCACCCTTCATTTTTAGTATAGCACGAGTTCCTCGTGTCTAACAAAGGGGGTATGGGTCATATATCGTTTAATCTACTCTGTTTTATGTAGAAATAAAGTTACACCTATTTATAGAAGTGGCAAAATGGTTATTTTAAAATTAAAAGAGTTTCTGAAGTTACAGTTATATTTTTCAATAATAGATTCATTATTGATTATTATATTCGGAATAATAGTAACCATATATAATGTACATGATTTATATACTACAATATGGTTTCTACTACTATTCTTTTTTATACATTACCTAATATATTACCTATTAAAAGTAGTAAGCAAAAGGAAAGCGGATTGCTCCCTTTATTTACGACATTTTCTAACGAATACTAACTAATTTATAGATTTCCTTATAAATTCATTTGGACTAATATAATTTAAGCTTCCATGTATTCTTTCTT
>NZ_JAHLEF010000026.1 GCF_018861755.1 Clostridium sp. CF012 | reverse complement strand
TTGAAATGTTATACTATGGAGATTTGTGGATATAAGTATTGTTAGTTTATTTATGTGTAATTTATAGGATAATGATTGTAATAGTATCATAGAAAATAAATATAAATATAACTAACCAACTAACCAACTAACCAACTAACTAACTAACTAACCTTATTCTCTAATCTTAACTTATCAGCTATCATAGCTATGAATTCTGAATTGGTAGGCCTGCCTTTTTCATTTCGAATAGTATATCCGAAAATCTTATTAATAGTTTCTATTTGTCCCCTACTCCATGCAACATCTATTGCATGCCTCATTGCTCTTTCTACCTTACTAGCAGTAGTATTAAACTTTTTACCTATCGCTGGATACAATTCTTTTGTAACTGATGATAAAAGTCCAATATCATTCACTACCAAATTTATTGCTTCCCTTAAAAACATAAACCCCTTTATATGGGCAGGTATTCCAATTCCATGAATAATATTAGATATTTTAGTGATCATATCAGTTGATTGAATTTTGCTAATTTTAATTTCGCTATTATCAAAATAAGTAATTGCTTTTTTCACATCCCCGTTATATATACCATCATTCACCAATTGCCTAATTCTTTTAACTAATACCTCTAAATCAAAAGGTTTTACAATATAATAATCTGCTCCTAGTGACATGGCTCTTTGAGTTATTTTATCATGACCAACTGCTGATAAAACTATTATACGAGGCATTATATCTAAATTCATTGTATTCAGCCTCTCAAGAACTCCCAAACCATCAAGAATCGGCATAATCATATCAAGTACTACTAAATCAGGTTTTTTATCTTCAATCATTTTTAATGCTTCTTCTCCATCCCCTGCTATTCCAGTAACAATAATATCCTTTTGAAATGATATATATTCACTTAGCAAATTACGAAATTCTTTGCTATCCTCAGCAATGATTATGTTTATTTTTGGTTCTTCCATGTTTACGATCTCCTTTACAATTTGGTTATATATCCCAATAATGAGTTCAACAAAACATTGGAAAATCCTTCTAATTAAAAACATATTTATAAATATTGTCGAATTAGCAATATAAAAGACTATAAAAGTAGCCACTCTTTTAAAGCGGTCAGCCACTAACTATAGCTTACTTTATTCACAATATAAGTGAAATTCATAAAGAAATGCTACGAAAACCTTAGAAATAAAAGTAGATGAAAGCAATTATGTTATAAAAATAGATAAAGTTATTTGTGTAGATAAAGAAGAGCTAGCTGGTAATAATAGGTTAGTGTATAAGTGCCAGAGTGAAATTAAGGGACCGGAAAGTCCATACAATTCAGAAACTGTGGTGACGATACTGACTCATTAGTCTGTAAGAAATGTAGTGAAGTAGTATTCGTTAATTTTAATAATGGTTGTAAGCTCTGAGGGATGCATTGGGGCTTTATTTTTGTCCGAATTTACAAATGTTGCAGGGAATAATAGTTTTACGTTGAATTTATTAGGTGGATTGAAACTATATTGATATTTAACTGTGAAAGACTACTATAATAAATACTATATATACGCCTGTTAAGATTACCAAAGACTATATGACATATAGTCCAATTAATGAAGGAGATGAACATATGGCATTACTAAATTTTAAAGAGATACCACCTGCCAATAAGCCTGATGGCAATCAAGATACTTTTGAGCTATTTGCTCGAGAGGTTTTAGACATGCTAGGATTTGAAATCTTAGTTAATCCTGATAGGGGTCAGGATGGAGGCAGAGACATTATCGCACAAGAAAAAAGAATAGGAATATTAAATGATACACAGGTAAAATGGTTGGTTAGTTGTAAACATAATGCTCATTCAGGGACATCTGTAGTTAATGGTGATGAAGAAGATATAACCGATAGAGTGAGAACTCATGGTTGTAGTGGCTTTCTTGGGTTCTATTCAACAGTTGTTAGTTCACCGTTAAATAGGAAACTAGAAGGCCTAAAAAAACAATTTGAAGTTCAGATATTTGATAACGAGAAAATTGAAAAATTGCTTCTTATGAATGAATTGGGAAAAGAAATAATACAACGATTTTTTCCAAATTCATACCAACTTGTTGATGATAAAACACCTTCAAATTTGTTTACAGAATATATGCCCTTAAAATGTTCATGTTGTGGCAAGGACTTATTAGGAAAGGATTCTTTGGAAAATTATAAAGGTGTTGTTGTTTTTACAGAGGACATAGAGTTTATGGAAACAAATTTTTCGAAAATAAAATATGTAGATATATATTGGGCATGTAAAGGTGTGTGTGATGAAAAATTAGAATCATATCATTATTCCAAGGGGTATTCTAATGGATGGGAAGATATCTCTGATATTATTATTCCATATAAGTATTTACAATGGGTTATGAGCATTCTTAATAAAATCAGAAATAATGAAGCTGAATTTACAGATGAAGCTTTTGAGAAATTAAAGGATTTCATTATAGCTGTTTCGCAGATAGTTGTTAAAAACCAATCAAAAAAAGATATACGTAGAATTCTAGATTTAAGTGTTTTGCCGGATTGGTTATAAGTGAGCTACTTAAGTCTATAAGATATTTAATGATAAGAGGATTGTGTAGTAATTAAAACAAGCAAAGATAAATATAGCAAAAACAAGACATGTCAATACTTCAAAATAGGTGAAGGTATGTCTTTTGAAATCAATTAGAAACACATACATTTATGTTTGAAGAAATATTATTAAAGTTACAGGAAGTGAATTATAATAGGTACAAAAGGGCACTGGTTAGTCCAATGCCTTTTTTTATTTAATATTATTCATGAATTTTGGGATAAGGATCTGCGATATCTGTTCTACCTAGAAGATAGTCTGTAGATACGTTAAAGTAATCGGCTATCTTTACAACTAAATAAATACTAGGTGTCCTATATGCGGTCTCATAGTTCGACAATGTTTTCCTATCTATATTTAATTCCTTTGCTAATACATCCTGCGTTAAATCTTTATCTTGCCTTAGAGCTCTAAACCTTTCGTTAAACTGCATTTCAACCCCTCCAGATAAAATAAATACAATAATTAATTAGTATATCATGGAGTGATTGGTATAAATTGTTATGGCTCATTTTGCAGACAAAGTAAATGTGATAAGGGGCTAGGCTTTAAATAACAAGAAAAATATTACAAAAGGTGAATAAAAACACGAACAAGTGTTCTTTACTTAAGGGGGATAAAATGCTACTATTAAAATATTACAAACGTAATTGCTTATGATAAATAATCGACAAGGGGATGTTGAAGTGAAAAACACGGATGCAATCAACATAGAAACAGCATGGAATTTAAAGGTGGAGGCACATAACAATATATTTGATTTTCTAGAGAAAAAGGGATTGAATAATGGAGATTTGTTAAAGTTTAGAGAGCTGTTAAAAGAATGCTCTTGTAGAGAAGTTGAATTGAGTTTATTGTACGAAGAAATATAACTAAAAGTTTTGTGCACTTTTCGTGCACTTTTCTTGAATTTTGGGCATAAAAAAAGGCTTTCAAGAAATCCTTGAAAGCCTTATGGTGCCGGAGGCGGGAATCGAACCCGCACGGTATTGCTACCACTGGATTTTGAGTCCAGCGCGTCTGCCAGTTCCACCACTTCGGCATGTCTGACAAAATTTATTTTAACATATATTTATAATTAATGCAATAGTTATAGTACAACTTTATTAATGATTTTGAATCTATTTTAATCTTGTTTAGAAAATTAATTTCATATGAAGCAATTTCAATATTTATTTTTTGCACAATCAATTGAAAACACCAATCAAAGTATAGTATTATATGTAGTGGAAAGGTAAATACTAATCATAAAAAATACATTTTATTATATCGTTAATTAATCAGGGGGCTAACATGAAGAGAATATTAGATACTATTATTGAAAAAAACAGGCACTTTACAAAGGATGGCACAGTTGCCTCATATATACCAGAACTTTCTAAAGCGGATGGCGAGGCTTTAGGTATTTGTGTAACTACTCTTGACGGAGAAGAGTTTTTTGCCGGGGATTATGAAACAAAGTTTACAATACAAAGCATATCAAAGGTTGTTACGCTTATGCTAGCCATAATTGATAATGGAGTAGATTATGTGTTTACTAAAATAGGAATGGAGCCTACGGAAGCTGGTTTTAATTCCATAATAAATTTAGAAAAAAATATTGACCAAAAACCTATAAACCCAATGATAAATGCTGGAGCAATTGCAATAGTTTCATTGATTACAGGTGATACTGCAGAGGAAAAGTTTAATAGGATTTTAAAGTTTACAAGAAAAATTACAGGTAATCCTGATATTGATATTAACCAAGGTGTTTATACCTCTGAAAAAGCTACGGGTGATAGAAATAGATCACTCGCTTATTTCATGAAGAGCACAGGTGTTATTGAGGGCGATGTGGAGGATGTTTTAGATGTATACTTTAAGCAGTGTTCAATGGAAGTTAATTGTAGGGATATAGCCAGAATAGGAGCTATGCTTGCTAATTCAGGTGTAATAGTTTCTAAAAATGAAAGGGTTTTATCTAGAGAAGCCACTAGAATAATTAAAACTATAATGGTTACTTGTGGCATGTATGATGGTTCAGGTAATTTTGCAGTACATATAGGGATACCTGCAAAAAGTGGTGTAGGTGGAGGTATAATGGCAGCGGTGCCTAGAAGAATGGGTGTTGGTGTAATTGGACCCGCGCTGGATGAAAAAGGTAATAGTATTGGCGGTATAAGGGTTTTAGAAGAATTGTCTAAGGAATTAGATTTAAGTATATTTTAAAAAAAATGTAATCATAGCAGAAAGAAGGGATTTAAAATGTCTAAAGAAAGGTTATTAATTTTAGATGGTCATAGTCTTATGTATAGAGCTTTTTATGCATTGCCAGCCCTAACAAATTCAGACGGCATATATACTAATGCAGTTTATGGCTTTACAAGTATGCTCTTAAAAATGAAAGAGGAATTTGAGCCAGACTATATTGTTACAACCTTCGATAGAAAGGCACCTACTTTTCGTCATGAAGAATATAGTGACTATAAGGCAGGTAGAAAGAAAATGCCTGATGAGCTTATGGGACAGTTCTCTATAGTCAGGGAACTTTTAGAGAAAATGGCCATAGACATTTTTGAATTAGATGGCTTTGAAGCAGATGATTTAATAGGAACCTTGTCTGTATTTGGAGAAAGCCAAGGGCTAGAAGTCTTTATAGTAACAGGAGACAGAGATGCACTTCAGCTTGCCACAGATAATGTTAAAGTTGTAATAAACAAAAAAGGAATGTCAGAAAAAGAAATATATGATAGAAATCGAATAATAGAGGAGTTTGGAGTAACCCCTACTGAATTCATAGATGTAAAGGGCTTAATGGGAGATGCTTCGGATAATATTCCCGGAGTGCCAGGAGTTGGTGAAAAAACTGCTTATAAGCTTATTAAAGAGTATAAGAGTATAGAAAATGTTCTTATGAATATTGAAAAGATTAGTGGCAAAAAGCTGGTGGAGAATTTAATAACTTATAGTGAGCAGGCTATTTTTAGTAAAAAATTAGCTACTATAATTACTAGTGTGCCTATGGATATAGATTTAGAGTCAATTAAATCAAAAGAAAACTATGATGTACGCGCTGTAAAAGATTTATTTTATAAATTACAGTTTAAATCATTAATAGGCAAAATAGCTGATGAACAGGATTCTCCTGAAGAAATATTTTCAGCTGATTTTACAGTAATAGATAAGTTATCAACGCTTAAGGAATTAGTAGAGGAAGTTAAAGATACCGTTTATATAATTTTTGATATTGCAAACGCCAATGTGTTTTCTAAAATTAGCGTAGAAAACATATACCTTAATTATAAGGAAAAAAACTATTCTATAAAAGTCCTTGATTTATTTAATGAAGATGAAGAGAAAACTATAAATTGTTTGAAAACGCTGTTTGAGAACAAGGATATTAAAAAGGTAAGCCATTCCCTAAAGGAGGCATACACAGCTCTTCGTAAAAAGGGAATTGTACTACAAGCAGTAAAATTTGATACTGAAATTGCAGCTTATTTAATCAATTCTGCCCAAAGTGAATATAGCTTAGAAACGCTTATTGATACATCTCTTAGAATTAGTATTACGGGCGAGGGCGATGAAAGAGAAATTAATAAAGTAGCATTACTAAAAAACCTTTATGAAATATTAGAAGTGAAGATTAAAGAATATAAAATGGAAGAGCTCCTATATACCGTGGAGCAACCCTTAACAGAGGCTATATCATATATGGAGGCGGAAGGGTTCACAATAGACAAGGATAAACTAGCGGAGCTTAACATAAAATTTGCAAAAGACATAAATGAAATGGAAAGCACTATTTTTGCATTAGCTGGGGAAGAATTTAATATCAAATCTCCAAAGCAATTAGGAAAGATATTATTTGAAAAATTAGATTTACCTGTTATAAAGAAAACAAAAACAGGATATTCAACTAATGCAGAGGTTTTAGAGGCACTAGTAGATAAGCATCCTATTATCACAGAAATTACTCGCTATAGAGGGCTCACAAAGATTTTTTCCACATATATAGAGGGACTTCAAGCAGTAATTGATACAGATTGTAGAATACATTCAAGCTTTATGCAGACAGTAGCCACAACGGGAAGGCTATCAAGTACAGAACCGAATTTGCAAAACATTCCCATAAGGCATGAAATGGGTAGAGCTATAAGACGAGTATTTATACCACACAATGATCAGTGTGTTATTTTATCTGCGGATTATTCACAAATAGAGCTTAGAGTATTAGCTCATATATCTGGGGACGAGAATTTAATTGAAGCTTTCATTAACCATACTGACATTCATACTAAAACTGCATCAGAGGTGTTTAATGTACCTTTAAATGAAGTTACATCAGTTATGAGAAGTAATGCCAAAGCAGTAAACTTTGGGATAGTATATGGTATTGGAGAATTTAGCTTAGCAAAGGATATAAATGTATCTAGAAAAGAAGCTAAAATTTATATAGATGCATATTTCGATAGATATCCAAATGTTAAGAAATACATGGAAGATATAGTGGTTGAAGCTGAGAAAAACAATAGTGTTACCACAATTTATAATAGAAGAAGAGCTATCCCTGAAATAAACTCATCAAATAAAATTGTTCAGTCCTTTGGAAAAAGGCTTGCTATGAATACACCTATACAGGGGAGTGCGGCAGATATTATTAAACTGGCTATGGTAAATGTATTCCATAAATTAAAGGACTCAGGATTAAAAAGTACTTTAATACTTCAGGTACACGATGAATTAATATTAAATGTTTATAAGGATGAGATTGTGCAAGTTGAGAATTTGGTTAAAGAGCAGATGGAAAATGTTATAAAACTTTTAGTTCCACTAGAAGTAGGAATAAGTATTGGAGAAACTTGGTATGAGGCGAAGTAAGTAGTTGACAGTTGATAGTTGTGAGTTAAACTATAACTCGCAGCTATCAATTTAAAAAATGGGGGTATAAGATGCTTAAGGTAGGGATAACTGGGGGTATTGGTAGTGGAAAGAGTACAGTAACTAATATGCTAAGAGAAAAGGACCTTCCAATTATTGATGCTGATATTATAGCTAGAGAGGTTTTAATAATAAACCCTGAGGTCCTCATTCAAATTAAAGAGGAATTTGGGTATGAGTTTTTTGACGAAGAAGGTAAACTTAAGAGAAAAGAGTTTGGACACTATATATTTAAGAATGATACTCGCAGAAAAAAGCTAGAGAGTATAATGATGCCTTTTATAATAAGTGAAATAAACCATCGAATAAAGGCCTATGAAGAAGATAAGTGTATATTATGCTTTCTTGATGCTCCTACTTTGATAGAGAACAATTTACATACCAGTATGGATATAACTATATTAGTTTGGGTAGAAGAGGAAGTTCAAATACAAAGGATTATGCTTCGGGATGATTTAGAAATAGATGCAACAATGGATAGAATAAGAGCTCAAATGCCAATAGATGAAAAGAAGAAGTTTGCGGATTTTATTATTGATAATGGAGGAAGCGCTGAAAATACAAAGTTACAACTAGATTTGATTATAACACAATTAGAAAGGTTAAATGTGAAGACATGAAGTTTAAAACAATTATAAAAATTTTACTCCTAATTTTATTGGTTATTTTATTAGTTAATATTAAAAGTATTTTTAAAAGTTTTTACCAAGTAAAATATGAAGATCATATAGTTAAGTATTCGCAAAAGTATAATATAGACCCCAGTTTGGTTTCAGCTGTAATTAAAGCAGAAAGTAATTTTAATGGAAAAGCGGTGTCCCCTAGAGGAGCCTATGGTCTTATGCAGATAATGCCAGATACTGGACTTTGGATTGCTAAAAATATGGAATTAAAAGACTTCAAGGAAGAAAAATTATATGATAGCGAAATTAATATTGCCATGGGATGTTGGTATATTAATAATTTAAATACGGAATTTAATGGAGATATAGACTTGGTGTTAGCAGCATATAATGGTGGTAGAGGAAATGTTCAAAAGTGGCTTAAAGATAAAAGATACTCTTCGGATGGTAAAAAATTAAATAACATTCCTTTTGCAGAAACAGATAAATATGTAAAAAAAGTAAAGACGAATTATAATATTTATTTGAAATTATATGGTGATGAATTTAAGGTACTTTCAAAAAAAATAATATATTGACAATTTAAACTAAACTGATATAATAAATCTTGTAGTTCTAAGTACAAGTACATATAACTACAAGATTTATCCCTTTATATTAAATAATATTTGCGAGAGTGGCGGAATGGCAGACGCGCACGTTTAAGGGACGTGTGGGAGACCGTACGGGTTCAAGTCCCGTCTTTCGCACCAAAAAATTAGACTTGGAGACTGAATTATTGTGACTTTTGTCATAAGAATTCAGTCTCTTTGTTTTCCTAAAAAAAGAAGAAAATAAAGAATACAAAGCAAAATTCGTTAAAGATGAATTTTTAAAAGAAATATGGAAAAACTAACATCTGAAAGAGGTGTTATTTATGAAAAACAAAAATCAAAGTAGTGATATAAAACATAAGAAATCCTATGAAAAGGAAAATAAAGAAAATAATCCTGTTACCATGAACGGTGATGCTAATATGAGTAAACCTGTAAGAGGATTAAAGTAATAAGTGTTATAAATATCAAAGAAATAAAGAGGACTTAATTATATCCTCTTTATTTCTTTGCTAAATCCATTTATTACTTTAAAGAAAGGGTATATTACGTAAAATGCATTTGAACAAGCCTTAGTAATACTTAACTAATTTTATGAAAGATACGTTAAGAAAAGTACATGTTTGAGCGATTTAGCGAGTTTGTACTTTTTAGTATCTTTCAATAAAATTTGTTTAGTATTACTTGGCGAAGTGAAATGCATTTGTAGTAATATACCCTTTCTCATTTTTTTTAATTTAGTTAGTATCAAAACACTTCCTATAGCATAAATTGTTAATGTATTAGTAATTTGGAAGATAGGGAGGGCAATGATGAATCTAGAAGACAGAAACTTTGAAGATATAGACATAAATGAAGAATATGAAATGATTCCATTTGAACCTATGATGTATGGATATGGGAAAATGAACTCCATACCAAGTATGGGTACGCCAATGGGATACATGCAGGATGTAAATCCAAATATGGAATCGAATCCATGGATGGGAATGAAGTCGAATATGAGTATGAATCCAAATGTGAGTATGAATCCAAATGTGAGTATGAATCCAAATGTGAGTATGAATCCAAATATGAGTATGAATCCAAATATGAGTATGAATGCAAATATGAGCATGAATCCAAATATGAACATGAATCCAAATATGGGAATGAATCAATTTAATGAAGACATGTACATGGATGGGTTTAATTCAATGGCTATGATGTATGGTGATGCATCAATGAAAGAGTACGGGGATGATGAGAATGAAAGGTTAAGACAATTAGATAAGTATGGAAATACAGAGCCCTTTAAAGATGGTCATAATAATCCAAATAAATTTAATCCTAAATACAATGATGTTGATTCCATTGTAAGAAGGATCGAAAGGTATAACCCTGGAATATTTAGGCTTTTGACTAGTTGTGGTATGCCTTATGCTGAGGCAAGAAATATAATTAGAAGAATTGTTAAACTGACACTTATGTATAGTGAGGAATAAAAATAGTCTTAAGTTCAACATAAAGCACAATAAAATAATTCTTTATTTTATAACCCTATAAAAACTTATAGGGTTATAAAATTTATATGGAATTTTTAAATGCTTAATAGCATTTTTAAATGATTAATAGCATTTTTAAATGATTAATAATATATACTTTTTTTGTTGAAGGAAATCTAAAGGTAATGTAGAATTAATTATTAACGTAGAATTTAATTATCCAAGAGGTGTAAATATGTTTAATATAGAAATTGTATTTGATGATGTTAGCATCATGAGTGTAGAAAAAGAAGATATTATTAAAATAGAAAAGTGGATTAACAACCAACAAGTGTTTAATATAGATGCTGCTCAGGATTACGGTATTAAGGAATTTTACGAAAGATACCTAGAGTATTATGTAAGTGAGGGAGAGTACTTTCTTAAAGTTTTGCGAGGAAGTGAACTTATAGGAATTATTAAAGGTAGAATAGAATTTAAAAATCCAAATGAAGTGTGGATTATGTGTTATTTAATAGAATTTCAATTATATGATGTGGATATATCCACCAGAATTCTTGATGAATTTTTAAATCATTTTTATAAAAATTATGGAATACGTAATTTTTATACTTTTGTTTCAGAGGATAATTATAGTATGCTGGAATTATGGAAAAATAATAATTTTGAAATAAGTAGAGTAACAAGTAATTTTTTAGAAATAAATAGCCAAGGCAAGAACATTTTAATCCTAAAGAAAGAACTCAATATGAATAAAATCAAATAAGGCTTACATATATTAATAAGACACCAGAAATAATCTGCATATAAAATTGGTTTAATTAGCGCTTTTAGAAGGAAGGGATACTTATTCTAAATAGTGTGACTGCTTAGATAGTAGTGTAAAAGTAGATTGTGGTGGGATTTGAGAGAGGTCCTTTTGAGAGGGCATTAAAATTATTGACACCTCTATGGAAATTATTTATAATAAATGAAGCTGAGTCCTATTTATGTATAGGTACGGAGGAACCAAGAAATATGGGGTTAATCTAGAAAATGGTAATTATTTACTAGTAGGGAGCCTTCATCCCGAACCCGTCAGCTAACTTCGGAAGCTTTAGGAGGGTATCAGATGAACATTTTAAAATATAACTTAGTTAAGATGGCTATTTTTGTATTATTCATTGGTCTTTTTACGAGTACGAAAACACAAATGGTGAAGGCCGATGTTGTAATTAAAGGGCCAACACAAGTAATTCTTCGCTCTGCAACTTTCAAAACAGATAATGTTATTAAAGTTCCAGATAGGAGTGTGGAAAAAAAGAAAAAAGAAGTGCAAAAAAGACTATCAAGAGGTGAAACTTCAACGAAGTCATTAGTAGCAGGAAGCGAAAGCGATTTAATTTCTTATGCCTATGATTTTATTGGAAAACCATATGTGTGGGGAGCTACGGGACCTAAATCCTTTGATTGTTCAGGCTTTACAAAGTATGTTTATAACGCTTTTGGAGTAGATTTACCACATTATACAGGTTCTCAAATAGGTGAGGGAAATTCAGTATCTAGAGCTGATCTAAAACAAGGTGATTTAATTTTCTTTAATACAGATGGACCAGTATCACACGTTGGCATTTATGTAGGGGATGGAGAATTTATACATGCCTCCTCAGGAAGTAGAAAAGTTACAGTGAGTAATTTAAGTCAAAGCTATTACACTTCTAGATATGCTGGTGCAAGAAGAATACTTAATTAGATGTAATAAAATCCGACGGTAATTGTCGGATTTTTTTTATTTATATATGCCTAATATATTTTCTTTTTTTTATTCTAAATTTAGTTTTTAGATAATAATATTTTAAATAAGGATTAATTAAGTTGGGAGATGTTAGAGTGAAATATACTAGATATAATTATAAACCGCCAAGAAAAAAAAATAACTTTATGCTTGTTTTTATATTAATTATAATAGCAGCAATTGCACTGGGGACTATATTTTCCAAACTATTACCTAAGTATAATACAAAGCCCGCTACAGAGGATAAAACTACTAAAATAGGTTTGGAAAAGGAGAACATAACAAATAAAGATCCTTCTAAAGTAACTTCTGAAGGGATTATTAATTACTATGTAGCAATACAATGTGGTGTTTTTAGCAACAAGGCAAACGCTTTGGTTTTGAAAAATAGTTTAGTGACATATGGTACACCCTTTATTATTGAAGAAGGTACAAGCAATAGAGTTATGTTTGGTATTTATCCAAAGGAGGGTATTGATATTATAACTAAACAGCTACAAGCAAATAAAATAGAATATTCTAAAATTAATTTTCAAGTGATTGGCAGTGATGTCACCAGTTCACAAATTAATGAAATGATAAATGCAGACCTTAAAATATTAAATAAACTTTCGGAAAAAGCTACTAGTGCAGTTCAAACTGTGGAATTGAAAAAGTGGCTAGGAACTTTAAAAGGGGCAGAGGAAAAAAGTGCAAGTTATGCAACCATGACTGAAATAAAAACTTATTTAACTGCAATGCCCACGGAGATTAAAAAGGAAAAAACAGAGGAAGGGTATATATATATCTATAAATTTATAAAAAAATTGTCAAAGGTATAGCTCTACACATTTCTTATATTTTGTAAACAAATTGTAAAGAATCTTCGTGAAATATGATGTAAAATAAGATAAAACATAGAAAATACAAATAGACCTTTATAGTCTACTTGTATTTTTTTATTTTAATTTATAGTCATTGCAACGATAACTCAATGAACTGCAATTATAAACATTTCTTGAATAATACTTTATAGACTTGTTAATGAATTTATTAAATGTTAAAATGTATAAGATATATAAGTAAAGTGGGGGTTATAATTTGAAAAGTGCAGAAAAGAGAAATTCGTATTTTGTTTTTTTTATACTTATAGGAGCTATTTCTGGAAGTTTAATAGGTGAGTTATTAGGAAATAATATAAGTGCACTGAAATTTTTGAAGAGTACATACACCATAGGCATGAGTAATCCTATGCTTATAGATCTGAAAGTAGTAGCCATAACTTTCGGTATAAATTTTAATATTAATATTATGTCTATAATAGGCATAGTTTTGGCAATAATATTATATAGAAAATATTAGGAGTGATGTAGTGGATATTATTTTAGCTTCTGCTTCGGTGCGAAGAGCGGAACTTTTAAAAAAAATAACTAGTAATTTTAAGATAAAGGTAAGTGATTTTAAAGAAAGCGACATACCATTTTCTGGGGATTGTGGGGACTACGTTATGCACTTAGCAAGAGGAAAGGCTATGGATATTTGTAGCAGTGTGAAAAAACCAGCTGCTATAATAGGTTGTGATACTATTGTTTATTTTAAAGGCAAGGTTCTTGGAAAACCTAAAGATAGTGAGGAAGCTTTTCAAATGCTTAGTGAGTTAAGTGGCAATACGCATGAAGTATATACAGGAATTGCAGTAATAAACACAGAAACCCAAAAAATTAGTACTGAATTTGTTTGTACAGAAGTAAAATTTTCAAAACTCTCCGAGGTCGAAATAAACAAGTATATTGAGACAGGAGATCCTCTTGATAAAGCTGGAGCTTATGGAATACAAGGAGCAGCATCTTTATTTGTTGAACAATTAAAGGGTTGCTACTATAGTGTGGTGGGGCTACCAGTAAACAAATTATATTTTATGTTAAGGGAAATGGGGGTCAATCTATAAAGGAGTTGTTTTATGGGTATGACGTGCAAAATCATGGATTTGCCTCAAAATGAAAGACCAAGGGAAAAATTATTAAGATACGGTGCGGATACACTTTCAAATAGTGAACTACTAGCTATAATACTTAGAATAGGATCGAAAAACGAAAATATTATAAGTCTTTGTGGTAGGATTATTTCTGAGTGTGGCGGACTAAATGGACTTTTAAGTTCAAGTGCAGAAGAATTTATGAATTTAAAAGGTATTGGGAATGCTAAAGCAACACAACTCTTGGCCCTTACAGAGATTTCAAAAAGATTTAGAAGTTTTAAATCTGGAGAAGAGTATAAAATTACCACGCCAAAAGATGTTGCGCAGTATCTTATGGAGGAAATGAGATACTTAAAAAAAGAATATCTTAAATTAATCATGTTAAATACAAAAAATGTAATTATAAGCATAAAAGATATCTCAATTGGTAATTTAAATACTTCAATTGTTCATCCAAGAGAAGTTTTTTACGAAGCTATTAAAAACTGTAGTGCTTCAGTGGTTATTTGTCACAATCATCCTTCAGGAGATCCAACTCCTAGCAAGGAAGATATAAGCATTACTACAAGGTTAAAAGAATGTGGTAAATTACTAGGGATAGAATTGCTTGACCATATAATTATTGGTAATGGAACTTATACAAGTTTAAAAGAAAAGGGAATGCTTTAGATACGAAAGGAGAAATTATAATGGGAATATTTGGAACGTCTCGTGATATGGGAATAGATTTAGGAACAGCAAATACATTAATTTACTTGAAGGGGAAAGGAATTGTTCTAAGAGAACCTTCTGTTGTAGCTATAAATATAAATACTAATAAGGTACTAGCTGTTGGTGAAGAAGCGAAGCAGATGATAGGTAGAACACCTGGTAACATAGTTGCTATTCGCCCTATGCAAGACGGAGTAATTGCAGATTTTGATATTACTGAAAAAATGCTTAGACACTTTATAAATAAAGTTAGTTCAAAAGGCTTCACAAGCCCAAGAATTGTTGTTGGATTTCCGTCAGGCGTAACTGAAGTTGAAAAGAGAGCAATAGAAGAAGCAACTAAAAGAGCAGGTGCAAGAGAGGCTTATTTAATGGAAGAGCCAATGGCAGCAGCTATTGGAGCTGGACTTCCTGTTAATGAACCCACTGGAAGTATGATAGTGGATATTGGAGGCGGAACTACAGAAGTTGCAATAATTTCACTGGGTGGAATTGTAACAAGCAAGTCTCTAAGAGTAGCAGGGGATAAGTTGGACCAATCAATAATAGCATTTATTAAGAAACAGTACAGTCTCATGATAGGTGAGAGAACTGCAGAAAACATTAAAATTGAGCTTGGATCAGCCTTTGTATTAGAGGATGATGATATGAGTATGCCGATAGTAGGAAGAGATTTAATATCAGGACTTCCGAAAGTTATCGAGGTAACACAAAAAGAAGTAAGAGAAGCGCTCAGTGAACCAGTTCAAGCAATAATTGAGGCAATAATAACAACTCTCGAGAAAACCCCACCAGAGCTTGCATCCGATATAATGGAAAAAGGAATCATGTTAACTGGAGGCGGCGCACTGCTCAAGGGAATAGATACACTTATAAACCGCGAAACACATATGCCTGTGCACATAGCTGAAAACCCACTTGATTGTGTGGCTATAGGAGCAGGAAAAGCTCTCGTTAATATAGACGTTATGAGTAAAAGAAGATAGATGAGATTTTTAAAAAATAAACTGGCAGTAGTTATTATAATACTGTCAGTTACATTTTTATCAATAATTGGGTATAGCTCAAATAGAGGAAAAATGTCTTTCGTGGAAAACGGTGTGGGGGTAACTATAAACTCAGTGCAGGGTTTATTTTATGGTGGATTTTATAAGGTAAGAGATTCTTTTAAATTTATAACAAATTTCTCAGATGTTAAAAAAGAAAATGAACAGCTAAAAAAAGCGAACAGCGAGTTCAAAATAAGGTCATTAGAATATACTGCAGCAATAAAAGAAAATGAAAGATTAAAAAGCGTGCTTAAGTTTACAGACCAAAGAGCTGAGTACAATTATATTGGTGCTAATATAGTTGGATTAAGTGGGAATAGTTTTTCAGATGGATTTTATATAAATAAGGGTGAAAATAAAGGTATAAAAAAAAGAATGATAGCTATGACTGGAGAAGGGCTCGTAGGGCAGGTTACCTCGGTAGGTAGCAATTGGTCTATAGTACAATGTTTATCTAATGAAAACATTGCAGTAGCGGGTCGTGTTGAAAGAACAGGAGATAATAACGGTATGGTAAAAGGATATAAAGATGAAAATAATAAAATGCTTGCACAAATAGAGCGTCTGTCTTTAGATTCAGCTATAAAAAAAGGCGATGAAATATTGACCTCGGGTCTTGGCGGCATATATCCAGCTGGAATTAGAATAGGAAATGTTCTAAGTGTATACTCGGATAAAGGTAAAGTAATGAAAAGCGCTATAATAGAGCCATATGTTGACTTTACAAAGATTGAAGAGGTTTTTATTGTGGTGCCAAAAGATCCTAGAGAAATAAAATATTAGGAGTTGTATTATGAAGAGAATATTAGGGGTTTTATTATGAAAAGAGTATTAACATTAGTGTTTTTATCTATTCTATTTCTAATATTAGATAATACTTTGATGCCTTTACTTAAGATAAATGGTGCATATCCAAGTTTAATATTTACTTTTGCCCTGTGTTATTCTATAGTTAGTTCGCAAAAAGACGCAGTTATAATTGGAGTTTTTACTGGAGCACTTCAGGATTTGTATTTCTTGAACGGGTTTGGAATAAATACGCTAACCAATATGCTTATGTGCCTTGTAGCTGCTGAAATAGGTAAGAGTATATTTATCGAAAAGGCACTTTTGCCAATAGTATCATCATTTGTGTTAAGTGTAGTAAAAGGTTTAATGGTATTTGCTATAATGTTTTTGATAAAGCAATATACTCAAATGTATACAGTATTATATCATGGAATATATAATTTAGTAGTTTCTATTTTCATGTATAAATTCGTATATAGACTTTCTCAAAAGGAATACATGAAGAAAGAATGGAGATTTTAAGGGCAGTTTAGAAGGAAAGGCACTGAAGATGATTAAAAGGTTGGTGAAATAGTGAGTAAGAAAAACAAAGAAAAGAAAGAGTTTTCTAGGTTTAATGTTTTGGTCTTAATTATGATTTTGATTTTTTCTTCCATCATTTGGAGACTAATAAATATACAGGTAATTAATGGTGAATTATATAGGGAAACTGCAAATCAACAAAATCACAAGATAATATCAACAGTAGCTCCTAGAGGGGATATAATTGATAGGAACGGTAAGAAATTCGCTGAAAGTAAACAAAGCTATATATTAACATTTACTAAAACCCAAGAGAGCGAAGACAGTTTCTTTCTCACCATGGATAAGGTATTTAAAATTCTTGATGAAAACAAGGCAATTCAAGTAGATGAGTTTTTACTTAAAGTAAAGACTAGTGCTGATAAAAAAAGTATAGAATATAGTTTTGATTTTAGTAAGACCGTGGATAAAGAAACTCAGAATTGGATAGAGCTTAGATTTAAAAAAGATAGAGGCTTTGAGGATAAAGTTATTAAAGAGCTTTATAAGGATAAGAAGAAAGATGATCTAAATGCTGAGCAACTTAAAAAAGTTGATGTAGAGCTTTTAAAGATTACTCCGGAGCAAGTATTTAATGAACTAATAAAACAATATGGAATGGACAAAATAAAAGATCCTAAAAGCAAAGAAGAACTAAGACGGTATATGTTAGTGAAAGATACGTTAAAGATGCAGAGTTTTTCGGGATACAAACCTATAACTATAGCTAATAATTTAACTCCTGCGGCTGCCGGTATTTTTGAACAAATGCAACCTGAAATTCCAGGAGTTAGTATTACAACTCAACCAATTAGAGTCTATCCTAATAAGGATCTAGGGTCAGCATTCCTCGGATATATTTCAAAAATAAATCCTTGGGACACCGATAAGTATGAGGAACAAGGCTATGATATAAGTTCGGATTATATAGGTACTTCGGGAATTGAAGCAGCCTATGAAGAGGTGTTAAGAGGAACTAAGGGGCAAGAAAGTATTGCAGTTAATAAACAAGGGCGTAAAGTTAGCACCCTAGGGGAAATTGAAACTTATCCTGGGCAAACAATACAACTCAATATAGATAAAAATATGCAATACGCTGCAGAAAAATCTTTAGATGCTGTGATGCTCAATTTACAAAAACAAGGAGTAAGCAAAGATGTTAATACCACCAATGCTAATAGAGGTGCAGTGGTGGTACTGGATGTTAATACGGGTAAGGTATTAGCCCTGGCAAGTAGACCTGGATATGATCCTAATTTGTTTGCGGTATCCGGAGGACTAACTCCTGAAATGAATGATTTATATATAAATCCAAACATAGGAAAAATGGGACTTGAGTATATTCAAAAACGAGGGTTAGCAAATATTAAAGGTGTGTTAACTGATAAAGAGTTGGCTGAAAAGACTAAAGCTGAAAGAGAAAAAATACTACTTGATTATATGTTTCCGCTAGATAAAAGCATAAAAGGTAATACTACAGTTAGGAAGGATAATAATGATATTTTTCCAAAGGCAACTTTCAATTATGCGACTAAATCTTTAATACCTCCTGGTTCCACCTTTAAACCAGTGACAGCTGCTGCAGGGCTAGAAGAAGGCGTTGTAGACGAAAATTATCAAGTATACGATAGTGGTCCATACAATAAACGATATCCATCAGTTACTGCTGCTTGTTGGATATGGAATGATAGTCATGGTTCACATGGATGGGTAAATGTTCAAAAGGCAATGAGAGAGTCTTGTAATTATTATTTTTATGATGTTGCCGATAGACTTTATGCAAAGGGTGGAGAGAAAGTAGCGGGGCTAGATTTACTAGCAAAATATGCGTGGAAATTCGGTCTTGGTATAGAACCTAATAGTAATAAAAAACCAGCTACAGGTATTGAGATTCCAGAAAATTTTGGACAGGTATATAATTATGAATCAAGTAAAGAAATATTAGCGAATATTCATAGGAGTAGTCTGGTGGAATCTTTACAAAATTCGAAAAAACCTCTTGACCTTGTTTCACAAAAGGAAATTGGTACAAGTAAAGAAATTGAAGAAATTAAAAAAACAAATAAAAACAAAAGTGCGTTTCTTGCTAATATTAAGACGGAAATGAAAAAAGACAAGAAGGGTTCCTATGATTCAATTATAAAAAGTATGCAGGCTGCGCTAAAGGGACTTTTTGAAGCTTCACCAGCATTAAAAAAGAATAACTATACAGATACAAATATCAGAGCTATGGCTGAGCTTATATATTCGGAAATAAGTGATGCCAATGTGGAAATTAATTCTGCTGCTAATGCATATTATGCAGCCATAGGGCAGGGGTTTAATGCATTTACACCTTTACAACTCGCCAATTATGTTTCTACCATGGTAAATGGCGGGAATAGATATGAACTACATTTAGTTGATAAATTTTTAGATCCAGATGGAAAGGTTATTAAAGAAACTAAACCTGTAATTTTAGAAAAAGCTGGAATAAGTGATAGTACAACTAAGATTATCAAAGAAGGAATGCTCGAAGTTACTAGTGATAAAGATGGTACGGCATTTGATACTTTTGGACATTTCCCAATTCCAAATGGAGGGAAAACAGGTTCGGCAACTTTTAATGATGTTACTCAATCTGCTTTAGGAAGGACTTCCTATGGTTACTATATAGGATTTGCTCCCTATGACAAACCTCAAATAGCTATTGCTGCAGTGGTTTTTGATGGTGGGCATGGTGGATTTGTTGCACCAGTTGCAAAAGCTGTCTATGAGCAGTACTTTAAAGCTGAATTACTTAAGCTAGATCCTAAATATGAATTTATGTATGATGCAGATAAGAAAACAAGTAATGTAAATTTGCCTACTACGACAACAGGGAATGGTCATGATTAGTCAAATTTTAAATAAATAGGAATTTTAAATAAACTCTAACAAATTTACTTGTTAGAGTTTATTTATTTGTAGTCATATAAAACAATTTAAATTCATTCTCAAATAATAGAAATAATGATAGGAAATAAAAAAAATATACTATTATTGAAATTAAGCAGGAATTTACCTATAATATGTAGAAGAAATAGCTTAAGTTGAATTATTGAGAAGATTTTAAAGGGTTGGTGAAATAGTGAGAAAGAAAAATAAAATATACAATGAATTTTCTAGATTTAATATATTGATTGCTATTATGTTTGTGATTTTTTTTGCTATTACCTTGAAATTAGTAAATATGCAGATAATTAATGGTGAGAAATATAAACAAACTGCAAATCAACAAAATCACAAGATAACATCTACAGTAGCTCCAAGAGGTGATATTATTGATAGAAATGGTAAAAAATTGGCTGAAAGTAAACAAAGCTATATATTAACATTTACTAATACAAAAGAAAGTGAAAAAAGTTTCTTTACCACTATGGACAATGTATTTAAAATTCTTGATGCTAACAAGGGATTTCAGGTAGATGACTTTTTACTTAAAGTAAAGACTAGTTCAGATAAAGAAAAGACAGAGTATAGTTTTGATTTTAAGACCTTAGATAAACCAGCACAAGAGTGGTTAGAACTTAGATTTAAAAAAGATAGAGGCTTTGATGAAGGAATTATTAGAAAGCTATATGATGATAAAAAGAAAGAAGACTTAAAGCCTGAGCAGCAAAAAAAAGTTGATATAGCTCTTTTAAAGATTACCCCAGAGCAAGTCTTTAATAGATTAATTAAAAATTATGGAATGGACAAAATTGTGGATTCTAAAAGTAAAGAATTACTCCGTAGGTACATGTTAGTTAAGGACACTTTATACATGCAGAGTTATTTTGGATATAAGCCTGTAACTATCGCTAATAATTTAACAAAAGATGCAGCTGGTATTTTTGAACAAGTGCAACCTGAAATACCAGGTGTTAGTATTACAACTGAGCCTACTCGGGTCTATCCGAATAAGGAACTAGGGTCAGCTTTCCTCGGATATATTTCTAAGATAAATCCTTGGGACAAAGATAAGTATGAGGAACAAGGCTATGATGTAAGTACAGATTATATAGGTGCTTCAGGAATTGAGGCAGCTTTTGAAGATGATTTAAGGGGAACTAAAGGTCAAGAAAGTATTGAAGTTAATAAACAAGGACGGAAAGTTAAGACATTAGGTGAGATTAAAACCTATCCTGGGCAAACAATACAACTTAATATAGATAAAAATTTGCAATACGCTGCAGAAAAGTCTTTAGATGCGGTGTTGCTGCATTTACAAAAAGAAGGGAATAACTCAGCGCAAAGTGTAGATACAACAAATGCAAATAGAGGTGCAGTGATTGTAACTGAAGTTAACACGGGTAAGATACTAACACTAGTAAGTAGACCTGGATATGATCCTAATCTGTTTGCAGTATCTGGAGGGTTAACTCCTGAAATGAATGATTTGTATATAAATCCAAACATAGATAAAATGGGACTGGCCTATATTAAAAAAAGGGGGTTAGCAGATATTTTTGATAAAGGTGTGCTAACTGAAAATGATAGGGCAAAATCCAAAGAAGAAAGAGAGAAAATATTACTTGATTATATGTTCCCTTTAGATAAAAGCATAAAAGGTAATACTACAATTCGGAAGGACAATAATGATATTTTTCCGAAAGCAACTTTTAATTATGCAACTAAATCGCTAATACCTCCTGGTTCCGTCTTTAAGCCAATGACGGCTATTGCAGGACTAGAAGAAGGCGTTATATCCAAGACGAGTCGAGTAAACGATAATGGCCCATACAATACACGTTATTCATCTCTTAAAGCTGCATGTTGGAGGTATAATGAGCATGGTTATGGTCATGGATGGGTTAATATTCAAATGGCAATGAGAGAATCTTGTAATTATTACTTTTATGATGTAGCTGATAAACTTTATGCAAATGCTGGAGAGAATAAAACGGGGTTAAACCTACTAGCAAAATATGCATGGAAATTTGGTCTTGGAATAGAGCCAAATAGTAATAAAAAGCCAGCTACAGGTATAGAGATACCAGAAAACTTTGGTCAGGTATATAATTATGAATCTAGCAAAGAAAGATTAGCGAACATTTATAGAAGTAATCTGGTTTCCAAATTGCAAGAGATGAAAAAACCACTTGATCTTGAATCACAAAAAGAAAGTGGAACTGAGAAAGAAATAGATGAAATTAAAAAATTAAATGAAAACAAAGTTAAGTTTATCGCTTTTATTAAAACAGAAATGAAAAAAGATGTAAAAGGTTCCTATGATTCAATTATAAAAAGCATGCAACTTGAGATAAAGCGACTTATTGAATCTTCCAAAGTATTAAAAAACAATAATTACACAGATGAAAATATCAGAGCTATGGCTGAAACTATATATTCTGAAATAAATAATACTAATTCTGAAATTAATTCTGCTGCAAATGCATACTATGCAGCTATAGGCCAAGGCCAGGATGCTTTTACACCATTACAGTTAGCTAATTATATGGCTACAATGGTGAATGGTGGAAATAGATATGAATTGCATTTGGTGGATAAAATTTTAGACCCGGATGGAAAGATAATTAAACAAACTAAGCCTGTAGTTTTAGAAAAAACAAATGTAAGTGCTAATACAATTGATGTAATTAAAGAAGGAATGCTCGAAGTTACTAGTGATAAAGATGGTACGGCATTTGATACTTTTGGACATTTCCTTATACAAAGTGGAGGGAAAACAGGTTCAGCTACTTTTAATGATGTTACTCAATCTGCGCTAGGAAGGACTTCCTATGGATACTATATAGGATTTGCTCCCTATAACAAACCTGAAATAGCTGTTTGTGTAGTGGGCTTTGATGGCGGTCATGGTGGATGGGTTGCTCCAGTTGCAAAAGCAATTTACGAGCAATATTTTAAAGCTGAAATACTGAAAAAAGATCCTAAATATAAATTTATGGTTGATCCAGATAAGAAAACTAGTAATATAGATTTAAATACTTCTATAACTGGCAATGGCCATGATTAGTTAGATTATAAAGAGTGGTGAATTTTAAATAAACTCTGACATATTTATATATCAGAGTTTATTTAATTATTAAACATATAAAGCCCATCTGTAATAACATGAAAATAATAGGAGTTTTTACTTGAAATAGTAAAAGTATTGTGAAAAAATAAAAAATATATATTTATATTGGAATTAAGCAGGAATTTACTGATAATATGTTGAAATATTAGCTTAGGTTCAAATATGGATGGAACAATTATGGATGGAACAATTAATAATTGCTTTAGAAACATTCAATAAATAGCATACTGAATTGTTATTTATTAGAATGCTCAATAAACCCCAGAGTAGAGCTAGGAGGTTAAAATGATGGTTACAGATAAAATAATAATTAAGGGAAATAAAGAGGGATTAAATGTAGTTATAAATATGAATCATTTCTGCGATTTTGACGATATGTTGGAGGCTCTAGTTAAGAAGCTTTCACAAGGGAAGAAATTTTACAAAGGAAGTACTTTGAAAATAACTACTGAACTCAAATACATAAATGAAAAAGAAAGTATAAAATTAAAAGATATATTATTCGATGAATTTTTAATTAGTGATTGCATTTTTCAGGATCAAGATGAATCCACGGTTAAACTTTTTACAGGCATATATGAGGGGAAAACTAAGTTTTTGAGAAAAACCATAAGAAGTGGACAAAGTATAAATTATCCTGGTAATATAGTTATAATTGGGGATGTAAACCCAGGAGCTGAAATATATGCAGCAGGAAATATAATTGTTCTTGGTAATTTAAGAGGAGTCGTTCATGCAGGCACCAATGGTAATGAAAAAGCTATAATTGCAGCATTGAAGCTAGAACCTCAAATACTCCAGATTGGAAGTGTTGTAACAAGGTCCCCTGAGGATGCCGATAAGCCTCAATATCCTGAGGTGGCTAAAATTAAAAATGGAAATATTATTGTAGAACCCTATTTAGAGAATAAATATATTTAATGGAGGTAATGAACATGGGAGAAGCTATAGTCATAACATCGGGTAAGGGTGGTGTAGGTAAAACTACTACTACAGCGAATATTGGAACAGCGCTTGCATCTATGGACAAAAAAGTAGTAGTTATTGATGGAGACACTGGGCTTCGAAACCTCGATGTATTAATGGGGCTTGAGAATAGAGTGGTATTTACATTAGTAGATGTTATTGAAAAAAGATGCAGATTAAAGCAAGCCTTAATAAAAGATAAAAGATTTAGCAATTTATATTTAATGCCAACAGCTCAAACTAGAGATAAAAATGATGTTAATATAAAAGATATGCTAATGGTAGTAAATGAGTTAAAAGAAGAGTTTGATTACGTTATAATAGACTGTCCTGCAGGTATTGAACAAGGCTTTGAGAATGCAATAGTGGGGGCTGATAGAGCTATTATAGTAGTTAATCCAGAGCTAACTTCAATTAGAGATGCAGATAGGGTAATAGGAAAGTTAGATTCTAAGGGATTAGATAGACATGAAGTTATAATAAATAGAATAAACTATGAAATGACAAAAAGTGGAGATATGTTGTCTGTTGATGACATTATAGAGTGTCTAGCAATTAAATTAATAGGAATTGTTCCAGATGATAGGAAGGTTACGATTTCAACTAATAAAGGTGAGCCAATTGTTTTAGATGAAAAGTCTTTGGCAGGTCTAGCTTTTAAAAACATCGCTAGAAGAATAATGGGAGAGGAAGTATCTTACGCTACATTAGATGGATCATCACGTAGTGAGATGGGATTCTTTGCTTCTCTTAAAAAAATATTTAAAGGGATATAGGGGAGGGAGTCTAATGAATTTATTTAAATTGTTTTCTAGCAAGGTTTTCTCAAAGGATATTGCAAACGATAGGTTAAAGCTGATTTTAATACATGATAGAGCAGACTTTTCGCCTGATTTTTTAGAAATGATTAAAGCTGACATATTAAAGGTAATATCAAAATACGCTGAAGTAGAAACCGGGGAAATTGAAGTTAAATTAACAACAACGGAAGAATATGAAGGAAGTTCACCAGCACTAATCGCTAGTATTCCTATTAGAAAAATAAAGAGATAAGGTATCAAAGGCTATGTATAATTAACAACTTATGCATAGCTTTTTTTTCGTAATATGATATAATCATATTTGAGATGGAGGTAGGTCAAAGCATGAAGAGTTTACAGAACCTAAAGCTTAATAAAAAACTTTTAAGAGAATTGGATTTTAGTGTACTTATATTTGCAATTTGTATAGTGATTTTTGGAGCATTAAGTATTTATAGTGCCACCGGTAAAGACTATGGAATTTACTACCCTAGATTGCAAATTGCGTGGATGATATTAGGTATTATTGCAGTATATCTTCTTTTGATATTTGATTATATTTTAATTAAAAATTACGCGGTGATAATATATTGGGCAGGGGTTTTTTTGCTAGTAATTGGAGATTTTGTTTTTAAAACTCTTACCAATGGTGCAAATTCTTGGATAAAAATTGGCAGTATCGCCATACAACCTTCAGAATTTGCTAAAATTGGTATGATAATAATGTTGGCTAAGAAGCTAGATGACATGGAAGGTAAAATTAATGACCCTAAAAATTTATTTACATTAATATTTTATGCGGCAGTGCCAATGCTATTAATTATTATTCAGCCGGATATGGGAATGACTATGGTTAGCTTTTTCATAGTACTAGGAATATTTTATTGTATAGGGCTAGATTCCAAAATAATAATTGGAGGAATAACTACAATCATGATTTTAATTGTAGGTCTATGGAATTCTCCAATTATGAAGACTTACTGGAAGGGACGACTCACATCTTTTCTACATCCTGAGCAATCTGAGTTAACCTATGGGCTTCAGCTTATTCAATCAAAACTAGCTTTAGGCTCAGGTGGAATACTAGGACGAGGTTTTGGGAAAGGGGTTCAATTTAATTCTGTGCCAGAAAATCATACAGATTTTATTTTTGCAGTACTCGGAGAAGAATGGGGACTTATTGGCGCATTACTTTTGATACTTTTATATGGATTACTTATATATCGATTAATAAAGATTGCAAAAAATTCGAAAGATATTTTTGGAACTGTAATATGTGTAGGATTTATTTCTAATTTATTATTTTCAATAATGCAAAACATAGGTATGACCATGGGACTGATGCCTATTACAGGAATAACTTTGCCATTTATGAGTTATGGTGGAAGTTCGCTTTTAACAGCTTTTATGTCACTTGGACTAGTACTGAATGTTGGCATGAGGAAAAAGAAAATAAACTTTTAGAGCTATGCAGCTTCGCAGAACATGATTTAACGACATTTCAAAGGAGGAAAATATGAGAATAGCACTAATAGCACATGATAAAAAAAAGGATGATATTATTGACTTCGCAAATCGTTACAAGGATACACTAATCCAACATGAATTATATGGAACAGGAACAACAGGGAAATTAATAACTGAAAAAGTGGGACTTCCCGTTAGCAGGTTTTTATCCGGACCCTTAGGAGGCGACCAGCAAATAGGCGCAAAGCTAGCACAAGGGGAAATGGACATGATAATTTTCTTTAGAGATCCACTTACTGTACAACCACACGAGCCAGATATTTCAGCACTTCTTAGGCTATGTGATGTTCATTGTGTTCCACTTGCCACAAATTTAGGTACCGCGGAAGTTTTGATGAGAAGTTTAAGAAATCGTGAATAAAGCAACATAAAATAGCAAGCACTGTATATTTTACAGTGCTTGCTATTTTTTTATATAATAAATATATACTTATCTTTTTATTTATTATATGTAATATAAATGGATAATTTCAAATATATATAGATAGTAAAAGAATGCATGAGGGGGATAAAATGGGTAATTATAATACGCAGTATCAAAGCTATTATAATAATTTGGCTAAAAAACAGAGGGGCACAAATAATTTTGCTAGTGAAAGTATGGGACAAAGTAGAATATGGAATTTTTATATAAAGAGATTAACTAGGGAACTTACTGGGGTACTTATATTGTTTATTTTTGTAATATTTTGCAAAGTGGTTGTTAATACTACAACTCAAAGTGCTTATAATTATACTAAGGAGGCAATAAACAAAAAATATGACTATAGTACATTAATAGTTAAAGCTAAGGGTTTTAAAGTAAAGGATATAGAAATAATTACAGTAAATTTTATAGAAAAGATTAAAAGCACAATTTCCAGTGAATATGAGGTAACTGATAAAAATATCGGGCTTTAAGGATTTTAATAATTTATAGTGAAGCTTATTTTTTATTCAGCAATTATAGTAATTACTATGGGGGATATTAATGGTAAGAATAAGTAAGTTATTTCTGCCGTACATTATCTTATTGTTAATATTAGGGTTTAAAGGGGAAATTATAATTGCTTTTATTCTAGTGTTCATTCATGAGCTAATGCATTATTTGACGGCCAGAATTTTAGGTTTTTCGGGTTTTGACATAGAAATACTTCCTATAGGAGCAGTACTTAAGGTGAAGGATTTAGATGAAGCAAGCCCAAAAGAAGATATAATAATTTCATTATCAGGGCCCTTATTAAACTTATTACTCGCAGCTATTTTTTATGTCTTATTTATACTGTTTAGTAGACCTTATTTGCATTTAATATGTAACAGCAATTTAGCTATAGGTATTTTTAATCTTATCCCAGCCTTTCCCCTGGATGGTGGCAGGGTGCTTAGGGATATACTTAGTACTAAAACTATATATAGAAAGGCTCATGAAATTTCTGTTAGGGTTAGTATGGTCCTCGGAATTATTTTCATGTTTATATATTTTGTAAGTGTTGCAGCGAATAAAAGTAATTTCAATTTAGGCTTAATTTCTATATTCATTTTAATATCTTCAATTAAAGAGAAGGAAAGGATAGTATATTTGATTATGGGTTATATTATCAAGAAAAGATACAGATTTATAAAGAGAGGGTATATAGAGAATAGAAGTATATCTATTTTTTGTAAGAAGGATTTATTATCGGCACTGGGAATGGTTGATAAGAATAAATATAATGTATTTACGGTACTCGATGAAAATATGAGTGTGATAGAAGTTCTGTATGAAGAGGAAATAATTCAGGCAATAAAAGATTATGGTAATGTAAGCTTGCAGGAGTATATTGATATTAAGAAAGTAAAAAATACATTATAAAATGGTAGCTTAAAAAAATAACTAGTGAAAATACCAGCCTTTAATAGACTGGTATTTTTTGACGTGTTCGTTTATTTGAGATGAATAGAATTATTTTTCATTTTGAGATTTAACTTTCATGTGTTAAAATATAATAATGTAAGAAAGGTAAGGTAGATAAAAGCTGCAATTATTAGCTGCCTTAGTGAAAAAACCAGGAGGGATTTCTATGAACAAAATTTCTGATGATATTTTATTTAAAGTTGAAAAGCCTGCCAGATATGTAGGCGGAGAACTTAATTGTTGTTATAAAGATATAGAAAGTGTGGATATAAGATTTGCTTTTTGCTTTCCAGATGTATATGAAGTGGGCATGTCCCATTTAGGAAGTAGAATACTTTACCATGTGTTAAATTCTAGGACTGATACCTATTGCGAGCGAGTTTTTGCTCCTTGGCCAGACATGGAAAAAGAAATGAGAGAAAATAATATAGCACTTTATGCACTAGAGAGCAAGGATTCACTAAATGAATTCGATTTTTTAGGGTTTACTCTTCAATATGAGATGAGTTACACTAATATACTTAACATGCTAGATATGTCAGGTATAACTATAAGAGCCTCAAAGAGAGGTGAAGATGAACCTATCATAATGGCTGGAGGTCCTTGTGCTTATAATCCTGAACCGCTACATGATATAGTGGATTTCTTTGAGATTGGTGAAGGCGAAGAAATAATGAATGACGTGATAGATGTTTATAAAAAGTATAAAGGCAAAGGTAAGAAAAGTGAATTTCTAAGAGAGATATCTAAAATTAGAGGAATATATGTGCCTTCCTTATATGAGGTATCTTATAATGAGGACAATACTATTCGTGAATTTAAGCCTAAATACCCAGATGTTCCAAATCGCGTTGTGAAAAGGTTCGTAGCAGATTTTAATAAGGTTGCCTATCCAGAAGAAATGGTAGTTCCATATATTGAAATAGTACATGATAGAGTAATACTCGAGACCTTTAGAGGGTGCACCAATGGATGTAGATTTTGCCAAGCGGGCATGATATATAGACCAGTAAGAGAAAAAACTACGGATACCCTTGTAGAGGCAGCAGATAAATTATTGAAAAGTACAGGATATAGAGAAATATCACTAAGTTCACTGAGTATTTGTGATTATTCAGATATACATAACCTTATAGCTACTCTTATGGAAAAAAACAAAGAAAACCACCTCAGCGTATCTTTGCCTTCCATTAGAATAGATTCTTTTTCTGTGGATTTAATAAATCAAATACAAAAGGCAAGAAAAACTGGCTTAACTTTCGCACCAGAAGCAGGAACCCAAAGAATGAGAGATATTATAAACAAGGGTGTTACAGAAGAGAAAATATTAGAAGCAGCTAGTAGCGTATTTGCTTCCGGTTGGTCAACCATAAAGCTTTACTTTATGGTGGGGCTTCCTTATGAAACTATGGAAGATGTACGTGGTATTGCAGAGTTATCAGACAAGGTTGCAGGAGAATACTTTAAAATTCCTAAAGAAGTAAGAAAAAGAGGCCTAAGGGTTACTACAAGTTCTGCTATATTTGTACCAAAACCATTTACACCTTTCCAATGGGCACCTCAAAGCACCATGGATGAGGTAGTAGAAAAAATTAAAGCAGTTAAGTATGCTATAACAAGTAAGGCAGTTACGTATAACTATCATGAATCTATAGTTTCATACCTAGAGGCAGTTATTGCTAGAGGAGACAGAAGAATTTGTGATGTTATAATAAAGGCGTTTGAAAAGGGCGCTAAATTTGATGGTTGGTCTGAACATTTCAAATTTGAATTATGGCAAGAGGCTATGGAAGAATGCGGGGTTGACGGCAGCTTCTATGCTTACAGAGAGAGAAGTTACGACGAGATACTTCCATGGGATTTCATAGATATTGGTGTGAATAAGGAATACTTAATTTTAGAAAATGAAAAAGCTAAAAAAGCAGAATTAACACAAAATTGTAAACTAGGTTGCACAGACTGTGGTGTTAATGTTAATTTTAAAGAAGGGACGTGTTTCCATAGTGCGTTATCTAATTAAGTATAGTAAAGACAGTGAGATTAAATTTATCGCTCACTTAGATTTGATGAGAACCCTACAAAAAATAATTAAAAGATCAGAACTCCCAATTGAGTATTCAAAAGGGTTTAATCCTCATATGGCAGTGTCCATTGCTCAGCCATTGTCTGTAGGAACACATTCTAGTGGAGAATACATGGATGTAGTTTTAAATTGTGAGTTAGAAGAAAAATATATTATGGATAAAATGAATGAAAACTCGCCCAGGGGAATTAAAATTTTAGATGTGGTTAATATAATTCCTGTTGAGGGGAAAAAGCAATCACAGGCTATGGCAATTATAGATGCTGCGAAATATATAATCAAACTAAAATTCACTCAGGAAGAGAAAGTAATAGAAATATTAAAAGGTCTTTCTAGTAAGGATGAGTGGAATATTATTAAAAAGAGTAAAAGTGGAGAAAAAATGGTTAATATAAAACCCTTAGTGTATAAATTTGAATATGAGATAGATGGATCTATACTTATTATAAGGGCACTTATCGCTTGTGGAAGTCGTAATAATCTATCTGCACAGCTACTTGCAGATTATATTAAGGGAAATTTTAAAGATATCAATAAAGAGGCTTTTGTTGATATACAAAGGGAAGAAATGTTTGCAACTAAAGACGATAAATTAGTCACTCTTAGCGAGTTTTTTAAAAATTAGTAAAACAGGAGCTGGGTTAAAGTGAAAGAAATATATATTGAAAGACAAGAAGAATTTCTAAGGATAGCCATAAAAGAAAATAACAAACTAAAGGAATGCTTCATAGAAGAGGATTCAAGTGGTCCAATCCCCGGAGAAATATATAAGGGGGTAGTGAAAAATATTGTTCCAGCAATTAAGTGTGCTTTTATAGATATTGGGCACGATAAAGATTGTTATATGTATTTAGATGAAAGATTTAATAATACAAAGATAAAAAAAGGCGACGAAATTATAGTTGAAGTTTTAAAAGAAGGAATAGATAAAAAAGGAGCAAAAGTTACTAGTGCTTTTGGCATTGCAGGGGTTTACTGCGTGGTTGGAAACATGAATAAAGACATAAGTTTTTCTAAAAAAATAAACAATAGTTATTTTGAAGATATGGTGGCAAGTGGATTAAATAAACCTGAGGATATAGGGGTTATGATTAGGACTAATGCCGTAGATGTAGACCTTAGTATTCTAAATGATGAAGTTGAAGAATTATATGAAATATACAAGGGAATTATAAAACAGGCGCAGTACTCAAGAAACCCTATTTTGTTATTTAGTGATGCAGGAGCTTTAAACAGAACGCTACGTGATATTTTAGACAAAAATACTTTTAAAATAGTATTAAACAATGAAATTGATTTTGAATATGCAAAAAAATTTACAGAGCATCGAAAAGATATTTCAGTAAAAGTAGAGCTTCATAATGAAAGTAGAATGCTATTCGATTATTATGGAATAGAAAAAGAAATACTGAGTCTTAGAAATCATAGGATAACATTAAAATGTGGTGGGAATATTGTAATTGATAAAACTGAGGCAATGTATGTAATTGATGTTAATTCTGGAAAGAATGTAAAGGGTCGTTCGCTACAAAAGACTGCACAAAGCACTGATATTGAGGCAGCAGAAGAGATTGCAAGACAAATAAGACTCCGAAATTTAAGTGGAATTATTATAATAGACTTTATTGATATTGAGGATTTAGAGGTGAGGAGAAGTATATTAGATACTTTAAGAGTAGGATTTGCAGATGATAAGAATAAGACTGTAATTTATCCCTTTACGCAGCTGAATCTAGTTCAAATTGCAAGACGTAGGCGCGGAAAGTCTATATACGAGTTTATTGAGGAACCTTGCAAGCATTGCTTTGGTAAAAGTAGTAGAGTTAAATTATCCTATATTCAATTTTTGATAAAAAATGAAATTTTTAAGATTCATAAGGAACAGGGCATAAAAGATATATATATAGAAATTGACGAAGTTTATCAAAAGGATATTATGGAAGACGTTTTAGAGTTTGTAAGGCTTATAGGAGCACTAGAAAATAGTGTTTATGTGAATTTTATAATTCATTTAGAAAAATTCAAAGTTGAATCGCTAATTTTTGCAAATCAAATAAGGAATTTGCAAACATATAAGATATATGGTTAAATATGCTTTACAAACATATAGATATATGTTAAAATACCTTTTGTAGACCGCCCACATAAGGTTATAAAACATACTCACTTATTGAGAAATAAATTTACATATAAGTATGTACCTGAGATGGCGAGACTGGATCAAGGAGGTGTATTTTATGTACGCAGTAGTACTTACTGGTGGAAAACAATACAGAGTTCAAGAAGGAGACGTTTTATTCGTTGAAAAATTGAATGCTGAAGTTGAGACAACAGTTGAATTAAATGAGATTCTTGCAGTAGGCAAGGAAGATGGTTTAGTAATTGGGAAACCTCTAGTTGCTGGAGCTAAAGTTGTTGCTAAAGTATTAGCACAAGGAAAAGCTAAAAAGATTATAGTTTTCAAGTTTAAGAGAAAGTTAGATTACAGAAAGAAACAAGGACATAGGCAATCATATACTAAGATTCAAATCGAGAAGATTGAAGCTTAATTATGGTAAAAGTTGAATTTGTTCGAAGAAAAGGTGAAATAGTTTCTTTTAAAATAAAAGGTCATGCTATGCCAAAGGAAGAACAGTTAGATGTAGATTTAATTTGTTCTGCTATTTCAGCAATTTCTCAAACTACAGTAATTGGGATTGAGGAAGTTTTGAAAATTAAGGTAAAGTATTGTATAGAGGATGGATTTCTAAATTTAAATTTAGAAAATCAAACTTTGGAAGATGTTGAAAGATGTCAAGTTTTACTAGAAACAATGATACTTGGACTTAAAAGTATAGAAATTACTTATGGTAAATATATAAAAGTAGAAACAGAGGAGGTGTAATACTATGCTAGTTATGAACCTTCAGTTATTTGCTCACAAAAAAGGAGTAGGTAGCTCAAGAAACGGTAGAGATAGTGAATCTAAGAGACTTGGGACTAAACGTGCAGATGGACAATTCGTTCTTGCGGGAAACATTTTAGTAAGACAAAGAGGAACAAAAATCCATCCAGGAAACAATGTTGGAATAGGTGGAGATGACACTCTTTTTGCTAAAGTTGATGGAGTTGTTAAATTCGAAAGAATGGGAAAAATGAAGAAAAAAGCAAGCGTTTATCCTGTTGATTTAGAAGTAGAAGCAATTGCAATGGCTGAATAGTTTAAGGCACCCTTAAAGGGTGCTTTTTTAAAATTCTCTTTCGGAGGATAGTAATGAATGAATTAGAAAATTATATAAGCTTACTTAGAAAACAAAGACACGATTTTATGAATGATCTTCAAGTTATATATGGTTATTTGCAAATTAAAAGGCCTCAGGGTGCTTTGGAGTACATTGATAAATTATCGAAGCAAAACGAAATTATTAGTGAAATTTATAAATTGCAAGATGATGGATTTTCACTATGCCTTGAGACAAATATTAAAAAATTATGGGCAAATGAAGTTAAGGTAGAAATAGATATTGAGATTAGTAATTTTAAAGAAAAAAATTTTGAAAATGAATATAATAAAAAAAGTGATTTAGTTAACACTATATTTATGGAAATAGAAGATACTGATCAAAAATTTGTATATATTTATATATTCCAAGACGAATTAGGGGAAAGTTTACTCCTTACTAATAATGAGGTTATGATAGGCGAAATAAGTTGGATGGATGAATGGCAACTAATAGATATAGAAATAGATGATTTTAAAATTTATAGATGTGGGTTTGATAATAATATAGCTTATAGATTAATATTCTAAGAAATTAGAGTATAGTTAATAGTAAAATACAAAATAGAAAATGCGCTAAGGTAAGGTGAAAAATATGTTTATTGATACAGCCAAGATTTTTGTTAAATCAGGTAACGGTGGAAATGGAGCCGTTTCGTTTAGAACTGAAAAATATATACCACTGGGTGGACCGGATGGTGGAGATGGTGGAGACGGTGGAGACGTAATACTCGTAGTAGATGCTAGTATGACAACTTTATTAGACTTTTCATATGCAAGAAAATTTATTGCAAGTAATGGAGTACAAGGTTCTGGATCTAAATGTTACGGAAAAGCTGGAGAAAAATTGTTTGTAAAAGTTCCAATGGGTACAATTGTACGAGATGCGGAAACAGACAAAGTAATGTGTGATTTATCACATGATGGTCAAACTTTTGTAATTTGCAGGTCTGGAAAAGGCGGAAAAGGTAATGTTAAGTTTTGTACACCTACAAGGCAAGCACCAAACTTTGCTGAACCAGGAATGCCAGGAGAGGAAAGATGGATTAAGCTTGAACTTAAACTACTTGCTGATGTTGGACTACTAGGATTTCCTAATGTAGGTAAGTCAACGTTGCTTTCAGTAGTTTCAAAAGCAACACCTAAAATAGCTAATTATCACTTTACTACTTTAAAACCAAGTTTAGGAGTAGTAAATGTGAAAGGCATACCGAGTTTTGTTATGGCTGATATACCAGGAATTATTGAAGGAGCAGCTGAAGGAGTAGGTCTTGGAATAGGATTTTTAAGACATATTGAAAGAACTAGAATGCTTATTCATGTGGTTGATATTTCAGGAATTGAAGGTAGAGACCCTGTAGAAGACTTTATAAAGATAAATGAAGAGCTTAAAAAATATGACGTTAAACTATGGGATAGACCACAAATAGTAGCTGCTAATAAAAGTGATATGTTATTTGATGATGAAGTCTTTGAAAACTTTAAGAAAAAATTAAACGAAATGGGATATGATGATAGTAAAATATTTAAAATATCTGCAGCTACAAGTCAAGGCGTAGAAGCACTGATGAAAGAAGCAGCAAGAATGTTATCTACTATTCCAGTTACAGAACTTGTAATAAATGATGAAGATAAATTCATAATAGAAGAAAAGAGATTTACCTACACTATTCGTGTAGATGAAGAAGGAACTTTTGTTGTTGAAGGAAGCTTTGTTGATAGATTATTAAATGCTGTAAATATAAATGAACCGGATTCTCTTAAATATTTCCACAAGGTATTAAAAAACAAGGGAGTATTTAATGCACTAGTTGCAAAAGGAATTCAAGACGGAGATTCAGTAAGATTACAAAATTTTGAATTTGAATTCTTATTATAAAAGATAAGAAGTAATAATTCTTATCTTATAAGAATGTGACTAGGAGGATATTATGATTACAAGTAAGCAAAGAAGTTATTTAAGAACCCTTGCAAATACATTACAACCAATATTTCAGCTTGGAAAAGCTGGGGTAGAAGAAAACTTTTTAAAGCAGGTAAATGAGGCACTAGAATCTAGAGAACTTATTAAAATTAAAGTTCTAAATAATAGTGGGCTAACTGCTAGAGAAGCATCAGATATAATTAGTGAGGCCATAGGAGCTGAGGCAGTTCAGTGTATTGGTAGCAAATGTGTATTTTATAAAAGGTCTTTAAAAAAGCCAACAATTGAATTACCATAAAAGCATGTAAAATTACATGCTTTTTCCTCTATGGAAAATCATAACTTGTGTTATTATTTTCCAATATGTCTTGAAAAACCAATTACTTATCACAATATAAAGAGGGTGTTGCATTGAAAAAGGCCATTTTTGGAGGAACTTTTGATCCAATTCATATCGGTCATATTCATATTGCCTATGAAGCGTTATACAATTTACATTTAGACAAAATTATATTCATGCCCGCAGGAAATCCACCACATAAAAAAGATAAGAAAATTACAGATGCTCAAATTAGATATGATTTAGTCAAAAGGGCAATAGAATCAGAAGTACATTTTGAAATAAGTGATTATGAAATAAATAAAAAAGAAAATAGCTATACCTATGAAACTGTTGAACTTTTTAGTGAATTGCAACGTAATATAGAATGGTATTTTTTAATTGGTGTGGATAGTTTAATGGAACTAGAGAAGTGGAAAAATGTAGATAGAATTCTCAATAGTTGTAAGCTCGTTGTTTATAATAGGTCAGGCTTTACAGTGGAAGAAGTGGCTAAGAAGAAGCGTTATATAGAAGAAAAATTCAATAAGAAAATAATATATATAAATATGCCAATTATAGACATATCCTCAACCAATATTAGGAATAATATAAAAGCGGGTAGGAGTGTTAATTATCTTTTGCCTAGAGGTGTTGAGGAAATTATTCATGTGCTCAATCTATATAAATAGTAAGCTATTACAAATAGGAGTAAAAACATCTGTAATTATTTTTTGCAAAACAGGAAAATAGGAGGAGCTAAATGTGGAATGAGAAAGAAATGCTCCATTATTTGAAATTAAATTTAAGTGAAAGCAGATTGAAACATAGTTTAAGTGTTAGTGAAACGGCAGTAAGTCTCGCAACTAAATATGGACAAAATATAGAAAGTGCAAGAATCGCAGGATTAGTTCATGATTGTGCTAAGAATATGACGGGACCTGAGCTTTTAAAAATGGCCAGTGGGCACGAAATAAATATAGATGATATATACACAAATAACCCATCAATTCTGCACGGACTCGTTGGAAGCATAATAGCTAGAGAAGTAATGGGAATTCAAGATGATGATATTTTGAGGGCTATTAAGTACCATACTACTGGTAGAAAAAACATGAGCATTTTAGAAGAGATAATTTATATTTCAGATTATATTGAGCCATTAAGAAAATTCAACGGTGTAGAGGAATTAAGAGCTTTAAGTGTTATTAATTTAGATGAAGCGGTAATACAGTCTCTTGAAAATACAATAGAATATGTTATAAGACAAAAGGAATTATTACATAATGATACAATCGATGCAAGAAACTATTTATTAATTAAACATAGGGGGTGAAAAGATGAGGGAAAAGAAAAGTAAAAAAAGAATAGTGAATCATAAAAAATTTCTATTAGGAACCCTTACTTTTGTGGTAATAGCCGGTGTATTAATTTTTGGAGGTATATACTTATATCTAGCTAGTTTAAATAATGGTGCAGTTGATTTATCTAAAAAAGACATAACATCTAAGTTAAGTAAGGGTGAGGTAGAACAAATAGTTAAGGATGGAGGATCTTGCAACATACTGGTCATGGGCGTAGATGTAGGTACTCCTGGTGCTAAAAATGCCGATGATCCCAAAAGGACAGATACAATGATAGTAGCACATTACAATGCAGACGATAAAAAAATTAGTTTGGTTTCCGTTCCTAGAGACACCCTAGTTAGAATAAATAATAAAAATCAAAAAATTAATGCCGCTCATGCTATTGATGGTGTGACTGGTGCTGTTAATGCCGTAGAAAAGCTATTAGGTATTAGAATCGACTACTATGGCAAAATCAATTATGAAGGTTTTAGGAAAGTAATTGATGCTATAGGTGGCTTGGATATGGAAATAACAAGGACAATGAATTATGATGACCCCTCCCAAGATCTAAGCATTCATTTTAAAAAAGGTACAACAGTTCATTTGGATGGTAAAAAAGCAGAAGAATTTTTTAGATGGAGACAAAACAATGATGGAACTGGTCTGGCAGATGGAGATTTAGGGAGAATAGAAAATCAACATATGTTCATTAGCAAAGTCATGGAAAAAATAAAAAGTCCCAGTATAGTAATTAAGATTCCAAGCATTTTATCCGCAATTCAAAGTTCCGTAGAAACCAATATGGAGGCTAGTGATATAATGAAGTACGGATACATATTTGCTACCATAAATAAGGATCAGTTCTCTATGGATACTGTTAAAGGTGTGGATAAGAAGATAAATGGTCAATCATATTTAGTATATAATGAAGTCAAAAATAAGGATATTGTTTTAAAATTATCTGATAATAAGGTGCTATACGTTGATAAGTCAAAGCTTAGAATAAAGATAATTAATGGCACTAAAAAATCGGGCCTGGCTAGTGATTTTTCAAAATATCTCGTAGCAAAGGGTTATAATAAGGCAGAAGCAGTAAACGGTGATACTACTAGTAAAACTAAGATTTTAGTATACAATAGTAATAGTGACATAAAAACTGCTCTAATAAAAGATTTTAAAATAGATAATATTGAATTTTTATCGTCAACACAGGAAAATTTTGATATAATAGTTTTGTTAGGTGAAGATCATGAATACATGTATTAAATTTTTCAGCCTAGCAATGTATACAGTTAGATAGTGCTAACACTACCTAAAGATATGAGGAGGAGAAAAAAATGGAAAAACAGATTATAAACACAATTAAAGCACCAGCAGCTCTAGGACCATATTCTCAAGCAGTAAAAGTTGGGAATGTATTATATACCTCAGGATCGCTTGCAATAAATGCGGCTACTGGAGAATTTATAAATGATGATATAAAAAAAGCTACAGCACAATCCTTAGAAAATTTAAAATTTATCTTAGAAGAAGCGGGAACATCATTAGATAAGGTAGTAAAAACTTTAGTATTTTTAAAGGATATGAATGATTTTGCTGATATGAATGAAGTATATGCACAATATTTTACTACAAATCCCCCAGCAAGATCTTGTGTTCAAGCAGCAAAACTTCCTAAGGATGCGTTAGTAGAGATAGAAGTAATCGCGATTGTTGAGTAATAAATTAACCTATGTGGTTGCCGAAAACATTCATGAGATGAAATTAAGAGATTATTTAAAGTTTACAGAGAATCTATCTAGTAGATTTTTAAAAAGTTCAGGACTTAGCGGGAAAATAAGTGTAAATAATAAGGTGGCTAAGTTAAATCATCGAATAAATTCAAAGGATAAAATAGAAATTGATATGAAAAGTAATGAGCATCAAAACATTGAACCTGAGAAGATGGACCTCGATGTGGTATATGAGGATATAGACCTTATAGTTATAAATAAAAGCCCGGGTATAGTGGTTCATCCGACGAAGGGGTACCCTTATGGCACCCTTTCCAATGGGGTTTCATATTATTTTAAAGAAAGAAATGAAAAATGCATTGTTAGACTAGTGAGCAGATTGGATATGGATACTTCTGGTCTTATAATAATCGCAAAAAACCAATTTTCACATATGGCCTTAGCTAGGGATATGCAGAATAAAGAAATGGGAAGCAAAACCTTTGAAAAGAGCTATATGGCTGTAGTACATGGCAATATGCGTAGCAAGTCAGGTACTATTGATTTGCCTATTGGAAAACCTAATGAAGAAGGTGCAGCAAGGGAAGTTTGGGAAGAGGGACAAAGAAGTATAACTCATTATGAAGTTATTGATTCTTTTAAAAATGGTGACTTGGTTAAATTGACATTGGAAACTGGTAGAACACATCAGATTCGTGTTCATTTAAGTCATATTGGCCATCCGATTTATGGAGATAGCCTTTATGGAGCTTCCGAAAGCCATTATATTGGAAGGCAGGCACTTCATGCTTATAAATTGATTATTCCACACCCCAGAACTTCTGATGAGCTTATACTTGAGGCGAAGCTTCCAGATGATATAGTGAACTTGATAAGTAAACTAAAAGCTGAAAGTGAAATATAAAAAAAACCCACTTTATACTATTTAGTATAAAGTGGGTTTTTTTATTAGTTACCTTTTACTATTTAAATTATTTATGAATCTACTAAGTTTGGTTTTTTTTCTTCTTTTTAGATGTCTTAATCTTAAAAATACTAGAATTACTGCCAAGATAATGGCAAAATATTTTATTGTGTTATATAAAAATGAAGAATTTTTAGAGTTTTTTGGATCACCTTTAAAAAGACCATTTTTTAAAGAGGTGGGTTTAGCATGATTCACTCCGCTAGACAAATCTAAATTGTAAGAATATTTACCAAAAGTAATTGTTGCGTTACTTATTTTATCACCTTTCACAATAGAGGAGAGATTTAAATTTTTCTGCTCAGTTTTAATAATTGGAACTTCAGTTGAATTTTTAGCTTTAACAATATAAAAATCCTTTGATGCAAGTAGTGGAATCAATGTACCATCAGCTAAAGTTAATTTTGAAACTTCATCATCCGCCTTAAAATATTTAAAGAGCTCAAAATTATCAAATCCATAATTTAACAGTTTTATACTGTCTGGAAAAAAAGTCTTTTTAGAGTCATGTATAAGGGATACTATAAGCTTTTGACCATTTCTATTAGCTGTGGCAATATAAGAGTGTTGAGATTGAATAGTATAGCCGGTCTTTCCACCTTCACAATTGTCATAATAGTATGGGTCGCCTTTTTGTATTAACTTATTGCCATTCCAAAGAGGACGTTTTTCTACAGATTTATTAGTTGCTGCCATTACATATGAAGGAGTTGTAGCTATCTTCTTGTATTCCTCATGTTTAGCAAGTTCCCGCATAATCAAAGCTAAATCATAGGCTGAAGTTTTATGATTAACATTATATAAGCCATTAGGATTCACAAAATTAGTATTTTTACAATCTAGCGAATTTGCTTTCTCATTCATAAGTGCTGCAAATTTTTCTGTGGATCCACTTATATGCTCTGCCAAGGCTACAGCACAGTCATTAGCAGAAGCTAGTATTAATCCATATAATAATTCCTTTACAGTGATTTTTTCGCCTTCAGTAAGATATATTTTTGAACCATCAGTCATCTCTGCATTTTTACTTACAGTTACCACATCGCTTAAATTACACTTTTCTAAGACCAGAAGTACAGTCATTATTTTAGTAGTGGAAGCTGGGGGATAAGCAGTATTTTTATTTTTTTCATAAAGTATGGTGCCTGTAGTGGCGTCCATTAAAACCACACTATCAGCTGATACAACTGGTGGAGTTACTAGTGCTTGTACTACTCGGTTCATGTTAAAAAGCAAAAAAAATGATGCGAATATTATTGTAATCAATTTCCTCATAAATTACCTCCCAGTTCTCAATACTTACATTATATCAAAATAAATCTTTCTTAGCGACATTATTTACAAAAAGTTGTCAATAATTTTATATGTAAGGCAAATTGTTCCATTGTCACAGAGGATAAAGAGGAGGGCTTATGAAAAATAAAGAAAAAATAATTGGTTCAATAGTTATTCTATGCATAAGCATTGTATTTATAATTGCTGGATACACAATGTCAGGTCCAAAAGAAAGTGTTAATGCTACAGATTATAAAGATATATTCGTAGAAACTGATAGTGCTTCACAAAAAAAAGATACAAAGGTCGCTGCTACCACTAAATCAAATGTAGCTATAAATCCAAATATAGCTGTACAAGCAAATACAGTACAAGACATTAATATAAAAGTGGATATAAAGGGTGCCGTAACATATCCAGGGGTATATGAAATAAAAAAGGAAAGTAGAGTGGCTGATTTAATAAAGCTAGCGGGGGGAATTACCCTAGAGGCAGATCTTAATGCCACTAATCTTTCTACAAAACTAAAGGATGAGGACTGTGTTGTGATTTATAAAAAGGGTGAAGCAGATAAAATACAAAATCCTCAGAGCGAAGCCAGTGATTCTGAAGTTTCAAGTTCCAAAGTAGACAATACTGTTATAAACATAAACACTGCAACAAAAGATGAATTAAAGACACTTACGGGTATAGGAGACGTTAAAGCAGATGGGATAATTAAATATAGAGAAGAAAATGGAGGATTTAAGTCCGCAGAAGAACTAACAAAAGTAGATGGTATTGGAGAAAAGACCTTAAGCAAATTTATAGATAAGGTGGACATAAAGTGACTAATGGTATAAAATTATCTTGAAGATTTAGTAACAATTATTAATTGATACTAAATGAAAGAGAACTACAAGGAGGTTTTAATATGCAAAAGAGACTTACAGAATTTTCAAAAACCTCTGGCTGAGCAGCAAAAATAGGGCCGGAGACCCTTTCGAAGATACTAGGTAAATTACCTAAAATGGAAAATGAAAACCTAATTGTCGGAATTGAAACCTCGGATGATGCAGCGGTGTACAAATTAAGTGATGAAATTGCAGTAATTCAAACCTTAGACTTTTTTACACCTGTGGTAGATGACCCGTATACCTTTGGGCAAATAGCAGCTGCAAATTCATTAAGTGACGTATACGCTATGGGTGGTAAACCAACACTCGCTTTAAATATAGTATGTTTTCCTAATTGTCTAGATATAGAGATACTTGGACAAATTTTAAAAGGTGGAGCAGATAAAGTAATCGAAGCTGGAGCAATAGTAATAGGTGGGCATTCAGTACAGGATGATGAACCTAAATATGGTCTATCTGTTATGGGAATAGTGCATCCAGATAAGGTGCTTAAAAATTACGGCTGTAATGTAGGGGATGTGTTAATTTTAACGAAACCATTGGGTACTGGTATAATTAGTACTGCAATAAAAGCTGAAATTGCTTCAAAAGAGGCTTATGACAGGGCAGTTTTAGTTATGAGTACTTTAAACAAATATGCTGGAGAAATTATTATGGAGCATGAGATAAGTGCTTGTACGGATATAACTGGCTTTGGTATAATGGGTCACTGCTATGAAATGGCTAAGGGATCAGATGTAAGCTTAAAACTATTTAAAGAAAACATACCATACATAAAAGAAGCTAAAGAGTACGCACAGATAGGCCTAGTTCCAGCAGGGAGTTACAACAATAAAGCATACCTAGAAGGTAAATATGAGCTAAAAAGCATACCAGAATGGCTAGAGGACATATTGTTTGATCCTCAAACTTCAGGTGGACTTTTAGTGTCTTGCACAAAAGCTGAGGCCACAAAGCTTATGGGTAGGTTAAATGAGTTAGAATTAAAATCACAAATTATTGGAGAAGTAATCCCTTTGCAAGATAAATATTTAATTGTGGAGTAAACAGGATCCTCCATACTAAAGCGCTGCAGGTGATGATTTAATTTAAAAAATAAATGCGGGGTGAATTACAATGAATAGAGAATTATTAAGAAGCTTACCTAAGGTAGATGAACTACTCCAAGAAGGAGCAATAAAAGAGCAACTAGACAGTAATATAAGAGTTCTTGTATTAGATTCTTTAAGGGAGACTATAGAAGTTTATAGAAAAGCAATTTTAAATGATGAAGTACAATCATTAACCAAAGAAGAAGTAATAAGCCATGCCATTAAATTATTAAATAAAAAGAAGAGTCCAAAGCTGAGAAAAATTATAAATGCTACGGGAACTGTGGTGCATACAAATTTAGGAAGGTCTCTTTTATCAAAGGATGCTATAGACCGAGTAATTAACGTTGCCGAAAATTATAACAACCTTGAATATGACATTGAAAAAGGTAGGCGAGGGTCTAGATATTCACATATAGAAGAAATTCTTATAAAAATAACTGGTGCAGAGGCTGCTATGGTGGTAAATAACAACGCAGCGGCAGTAATGCTTGTGCTAGATACATTATGCAGGGAAAAGGAAGCGATAGTATCTAGAGGGCAATTAGTTGAAATTGGAGGGTCTTTTAGGGTTCCTGAGGTTATGAAATTTAGTGGAGCTAAACTAGTTGAAGTAGGTACGACTAATAGAACTCATTTATACGATTATGAAGATAATATTACTGAAAATACAGGAGTACTGTTAAAGGTCCATACTTCCAATTTCAAAATTATGGGCTTTACGCAGGAAGTATCTATAGAAGACTTAGTAGTGCTAGGAAGCGCGAAAGATATACCAGTAGTTGAAGACATAGGAAGTGGAGTGTTAATAGACTACTCGAAATATGGGTTTGTCTATGAGCCAACAGTTCAGGAAAGTGTAAAAAAAGGTATAGATGTAGTGACCTTTAGTGGGGACAAGATGCTAGGTGGTCCTCAAGCTGGAATTATAGTAGGAAAAGCGAAGTATATTGAAAGAATGAGAAAAAATCAATTAACGAGGGCGCTCCGAATAGATAAAATGACTTTGGCAGCTTTAGAAGGTACGCTAACGCATTATTTAGAAGAAACGGGGGCTATTAAAAACATACCAACACTAAACATGCTTTTATGCCCAAAAGACGAGCTAAAGAAAAGAGCTAAAAAACTAAAAAGAATGCTTCAAAATAAAACTGATAAATTTACTTTCACTATAGATAATGACTATTCAATGGTTGGTGGTGGTTCTATGCCAACAGAAAAAATAGAAACTTATGTAATAAAAATAAAAAGTGAAAGCTATGGCGCGCAGCAAATAGAAGAGACTTTAAGAATGAATGAAGTATCCATAATTGTAAGAATTAATAATAATGAAGTTATAATGGACCTTAGGACACTATTCGAAAAAGATTATGGAGTTATTGCAGAGGCTTTTAAAAACATGTAAAATGTATAATTAGCTTGCATGCCATATTTTTATGGAAAGGATGATGCTTATGAAGCATATTATTATAGGAACAGCAGGGCATATAGATCATGGCAAGACTTCTTTAATTAAAGCCTTAACCGGTAGAGAGACAGATACTTTAAAAGAAGAAAAGGACAGAGGCATTTCAATAAATTTAGGATTCACCTATTTCGATTTACCCTCCGGCAGAAGAGCTGGACTTATTGACGTTCCAGGTCATGAAAAATTTATTAAGAATATGCTAGCTGGAATAAGCAGTATAGACGTGGTACTACTGGTAATAGCTGCAGATGAAGGTATTATGCCTCAAACAAGAGAACATTTTGAAATATTACAATTGCTAAATGTTAAAAAAGGAATTATAGTTCTTACAAAAGCAGATCTGGTGGATGCTGAATGGATTGAAATGATTAAAGGTGATATGAGGGATGAATTTAAAGGAACATTTTTAGAAAATGCACCTATTCATGCAGTATCCTCAAAAACAAAAATGGGATTTGAGGGCTTAGTTCAAGATATTGATAAAATAACAGAACAAGTTGAGTCTAAAGATACAGAAGGACATTTTAGATTACCTGTGGATAGAGTGTTTTCAGTAAGTGGCTTTGGCAGCGTGGTAACTGGAACGATAATAAGTGGAAGAATAAAGGTGGGGGATACCGTCGAAGTATATCCTTCAAAAGCAGTTACAAAGGTTCGCGGAATTCAAATCCACGATAAGCCAGAAGCGTTTGGAGAAGCAGGGCAAAGATGTGCTATAAACCTAGCTAATATAAAACTAAGTGAAATAAGCAGAGGCGATGTAGTGTCGTCGGTTAATATAATGGAACCTTCGTTTTCAATAGATTGTGCGCTTTACTATCTAAAAAGTGCAGATAAACCTCTAGTTAATAGGCAGAGAGTTAGATTATATCATGGAACAGATGAAATTCTTTGTAGGGTCGTTATATTAGATAAAGAAGAAATAGCGCCGGGAGAAAGTGCTTATGTTCAATTAAGACTTGAAAAACCTATAAATGCTCAAAGAAATGATAGATACGTTCTTAGAAGCTATTCACCGATGCATACTATAGCAGGAGGTACTATCATTGAACCTGCCGCGCAAAAGGCTAAAAGATTTAATGAAAAGTATATAGAGGAGCTTAAGGTTAGAGAAAGCGGTAAAACCGAAAATATTTTAGAGAATACTCTCAAAAAATTAAGTGGGGATTATCCTGATACTACTGTAATTTTAAAAGCCTTAGGTAAAAATGAAGAAAGTATAGAAGAAAAATTACAAGCACTGGTAGAGGACAATATAATAATTAAATTAACAGCTTTAGATAAGACAATATACATACACAAGAATTTTCTGAAGCAAAAAATAGAGGAAATAGAGCAAATTTTAACAGTGTATCATAATGAAAATCCACTTAAGGCTGGTATGCCAAAAGAGGAGATCAAAAATAAGATTTTCGGGAAAAATATTAAGCAGAAAATCTATGATGAAATATTATTGCTTATGGAAGACAGAAATGCTATAAAAGTATATGAAAAATCTGTATGTTTATACGATTTTAGGATACAATATACAGTGGAGCAAGAAAAATTAAAAAAGAGCATTATTTCGACTTATGATAAAGGTAGATACAATACCCCTAAGTATTCTGACTTAGCTATAAATGAAAAGGATAAAAAGATCTTTAAAATGGTTTTTGATTCGCTCATGGATAATGGAGAATTAATAAAAATAGCTGAGGATTGTATTTTTACAGAGCAGCATTATGAAAATTCAAAAGTAATAGTGTGTAACTACATTAAAGAAAATGGTAGCATAGCGGCATCTTCAGCAAGAGGAGTATTCGACACAAGTCGAAAGTTTGCTGTAGCGCTTTTAGAACATTTTGATGGTATCAAATTAACTAAAAGGGTAGAAAATGATAGAGTATTGTATAAAGACAGTTAAAACAGAAACTAAATATTAATTTATTCGACAGAATTATGCATATTACTATTGAATATTTAAATGAAATATGCTATACTTATCACTGTCCATGGGAGTAGATAGGTGCTGGTGTGCCTGCCAGTCTTCAAAACTGTGTTGTCGTGCTAATACCACGATGGGTGTGTTCGATTCACACATATTCCCGCCAATTAAATCGACATATTGCGGCCTAGATACATAATTTTATGTATTCTGGGCCGTTTTTTATTTCAACGAAATAAAATGATAATTAGTAAATATATATAAATATACTTATAATATTCATTAGAATGGTAAATAATCAATAATAGGAAATTTAAATAGGATATATACAAAAAAGAGCCTTAAGCTCTTCTTTAATTTTCTTCTATATTCTTATTTTCTTCTGTATTTGCAATTACTTCAATAGTCTCTATTCCAGTAGGTTCAATTTTATAATTTCCTCTTACAGCTTGTTTTGTTATAAATTTCTTTTTCATTAGTGATTCAAGAGAAGCTTTAAATACTCTAATATTGCCTTTACCCTTGCCTAGATTAATCCCTAGTCCTATTTTTGCTAGACTTTGTGGAGATGCAGTCCTATTTTCATAAAGATAGTTTAATATGCTATCCTCAATTTCTTTTATATTATCTTTCATAAGTGGCCTCCTTCATTAATTCAATTAGCAATAGTATTTAATTATACTACATCATTCATGTAATAAAAAGATATACTTTTAGAAGGGCAATGTCATATAGATAAGGATTGGAGATAAACATAGATAGTGTTAGCTAATTGTGCTAAATGAACTAAAAACAATCAAATTCATTGCTAAATGCTTATATAATGCCCAAAACAGGTTCGACATTACTATTTAAAGAGCATATAATGAATGGGATGCTTATTATCCATTATTATAATAAAAAAACAAAATGATGTATTATTTTAAAAATATTGGGGGTGGTGTTTTGGAATTTGTAATGAACAAAATAATGAGCATAGACAAAGATGCTGAAAGCTATAGAAAGGGCATTGATGAACTGCTAAAAGAAAAAGAAGATGAACTTGAAAAAACAATAGTAGATATGAGGAGTAGTTTTCAAGAAGAATCTAAAAATATTAAGAATGCTATAAGTAATGAAAAAATAATTGAGGCAGAGAATCGAGCTAAAGACATAATAAGTGAAAAGGAAGAAGGATTAAATAATATTAATACCAAATATCAAATCAATAAATTACAAATAGTAGAGGAAGTATTTAATAGAATAATAAAGTCACTATAGGAGTGGAACATATGGGAAGTGTTGTTAAGTTTAGTGCTATAAATACTAAAGTAAAGGCAATGATGGGAAAGATGCTGAGCGCAGAGCAGTACTCAAAATTACTAAATTGTAAAGACCTTAAAAGCACTCTTAAAGTATTAAAAGAGGAAACTAGCTATGGTGAACTTTTAGAAGGGTACAACTTAGAGAAGATTCATCGGGGTGATTTAGAGATTAATTTACATAAGTATTACATAAGTACTTATAGTAAATTTATAAATTATTTTGATGGTGAATATAGAAAACTCATAAAGATTTTTTTTATAAGATGGGAGATAGAAGATCTAAAAGTAATTATAAGAGGTAAATATTTAGGCCTACATCGTGATGAAATAGACAACAGGCTAATTGCCAGAAGTTCTTTAAATACAATAAATTATGATTACTTATTAGCTTTAAAAAATGTAGAAGAACTTGTAGAAGGATTAAGAGGTAGTATATATTATAAGAGCCTAAAAAATATAGCTGAGATCGCAAGTGAAAAAGGTTTGTTTAGAATTGAAACTGAACTTGACTTTGTTTATTTTACGTCCATACGCCGGGAACTCAAGCATTTAGACAAGGAGAATAAAGAAGTGGTGTATAGTATAATGAGCCTTGAAGCAGACCTTTTAAATTTAAGTTGGATATATAGGGGGAAGACTTTTTACAAGATACCTCCGGAGGAACTGTTTAACTATACTATATATAATGGGTATAAGATTTCTAAGGAAAAGCTTAAAAAGCTTTGTTATATAAATGATATGGAAGAGTTCAATAGTATATTAGAAAAAACACCCTATGCGTCCATATATGAAAAGGATGATTCTAAGCTCATTGAAAAACGAGAACGGGAATTTCAAAAAAAATATTTCAAAAAAATTCTTAGAGAAAATAAAACAAATATTAGTATGGTTATGAGTTATCTTATGGTTTATAGGATTGAAATAAGAGATATTATATCTATAATAGAACAAAAGAGGTATTCCATTACCATAAATGAAGGTATTAATTATGTTTCTGTTACATTGTAAATTGTTAACTACCACATAGAAGCGCAGGAGGTGATTTTGTGTCTATAGAAAAAATGCATATGGTTAACTTAGTTGGGTCCATTAAAGATTTTGATAAATTAACTAAAATGTTAGCACTAGAAGGCTGTATGCAACCGGTAAGTGCACTGCAAGAAATAAACTCGTCAGACTTTGTACTAAAAACATCCACGGATAATATGGAGGCTTTAATGGATGTAAGTTATATAAGACCTTACTTATATGATAAAGAATATAATATAAGTTTAAAACATATTGAGAAGCTTGAAAAGGCCCAAAAGACCTTTGGTAGAAACCTTGAGTACGCTTACGAAATTATTTTTGATTTTGATACCATGGAAAAAAAGCTAGGGTCAGTCTATGGAGAATATGAGGTTTTAAACACGAAATTAGAGAATTTAAAAGAAAAAGAGCAATATCTTAAAAACACTTATGAGGCATTAGAATTTTTAAAGAATGTATCGCTTCCAATGGAAGATATTACTACTATGAAAAATTTCCAAATGGGGTTATACAAAGTTCCAGAGCAAAACATGCTTAAGATAAAAGCCAATTATGAAAATATTCCATCAGTGATCAAATCTGTCTATAAGGAAAAGGATTTTGTTATATTTATAGCATTTACTCCAATTCTTTTGGTAGTAGAGACGGAAAGAATTTTTAAATCTGCAAATTGTGAAAAAATCCTAGTACCTGATCATTACACTGGGGTCCCGAAAGACGTGTCATTGACAGTTCGTGCGGAAATAAATGAGGCAAAACAATCTACGGTGGAAGTTCAAAAACAACTTAACGATTTCCTAAATGAAAATTATAAAACTATAAAAAATATTCAGAACAGTTACGAATTAGAGCAAAAGTCCGGAGAAATAAAAAAAAGTGCGGCTTGTACAAATGAATTTTTTTATCTTTCTGGTTGGATACCTAAAAATTTTATGGGGAACTTTAATAAGCTACTTTCAGGTTTTGATGATAGAATATTGACCATTAAAAAGGAGCCAAATGAAAGAACTAATAAAGAGATAACTCCACCAACAATGCTTAAAAACAACAAGTTATTCAAGCCTTTTGAGAGTATGGTCGGAATGTACGGTGTTCCTAGTTATGATGAAATGGACCCCACCATGTTTTTGGCAATAACTTATACATTAATGTTTGGTGCTATGTTTGGGGATGTAGGTCAAGGATTAGTGTTGTTTTTAGGTGGTTTTTTGCTAAAGAATAAGCTAGGCAGAAATAATTTAGGCGGAGTTTTTGAAAGGATTGGGATAAGTTCTATAGTATTTGGATTTTTATATGGAAGTGTATTTGGGTCTGAAACAGTAATTCCAGCTCTTCTAATTAGACCTATGGACCATATTAATGATATATTAATTGCCGCAATAATATTCGGATGCGGTTTCTTGATTTTAGGTTTTATATTAGGAATTACTAACAGTTTAAGGCGGAAAGACCTAGAACGTGGACTTTTTGGAAAAGAAGGACTAGCGGGTTTTTTGTTTTATATTGGAGTTTTAACATTAATAGTATCTTTAGTTTATAAAAAACCATTATTACCAACAACTATTTGGATAATATATTTTATTTTCTTTTTATTATTGATATTGTTAAAACAACCACTTGCAAATATTATTTTAGGTAAAAAAATATTGTTTGAAGCTGGAGCTAAAGATTATTTTATAGAATCAAGTTTTGAGGTAGTAGAAACGCTACTATCTATGTTTTCTAATACTCTGTCATTTATAAGGGTAGGTGCTTTTGCCTTAAATCACGTTGGCTTGTTTGTTGCATTTTCTGCTATGGCTTCTATGACTAAAAATGGATTTGCTTCGGTACTAATACTGATACTTGGAAATGTAGTGATTATATGCCTTGAAGGCCTCATAGTATTTATACAAGGGTTAAGACTTGAATATTATGAATTATTCAGTAAGTATTATGAAGGTGGCGGAGTTAGCTTCGAACCTGTAAAGGTTGAATTTAAGTAGCACGTATAAAAAAATATTTATGTTAAATTTAAACAATTATCAAGTTAGTATACTTGATATTAGAAGGAGGAATAACGAATATGACTATATTATTAATGTTAACATTTTGTGTTGTTATAGCGACTATTACTTATGGAGTTGTTCAGCAAAGTAAGATAGATCTTTTAGGAAAACAAAAAATTAAAAAAGCGCTTAAAATAAATTTAGGTGTATTTATACCAGTTATGATGGGGGCTTTAATAGTAAATATTCCAAGCGTAGCCCGCGGTGCAGAGGTGGTAGCAGTGAACCCTGCTGCAGGACTTGGGTATTTAGCAGCTGGACTTTCTACAGGACTTGCAACTATTGGCGCAGGCTATGCAGTAGGTGCCGTTGGGTCTTCAGCCTTAGGTGCAGTATCTGAAGATCCAAAGATACTTGGAAAAACTCTTATCTTTGTTGGTCTTGGAGAAGGTATTGCTATATATGGACTTATTATATCTATAATGATACTTTCAAAATTATAATTTTTAGGAGATAGGCTTATGAGAAGCTATTTAATAAGTGATAATGTAGATACCTTTGTAGGTATGCAAATGGCAGGACTAGAAGGTATTATTCTTCATGAAAAAGAAGAAATAGTTAAGAAAATTGAAGAATTAAAAAAGAATCAGGCAATAGGAATAATAATAATAACAGAGAAAATTGCGGCGCTAATACCCGAGGAGGTAAGCCTCATAAAGTTGTCCAAGGAAAGACCTCTTTTGGTAGAAATTCCAGACAGGCATGGTTGGAATAAGGGTAGCGACGCTATTTTAAGATATGTTAAAGAGGCTATAGGGCTTAAGTTATAATAAGAACATGAGAATTGCAGGAGGTTTGGTTATGACCACCATCGAAGATAAGATAAGTTTGTTTTCTAAGATAATATATGACAAGGTAAATGAAGAAAAAGAAGGAAGGCTAGAAGCCTTCAGCTTAGAGGCTGAAAAAAGAATAAATATAGAAAAAGAAAAGATAGAAGTGCTTAGGCGAAACCTTCAAAGAGAAGTGACAAAAAAATCTAATATTAAAGCAAATGGTATAGTGGCAAAAGAAAGACTTAATAAGCAAAGAGAAATATTATTTCTTAAGGAAAAACTGATTAAAGAGGCCTTAGAAAATGTAGGGCAAAAGCTAGTAGAATTTGCCTCTTTATCGGAATACAAACCTTATTTTCTAAGTATATTAGAAAAGACTTTAAAGGAAATAGGTAGTGGAGAATACTACATTATAATACTCAAAAGGGATTATGAAAAATTTCAAAGCGAAATTGAGGAAGTACTCAAGGCGTATAATGATCGCGATGCCGAAATAAAGATTTCAGAAAGAGATTTTATAGGCGGAATAATACTAAAAGACATTGAAGGTAAATTTAAAATAGATAATAGTCTATATTCCAAATTAGAAGAAAGTAAAGAAATAATTGGTGTTAGAGTTATGGAAATGCTAGCTTAAGAATCAGCTGGAATTCTCATCTGTCCACTGAACTATGAATGGGAGGAAAAACATGGAAGGAAATATAATGGGAGTAAATGGTCCAGTTATAAAAGCTGAGCACATGAAGGGCTTTAAAATGAGAGAAATGGTTATGGTAGGCTATAAAAAGCTCATAGGTGAAATCATAATATTGGAAGAAGATTACGCAACTATTCAGGTTTATGAAGAAACTAGTGGGCTTAAAATAGGTGAACCTGTAATTTCTACCGGAAGTCCTCTTTCTCTTAAACTGGGACCAGGAATACTCGGAAATATATTTGACGGAATTGAAAGGCCACTAGAAAAGATAAATGAAATGTCTTATGGCTTTTTACCAGAGGGTATAGGTCTAATTTCTCTTGATGAAGAAAAACTTTGGTATGTAGATATTAACGTAGCTCTTGGAGATGAATTAAAAGAAGGCTATATATATGCAAGTGTTCAAGAAACTGAATCTATTATGCATAAAATAATGGTTCCGCCAGGGGTCTTTGGAACAGTAATAGAGGTATGTGAAAATGGAAACTACAACATAGAAACCACAGTAGTTAAATTGAAACAAGATGAAGAAATTCATGAACTTAAACTTTACCAATACTGGCCTGTAAGAAATCCAAGACCAGTAAAAGATAAAAAGACTATTTTTAAACCTCTTATTACAGGACAAAGAATAATAGACATATTCTTCCCACTGGCAAAAGGGGGTACTTGTGCCATTCCTGGAGGATTTGGTACTGGAAAGACTATAACCCAACATCAGCTTGCCAAGTGGTCTGATGCGGATATTATAGTTTATATCGGTTGCGGAGAAAGAGGAAACGAAATGACAGAAGTTCTAGAAGATTTTCCGAAACTTATAGATCCTAGAACAAACCTGCCACTTATGAATAGGACGGTGCTTATAGCTAATACATCAAATATGCCGGTAGCTGCCAGAGAAGCAAGTATTTATACAGGCATAACTATAGCAGAATATTTTAGGGATATGGGATATCACGTTGCTATAATGGCAGACTCAACTTCAAGATGGGCAGAAGCTTTACGAGAAATCTCAGGAAGACTTGAAGAGATGCCTGCTGAAGAAGGTTATCCAGCTTATCTTCCATCAAGAATTGCAGAGTTTTATGAAAGGGCAGGTTACGTAGAAAACTTAAATGGTAGCGAAGGTTCTGTTACTGTAATTGGTGCAGTTTCACCTGCTGGTGGAGACTTCTCAGAACCTGTTACTCAAAATACTAAAAGATTCGTTTCTGCCTTTTTAGGTCTTGATAAAAAGCTAGCTTATGCAAGGCATTATCCCGCAATAAACTGGCTATCTAGTTATAGCGGCTACACTTCACTTTTAAAGGACTGGTATGAGGAAAATGTGGCGGAAGACGTAATGGATTTAAGAGCAAAGATGCTTAAGCTTTTATATGAAGAAAATAAGCTTCTAGAGATAGTTAAACTTGTAGGAGAAGATGTGCTTCCGGATGCACAAAGGCTCATTATAGAGGTAGCTAAATGCCTTAAGATCGCATTTCTCCAACAAAATGCCTATAATGCTGTAGACACTTTTGTACCTTTAGATAAACAATATAAGATGCTTAAAGCTATAGAATCCTTTTATGATATGGGAGGCAAGGCAGTAAAAGCTTCCATACCAATTTCCGTTATAATGAATAAAGAATTAATGGAAAAGCTTTATAAAATGAAATACAATGTACCCAATGATAACCCAGAACTAATAGATGATTTAGAAAGAGAACTCGCAAATTATTTTGAGGGACTTGTTGAAAAATATAGATAGGTAGAAAATAATATATACCTAGGGAGATTAGTAAGGAGGTATAAAGCAGTATGAAGAAAGAATATTTAATGTTAAATAAAGTCCAAGGACCTTTAATTATACTTTCTAATGTAGAAGATGTAGCCTATGATGAAATCGTTGATATATTGGTGGAGGGAAAATATAAAAAAAAAGGTAAGGTTGTTCAAATTTATAAAGACAAGGCTATAGTGCAAGTTTTTGAAACAACAACAGGGATGTCTGTGGACAATACGTCAGTGCATTTTAAAGGTGAATCCTTTAAAATAGCTATTACAAAGGATATATTAGGTAGAGAATTTAATGGAATAGGCGATCCACGCGATAATGGTGGAGAAGTCTACTCTTCAAAAAAATATGATGTAAATGGAAGGCCTATGAACCCAGTAGCTAGAAGATACCCTAGAGACTATATACAAACAGGAATATCCTCTATAGACTGCCTTGCTACCTTAATAAGAGGGCAAAAACTTCCTATATTCTCTGGAAATGGGATGGCTCATAATGAACTAGCGGCGCAAATAGTAAGGCAAGCAAAAGTTTCTAGTGAGGTAGATGAAAAATTTTGTATAGTATTCGGAGCTATGGGTATAAAGTATGATGATGCTAACTTCTTTAAGAAAAGTTTTGAAGAAGCGGGAGTGCTGGAAAAGGTAGTTATGTTTACAAACTTAGCAGATGATCCTATAGTTGAGAGGATAATAGCTCCAAGATGTGCGCTTACGGCTGCAGAATACTTAGCTTTTGAAGAAGATATGCATGTACTTGTAATCCTTACAGATATGACTAATTATTGTGAAGCACTAAGAGAACTATCTTCCTTAAAAGAAGAAGTTCCAAGTAGAAAGGGATATCCAGGATATTTATATTCTGATTTAGCTTCACTATATGAAAGAGCTGGTATGATGAAAGGGAAAAAAGGAAGTATAACTCAAATACCAATACTCACTATGCCTAATGATGATATAACGCATCCAGTGCCAGACCTTACAGGGTTCATAACAGAAGGTCAAATTGTTTTAAGTAGAGGAATTCAGCAAAGAGACATATATCCACCAGTGAATATTTTATCCTCACTTTCTAGACTTATGAAAGATGGTATTGGTGAAGGTTTTACTCGTGAAGATCATGGAGATGCATCAAATCAAATATTTGCAGCATACTCTAGAGTACAAGATGTAATAGCCCTAGCACAAGTTATAGGAGAAGATGAGCTTTCAGAAATAGATAAGGTATATATGGACTTTGGCAGAGCTTTTGAAGAAAGATTTTTAAAACAGGACTATGATGAAAATAGGGATATGACGGAAACTTTAGATTTAGCTTGGGAGATTCTTGGTATATTGCCGAGTAATGAGCTTGATAGGGTTTCACCTAAAATTTTAGAGAAATATTATAAAGCAGTGGTGAAGTAATATGGAAACCTTCGCACCAACTAAATCTACATTAATGGCTGCTAAAAATTCTTTGGATTTTTCTGAAAAAGGCTTTGAACTATTAGATAAAAAAAGGAATGTACTTATAAGGGAAATGATGTCTTATGTATCTAAGGCACATGAACTTCAGAATCAGGTAAATATGACTTTTTCAAAGGCATATAAAGCGCTGCAATCTGCAAATATAAATTCAGGAATAACAGATATACAAGACATAGCTATGACTGTAGAAGAAGCTAAAGATTATGAGATTTTATTTAAAAGTGTTATGGGAGTAGAAGTTCCAAAAATTATTTTCGAGAGAAAAGAAATAGAACCAAAGTATGGATTTTACAGAACAAATGCCTCTATTGACGAGGCAATGCAAGAATTTAATAATGTAAAATATTTAACATATGAGCTAGCAGAAGTAGAGAATGCTGTGTACCGATTAGCCATGGAAGTTAAGAAAACTCAAAAGAGAGCCAATGCACTTCAAAATATTCAAATTCCTAAATTTGAGGAAATTGTAAAATTTGTTACAGAAGTTTTAGAAGAAAAAGAAAGAGAAGATTTTTTCAGGCTAAAAGTAGTAAAAAAGAAACATAGAAAAGAAGATTAGTAGTTAAATTTAATAAAAGAATATTCAAATTATTCTAAATGTGCTATAATGAATTTAGAAAAGGAGGATAAAACAGGAAAATTAAAAGAGAGTTTATGGACAATAAATTAAATGCTAAAGTGTTTAAAAGTTTTAAGTTAAATTACTGTTTAGTTTTAAATAATATATGAGAAATATATAATTAAGAACAACATTTTAAATAAATAATAAGAGGTGGAATATGGAAGAATACAGAGGCTATGTAATAGAAGTTTTTGAAAATAATGAAAAAGAATATCCATTTAAGGCAATAGCTAGAAAAGAAGAAGAGGAAATAAAACATAAAGGACATAGCAAACTACAGGCCATTGATCTTGTTAAAGGAACAATTAATTTAGCTTTAGCTCGAATTAATAAATAATAAATATTTAGTGTTTTTATAAGTATTTTGAAGAAAAGTATTGCAAATAGATAATAGATATGTTATTCTAAATGAGTTGAGATTGCAAAATCATCAGCACCAAGATTTAATATGATTTAAACATTACCTTTTTAGGCATATAAAGTAAATCAGCTCTTAAATCTTAATATAATTAAAAAGGAGAAATGTTTAAATGGCAGATAAAACTATTGTATGTAAAGATTGTTCACAAGAATTCGTATTCACTGAGGGTGAACAGGAATTTTACAAAGAAAAAGGATTCGAAAATGAACCACAAAGATGTCCTGATTGTAGAAGAGCTAAAAAACAACAAAACAATAGAGGATTTCAAAGATAATATTATCTAATAAAAAATACCTGTAGGGATTAATTCCTACAGGTTTTTATTTTGCAAAAATAGATTGTATAATTTTCATGGAAGCATGATATAGTATATTATAGATGTGGCGAAAAAATAACAAGGGAAATATGCCGAGGGAAAAGGAGTGACAATCATATGAAAAAAATTAAAGTACATAATGATGGTTTGGATAAAATTAAAATGAGTAACGTTATAATACCTAAAATTGAACATATTCATGGAGGAACCTATGAGGGAGAAAGATTTGAGGGCGTAAAAAGTGGGCAAGGGACTTTTACTTATACGGATGGAAGTAAATATGTAGGTCAATGGAGTAATAATCAAATGCACGGTGAGGGAACCCTTATTTTTTCAGGGGGAGAAAGATATGTAGGACAGTGGAGTAATGATGAAAAACATGGAAGTGGAATATATAGCTGGCCAGATGGTGAAAAATATACAGGTGATTGGGTGAATGGTGAAAAATCTGGTCAAGGCATTTGTAGTTGGCCAGATGGAGATACTTATATAGGCGACTGGAAAGATGGACTTAGGCATGGCGAAGGGATCCATACTTGGTCCCAGGGAGATAAATATATAGGCCAGTGGCAAAATGATGAAAGAGAAGGTCAAGGGATGTACATATACGCTGATGGAGAAATAGTCATGGGGTTATCTAAAAACAACCAATTGATAAGGTAAAACCCATTGCTATATTGTACTATAAGATTGTGAGACTTTAGCTTTTATGCTAAAGTCTCCTATTTATTCAACGAATATTATAATATGTGAAAAATGCTAAAGGGTAGGTTGGGTAATATGAAACAATGGTATGGAAAAACAATGACAAAAGTAGTGAAAATTTTAGATTCAGACATTAGTTTGGGGTTAACTGAAAATAAAATTAAACATATGAGGGAAACTTATGGCGAAAACCTTATATTAAAGCCCAAAATTGAAAGCCTTTTAACTTTGATTATTGGCGAGATAAGACAATTATGGATGGTTGTATCATTCATTTTTATAGCTATGTTAGTCTACAACAAGTTACCTATTATAGCATGTGTTGTAGCTTTATTAATGATAATTAGTGTTATATTGTTAATTAATGGAGACTACAGTGGTGAAAAAAGCTTAATGGCAATTGATAATTTAAATACAGCTTTTTCTTATGTATTGCGAAATGGAAAAAGATGCAAAATAGCTTGTGAAGAAATAGTAGTTGGAGATATGTTTTTTTTAGAAAAAGGTAATTATGTGGCAGCTGATGTTAGGATAATAGAATGCGAAGATCTCAAGGTAAGAGAAGTTGCTGTAACCGGTGAAAAATATGAAGTGGAAAAATACTCTATGAAGATAGATGAAGGAGTAATGAATCTTTCTCAAATAAAGAATATGGTTTTTAAATCATCTGTTGTCACTGAAGGATCTGGATTAGGTATAGTTATTGCTACGGGAATGAATACGCAAATTGGTAAAATTGCAAGTGCATTAATGGAATACAAAAATGATAATAGGGTTTTTACTAAAAGTTTAAATAAAATTGCAAATAATGCAGCTCTTATTACTATAATAGCGGGTGCAATAACTTTACTATTTACACTATCCAATAAATTTTTAGTCCAGGAAATGATAACTTCTCTTATATATGTTTTTATGACATTTTATTCTCCAATTTATATTATAATATTATTTCTTTTTCTTAATATTACATTCCATGGATTTAAGAAGAAGAATATATACATAAACAGTATTTCTGCTATATATTTTCTCGGGAATATTACTACAATATTTACAAAAAAGATTGGTTGTATTTCGGAGAATATACTTATCTTTAGACAAGTGTATTGTGACAATATGCTTGTTGATGTGCAAAAACAAACAATTATTATGGATGATAATATGGAAAGAATAATCAGTATAGCATTACTTTGCAATGATGCTAAACTCTCCATTGAAGGGAAGTCCTATAGGGGCAATGATAATTCTATTGAGAACTTAGCAGAATATGCAATTCTTGAATTTTGCGATGAAAATTTTCCAGGAAAAACTCTACTAGAAAGTAAACAAAAAAGAGTTTTTAAAATACCCTATGATTCTGATAGGCTGATAAAAACTGTTGTAAATAAGATCGAGGATAGATATAGAGCTAATGTATCAGGGAGTCTTGATAGTCTATTAAATAAATGTACTCATATTTTAATTAATGGGGTAGAAAAAGAAATTAAAGAAAACGATATTGAAAGCATTATAAATGTTCATATAGGGATGTCTAATAGTGCTTATAATGTTATATCCTTTGGATATAGGAATTTCAATTATGAACCTAGCATTGATGAAAATATTGAAAGTAATTTAGTTTTTGTTGGTCTAATGAGCTTTGAGAATCCTATAAAAAATAGTTCCTATGCAGCAGTAGAAAGCTGTGTGGACACAAACATTAGGCTTATTATAGATGAAGAAGATAATAAACTAGCTTGTTTAGCTTTTGGAAGACAAATAGGGCTTACCCATAAAAAAGAAGAAATTTTATCAGGTATAGAAATAGATTATATGGACAAAGAAGAATTTGAAAAAAATATTGAGGGCGTTAGCATCTTCTCTAAAATTTCTACTAAACATAAAGGTGAGATTGTGAACTGCCTAAATTATAAAGGCTATTCTATAGCGTCAGTAGGGGATAGGTTAACTGATTTGGAATACCTTTCTAATTCCAGCATATCCATTTCAACAGGAAATGAATGTAGTAATGTAGTAAGAAAACTATCAAGCTTATTTTTACAAGAAAATGATTTAAGTGAAATAACTAATTTAGTTCATCATAGTAAAAAGATTATTAACTACATAAGTGAATTTGTCTTATTTCTTAGTGTGGCTGGGCTCAGTGAAATCCTTATTATATTACTGTGTTTAATTACTAGGGGGAGCATGCCATTTACACTTATTGAAATTGTATATTTGAATTTTATAATTATGCCTTGCACTGGGCTTTCGATTCTATTGCAAAATAGGAATACTAATCAAGCCATGAAAAATATTAATTATAAGTATGTAAAAAAAGTTTCTATAAAAAGTTCATTCATAATTAGTATAATATATTTTTTAATTTTGGATTTAGTAGGTGAGTTTGATATTAGTAGCACAGCTCCTATTGGTTTTATTATTTTTATTTTATACCAAAATCTATTCGCTACAACCCTAATATATGAAAAACATTTTTCGAAAAATAAAATTTCTTTTAGTTTGATGATTATAAATTTACTATTGCAGTGTATATTTGTTTTCATGTATTTTGTTAATGTGCTTAATTAATGTGATAAAAATAACAAGTGTGACAAAAGGTTTCTAGGTCAGCTCAAGAAATGAAAAACAAGTAAAAATACCCTGATTAATTTGAATATTTATTGGATAAAATAAAATTGTGGAGGTGTGAAAATGCTTGAAAATATATTTGAAACAAAGGTAATAGGAAGTAACACGATTTTTTTAGATATACCAGAAGGAGAATATTATACTAATTATAATAATTTATCCGAAAGTGCGGCACAGGAAATTACTTATAATTATTTTAAAATAAGAAATAAAACTGGAATACCTCATGTAAAACATATTCATGCAATTCCTAATATCCACAATGTTGAGATTATAATAGAAATAGAAAAGGATGGAACAAATTAACATGTTCTTTTTAATAAATAAATTTTCAAGTACTACAGTATATTATGGCTAGACCCTTAGTGTATTATGCAGTATCAATTTTTATGGGATGCTTTATTTTTTTTATCACAATTAATAGTCCTATTTTAGGTGCAGTCATAGCTGCATCTTTTTTAGCTGTTATGTATTTTACAACAGATAAAAAATTTTTTTATCTGATAGTCTGTTTTTTTATAACTTCTGCTATAAACTATTATTCTTATTTTAATATTAACTTACCAAGTGCGCAAAGATTAAAAGTGAGAATTTCAGACAAAAGTAATTATTATTGCTATGCAAAAGCGAGTAATAAGAAAATTATTTTGGAAGGTAATATTTTTAAATTAACTGAAGGAAGAAATGTTTGGATAAGTGGAAATTTTAAAAAAATACCAGTGTATGAAAGAGGCATAGTTGGAAGCTATATAGTTAATGACTATAAGATATGTAATGAGGATTTAATATCAAGGATTGAAAGCTTTAGAAGGGACTTATACGAGAAATTTTTAGTAATACTCGGAAAGGAAAAAACTGCATTAGTTATGGCTGTATGTTTCGGAGACAGCGGCTTTATTGAAAAAGCACAAAAGGAGGACTTTAAAAAATTAGGCATCAGTCATGTTATAAGTGTATCAGGACTACATATGTCAATAGTATATAAAGCCTTAGAAATTATTATTGGTTATAAAGTTGCTCTCTTATTTTCTTTTACATATATGATATTTACAGGGGGGCAAGCTTCTACTATAAGAGCTTTTATAATGATTTTTATATTAAAAATATCAAGTAAAGTTTATAAAAAATACGATAGTCTTTCCTCTATCAGCCTAGCTGCAATAATACTATTGTTATTTAGGCCTTTCTATATTCTTGATATTGGGTTTATGCTTTCCTTTCTCTGTGTTCTTGGAATTATATTGTTTAATGTGAAAATAAAAAAGGTGTTCTATAAACTGCCCGCCACTTTAAATGAATCTTTTAGTTTAAGTATAAGTTCTCAAATATTTTCATTGCCCTATGCAGTTTTTGCACTGAAAACTTTTAGTTTAGGCTTTCTTTTTAGCAACTTATTATTATTACCTTTTTATACAGTAGTTGTGGTTTTAGGTAATATAGGGCTGGTCCTCAGTGGATTTCATTGGTTGCTTAATTTAGTGAATTATGGGTTGTATACAGTTTTAACAATTATAGAATTTATTCAAAAGATCCTAGGCATAATGTTGCCAGGAATAATTTACGTTTCTTATATAGAGAGTTTAGTTGTATTTGGGCTATATCTATGCTATCTTGGAGTTAAAAGTGGATATATACAATTTAAGTACCTTCCCTTATGTGTTATTTTTGTTTTTGCATATCAAAATTATAAAGTTTTTCCAGAGATTAGCTATATAAATGTAAATAACAATGATATAGTTTTAGTACAATATAGAAGGGATACAATTGCAGTAACCACAGGTAATATCAATGTTGGGGATTTAAAAGTGCATGTAGAAGCAGAAAAAGTTCTTCAAGGTTACCAGGGAGACTCAACTATGAACCTTTCTGGTAGCAGTATTATTAGGTTAATTAGTCATGGTAATAAATTAGAAGCACAAGTATGCTTTTTAGAAAACTCAAATATAAAACCTAATCTGGAGGTTTTTAATGATAAACTGGTATTTAATAGTACTGGTAGTGAAATTGTAGCATACAAAAACATTATTAAACTAAAAAAGGATGAAACTTATGTACCTACAGGTACAATAATAAATAAATATATAATTATAGGAAATAAAATTTTAAAATTTTAACAGGGGTTGGTGGGAATATTTTGATTAATTTTACGGATTTAGAGAAAAAGTTAAAGAAAAATGAATTAGATAATTGTTATGTATTTTGTGGGTCGGATGAAAAATTAATAAAACACCATGTTAAATTTGTAACGGATAGGGTATTAAAAAGTGATTTTGTGGATTTGAATTATTCAAAATTTGATGGTAATAAAGCTGATTTTGAGACGATTATTGATGCCTGTGAAACCATGCCCTTTATGAGTGAAAAAAAAGTAGTGGTTGTATATAGAGCATCATTTTTAGATGATAGTGGCGGAAGTAAAACATCAGGGGATTTGAAAAGTGAGAACTTCCACTTGTTAAACGAATATTTGAACAATCCCGCGCCTCATTGTGTTTTAATTGTATATTATGTGTTTTCAAGTGACAGAGAGAAACCAAGTAATAAAATTAAAAAATTAGACAAAAAAGCCTGTGTTATAAAAGTTGATAAATTAAAAGGCGAAGTCCTTCAAAAAAAATGTAGGGATTTATTTGAAGCTGCGGGTAGCAAAATAGGAAAATCAGAACTTACACTATTTTGTAGCCAAGTAGACAATAATATGGACATTATAATTAACGAAGTAGAAAAATTAGTTTCTTATGCAGAGGGAAGAGATATTACAAAAGATGATATTTTTGCTATGATGCCCCAAAAGAGTGATAATGATATCTTTAATTTAGTAGATTATTTGTCTCAGAAAAATATTAAGAGAGCTCTAGATATTTTAAATGAGCTTATTTATAAGGGAGAGAAGATTCCACTCATACTATTTATGATAGCGAGGCAATTCAACCTTTTATTTAATATTAAATTAGGTATTGAAAGCGGGAAATCAAAAGAAATTTTGGCAAGTGAGTTAAAGCTTCATCCTTATATCTGTGAAAAAATGATATCGCAGAGTATGAAGTTTACTTTGAAAGGGCTAAAGAAAAATATTGAATTATGTGTTGATACGGAAAAAACACTGAAAAGTACGTCCACTGATAATAAGATAAATATTGAGGTCTTTATGATAAAGACTGTTATGTAACAAAAAAATAAAAACCGGTGGACATCACCGGTTGTTTATTATGCAGTTAAACTTAAGTTGTTTAACTTCGCTGCTAGTCTTGACTTTCTTCTTGCTGCTTTATTGATGTGAAGTATTCCCTTTGTTACAGCCATATCTAAAGCTTTAACCACGTTTGCATATGTAACCTTAGCTTCTTCAACATTGCCAGTAACGACAGCTGTTTCGAATTTCTTTATCTTAGTTTTTAAAGCAGATTTAATCATTGTATTTCTTAAAGTCTTAACTTCAGTAACTTTAATTCTCTTTTTTGCTGACTTGATATTTGCCATTTAATTTTCACCCCCCTTTGTATTTAATCCGTATCAGCAGTTTTGGGGAAAACTGCATACGAGTCTATTTATTAGACAATAGACAACTGATATTATAGCATTAAAATTAAAGCACTTCAAGTGAAATTTATCCTATATATAGAAATTTTAATTTAATGTTAAATTTTATAGAAATGTAAAATTAAATAAATATTTTTATAAGAATAGGAAAACACTATTAGGAAAAGCTAATATTAAAAATTTAGTTGAGGTGAAATTATGATAAGCATAAGAACAGACTTAGCAGTTGAAGCTAAAGAGATATACAGTGCAGAAAGCAATGGACAGATGCAAGGTGTTGATGTAGAGGAGTATAACGAGGGCGATATTAAAATTACGAATGTAAAAATAGTTAGCGATGTTGGAGAAAAAATGATGGGAAAACCAAAGGGTACATATATAACTATTGATATTCCAGAATTTGTTCACTATGATGGCGAGGCTATGGACAGGGTAAGTATTGTAATGGGAAAGGTATTGAAGCCCTTAATTAAATTAGAAGATAGTATGACGGCCCTTGTGGTTGGGCTTGGTAATTGGAATGTTACTCCTGATGCTATTGGCCCCAAAGTTGTATCGAAAATAATGGTGACTAGGCACTTAAAACAATTAGTGCCGGATTCAATAGATGAAGGTATAAGGCCAGTATGTGCTTTATCACCTGGTGTACTAGGAATAACTGGTATGGAAACAGGCGAAATTATAAGAGGTGTGGTTGAAAAAATTAAACCCAATTTAGTAATTTGTATTGATGCATTAGCTTCTAGGAAAATGGATAGGGTGAATAGAACTATACAAATAGGGACTTCTGGAATTTCTCCGGGAGCTGGAATAGGAAATCGGAGGATGCAAATAAACGAGCAAACTCTAGGAGTGCCTGTTATTGCTATTGGGGTTCCAACAGTTGTGGATGCAGCAACACTAGCCAATGATACAATTGACTTAGTACTTGATGAGATGATTAGAACCGCAAATTCAGGGGGAGAATTTTACAATATGCTAAAATCCATTGATAAGGAAGAAAAGCAAAAGATGATAACTGAGATATTAAATCCATATGTTGGTAATCTTGTAGTTACACCAAAGGAAATTGATATGGTTATAAATTCTCTTTCTAAAATTATTGCAAACGGCCTTAATATAGCCTTGCAGCCAGCACTGAACCTTGAGGACATAAATAAGTTCTTGAACTAGTAATAAATTTTTATATTCCCTCATATATATTGTAAAAGATAGTGTTAACTGACTTATGGAAAAACCTAATTGGTAATAATAGGAATTAGATTGCATCTTTGAAAAATAAAGCCTTTGTCTTTCTATCCTTAAACTTATGGAAGTTAAT
>NZ_JAHLEF010000025.1 GCF_018861755.1 Clostridium sp. CF012 | reverse complement strand
AATTTATTACTCATTTCAACCCCACCATTTCCTGCTTTTTTTCTATTATACACAAAAATATCCTATAGGGTAGACTTTTTTTAAATTGTCTACTCTATAGGATACATTTTACACGATCCAGTGCTTTTTATTTATATTTTATTAATTTACAAGGAGCCACTTTCAAAGTCTTACTTATTTTTATTAACAAACTTATTTTGATATCCCATTTATCATTTTCTATTTCACTTAAAAAGCTTCTACTTATCCCTATATTTTCGGCTAATTGTTTTTGAGTTAGCTTTCTGCAGTTTCTATATGCTTTAATTTTTAGTTTGTAATTATCCATAATTTTATTATTTGTAATAATTTAGTGCGATATTGTCGAAAGTGTCGGGGCGATCGACACTGTTTGGATTTATAATAAAGAGGATGAAACAAGGTCGTTACTAATATTACACTTATTGCCCATAGTCAATGGTTTGCATTGTATTTTGTCTCGAAAGAACGTGCTTTCTCTACTTTAAGGGTACATAAGTATTATACATAAGAATAGATTTTAGGGGGGATACATACATGAAATTTTATAAAATAAAATATAACAATAGAATAATAATCCTGGGGTACTCACAGTATAAAAGTTTTGAATGGTATTGTACAAAAATTAAAGGGAGTACTATTTTATGCATTAACAATAATTCCAGTTCGCAAGATAAAAGAAAGATACTTCACAGTGTTATCCGTAAAATATCTTAGAATTTATTTATATAATTCACTTTTTTCAATGGACAGTGATATAGTTAGGTAAGGTTCGCCTCCACCATACATAAACAACAGTTTTGATACAATGGAAAACCCTTGAATTCAGGGGTTTTCATTGTTTTTCAGCGGAAGTATAAAGTCTTATTTAATATGGTCCATGAATCTACTCTTACCACATCAGCTGCACCATCTTTCTTGCCCTTCGGGGTTCCCTTTTTCTAGTTGGCTGACACGACCCCATTATGGAAACTGGAGGTTTCTGTTTGCTAGCCACCTAAAAAAAGAAAATAGGTATGTAGAAAATTTTAATATAGTCGATAACTGTATTATACGATAGATTAAAGGAGAGATGGAATTATGAAAGAGATAAAAGTTTTAATTGTTGATGATTCACCTTTTCAAATAGCATTACTAACAGATGTTCTCACTGAAAGTGGATTTGATGTAGTTGGTGAGGCAACATCATTAGAAGAAGTTATTGAGGAAGTTAACAGAGTAAGACCAGATTTAGTAACTATGGATATGACTCTTCCAGGAACAGATGGATTTGAATGTACAAGAGCTATACATAAAATTGATAAAGACATTAAAGTGATAATTGTTAGCGCGATGATGGATGATGAGCTTATAAAAAAAGCAAAAAAAACTCATGTATCTGGATATATTCAGAAACCTGTTGATTCAGAAGAACTATCTTTATTAATAAATAGAGTTATGGCAGATGAAGAATTATATTTACAACTAGAGAACTTATATTCTAATGTAATTAAAGAAGCTTTATTAAACATTTTCAATAAACTTACAAAGACAATTCCCGAGATTACAGACGAAAGTAATGATAATCTGGCTATACATAGTGAAGGTATATCAATAGTTATGGGGATTACAGGTAAATATTCAGGTAGACTAATTTTGGATATGTCATCTGTTACAGCAAATAACCTTGCAACAATATTATTGAAAAGAGACCCTAAAAACACTGAAGAGTTACTTAATGTTATGTCAGAAATATCAAATATGCTTGCAGGAAATGCATGTTCTATGATAAATAAAAAAAATAAGTTGTTTGGGCTAAGAGTTGCACCACCAACTATATTTCATGGTGAGTCAATAAATATATCAAAAGCAGAATTAGAGGATACGTTCGCAGCTATTGTTAAATCTCAATTTGGAAATTTGACAATAAATATAGGTTTTAATAGAGGTGAAGGGGAATGGATGTCAATCATATAAATCCAGTTTTAGAATCATTTAATAATATACTACCACAACTAGGGTTAAATAATATTCAGAAAAAAGGAATTGCTGTAAAGGGTAAATATATAAAAAGCATGGGTGTTGTGATTATTATTGGAATCATTGGAGATGTTAAAGGGAATATTATTTATGGAATGAGTATTGACACTGCAAAGAAAATTGCTTCAATAATGATGATGGGAATGCCTGTAGAGAACTTTGATGAGATACCACAAAGTGCTATCTCAGAACTTGTTAATATGTTAACCGCAAATATTGCAATGAATTATTCAAGTGATAATATAAATGTAGATATCTCTACACCAACCCTAATTCAGGGGGAATTTATGGCGAGTAGTAACGCTGATAAAGTTCTTTGTGTGGAAATGAGCGTAGATGGAATGGTTATTGAAGTTAATATTTCTTTAGAAAATAATAAGATATAGTGCTATATCTTATTCAATAGTAAAGATCATAAGCAAAAGTACTACTGCATGAAGAAGCAATTTCAAACATTGATATTCAAAAGATTGAAATTCTAAGTGGGGCACATTATTTACACTGGACAAACGCAGATAGAATTATTAGCCTAATTATCTCATACATAAAGCAATCACTTATTTTGAAAAGTGAAAAAGAAAAAGAAATTACGCCATGTATTAGTTGTAGTAACTAATACATGGCGTTTTCTTGTTCTAAAATTAAATAGTCTAATACCGCGAATGTGTCTGTAATAATCGTGTCCTAGTTGGTTTTCGTATGCTCTAATTTACTTATATTAGAGTGATAGGGAATGAGTTGCATCTTGAAAAGGAAGGTTTTTTGTATTAATTTAGTGAATTAACATATATATTGCAGTAATTTAATGAATAGTATATAATTAATTAATAATGTAATTAAATAATGATGATAGATATATCTATCAAGTAGGTGGGAGTAAAGGGTGATAATATTTTTTTCCGTTGTTGTTGTAGTTTTATCAACTTCACTATTTTTGTGCGATAATATATTGAAATTATTTGAAAAAAGATTATCTGAGACGACATATAAAGTTACCGCTAAATTCCGTTATTTTCTTTCTTGTTTAATTATAATAATGTTAGGAATAGCAGTAGGTAAAGTGATAATAGGTAAGTTAATATAATTAAGTTAAAGTTTTAATTTTAAGGAGTGTATGATATGTCGAAAATAATGTCTATATTAGAAAAATATAATTTGGTGGAAAAAGTTACCGTGGAAAAACCAAAGAGTCTTAATCCAGATTGGGAAAATAATATTCAGTTAAGTGAAGTACTAAATAATGAGAATAATATTCTTGAAATTGAGGCTATTGATCTTAAAGAAGAATTTAAATTGCCTGAACCAGTTATTAAAGAGAAATATTCTAAAGTGGAAACAAATACAGCATATGAAAAAAAAATGATGATAAATGAGATATATTCTTTGCATGGACTTGAAAATAGTGACATTAATACGGTTTTTATGTTGCAGAACTTTATTAATGCTTTGCCGCAAAATTTACCAAAGGATGTAATAAAAGAATCTGTTATAAATATAATTAGTGCTTCCAAAGTTGATTTAAATCATCTCCTTTCTGATGGAGAACAAAGGCTAGAAGTATTAGGTAAGGTAATGGATGGATATTATAATCAAACTAATAAGCGTATTTCTGAATATAAAGATGAGATAGCCAAGCTATTAAGTTTAATTAATGATTCTCAAGAACAAATAAAAATTAAAGAAAGTGTATTGGAAGAGCAAATATACTTGATTAAATCCGAATCTCAAAAAATAGATGGTATTATTAATTTTTTCCCGAAATAACATTATCATATATTTTCTTAATTTAAAATTGACTTATGAGGTGCTAGATGAAAGAAAAATATTGTATCACTATTGGTTTTAAAAGGTCACTAGTTCAATTTATTTTAAGTATTATTGCGTTAACAATTGGTTGTATGTGGGGATTAAATATAGAAAATAAAAAATGGAGTCAGTTAATTTATAGTGATATAAAAATAGCGAATATTGCTTTAGGTGGTAAAACTAAGGAAGAGGCAAAAAATATAATTAAATACCAATATATAGATGCTATAAAAAATAAGAAACTATATGTAACCGTTGACGATAAAATATACTCAGTAGACAACTCCAATTTGATTAAGGGTTATGATATGGATAATGTTATAGATAAAGCATTTAACTTTGGAAAAAATTTAAGCATAATTGAAAAACATAAACTTATAAAGACTGGAAGTAAGAAAAGATATAGTTTAGAGTTTACTTGTGATGATGACTCTATAGAGGGATTTACAAGGAATATTGAGAAGGAAAACAATAAGAATCCTATAAATGCAACTATAGAAATGGCAGCAGAAGGTGCAATTAAAATAGATGCTGATAAAAAAGGATATAAGATTGAAAAAGAAAAACTTAATAAAGATATTGAGAATAAAATTAAAGCTGGAGCAAATGAGGACATACATATAACGGCGCCTGTTAAAAAGACGGAAGCGGTGGTTACAAAAGCTACACTTTTTCTTATTAATACATGTATAGCATCATTTAGTACAAAATTTGAGTCATCATCTTTTATGAGAGCTAACAATATTGATATTTCTGTTAGAGCTATAAATGGTAAAATTTTAAATCCAGGTGAAAGCTTTAGTTTTAATGAGGTGCTAGGAGAGAGAACGCGAGAAAGAGGTTACATGGAGGCTCCCATTATAATTAATAATAAAATTGGATCTGGAATAGGTGGAGGTATATGCCAAGTATCATCTACTCTATACAATGCAATTTTAAAAACAGGGATACAAGGTATAGAGAGAATACATCATTCAGTGCCTTCTTCATATGTAGGGCTTGGACTTGATGCTACAGTTGATTGGGGGAATATAGATTTTAAGTTTAAAAATACGCTTGAATATCCAATATATATAGAGGCGCGTACTCAAAATAAAAATTTGTATATTAATATTTTTTCAAATTCAGATTTAAACAAAAAAAAGTATATTATTGATAATAATATAAATGGGGATGCAAATGGTTATAGAGTAAAGGTTATAAGAAAAACATATGAAAATGGAATGTTAATTAATTCAGAGTTTATTTCTAATGATGTATATATTCCTATGGACTCTGGGATTAAAAAAAAACTTGAAACTAATTTAGTGGATTTAACGCAGTATGGTTCGCCTCCACCACACATAAACAATAATTTTGATGCAATGAAAAACCCTTGAATTCAGGGGTTTTTGTTGTTTTTTTGGTTGAAATATAGTGTGAAAATTAAACTGAAAGCTTTGATTTTGAATTTAGGGGTGTTCATTTTTAGAGTGGGGTTTGCACTTTTTAGGGGAAGTATATAGTCTTCTTTGAAATATTTCCTCGAACAAGTCAAGAGGAGTGTGTGGTGAGTATAGAGAAGAAATAGGCTGGTATTTTATTATCATCGAATCTTTGCGAAACTTTGTTAATATTAAAGCAAACATGCGTATAGTAAATCTTACTTGAGTGTACAGGCTAAAATTAATATTGAATAAATAGAAAAGTAGAGTTATATTATAGATAATGAATGTTAAATAATAAATAACATTATTAAATAAAAACAATAACTTAGCAAGGATTGTATTTTATAATAAATTTAAATTTAAGGGAGGTCAATATATATGAAAATTGCAATTGTAGGATGTACTCATGCAGGCACAGCGGTTGTAGTAAATGCAAAGGAGCTTTATCCAGATAGTGAAATCACTGTCTATGAAAGGAATGATAATGTATCCTTTCTGTCCTGTGGTATAGCTTTAAGTGTGTCAGGTATAGTTAATGAACCAGAAAAATTATTTTATAATTCAGTAGAAAATTTGAGAAACAATGGAATAAATATGCGAATGAATTATGATGTAACGGAGATAGACGTAGAAGGGAAAAGGATTATAGCTAAAAACTTAAAAAATAATGAAATAACAAATGAGAAATACGATAAAATAGTTCTTACCATGGGATCATGGCCAATAGTTCCTAATTTTGAAGGCAAGAACCTTGAAAATATATTACTTTGTAAGAATTATGATCATGCTAAGACGATTATAGAAAAATCTAATAAATCTAAGAATGTAGTAGTTATAGGTGCAGGATATATAGGAGTGGAACTAGCTGAAGCTTTTGAAATAAAGGATAAGAATATAACCTTAATTGATGCAGAAGAGAGAATAATGAGTAAGTACCTTGATAAAGAGTTTACAGATATAGCCGAAGGGGAATTTAGAGACCACGGAATAAACTTAATACTAGGAGAAAAAGTTCAAAAATTCGAAGGCGATGATGGAAAGGTAGCTAAAGTAGTTACTGATAAAAATACTATAGAAGCAGACTTAGTTATACTTTGTATAGGCTTTGTACCAAACACAATGATTGTTAAGGATAAATTAGATACTCTTCCAAATGGAGCAATAATAATAGATGAGTATATGAGAACTAGTGCTGAGGGAGTATATGCAGCAGGAGATTGTTGTGTGGTAGAATATAACCCAGCAAAGGATAAGAGATATATACCACTAGCAACAAATGCTGTTAGAATGGGAACACTTGTAGCTAAAAATTTACTTGAGCCAACGCTTAAGTATATGGGGACCCAAGGAACCTCAGGAATAAAGATATATGACAAGTATATTGCGTCTACTGGTCTTACTGAGGAGGTAGCAAAACGTACTACTTCTATGGATATATGTTCTGTAACTATAAACGAGAATAATAGACCAGAGTTTATGCCAACCTTTAGTGAAGCTATGTTAAAGCTTGTATATGAAAAAAATACAAGAAGAATACTTGGAGGACAAATAATATCTGAAGAGGACTTGACTCAGCATATGAATACTTTATCTGTGGTAATACAAAACAATATGACCATAGAAGAATTGGCAATGACAGATTTCTTCTTCCAGCCTCACTTCAATAAACCGTGGAGTTTATTAAACACCGTGGCACTTAAAGCATTATAGATAATGAAAATTTAATTATGGAAAATTATGGACAGTGATAAAGTTAGGTATGGTTCGCCTCCATCAGTAAAATCCACAACTAATTAATTAGTTGTGGATTTTCTTATACCTTGATTTAATTTGATTTGACCTCGAACCGATGGAATTCAAGGTTTTAGCCACTTAAGCCAATGCTTAATACTTACTTGTGATAGTAAAAGAAATGTAGTTATGGTAGTGAATTATTCTTACTCGTTTGAAATATTCATCACATGCTTATCTCATTTAGGGTGTGTAAATAATTTTGTGTATTCTCTCTCTATGGACAAAAATTGATTTATTATTTATTTGTTAAAAAATGTAAATTAAAGTCGACGAATATTTTAACTTCGTCATGCCTTTATGGTATATTATCTGCACAATTGGTAAATAATATACATGCTTAATAACAGGACAGGGCAATGCTGAGGAGCAACCCGAGCGGTTATTAATTTTCTATACAGGAACGGGTGACCCCTTGGGTTGCCCGTTTTGAACGTTCCTGTTAGAATTAAAGCGATAAACCTCAGGGGTTTGGGGACGGAGTCCCCTAAGCTATGCTCCAGCATTTAGAACTTCACTAAATAATATATTGAGCTGGCTAATAACAAGATCCCAATCTGCGTATACTCGAGTCCATTTTCTGCTTACTTTTTCCGTAGCCAAATACAGCATTTTCATAAGACTATCGTCATTAGGAAATATAAGTTTTGTCTTAGTGACTTTCCTAAATTGACTATTAAGGCTTTCTATAGCATTTGTGGTGTAAATGATCCTACGAATATAATCAGGAAATACAAAGAAAGTTATAAGATTATCCCAATTATCTTCCCAGCTCTTTATTGCATTTGGATACTTACTACCCCACTTTTCTTTTGCTGAAATTAAATTTTCAAGTGCAACATCTTCGTTTACTGCACCATAAACAGTTTTCAAATCGGCTACAAAAGCCTTTTTGTCTTTATATGGCACATATTTCATACTTGCTCTCAATTGATGGATTATACAACGCTGTATCTTTGCATAAGGATATACAGAGCCTATGGCTTCCTTAAAACCATTTAAACCACCTACACAGAATACTAAAACGTTCTGCAAGCCTCTATTTCTAAGGTCATTAAGCACTGAAAGCCAGAACTTACTGCTTTCATTTGCACCCACCCATATACCAAGAACTTCTTTTTCACCATCCATATTTACACCCAATACAACATAAGCTGCTTTGATTACAATATGCTTGTCATCACGCACCTTGTAATGAATTGCATCCATAAAAACGAAAGAATATGTTTTTTCAAGGGGTCTATTTTGCCACTCTGTAACTGCAGGCATAATCCTGTTTGTTATATTTGAAACCATTTCAGCGGATATATCAACATCATATAGATTTTTTACTTGTTCTGATATATCTCTTGTAGTCATTCCAGCCGCATATAGAGCCATTATTTTATCTTCAATTCCAGTTATATTTCTCTGATGCTTAGGCAAAATTTTAGGCTCAAATTCTCCATTTCTATCACGTGGTATATTAAGCTCTACTGTTCCGAGCTCTGATTTAACAGTTTTTTTAGAGTAACCATTTCTACTATTTAGAGTTTGTTTTTCTGAAATATCATATTTGTCATACCCAAGTTCTAAATCCATCTCAGCTTCTAATGCTTCCTGAAGAACATCTCTGAACATGCTCTTCATAGCAGTTAAAACCTCATTTGGGTTTGCAAACTTTTGCTCATTAATATAATCTCTTAAAATCTCCTTAGAAATATCTGACATAAAAATACTCCTCCTTACAATATTGGATAATTAGCTTATCTCAATTATTGCCAAGAAAGAGTACTTTTTAATCTGTTTACACAAAATTATTTACAGGCTCCTCATTTATGATTTTAAACTATCTGATATTCCTTTGAAAAAATTTCCAATAGAATCACACACGCTTGCGAACCAACCTTTAGCCTTATCACTATCTAATGTATTTTTCATTGTACTAGCTACACCCTCAAGCTGTCCTTTTACTTTGCTGTAATCCAAGTTTAATTTATTTACATTTGTCATTAATCCAACAATACCACTTACATCATCTTTAGACAGATTGTAATTGTAATTATTTGTTACATTATTTACTATTTTCGTTATACCTTCCTCATTCTTAGGTTTATCTTTTATAACTTCACTCTTTACTTCATTGATTAATCCCGCAGCTTTATCTTGTCCAATTTTTTCACCTAGTTTGCCTGTAACTGCGACCTCTTCATTAGCTGTTTTCTTTGTACTTTCATCTAATTTTTTACCGTCTTTACTATTTTCGAATCCCTTTAATATGCCAGTCATAGCTGCCGTACCTGATACAGTGAATGGTGCAGAAACTTTAACATTAGCATTCTCAATTCCTGCTGTAATTAGGGCATTCTTTATCATACTATCATTTACCCATGTTACATTACTTGTATTCACTACTAAACCACCAGTAGTTGTTGGCTCAATATAGGAACATGATATCGACTTATTACCTAATTGATCTCTAGATACTGTACCTCCTAGATATTTCTTCTCCTCACTAGCTGTAACTTCAACAACACTCGCACTATTCCTATCTACACCAAAATACTTTAGCATGTCCTCTTTCTGTTGATTCGTCAAATCATACCCTATAGTAACACTCTTATATGAATCAGCGTATACATTGTTTATAGGTGTTGCAAACAAACTTGCTGTTAACATTACACCTAAGACTAATTTCTTATTCATTTAACAAGACCTCCTTATTATATTGATTTTTAGATTATATTACTTTTATACCAACATAGCTATTTTACGATATTAATCTTTTTATATGAAAAAGTAAGTATGGGATTTATTAGTCATTTATTATACGGATTTTTACATTTCTTCGTCCCCAATTAAGTACTTCAGCTTCTGTATTAAAAAATACATCGATGATGTTACCTTTAATAGCTGAACCAGTATCTGATGCAATAGCATATCCGTAGCCTTCTATATGAACTTTAGAGCCCATTGGTATAACCCTAGGGTCCACAGCTATAGTGCTGTATCCATTTGGATCTCTGTTTGTTCTAGCACCTGATGATGTAAAACCATCCATTGAATATGCGGTTGATTCCATAATGAAGTAGTTAGTTGAGTTTGATACATCAATAGGGATAGCATCAGATTTAGACGTTGAACTTTTACTAGAAGCTAAGTGTCTAGACATAGTAAATCTCTTGATTGCTGCTTGTTCTTTTTTTATTTTTGCAGCGGCTAATTCTTTTGCATTTTTGTTAGCAATTAATTTAGTTTCTTTTTTAGTTACGTTGCTAAGAAGCACCTTGTGTTCTTTTATATCTTTACTTAATTTTGTTAGAATAATTTCATTATTTGCTTTTAGCGCTGATAATTTATCATTCTCATTATTTAAAGTGTCTTTATGTTTTATTATAGAATTTCTTTGTTTTTCTATTTTAGCAATGAGATTTTTATCATACTCTATTATCCTTCCAAGCGTATCTACTCTCGATATAAGATCACTAAAACTAGTTGAATCTAGAAGTACCTCAAGATAACTATCTAGACTATTTATATACATAGCTCTTGCCCTTTTTTCAAACAAGTCTTCTTGATCGATAGCGTTTTTTTCTACAATTTCTAATTTAGTTTGTGTTTTTCTTACATCTTGAGTGATGTCATTCATTTTAGATTTGTTAATGTCAATTTTATTTAATACTTCATCAATTTCATTGTTGAAATTCTGTACTTTTATCTGTAAAGCTTTTTTGCTGCTTTGAGCTTGTTCTAATTCAGATGTTTCATTAGTATTTGGTGCAGCAAAAGTATTGACATTGATAGTTATTGTTAATGTTAGCATCATAAGAACAGATATTATTTTTTTATTCATTTATGAACCTCCTTAAAATGGCTATCAATACTAATAATATTTTTTATTATATTATAAATAAAGAATTATGTTAAAAAATATATATTTTCTTAAAAAAGACTAATTATGTTGCTAAACTTCATTATACAATTGTTTCTAACCTGGATGCAAGTAGGAAAATATTGTAAGGCAAAGGTTGGTTGCTTTCAATATTTACTGTTATGTTATATAATGGTGAAAATAATTCAAAATCCTTACAAAATGGGTAATGATAAAAAAACAAAAGGTTTCTTACCTCGTTCATTATAATGAATTGTAATTAATTATAGCCGTTATGCACTAAAATAGACATAGGATAAAGTCAGTATTCATAAAGTCTTAAGATTTTGATAAGGAGAAGGTTACCAAATGTTTTTTGCTTCGAAGTATAATAAATATGGGGATATATGGTTAAAAAAAGGAGGGTGATGATTGTGTTAACGAATATATTAATAGTTGATGATGAACAAGCTATTGCGGATTTAGTAGAAGTTTATCTGAAAAATGAGGATTACAATGTTTTCAAATTTTATAATGGTCAGGATGCTCTAAAATGTATTGAAAATGAAAAATTAGATCTCGCTATTTTGGATGTAATGCTTCCCGATGTAGATGGGTTTTCAATCTGTCAGTGTATCCGGGAAAATCATAATTTTCCAGTAATTATGCTGACTGCCAAGGAGGAAGAAATCGATAAGATAACTGGTCTTACATTAGGTGCGGATGACTATATTACAAAGCCTTTTCGTCCACTAGAACTGATTGCTCGTGTAAAGGCGCAACTTCGCAGATCTACTAAGTACAATTCTATGGAGTCAGCCGAAGAAGAACGGCTGATTGCATTTTCCGGTCTGGTTTTGGACATAGATAATCATGAATGTATGTTGAATGAGGAGAAACTCTCACTTACTCCTATAGAGTTTTCAATTCTGTGTGTGCTGGGTTCCAATCGGGGGCGTGTAGTTAGTTCTGAAGAGTTGTTTCACCAGGTATGGGGAGACAAATATTTCAAGAACAGCAATAATACGGTAATGGTACACATCCGGCATTTGAGGGAAAAGATGCACGATTCCGCAGAGCATCCCAAATACATCAAAACGGTATGGGGAGTTGGTTACAAAATTGAAAAATAAAAAAAAGAGCATTTTAAAAGCTAGTCTTATTATCTTTGTAATTATCCTGTTATGTTTAGGTATGATATGGCTGGTGAACAAAGTATTTAACGGAGCATTTAAAGAATGGTTTTATAATGAATTTTATGTTCATAGCGATTACCCAACTCGCGTAAAAGTAGGAGCCATATATAGAAGCTGGATCGAAATAAAATATTTTTTTATTAATATAATTATTGCTTTTGTATTAATTTTAGCATTATGGACAAGTATTATTGCACATTTTTATGCGCGTTATAGAAGTAAAAAAGACATCACCTTTATTACAGAAAGGATGAGTTCCTACATAAAGTCAAACAATGATGACTTAACACTACCCCGAAAATATTCTGAAATTGAAATACAGCTTATCAAGACAAAAGCAATTACACAAAAGCATCAGCAGCTTGTGCAAACAGAAATGCAGCGAAAAAATGATCTAATTACTTATTTGGCACATGACCTAAAAACACCACTTGCTTCAGTAATCGGATACCTGAGTATTTTGGATGAAGCACCAGACATGCCGGCAGAGCAAAAGGCGAAGTACGTTGGGATAGCTTTAAATAAGGCTTACAGATTGGAAGAATTGATTAATGAGTTTTTTGAAATTACAAGATTTAATCTGCAGTCCATTGTTTTGAATAAAGGGAAAATAAAACTCGCTTTTATGCTTTCGCAGATGGTTGATGAGGCTTACCCTATGCTTACACCGCAGGGGAAACAGGCCATAGCCCGCGTTCCAGAGGATCTCATTCTGGTGGGTGACGCGGACAAGATTGCCCGTGTCTTCAACAATATTCTGAAAAACGCCATTGCCTATAGTTATGAAAATAGCGTTATTGACATTTCAGCGGATAAGCAAGGGGAAAATATCTGTATTGCTTTCACCAATCAGGGTGATCCAATTCCTTCCCAAAAACTGGACATCATTTTTGAAAAATTTTACAGGCTTGATACCGCCCGCTCCACAAACACCGGCGGAGCGGGGGTGGGTCTGGCAATCGCCAAGGAAATCGTCACGGCCCATGGCGGAATTATAATAGCGGAAAGCAACTTGGAACATACCATATTTACGGTAAAGTTTCCATCATAAGAAAATCTTAAGATGTTCATAAGATTAAATTCAAATATGGTTCCTTATTCTGTGGTTAAATAGAGACATCACAGAATAAGGAGTTGTTTTTTTATGCGTCAAAAAAAAGAAAAGAAGAAATCAAAGTTTCGGGTTCTTCTGTTAATAATTATAGTTATTGGTATTGTTTTCTCTTATAAATCTAACATTGATCTTAAAGGTCAATTTATTAAAGGCCAATCTCTTAAAGGCCAATCATCGTCTAAAAAAGTTGTAGGCGATAAAGCTAGCCCTGTTTTATCATTAACGGTAGCATCTGATGCTGACCTTTCCAAATCCTTAGACAAGCTGAATAGTCCCAATGCTATTCTGGTTAGGCTAGATAATCACAGCATTTTGATGGAAAAAAACGGAAGTCAAAAGATTTACCCCGCATCTTTGACTAAAATTATGACAGCAATCGTTGCAATTGAGAAGTTACCTGATTTACAGGAAAATATAAAGCTTCCGAGTTCCATGTTTCGTAAATTGCACAAAGCGGATGCATCAATGGCAGGATTTCAGCCAGATGAGAAAGTCCGAGCAATTGATTTGCTTTACGGTGTAATGCTACCCAGTGGAGCAGAGTGCAGTATTGGGCTTGCAAACAGTATTGCGGGATCAGAGCAAAAATTCGTTGATATAATGAATGAAAAAGCAGAGGTACTCGGCATGAAGGGTACGCACTTTACCAATACCACCGGACTTCAAGACGATAATCACTACACCACCGTAAAGGATTTGGCGGTGCTTTTAAGCTATGCGTTGCAAAATAAGACGTTTCGGGATATTTTTACTTCTTCGCGCTACTCCACGTCACCGACAAATAAAAATCCGGACGGGATTACTTTTTATAGCACAATGTTTAAAAACATAGTGAATCAAGTGATTGACGGCGGCAAAATGTTGGGTGGCAAGACCGGATATACCAATGAAGCTGGGCTATGTCTTGCAAGCCTTGCTCAAAAGGATGGCAAGGAGTATATATTTGTGACGGTAGGAGCCAATGGCAATCACGGAACACCGCAATACAATATTGATGACGCTTACGCCGTGTATAACAAGTTAGGGAAATATTAAGTTATGAAAGGGTGAAACTGATTTTATAGATATAAAAATCCTAATATTGAGAAAATAGCATATGGAAATTTTGAAAGAGTAATAAAAACTATATTAAAATAATTATTATATATATACATTTTTAAATAAAAATATAAGGCGTTGGTGAGCAGATTGAAAAGAAAAAAGCCACTATGTAAAAGGATTTTTATTGTAGGAGTAGTATTTTCTTTAGTATTTAGTATTCTTGTGGGTAGATTATTTTATTTAATGGCCATTAAGGGTTATAAGTACAAAACATTGGCAGTGCAGCAGCAAACAAAGGGTATAACAATAGCTGCTTCTAGGGGGAGAATTTTAGACAGCAATGGTGTTGTCTTGGCATTAAGCATGAATGTTTATAGGGTAGATGCTGATTTAATTGTATTAAAAAAATATTTAGTGGATAATAAAATACCTGAGGGCGAAGCCTCTGAAAAATTATCAAAGATTTTTAATGTTAAAAGCAGCAATATTGAAAAAACATTAAATACAGAAAACATCAAAGGTAAAGGGCTTCAGTTTGTATCATTGAAAAGAAAGGTTGATCAGAAAGCGGTAAATTCTATTAAAAACCTGAAATATAAAGGAATAATAATTTCAAGTGATGTTAAGAGGATATATCCAAATGATAGTTTTTTATCACATGTTTTAGGGCATACTAATTTAGATGGTTCTGGAGTTAACGGAGTAGAGATGAGTTATAATGACGAACTAGCAGGTATTCCTGGTGTTAAAGTAGTAGAGCTAGATAGGGATAGTAATGAATTGCCTTATAAACGAGCTGTGAGAGTTCAACCTATAGATGGTAAGGACTTAACATTAACTATAGATGGACGAATCCAACATATAGCGGAAACAGTAGCTAAGGAAACGTTAGTAGAAAATGGTGCAAAGTCTGTAAGTATAACAATTATGAATCCAAATAATGGTGAGGTTTTAGGAATGGCAAATTCACCAGATTATAATTTAAACAACCCTTATATGGAGGGTATTATAACTGAGAAAGCACAGGAAACATGGAAGAATAAAGCTGTCAGCGATATGTTTGAACCAGGATCAATATTTAAGGTTATAACAGCCGCAGCTGCACTTCAAAACAATGCTGTAACTAATAAGGATCGTTTTGTGAGTAATGGTAGTATTAAAGTTGGAAGTAATACATTGTATAACAATGATAAAAAGAACTATGGTGTTGAAACTTTTCCGGATATAATTAAAAACTCTGATAATGTAGGGTTTGTAAGGTTAGGACAGATGATTGGAAAGGGTAATTTTTATAAGTTTGCACAACAGGTTGGTATTGGAGAAAAAACTGATATAGACTTGCCTGGTGAAAGCACTGGGTTAATAAAAAGTTTAAAAAATATTACACCGCTTGATCTTGCTACGATGTCATATGGACAAGGTGTTGCAGTTACTCAAATACAGTTTATGGCTGCGTTTAATGCAATTGCTAATGGTGGGGAATGGATTACACCACATGTTATGAAGGAAATATCCCATAATGTTAATGGTAAAAAAGTTGTGGACAAGCAATATAATAATCTAAACAAAAGAACCATAATGAGTAGCGAAAAGTCGGCACAATTAAGAACATACTTGGAAACGGTTGTTAAAGAAGGAACTGCGACTGGAACCTATATGGATGGTTATCATATAGGCGGGAAGACTGGAACTGCTAATAAAGTTAATAGCGCCAGCGGAGGCTATATTCCCGGAAAATATATATCATCATTTGTAGGTATGGCCCCTTCAAGTAATCCAAAGGTAAGCTTAATAGTTACTATAGAGGAACCAAACTCAATGAAATATTATGCAGGACAGACAGCAGTACCGGCAGCGCGTAAGCTATTTTCAGATTTGTTTCCAGTAATGGATATATATCCATATGATGAAAATGATAGAATTAACAAAAATGCTGCAAAAAAGAATTAAAACTATTGTTTAATTATATTGCTTAATAAATTGTAATCTTAATAAATGTTAAGAATTAATTACATTTTTCTTAAACTAATTTTTGTAATATTAGAGAGTAAGGAAAAGATATTATAAATAAATAGATGGAAGGATAGATTATATGGCACGAAAGAGAATTACACAATTATTTCCATTTTTATTACCGCTTAGAAAAATGCAAAGAAAAAATTTCTTCTACATACATATGTATTTTGATAAAAACAGCTATGCGAAAACGAAAGAAGATAATTCATTACCCTACAAGGTATTCGAAGCAGGATCTTTGTTGATAAACGACAACAGTGGATTTAATTTACAATATCAAATTAATAAAGTACATAATCTAAAACTTGCTGCGAAAGCAGTTAACAATATCTTAATACAACCTGGAGAAACCTTTTCCTTTTGGCAACTTGTCAAATCAGCCGATCGTTATGAAAATTATAAAGATGGATTAGTCTTACAGGATGGAAAAATAGTAGGGGAGTATGGTGGTGGACTTTGTCAATTAAGTAATTTAATTTTTTTGTTGCTGATTCACACCCCACTTACAATTGTAGAGCGACATACCCACGATATTAAAACATTTTCATCAGAGGCAACTGGTATTCCCGAAGCTACGGATGCTACTGTCAGCGAGGGATGGTTGGATTTAAAGGTTAAAAATGAGACGAATTACATATTCCAAATAAAGATTACATTCGATGATAGCTATATGCAGGGTTGTATTTTGACAAATAAAGAGCTAGCTTTCACGTACGAAATATTTAATCGAGATATATCCTATTATAGAAAAGGGTGCAATGTATTTCAGCAGGTATCTATTTATCAAAGAAAGTCAGATGAAAGATTACAACAGTTTTACGATAGTCTTCTTTATAACAATATATGTGAAATAGGATATCAGTTACATGATGATATAGAAATTATAGAAAGAGGAGAATAATATAATGAAAAAGAAAACAATTGCAATCATATTTGGGGGATGTTCTAGTGAATATGAGATTTCCTTACAATCTGCTTATTCTGTTATTATAAGCCTTAATCCGCAATATTACGATGTAACCTTAATCGGTATCACGCGGTCGGGAGTTTGGATGAGATATAATGGTTCACCGGAGCAAATTCTTGATAATACATGGATGGATATGGGAGCCTGCGTTCCCGCTATTATTTCACCTGATCGGCATATTCATGGGATGCTTGAGTTTTATGATGATAAGATAATTGCGACCAGAATTGATGTAGCTTTTCCCGTCCTTCATGGGAAAAACGGTGAGGACGGAACATTACAAGGTTTACTTACGATGGCTGGTATCCCTTTTGTAGGATGCGACACGTTGAGCTCGGCAATGTGCATGGACAAAGACATTGCACATAAAATTGTGCATTTGGCTGGAGTAAAAACGCCTCCATCAATTTTGCTGAGAGCTAAGGTTTCCGATGCAGAACTGATGGAGCGGGTTGTTTCCTTAAAATTTCCAATGTTTGTTAAACCCGTAAATGGAGGTTCATCCCTTGGCATCACAAAGGTTTCGCAAGGGAGCGAACTTCAAGGTGCGATCGCTGTCGCCTTTCAATATGACAATAAGGTTCTCATAGAGGAAGCAATCAATGGATTCGAGGTTGGTTGCGCTGTCCTTGGAAATGATTCGCTTACTATTGGCGAGGTGGATGAGATAGAACTGTCGAATGGTTTTAATGATTACACGGAAAAATATACCCATAAAACCTCCCAAATTCATATGCCTGCCCGCATCGACGCAGATATGGCTGTACGAATCAAGCGGACCTCTGTCATAATTTATCAGGCGCTGCGATGTTCCGGATTTGCACGGGTAGACCTGTTTTTAACACCGGATGGAGATATTATTTTTAATGAAGTCAATACCATCCCCGGTTTTACTTCTCATAGCCGCTATCCCAACATGCTTAAAGGAATTGGTATGACTTTTGATAAAATTGTAGATTCCCTTATAATGCTGGAGATGGGACGATGAGAACACTGACATTAGCCCCTAAAGATACTGCGATCCTTAGCAGTATCTTTTTAAAAAAAACAAACAAAAAGGAATTTAATTCAAAACAAACACATATGGACAGAGCGTGGATTGAAATAAATTCAACCAACTTAAGACATAATGTGAAAGCCTTAAGTGAGGTGCTTTCAGATGGATGCGAATTGATGGCTGTTGTGAAAGCCAATGCCTATGGACACGGTGATGTGGAGGTAGCAACCAATCTAAACCAATTGGGTGTTAAATCTTTCGCTGTTGCCACAATAGACGAGGCTATCCATTTGCGGACGCACGGAATTAAAGGCAATATACTGATTTTAGGTTATACCTCACCGAAGAGGGCTAGAGAAATGCTTTGTTACAATTTGATGCAGACGATAACCGATTATGACCACGCAAAACAGCTTAATGCGTTCGGAAAACTTATACAGGTTCACATCAAAATTGATACTGGTATGCATCGTTTGGGTGAACGCTGCAACAACACGATAGAGATTGATAAAATCCTGCGATGCGAGAATTTGAAGGTCTGTGGAATTTTTACTCATCTATGCGCCGCAGATAGCACAAAAGCAGATGATACTGAATTTACCATAAATCAATTTCATAGTTTTTATGCATTACTGCATCGGCTTGAGAAACTTGGGCATACATTACCTAAAATTCATATACAAAGCAGTTATGGGGTCTTAAACTATCCTGAACTCCAATGCGATTATGTCAGAATCGGAGATGCACTATACGGTGCATTAAGTTCGCCTGATAATAAAACAAGACTGCAGATAGATTTGCAACCTGTTCTGGCTTTAAAAGCCAGAATTGTACTCGTAAGAACAATTTGTGTAGGAGAAAGTGTCAGCTATGGCCGTCAATTTATTGCACAAAGGGAGACACGAGTTGCCATTCTCCCTATAGGCTTTGCAGATGGACTTCCGAGAAGCCTTTCCTGTGGGGTGGGTTATGTCTTGATTCACGGCTGCTTTGCACCAACCATTGGTCGAATTTGTATGGATCACCTCATGGTTGATGTCACCGATATTCCTGGTGCTCGGAAAAATGATATTGTTACATTGATTGGTTGTGATGGCTCAGAGAAAATTACAGCACAACACTTAGCTAAAAATGCTGGAACAATTGCCAGTGAACTCCTAAGTCGGTTAGGAAATCGGTTGGAAAGGGTAATTTTATGAATTGCCAAATGTTTTATTGCTACGTTCAAAACGGCAAAACCGATTGAATGGTTTTCTGTAGACCTATATTTCAAATTGACTGATAAGTTAATGGTCTATGAAGGTAAGTTGGTTGTCAGTCTGCTTGACGGGACTGAAGTAGAATGTGGAATTGAATAGAGACTAAAATTTATGCCGTCTGGGGTGAAGCAAAGTATTCACCTTAGTCGGCTATTTTTGTGTGTTAATTAATGAATATTTCTCTTCATCGCCTAAAATATAGTTGACAATTAGTCTAATTAGACTATAATATAAGTGTTATTAGTCTAATTAGACTATGTCTGTAATGGCTAAAAAATTAAATAAGTAACTACTTAACATTTATTGAGAGCTGGAAACATTTCTTCATAAATATTAAATAGAAAGAAAGGATGAAAGAAATGATTAAATCGTTTTTAATGTTAGGACAGTCAAATATGGCTGGACGAGGGTTTATTCATGAAGTAACCCCGATTTATAATGAAAGAATACAAATGTTGCGTAATGGTAGATGGCAAATGATGACTGAGCCCATCAATTATGACCGTCCTGTTTCAGGAATAAGTCTGGCTGGTTCATTTGCAGATGCATGGTGTCATCAAAATCAAGAAGATACTATTGGCTTAATTCCTTGTGCTGAAGGTGGAAGCTCGCTGGATGAATGGGCTGTAGACGAAGCACTTTTTAGACATGCAATAACTGAATCTAAATTTGCTATGCAGAATAGTGAGTTAACAGGAATTCTATGGCATCAAGGAGAAAGTGATAGTATCAATGGTAATTACAAAGTCTATTACAAAAAATTACTTTTAATTATTGAGGCTCTTAGAAAGGAGTTGAATGCTCCAGATATTCCCCTTATTATTGGCGGTTTAGGAGATTATTTAGGCAAAGAAGGATTTGGAAAAAGCTGTACTGAATATAACTTTATTAATCAAGAGTTACAAAAATTTGCTTTTGAACAAGATAATTGTTACTTTGTCACAGCCTCAGGTTTAACTTCTAATCCTGATGGTATTCATATTGATGCAATTTCTCAAAGAAAATTTGGTTTACGATATTTTGAAGTCTTTTCTAATAAGCAACATGTAATGAAGCCATTAATTAATGAAAATGAGTTGATAAATCTTAATCATGCTAGAACGCATACAAAGGCAGAAAAGATATATATAAAAATTATGGATTTGGCATTAGGAAAAATATCATATGATGAATTCGAGTCTCAACTCATACAAATCAACAATGGGTAAACTTTATATTTATGGAATAACTATTAGCATAGTTTTGATGAAGAATATAAAGGAGGTGTTTTCTTGATACCATTACTAATCTTAGGTTTATTAAAACAAAACCCAGGTTCTTACGGATACGAATTATTAGCCTTAATGGAAGAGAGACACTATAAATATATAGTAAATTTCACTAAGGGGTCATTCTATTATAATCTTCAACAATTAGAAGAAAAGCAATATATTGAAAAAATTGAAAAATTGGATAAACTAGACAATACTAGAGAGACGCATAATTATATCATCACTGAGCTAGGAGATAAAGAATTTGAAAAATTGATGTATAAGTATGGCTCTAAGACAGAGTATATAAATTTATCTTTTTATGCAGCAATGCTATTTGCTAATGAATATAAAAGCGAGGAGCTAACAAAACTAATAGAAATACAAATCGAACAAACTAAAAAGAAAATTTTTTTATTAGAACAATCTCTTGGGCATTATGAAACTACCCTTACTTATTTTAGAAAAATGTTGGAAAATTCACTTTCTCATCATTTAGTAAATGTTCAATGGTTTGAAGGACTGTTAAAAGATATAAGAAATGAAAATTAATAAAACTTTCTATTTATTTATTAACGGTAGTTTTAGTCAGAGCTACCGTTTTTTATAGTTTTGATTTTAACATATAGCATGAATGGTAGATTTTGAGGTGCCACTATCCTATTGTTCTGCCATAAGAGTAAGTTGATTAAATTCATAGATGTTGAATTAAATAAGGAATATTTGAAGGCATATAATGAGGTTTCAGGAGCCTTAGAAAGGTCAATTGCAGACAAGTACTTTTTAAATGAGGTTTTAGATGATTTTATTGAAATGTTTTATACAAGTCAAGAGGAAGGCAGAAATATAGAAGATGTTCTTCCAAAGGGGGCAAAGGGTTTTATTAATGATATTGAAAAAACCTACTATAAGGAAATTCCTAAGAAAGATGTTTATCTTGGATTACTAGGAAGGGCATTTATGTACATTGCACTATTCTGTTTAACTTTCTATTTACAAAACAGTGGTTCAATGATTGTATTAATAGGAATACCAGCAGGTTTATTTTATGCGATTCTAATGCATTTTATATTTGGAAATTTAAAAAATAGCAAATTAAGAACAATAATTGATTTTATAGTTTATGCAATGTTAATTATAGGAAGTGAAATTTTTAGTGGTGTATCAAAGGTAGACTTATCAGATGCGATTATCCTTCTGCTAATAGTAGGATTTGGAATCGTAGGATATGTTGTTTCTTCAAAGAGAAATATACTTAGTAGAAACAAAAGTAGAAGGTGAGAAGATGGCAAAAACAACACAATTATTGAAGGGGTAATTTTAAAGGTAATTTCGAAAGAAGAAACTTATGGCTATGAAATTTACAAGAAACTACAGGAATATGGTTTTGAAGATTTTGCAGAAGGGTCACTTTATCCATTACTTCTAAGGCTAGAGAAAAATAACTTAATAAAGGCAGAGAAAAAACAATCTCTCTTTGGGCCAGATAGAAAGTATTATAGCTTAACTGAGGAGGGGCAAAGGGAAATGGAGGAGTTTATAGAAACTTGGGACAGTATTAACGGAAATGTACAAAAGGTATGGAGAAAATAAGCTGGCTAATCTATTAATAAGCGTATATACAAAGTTAAATAAGCTATCATTAATGGTAGCTTATTTATTAAGTAATCTAAAGCTAAAGGAGGGGATTTTATAATGAACTATGAGGTTATAATATTTGATGCAGATGAGACTTTATTTGATTTTAAAAAATCTGAAAGAGATGCTTTTAAAAATACTATGCTTGAATTTAATATAGAATATGATGAAAATCATCATTTGAAAGTATATAAAGATATAAATACAATTATTTGGAAAGAACTTGAGGATGGACTTATTACTCAGAAAAAATTAAAAGTTGAAAGGTTTAAAAGATTATCAGATAGTTTGAATGCTGGATTTAATGAGGAGCAATTTGCGAAATCGTATATGAAGCATTTGTCTTTTGCGTCATTTTTATATGATAATAGTATAGATATTGTAGAAAGTCTGCATAAAGATTATAGACTTACTATAATTACTAATGGTCTTAAGGATGTTCAGGATAATAGAATAAGAAAGTCTATTATAGCAAAATACTTTGAGGATATAGTAGTATCTGAGGAAGTTGAAGTATCAAAACCAGATCCTAAAATATTTGAACACGCTTTAAAAAATATAAATCAAACTGACAAGAGCAAGGTATTGATAGTAGGGGATAGCTTAACCTCTGATATACAAGGTGGGATAAACTTTGGTATAGATACATGTTGGTTTAATCCTAATAAAATTGTAAATAAAACGTCAATAAAACCTACTTATGAGGTTTCTAATTTGATGGAACTCAAGGATATACTTGGGAAATAACCACAAGTTTTGTATAAATTAAGTGCATTATTGTTTTCACATTCCACATCCAATTAATAATATTTAAATCTAAATAAACATGATATAATAAAATGAAAAAATTGTATGAACAAAGGAGACATTAGATATATGAATTTTTATTTCGCACCTATGGAAGGGCTGACTGGGCACATTTATAGAAATGCGCATAATGCTTTTTTCAATAATATAGATAAATACTTTTCACCTTTTATTGCCGCAAATCAAAGTGAAAGTTTTAAAACACGGGAATTAAATGATATTTTGCCTGAAAACAACAAAGGACTAGTTTTGATTCCACAATTACTAACCAATAATGCAAAAGATTTTATTCATACTTCAAAGAAAATAAAGATGCTGGGATACAATGAGATCAATTTAAATTTAGGATGTCCTTCTAGAACTGTAGTTTCAAAAAATAGAGGATCTGGATTTCTTTCAAAAAGAGAAGAACTTGATGTGTTTTTAGAGGAAATTTTTTCTCAATCGATAACAAAGATCTCATTAAAAACCAGGATAGGAAAAGATAAGCCAGAAGAATTCTATGATTTAATCGAAATATTTAACAAATACCCTATAGAAGAGCTTATTATTCATCCAAGGACTCAAAAGGATTTTTATAAAAATAAGCCTAATCTGAAAATCTTTAAGGAAGCCTTGATTTTAAGTAAAAATCCTGTTTGTTATAATGGTGACATTTTTACAATCAAAGATTACAAGGAGTTTTCGGCTGATTTCCCTAGTGTAGATACTTTAATGCTTGGCAGAGGATTATTAGGAAGTCCTGGACTGATCAGTGACATTACAAATAGTATTAAACTTGAAAAAAAATTACTAAAAGACTTTCATGATAAAATTTATGAAGATTATAAAAGAATACTCTTTGGAGATAGGAATGTCTTGTTTAAAATGAAAGAATTATGGTTTTATATGATTCCGGTGTTCTCTGATAATGCAAAATATGCAAAAAAGATTAAGAAATCAGAAAGATTATGCGATTACGATGAAGCCGTTTCAAGCTTATTTAGGGAACAGGATGTTTTAGAGAATTGAGCTGAAATAGATGAAATTATAGGTTGGAATGGAATAAATGCGCACCCATATTTCATCTTTTTTAGTCCAATCATCAATTAAAAAAAGACTTGTTTAAGTCTTTTTTTAATTGATGATTTATTTGAGTTCAGTATTAACCCATTTATCTATTTTTGAATTGCGTCTTTACCATTTTCAGCAATTAAAACCGTCAACTGCTTTTTCTTAAGAATTATTTCAGTTATTCTTTGATTTATTTTATCATCTTCAACTAAGAGTACAGTTTTATTGAAAGTATTTCCACTTATTGATCTACCTGTGGTTTTTCTTATGCACAGCATTAAAGTAAAATATTGAGAATATTATGATATAATGATATTGAGCTTAATTACTATTTTTAATATTCAAATAAGCACATTTAGATTACATGTTTGGGGGGGAGTGGGTTGACATTGGTGAATAAAAAAAATAATAAAAATCTATGGATTAAGAGATGTTTATTAATTCTTGTAATCATTTTTATAATTACAATGAGCTTTTTAATTTTAACAAACAAAAGAATTTTTGATACAGAGTTTGATAAGGGTACCAATATCAAACTTGAAAATTTAAATAATAACCAAGTTGGAAATTTGAACAAGCTATGCAAGGTTTGGGGTATTGTTAAATATTATCACCCTAAGGTTGTAACAGGTTCATTAAATTGGGATTATGAGTTATTTAGGGTAATGCCCAAAGTAGTTGAAGCTAAGGATTCAAGCGATGTTGATGAAGTTTTATATAATTGGATTAATGAATTAGGTGAGGTGAAAGAAGGAGTCTATGACAAAAGTAATGATATTATGGTAGATACTGACGTTAGTTGGATAAAGGAGGATAATCTTGTAAATAAAAAGTTAGGTGATTTATTGGTTAAGATTTCAAAGACGAATATTTCTAAAAGAAATAATGCCTATGTAAACTTTGATAAAGAGTCTATATATACTGAATTTAAAAATGAAGAATCCTATTTAAATATGAAATATGATGATGATGGATTTAAAATTCTTAGTTTATTTAGATATTGGAACATAATTCAATATTATTATCCATACCGAAGTGTAATTGGAGAGGATTGGGATGCTGTTTTAACTGAGTTTATACAAAAGTTTGCTAAATGTGACAATGAACTGTCTTATAAGCTTACAGTAGCAGAATTAACAACCAAAATACATGACTCTCATGTAGTGGTTAATGATGTAAAACAGGTTTTAAATAGATATTGGGGATCTAATATAGCTCCTATAAAGTTTGATTTGGTTGAGGATAAAATTGTTGTTACACATAAGATAGAAAAGTATGCAAATGATTCTAATGTACAAAAGGGTGATGTCATATTAAAGATTAATGATAAAGATATATTTGAGGTAATAAAAGAAAAATCTAAATATATATCATTTTCAAATGATAAAGCAATAGTAAATAATTTAACACCATATTTATTTGTAACTCCAGATGATAGTTTAAAACTTACTTTAGAGAGAAACGGTAAAGAATTAAAAGAAAATATTAAATGCTACAGTGGAAATATATTTGGAGTAACTGAAGAGTCCCATAAGCTTTTAGAAGGAAATATAGGATATATAAATCCTGGTGCATTAAAGAAGGGAGAAATAGATAAAATCATGAGTGAGTTTAAGGAAACTGATGGGATAATAGTAGATTTAAGATATTATCCGTCAGATATTATAACTTATAGCTTGGGAAACTATCTTATGCCAAAGAAGGTTACTTTTGCAAAAGCAACAATAGCTAATAGAGCTGTACCAGGAGAATTTATATTTAGTGATGAATTAGAGGTTGGAAATGATAATCCTAATTATTATAAGGGAGAGGTTATCATAATAATTAATGGAGCTACTCAAAGTAATGGTGAGTTTACGGCCATGTCACTTAGAAATTCACCTAATTCAAAGGTTATAGGAAATAATTCTATTGGTGCAGATGGTAATGTAGTTACATTTAACTTACCAGGAGGGATACAAACTAGAATCACAGGGGTTGGAATTTATAATCCAGATAAATCAGAAACCCAAAGAGTTGGAGTAAAACCTGATATTTATGTAAAGCCTACTATAAAAGGAATAAGAGCGGGTAGAGATGAACTTGTAGAAAAGGCTGTAGAACTTATAAAAAATTAGTGTAAAAATATTAGAGAAGTTGCTAGTGATGTAGTAAAAAAAATTATATTTGGTAGAATAATGTAGCCTCCACCATTGAAAGCCCACAACTAATTAATTAGCTGTGGGCTTTCAATGGTGGAAAAAGTTGGAATTAAGCTTGTAATGTATACCTATTAGGTATACAATGCACGTATACGGTTTTAGTATACATTTAAGGAAGGTGTTTACAAGTATGGTTGATGAAGCAAAACATATTGATTAGATGGATTCCAAAGGTAAAAAAGAATTGGAGGAGTCACCTAAGTTTGATGAGTTTTGCTTGAGGCAGTTCAATGTTGTAGTTTTACAGATTTCACAAAGCGACATTCATGAAACCGTATTAATTAAAAGGAGGTGTATTTATGTTTTTCAAGACTAGGCAGCAACATGAAAATTTGAGGACAAAAATCAGAGAGTTTGCGCAGGAGGAAGTTAAACCTATTGCATTTATGTTAGACCAGGAAAATAAATTTCCTACGGAAGCAATTAATAAGTTAGCTGATATGGGTATGATGGGGATTCCATATCCAAAAGAGTACGGCGGAGCAGGGCTGGACATAATCAGCTATGCAATCGCTGTTGAGGAATTATCAAGAGTGGATGGTGGTACAGGCGTAATTCTTTCCGCTCATACATCTTTGGGTGCATATCCAATTTATGCCTACGGAACAGAGGAGCAGAAACAAAAATACTTGGTTCCATTGGCAAAGGGAGAGAAAATTGGTGCATTCGGTCTCACAGAGGAAAATGCTGGTAGTGATGCTGGTGGTACGGAAACCACTGCAGTACTCGATGGTGATAATTACATTTTGAATGGTGAAAAAATATTCATCACAAATGCTGGTAAGGCCGACATTTACGTTGTTTTTGCAATTACTACGCCGGATATAGGTATTCGTGGTATAAGTGCATTTATTGTGGAAAAAGACACAGAAGGTTTTAGCTTCGGACAACATTACGACAAGATGGGGATTAGATCATCTGCAACTGCAGAGCTAATATTCAATGATGTGAAAGTCCCTAAGGAAAATCTACTAGGTAATGAGAGCGACGGTTTCAAAATTGCTATGGCAACTTTGGATGGTGGTCGTATTGGTATTGCAGCTCAGGCTCTAGGAATAGCTCAAGGCGCTTATGAAAATGCTTTAGAGTACTCAAAAGAAAGAGTTCAATTTGGCAAACCTATATGTCAGCAACAGATTATCTCTTTTAAATTGGCTGATATGGCGACAAAACTTAGAGCAGCTAGATTACTTATTTATAGTGCAGCAGAGCTTAAAGAAAATCACGAGAGTTACAGTATGGAAGCTGCTATGGCGAAACAATATGCTTCAGATGTTTGCCTTGAGATTGTGAACGACGCTCTTCAAATATTTGGTGGAAACGGTTATTTAAAAGGTATGGAAGTTGAGCGTGCCTACAGAGATGCTAAAATTTGTACAATATATGAAGGAACTAATGAGATTCAACGTGTCGTTATCGCTGCTCACATCATAGGTAAGATGCCGAAAAACGAGAACACAGGTAAAGCCACTAAACGTGGACCTGCAACAGGTTATCGTAAGAAAGTGATTTTCAAGGAAGGAACTGCAAGTGAAAAAGTAAATGCACTTGTGGAAGCTCTTAAGGCAGATAAATATGATTTTACAGTTGGAATTCCAATGGACACTCCTATAACTAAGGCTGAAAGAGTTGTCAGCGTAGGACAAGGTATAGGCGAAAAGGAAAATATGAAGCTTATAGAAGACTTGGCAGTTCAAGCTGGTGCAGCCATAGGATCTTCACGTCCAGTAGCTGAAACACTTAAATATTTACCACTGAATCGTTATGTTGGTATGTCAGGTCAAAAATTCAAAGGAAATCTTTATATTGCATGCGGTATATCAGGTGCAGGTCAGCATTTAAAAGGCATAAAGGATGCTGCTACAATAGTTGCTATAAATATTGATTCCAAAGCGAAAATTTTTAAGAATTCAGATTACGGTATCGTTGGCGATCTAATGGAGATATTACCATTACTTACTGCTGCTTTAGATAATGGTCAGGCAAAGAAAGATGCTCCACCAATGGTGAAGATGAAGTCAACTGCTCCTAAGAAAGCTATTCAAACCTGGAAACATTATGTATGTAATGGATGCGGTTATGAATACGATCCTGGTATGGGTGATTCAGAAGGAGAAGTATCTCCCGGAACTCTATTTGAAGACATACCGCAGGAGTGGACTTGCCCTGCTTGTTGTGAAGAAAAAGATATGTTTATAGAAGTCTAATTTTTATAATAATCAAATATAATAAAGTGTTTTTAGTATAAAGGAGGATTAAATATATGTATTGTGTTAGAAATATAACTGAGGATCTTTATTGGGTTGGTGGCAACGATCGTCGCCTTACCCTTTTCGAAAACATTCATCCAATTCCACGAGGCGTTTCTTATAACTCATATTTGTTAATGGACGAGAAGACAGTACTCTTTGATACAGTAGACTGGTCAATTTGCCGTCAGTTCATAGAGAATATTCAATCGATCCTAAAAGGCAAACCTTTAGATTATATGGTAATTAACCATATGGAACCTGATCATGCAGCGTGCATTGAAGAGATTATTCTTCGTTATCCGGATGTGAAAATTGTATGCACCCAAAAAGCTTCCTTATTTATGCATCAGTTCGGTTTCGCTATTGATGGCAAAATAGTAGAAGTTAGTGAAGGCGATACAATGTCCTTTGGAAAACATCTCGTTGCATTTGTAGCTGCTCCAATGGTACATTGGCCAGAAGCTATGGTGACATTTGATACTTACAATGGCGTATTATTTGCTGCTGACGCTTTCGGTTCTTTCGGATCATTAGATGGAAAGCTCTTTAATGATGAGATGAACTTTGACCGCGATTGGATTGACGATGCCAGAAGATATTATACAAACATCGTAGGCAAGTATGGTCCTCATGTTCAAGATCTATTGAAGAAGGCAGGAACTATTGACATTAAGATTATCTGCCCTCTACATGGACCAGTATGGCGTAATGATTTAGGGTACTTGCTTGAGAAGTACGACAAATGGAGTCGTTATGAACCAGAGGAAAATGGAGTAATGATCGTTTATGGAACAATGTACGGCAATACGGAGGCCGCTGCAAGCGATCTAGCATCAAGGCTTGTAGAAAAAGGAATGACCAATGTTGTTATGTATGATGTTTCAAAAACTCATGTTTCCTATTTGATTTCTGAGACATTCAAATATAGTCATGTTGTTCTTGCCTCTGTAACCTACAACTTGAAGATTTACCCACCGATGATGAATTATATAATGGATATGAAGGCATTAAATCTTCAAAAACGAACTTTCACCCTTATAGAAAATGGCTCATGGGCTCCTCAATCCGGCAAATTGATGCGTGAACTTTTGGATGAGATGAAAGAAATGACTATTTTAGACAATGAGATGTCATTGAACTCCAGCATGAAAGAAGATGATGCGGATGCAATGGATGCCATTGCTGATAGCATTATTGAATCTATGAAGTAATTTTAGAAAAACATAAATTTGGGACCTCCTCATAATAAAATTTGTGAACAGGTCCCTTTTGGTGTACATACTAATATTAAATTTATATTTATATATTTCATTTATCTATTGAAAATGGGCTCAACTAATTTTGCGCGGGTTTCAGGAAATTTAAATGTGAAAATTTTGAAAAACCTTATTGACAAAACATTATAAAAGTCTTAAACTGTAAAATATACCAAATGAGTATACTTTAAGGAGAAAAATAACATGAAAATAACACAAGAAGCAGATTACGGACTTAGAGTAGTACTTCACTTATGTAAATTAGGCTATGGCGAAAAGATAGAAGCAAAAGCAATTTCAGAAAAAGAGGGTATACCGCTAAGATTTCTTTTAAAACTTTTAAGAAAGCTTATACAAGTAGATATTCTAAAATCTTATAGGGGTGTCAAGGGCGGATATGCTATAAATAAATTGCCAGAGCAAATAACACTGAAAGATGTAATAGAAGCAATAGATGGTCCAGTATGTGTTAATAGATGTGTAATTGAACCAAACTTTTGTAAGTTGAATAGAACTGGTGTATGTATTGTGCATAGAGCTATGACAAAAGTACAAAAGATTTTAAATGCAGAACTAGAAAGTATAGATTTTCGACAACTAGTGGATGGAGAAGTTTAGTTTTTTTCATAGCATTAATGGGACTTGTGGGCGTTCTTATTCAATAATTTGATAGTTATAATTAATTTCATAAGGGGGATTTAGAGGCATGGATGTTTATGTAGCACGACAGCCAATCTTTGATTGTAATAATATAACTATTGCCTACGAACTTTTATTTAGAAATAGTCTAGAAAACAAGTATAGCGGTGAAGATGGTTATAAGGCGACTTTGGAGGTAATAAACAATACTTTTTTTACCATTGGGCTTAATAATGTTATAGCCGGAAAAAAAGCGTTTATCAATTTAAATGAAAGTCTATTAAAAACTGATTTTATCACTGCATTACCTCCAGAATATGTTGTTATAGAAGTTCTTGAAACTGTGGAGCCTACTGATGAAATAATTGAACGGTGCAAAGAACTTAAAAATAAAGGATATACCTTAGCACTAGACGATTTCGTATTTTATCCCAAATACAGGAAATTATTAGATGTGGTGGATATAATTAAAGTGGATTTTACCATAACTACTGGTTCAGCAAGAAAATTAGTTATGGAATTGGTGAAAAATAAAAATATTAAATTTTTAGCTGAGAAAGTTGAGACAAAAGAAGAATACCTTGAAGCAATTTCCTATGGGTATGCTTATTTTCAAGGATATTTTTTTAGCAAACCAGAGATATTAATAGGAAAAGATATTCCTCTGAACAAGATGATTTATTTAAGGTTAATTAAAGAACTAAATAGTAAAGAGTTTCATGTGGATAAACTAGAAGAATTAATAGTAAGGGATGTTTCAATTGCTTACAAATTATTAAAAATGATAAATTCTTCATCCTTTGGCATTAGAAATAAAATTACATCAATGAAATTAGCAATAAATATGATGGGCGAAAAAGAGATGATAAAGTGGCTTTATATGTTAGTAATTAGAGGTATTAGTTTGGACAAGCCTGGAGAAATAATAACTCTATCACTTCAAAGGGCAAAATTCTGTGAACAAATTGCTATTTTATCAAATAATAAAGCTATTGCTTTTGATGCATATCTTACCGGGATGCTTTCAACTATGGATGCCATTTTAAATTTACCAATGGAAAAAATATTAGATGAATTATCAATTGGAGAAGATGTTAAGGTAGCACTTACCAAAGGATCAAATACATTAGGCGTTATATATATGATAGTTAAGGAATATGAAAAAGGTAACTTTGATAGGGTGATAATTTTAAGTCACGAGTTAAATATAAATGCAGGTGATCTGGGAAGGACTTATTTTAATGTACTTAGTTGGATAAAAGATGTATAAAAAACAATTATAATTAATATCAGAAGAGGTTATTATACATAATAGACCCAATAATAAATATACAATTATAAATTGTGAAACAAGAATAATTGTAAGTATACCAAAATGAAGGGCTGTAGCAAAATTGCTAGGGCTTTTTTTGAGTTAAAATAATACTAACACAAAAGGATTTAAGTCATATGATTACTGGTAACTTGTAAAAAATAGTATTGGAGGATCAAGAATTATATACAGGGGACTCATCTGATCTTGTAATAATAAATAGCTCTAATGACCTGGCATATATAATCTATACCTCAGGTTCAACAGGTATGCCTAAAGGGGTAATGATAGAGCACTATTCTGTAATTAATAGATTGAATTGGATGCAAAAAAAATATCCAATAAACCAGAGTGATATTATTCTTCAAAAGACACCGTATACTTTTGATGTATCTGTATGGGAGCTTTTTTGGTGGTCCTTCTATGGTGCAAAACTTGCTATACTTTGCCCTGGAGGAGAGAAGGATCCCGACCAAGTAATTAGTGCGATCCAAAAGTACAAAATCACTACTATTCACATTATACCTTCTATGATAAGTGTATTTCTACATTTTCTTCAAATAGAAATTAATACTGATAAAATTAATAGCCTAAGAAAAGTATTTGCTAGTGGAGAGGCTCTAACGCTAAGGCATGTTGAAAGATTTTATAAGGTTTTTGAAAATCTTGATGTAAGTTTAACTAATTTGTACGGACCAACCGAAGCAACCGTTGATGTATCTTATTTTGATTGCATAAAAGGAGAAAATTTAAAAGTATTACCAATAGGAAAGCCAATTGACAATATTAGACTTTATATTTTAAATAATAATTTGGAAGTTCAACCAATTGGAGCTCCCGGAGAACTGTTTATAGCAGGAGATGGCCTAGCGAGGGGGTATCTCAATTCACCGGACATTACTTCCCAGAAATTTATAAATAACAAATCTTTAAATGAAGATAGGATTTACAAAACTGGTGATTTAGCAAGACTACTTCCAAACGGTGATATAGAATATTTAGGGAGAATGGATAATCAAGTTAAAATAAGAGGTTTAAGAATAGAACTTGGCGAGATTGAGTATCAATTATTGAAATTTAAATCAATTAAGGAAACTTTAGTAATTGACAGAAAGGATGAATCTAGGAATAGCTATCTATGTGCTTATTATGTTTCGGATTCCGAGGTAACTGGTTCCGAAATAAGGGAGCACCTTTCTAAGAATTTACCAATATATATGATACCCTCATATTTTGTGAGAATGGAGAAATTGACACTCTCAAATAATGGGAAAATTGATAGAAAAAAATTGCCTGATCCCTTCCTTAGGATTTCACTTGAGGAAGAATATGTAGAGCCAAGAAATGACATAGAGAAAAGAATTGCTACCATATGGGAGAAAGAACTAAATATAGATGAAATCGGGGTTACCAGTAATTTTTTCAACATAGGAGGAGATTCACTATTAGCTATTAATGTATCTCTTAGTATTGGTGGTGGCGTTACAATTTCTGATATATATAGTTATCCTACTATTGAAGAACTGGCAAAAAAATACAAGATAAAAAAGAGAGCGATAATATTTTCTATTCTGTAATGGAGTCTAAGGATGCTAAAGGAACATCTATAGTCTGCATTCCTTACGGTGGAGGGGCTCCCATTGTATATAACGAACTTGGAACCCATTTATCTAAAATATCGGACAAGTATTCAGTATACTCAGTTGTTTTGCCAGGCCATAATTTTGGGGGGGGAATCAGATACTTTAAAACCTATTGAGGAAATAGCAAAGTTATGTGTTGAAGAGATAAAAAAAGCCATTAAAACGGAGGTTGTTTTGTATGGACATTGTGTTGGAAGTGCCCTTGCAATTGAAATCGCTAGATCATTAGAAAAGGAAAAAATATACATTAAGGCTATTTTTATAGGGGGAATAATTCCACCAAGGCTTGTAAAGTATTATGGAAATATCTTAGATCCCTGGAAATGGAAAAATGAAGAAGAAATAGCAAAATACCTTAATAAACTTGGCGGGGTGACTTATGCATTTGGAGATAATGAAAGTCACTAATTATGAAAGCTTTTAGACATGATGTAAGATGCTACATGAAATATTTTCATAATTTCTCTCAAAATAAATATAAAAGAAGGTGTGTTCTTTCCGCTCATTAATGATAAATCTGAATGTATGGGAGTTATTTATGTGGAACTTAGCGATGATAAAAACATAAACCTATTGGATATATTTGCAAAGCAGGCAGCAAGCTCTATAAATAACGCGTTCTTGCATTCCTTGATTAATATAAAGAATGAAGAACTCAATAAAACTTACGAAATAATTAAGATTAGATATGAAGAGACTATAGATACACTAAGGCTAATTTCTAATTTGTTCTCTAAATCAATCTTATAGGTGCAACCTCTATTAATCATCTTTAACTTTCCTTATATCCTTATTTTTGTTACAATTAGTAGCGATTGAATTATAAATGTATCAAATTTGTTATCCTTAAGAAAGTGCAGAAACAACATTAATATTAATGCAACTATATCATACGAGCTATCAAGAGAGAATTAAAGAACATAGAAGAAGGAGCTTATTATGCATAAAATTGAATTACTCACTAATAAAAGAGATGTTTCTTTCGAAATCATGAGAACATTAGGTTGTTTTTTTGTTGTTGCAATTCATGTTTTCGCCTCATATTTTAGTATGTACGGAAATATAAACACCCGAAGTTGGTTATTTGCAGAGTCAATAATGACTATTTCACGATTTTCAATTGTTTTATTTATTATGGTTTCAGGGGCTCTTTTGCTTGAAAAAGATATAACCATAAAAAACGCTTTAAAAAAGGCAACTTATTTCACACTAATACTAATAGCTTGGTCTATTGCCTATATCTTAATATCTGATATGTTTTTAGATAACAGAACTTATTCTATCCAAAAAATAATAGTTATGTTTTTAAATAACCAAATATCCACACATTTATGGTATTTGTATATGTTAATAGGGGTATATATAACGCTTCCATTTATTAGGAATATTATAAAAAATTTCGAACTAAAGCTGCTAAAATATTATTTAATAGTTTTTTTATCTTTTTCGATGATAACAATGATGCCTTTATTGCTATCAACCCTACTTAATTTAAATATAAAAATATATCTAATTGTTCCCTTTATGAATTATCAATTAGGTTGTTTGATAATAGGATATTTTATTAATAAACATCTACAAATAAATAAATTGGTGTTTATACTGAGTATAGTATCGTTTTTTCTAATAAACATAGCTACAGCTTCATTGACTTATCTTGAATCTTACAAAAGGAAAAGTGCGATTGATGGTTACTACAATAATAATTTTGCAAATATAATCTTATCAGCTGTATGTGTCTTTATTATTGTTAAGTACATCAGTAAATATATTTCAGAAAAATCTCTATGGACAAAATTCTTCTCCTTCATCGGATCAATATCCTTTGAAATATATCTAGTGCATCTAATGGTAAAATCATTTTATGAGAAAAAGATGCAGAAGTATTTTGATAGTTTCATACCAAGATTAAGTTTAAAATTCCTATTTGAATTATTATTCGTATTTATTCTATCCGTTTTAATAGCTTATTTAATAAAACTCATTACGAAGCAAGTTAAAAAAATCATATTAAAGGGTAAGGGTAGCAAGTAACTCCTCTAATTTAGAAAGGTATGCTAAGGTTATGATTTAATGAAAAGATGTTTAAAAGTAAAAAAAATGATACAATAGTATAAGATTAGGTAATACTGTATACTAATATAATAGTTTCATAATTTAAGCTAAAGGAAGTTGGTTGGTACTATGAAAAGATTTATAATAAAAATACTAGCAACTATAAATAGTATGCTTAAAAAGAATAAAAATAAGGTGTGTTTTGTAAGTCATCCGGATTTTTCAGATAATAGTATGAGTGTGTTTGATTATATGGTATCAAAAAAACCAATGCAATATGAAATTGTATGGTTAGTTAACGATCTATATATTCCTAGTGAAATAGAGGAACTAAAAAAACAATTTAAATTAAAGGTTGTGAAGTTAAAATCACTGCTTGGGATACTAAATTATATGACTTCAAAATATATATTTTACACACATGGAGCATTAAACGGAGTGGAATGTTTGGACAAGCAAATCGTAGTAAATTTATGGCATGGTATGCCACTCAAAAATATAGGTTACTTGGATAATAAAACTAAGGAAGAGGTTGCTCATTTTACATATACCATAGCTACCTCAGAAGAATTTCAAAATGTCCTATCAAAAGTTTTCGGGGTAGATAAAAATAAAGTATTAATTACAGGTTTACCTAGAAACGATAGAATGAATAAATTTAAAGACGTATTAAATAAGTTAGGTATTAATGGACAACAATATAATAAAAAAATATTGTGGATGCCAACATTTAGAAAATCCAGTGTAGGAGATAAAAGGAAAGATGGTATATCGAAAGATGGTCAGTTGCCTTTATTGACGACTGAAGAACTAGTTAATTTAAATAAGTATCTTAAGGACAATAAGGATTTACTTATAGTTAAGTTACATCCTATGGACACTCTTACGAAGAAGGATTTTAGTGAATTAAGTAATATAAAAGTAATTATTAATGATGATTTTAAAATTATTGGAGAGCAATTATATTCAATATTTAAAGAAATCGATGCTTTAATTACGGATTATTCATCTGTTTATTTTGATTATATGATATTAGATAAGCCCATTGGGTTTGTAATGGATGATTTAGGTGAATATAGTAGTAGTAGGGGTTTTGTTTTTGAAGATATATATGATTGGATTCCAGGGCCAATAATTAAAGATGTGGCACAACTACATAACTTTATTGAACAAATAAATAACAACGTAGATGATTATAAGAATATCAGAGAAAAAGTAAATAATAAAACTAACAAATATTCAGATTTTAATAATACTGAAAGATTATTCGATAAATTAGGTTTATAGAGAAAAAGAAAATATGTTGCATAGGATGGTTCAAAATGAAAAAATTAATAAAAAATAAGGTGGTAATTAATTATATTTATAATAGTATGTATCAACTTCTTACTATTATAATACCTATAATTACCATACCTTATGTATCAAGAATTTTTGGCGCAAAGGGAATGGGGATATATGGGTATACTTTTTCTGTGGCACAATTCTTCTATATAGTAGGTATGTTTGGAATAAGTTCCTATGGAATTAGAGAAATTGCATATGTTAGAAATTACAGAAAAACAACTACAAAGAAATTTTGGGATATTTGGTCATTACAAGTAATTACTAGTCTATGTGGACTAGCAATTTATATGGTTTGTATTATATATTTTAATTTACTGGACTATAAGATTGCATTTTTATTTCAGATTCCTTTTTTATTAAATGCTATATTTGATATTTCATGGTTTTTTATAGCTATGGAAGATTTTAAAAAAACAGTAACAAGAAATATAATTGTTAAAATAATTGGGCTTATTTTAATATTTACCTTTGTAAAAAAACCAAGTGATATATACATATATATTTTAATAAATTCAAGTATAGTCTTTTTAGGAAGTTTAACATTATGGTTTTTTATAAAGGAGTATATAGGAAAATTTCATATTAAAAATGTCAATATAAAGCAGCATATAAATGGTGCAGCTTTAATTTTAATACCACAATTTTCAATTCAAATTTATACAAGCTTAGACAAAATTTTAATTGGTAAACTATCAACTATAGAGCAAGTTGGCTTTTATGATCAATCACAAAGAATTGCTAGAATAGCATTGGCGATAGTAACTTCATTAAGTGTTGTTTTGATGCCAAGAATAGCTAACATGTTTGCAAGAAATGAAATTAAGAAAGTGGAAGAATACATTGTTAAATCAGTAAACTTTACCTTGGTATCTTCAGTATTTATAATGTCAGTAATTATAGGAATATCTAAGAATTTTGTTCCTTGGTTTTTTGGTAGCCAATTTAACGTTATAATTTTATACATGATGTTAACTAGTTTAATAATTTTATTTATTGCAGTAGGTGGTGTTTTTGCAAATCAATACACCTTGCCTACTAATAAAAACAAAGAATATATTATTCCATTAGTAGCTGCTTCAGTAATAAATATAACATTGAATATAATTTTAGTACCCAAATTTCAAGCCTTAGGTGGAGTTATATCTATAGTTATAACAGAATTTATAGTTTGCCTATTAAGAATAATATTAGTAAAAAAATACTTAAATATTAAAAAAATATTTAAAGGTACTTATGGATATTATTTTGCAGGTGCACTAGTAGCAATAAGCGTATATGTTTCAGGTGACTTTGTTATAGGTGGATTTTTAGGACTTGTAATACAAGGGTTTGTAGGATTAATAGTATATGTTATGATTCTATATATAGTTGATAACCCTATAAAAAAAGAAATAGTTAATAAAATTAAAGAAAAAAAATCATTGAAAACAAGTAATAAGTGAAAGTGTAGAAAAATTGAGGAGGAAGATCAATGAAAAAAATTATAACATATGGTACATTTGATATGTTACATTATGGTCATATTAACTTATTAAGTAAAGCTAAAGAATTAGGTGATTATTTGATAGTTGCACTTTCAACAAATGAGTTTAATGCGATTAAAGGTAAAGAATGTTATTTTTCTTTTGAAGAAAGAAAGAAAATATTGGAAGCTATTCGTTATGTAGACTTGGTTATACCAGAGGATAATTGGGAACAAAAAATAAAAGACATTGCAGAATTTAAAATTGATACATTTGTTATAGGAAATGATTGGGAAGGAAAGTTCGATTTTTTAAAGGAGTATTGTGAAGTGGTATATCTACCAAGGACGCCGGAAATATCAACTACTAAAATAAAGCAAGATTTAGAGTTAAGAGAATCAGCAGTATCAGAAGAATAGTGAAACCCACGACTAATTAATTGGTCGTGGGTTTTGTGCTACTTAACAATTACAAGCGCATAAAAGATCTTTTATTATAAAAAGAACTCATTATGAAAGTCCAGAGTATTGTATAAACTATTGAAAAATATACTGAATCCAATGTGCTACCCGCCCAAGGGGTTATATAATGGGTAGTAAGCCAAACATTTAGAGTTAATGGTTTCTTTGTAATGGAGTCTACTATAGGGATAACCCACAGGGTCTTACGAATGACTTCTGATACTAGGTAAACAAATATTGCACTACTCCCAAGAGCTACGAATGGTTTAAATAGAGAATCATATTTTATTATATCCATGATAAAATAAAGTAATGACACCGATAAAAAACAGATTCCAGCTGTAAGTAAAACGAAAGAGCTAGACCATAAATTTTTATTGAAAGGAAACCAGTTGTTTGCAAGGTAAGCCAGTGCTAGTGTTATTATTCCAAAGGTAAAAACAGATAAAAACTTATATATTTTTTTATTTGTAGGGTATGTAAGTATTTGACCAGTTACTGCACCTAGTAATGCTGACGCCATTGCAGGTAAGGTGCTTAAAATACCCTCTGGGTCCCAACTTTTTTTATATAAGTGACCTTTTAGCCATTGTAAATCTATATACTGAACTAAATTTCCATCTGGTTCTAAAATTCCAGAACCAAACCCAGGAACATTAACATATTTCATTAACAAATAATAGACTATAACAATTGTAAATGCCAGCCCAAGTTGTATGGAGGCTTGAATTACCTTATTTTTAACTGCATATAGTATTAGTAATGTTACACCGCTTACTATAAGATAAGTAATAGCAATTCGCTGTAGTACACCGGGTATTCTTATACTTGAAAAATTATAAAGTGGAAAACCATTTAAAAATAATCCAAGAAGGAAAATTCCTATGCTTCGTACCAGTATGTGGGCAAATATATTCAAGGGTGAAACACCTTTTGCTATTCTTCTATTTAGGGCATAAGGTATAACCATTCCCATTATTATAATAAAAAAGGGGAATCCTAAATCTGCAACGGTCCATCCATTCCAGGTTGCGTGTCTTAATGGGGGGTATAATCTAGCGGTATTACCTTGATTATCTCCTATGAGCATTAATGCTACCGCCATTCCTCTAAATGCGTCAATACACTTTAATCGCCCTGTTTCAATATTTTTATTCCCTATGTTTTTATGTTCCATATCAATTGTCTCCTTATTTCGACCTTTGGGATTTATAAATTTAGCCGTAAGTATGTATATTCTATTAATAATTAATATTTCCTTCCAAAAACTAATAAGTAGCTTATTCTTTTAATATCAAAACATAATCCATTACTATCAATAAGGCTTACAAACGTGGTAAAATGTATTATGATTTGAGATATTCAATAATAAAAAAATGAAACACAGTGAGGTGTATGTATGTTAAAAGTTATTGTTGTTGGAGGAGGTCCTGCTGGTATTATGGCGGCCATTACTGCAGCAAAAAATAGTGAAGTTATATTAATAGAAAGAAATAAAGAAGTTGGTGCCAAGCTAAAGCTTACAGGTGGAGGCAGATGCAATATTACAAATAATAGAGATATAGAGGAATTTTTTGATAAGATAGTGAGTAATAAAAAGTTCTTATACAGCGCTCTTTATACATTTTCAAACCATGAACTTTTAGAATACTTTAAAGGAAATGGATTAGAATATAAAGAGGAGCTTGACCAAAAGGTATATACCAAAAGTAATAAAGCAGATGAAGTTATAGAATTATTAAAGGTTGATTTAGCAAGAAATAACGTTAAGATTATGTATAACACTAAAGTCCAAGAATTAATAGTTGAACATGGAGAAATAAAAGGGGTAGTAACTGACGGCGGCAAGCGGATTTTAGGAGAAAAGGTGATTGTTACAACAGGAGGGAAGAGCTACCCAGATTCTGGATCAGATGGTTCTATGTTTGAAGTGTTAAGAAAATTTCACACTATAACTCCTTTATATGCAGCCTTAATTCCATTAGTTATAAAGGAAGAATTTGTTAAAAAGTTGCAAGGTGTTTCAATGAGGGATGTTGTTATTTCAGCTAAGGTTAAAAAAAGTAGCATAGAAAAGTTTGGTGATATGATATTTACTCACTTTGGAATATCGGGACCTGCGGTATTAAAGCTTTCATCTTATATAAACAAAGCTTTAGTAGAGGGAGAAGTGGAGGTTTCTTTAGACTTTTTAAGAGATAAATCTAAGGATGAAATATTAGAAATTATGAGAAGCAATCCAAATAAGACTGTGCTTAATAATTTAAAAGGGACTCTTCCACAAAATTTCTTAAAGGAAATCTTTGACCTGTTAGGACTAACAGAGGTTAAGATTAGTGATTTAAAGAAGGCAGATGAGAATAAGATAATTGAGTATATGAAGGAAATGAAACTAACGGCTAGAGAAACACTATCAATTAAAGCAGCTCAAGTAACTTCAGGTGGCGTTAAAGTCAAAGAAATAAATGCTTCAACTATGGAATCAAAGCTTATAAAAAATCTTTATTTTGCAGGAGAAGTTATAGATATTGATGCTGAAACAGGTGGATATAATCTTCAAATGGCGTTTTCTACAGGATACTTAGCGGGAAGTAATTAATGTACAAAAAACTATAGCATAATGGTAATTTATAATAAAGCCATAAGAATTTAATTTCTTATGGCTTTATTATAGAATAGGAAGGATTATTTAATAGGGACATATATATCAAATTCTCCATTGTTCATAAATCTCTCATCGTATACTTCTAGTTGTGGTCTATATTCAATTTCATATCCTGAGGCTGGAAGTAACTTGGTAAATATATCGTTGTAAAACGCACCTAAATCTTTTATAACTCCTCTATAGGTATACACCAGGTACCTGCCCTCTGGGACAACCTTTGTTACCATGACTTCCGGTACATCGGAAAAGCTATCTACTTCGACGCATGCAGTATAGCGAAATCTACCTTCTGAATCCATTCCACAATCACATATACCATAATACAGCATGGACTTACTTTTGTGCTTTATGTCTCTGCAGTTTTTGTTAAATGCTTCCCAAAGGGTAGCAATTTCACCATTACTATTGTTTCCAAAGTAAGGTATACCTACAGCCTTAAATCCTTCCATGCTTACTATTTTTTCTTCCATAATTACGACCTCCATCCATTTATTTGATATCACAATTATATCAAATAATCCTTGCCAACAGTATGTCAGGAATTTATTTAACTTTATATAAATTAAAAGATTTATTTATTTTTCTAATTACATACTCTCTAAGTTCTATAGGTTCTAAAACCTCAATCCTATCACTTAAAGGAAAGATTACATTGCAGGCAGTTTGAAAACTTATCATATCTATATCATAAACCCAATTGTCCGCAACTTTAATGGAAGAAAGTACATAAAAGCCTTCAAGAGTTCGTTTCTTTTCCTCATAGAATTTAATTTTAACAGGATATGAATCATGGTTTACCTTAAGGGATGCTTGCCTCACAAATTGATGCTTACTATTTTCCCAAAACTCTTCCAGATAAAAGTTTAGAGGCATGCTGAAACTTTCAGCTAGCACTTCAATGTTTTCAATCCTGCTGCACTTAAAAATCCTAACCTCATTTTTAAGTTCACATAAGGCTATCACATACCAATCTGAATTTTTTACTACCGCACCATAAGGCCGTATAATCCTTTCAGATATTTTCCCATCATACTTTTTATAATGAAGTTTTAATTTTTTTAAATTAAGTACGGATTTTTTAATTATATCTACATTCTGATTTTGTATTCTTTTGCCCCACCAAGGGTCCGAATCAATAAAGAACCTTTCCTTAGCCTTGATAATTTCTTCCTTATGTTCTTTTGATACAGTATTTTCAAGCTTAATAATGGAATTTTTAAGTTGTTGTGCCATTTCAGTATTCTTTTCTGAGTGGATCCCCATACTGGAAAGCAATAGGTTAACCACATCTCCGCTTCCTAAGACATTTGAATTGATTTTATAGTCCTCCATAAAAGAAAAACCTCCATTAGGACCTGGAATTGAAAGTATAGGAATGCCTGTTTCGCATAATATGTCCATATCTCTGTATATAGTTCTTTCCGAGGTTTCAAGTATTTTAGCTAAGTTTCCAGCTTTCATTATTCCACGGGAATTAAGCAACATAACAATTCCGAGTAGCCTGTGAAGTCTCATGAGATCACACTCCTATTTTGGTTTTTTTTATTAATTTGTTAAAAGATTAAAATGTCATATGTGAAAATATAAGTTTATTAAAGCCCAACAAAAAATATTTCTTATAGCTATTATAAAGAATTAAACAATTTAGTTAAAGGATTTTCTCTGAGACGATTGCTTAGTAAAATTAAATCTTAAGAAATCTTAAGGTTTAATTACAATTTCCCTAAGCTTATTTTTGTAATATAAGAGAGTAGGGATATGCATTTTACTACGAGCATATATAAGAAGTTTTAAAAGATTTTGTTTGAAATTCTAGGGGGGGGGGATAAAAATGACTCCTCCACGATTGAGATATAGAGGGACGAGGGTCTCAGAGCTTACTAAAGGTAAATAAGGAGGAGTTTAAATTGAAAAAGAAAATTATAATAAGTTTGATTTTAGGTATTATAGGACTAATGTATATAAATAGCAGGTATGGTAGCCTAAAAGTTATAGGGGATGTAATTGAAAGAAACATTTATATTGAAGCTGTGAATGATATGCCTAATGAAAATAGCAATGTAGACGATGGTATTTTAATATTAGTGAATAGGAAAAATGAACTAGATAAAGATTATGTTCCCGATCATTTGAAAGTTCCAAATATCAGATTTTATTCTACCGTGTCAAATGAAGAAATGCAGATGAATGAGGTTGCAGGCGATGCACTTAAAAAATTATTTAAAAAAAGTGAACAGGAGGGCATTATACTTTACGCATTATCTGGTTATAGATCTTATGCAACTCAAGAGGAGTTATATAAAAATAGTATTAAAACAAACGGAAAAGGATATACATATAATTATGTGGCAAAGGCAGGTAAAAGTGAACATCAATCAGGACTTGCGATGGATATAACTAATTCTAAAAAAAGTACAGGCTTTGAATATACCAAAGAAGGTATATGGCTTAAAGATAATGCTTATAAATTTGGATTTATAATAAGATATGGAAAAGGTAAAAAAGAGGTTACAGGTTATAATTATGAACCTTGGCATGTAAGGTATGTGGGGACTAAGAATTCAGAGGAAATTTACTCGAAGGATATTACCTTAGAGGAATTTTTAAAACCTTAAACAATCAAAGCATATAATTATAGCATAAAAAAATAAAATATTTACAGACCATTTTACTTATTCAATAAAGTGAGTTTTTACAAATATGATGTGGGTAAAAAAAAGGGTGCGAATTGTAGTGATTGTGTTTCTATATTCATGTTAGACAAATCTATTTTTAAGATATATACTTATAAAAGAATGTATAAATAGACTTAAAACTCTATAAGAGTAAACAAATGGAGTGATTATATGAGTAAAAATATATTAATTGTAGATGATGATAAAGAAATAGTTAATTTAATTGAGATATATTTAACTAATGAAGGTTACAATAGTTATAAGGCATATGATGGGGAAGAAGCTTTGCAGGTTATTGATAATTGTGATATAAGTCTTATAATACTAGATATAATGATGCCCAAAATTGATGGATTAGAAGTATGTAACAAAGTTAGAAAGAAGCTCAATATACCTATAATTATGCTAAGTGCTAAAAATCAAGATTCAGATAAAATAAAGGGATTATTGATAGGAGCAGATGATTATATGGTAAAACCATTTAATCCTTTAGAGCTTATGGTTAGGGTTAAGGCTATATTTAGAAGAGTTTACGAATTTGATAAAAATAGTGAGGAATTAAAAGATAGCGATATTATAGTTATAGGACCACTTAAAATAAAAAAGTCCACTCATCAGGTAGAAGTATATAATAAGATTATTGCTTTAACCCATACAGAATTTGAAATATTACACCTCTTAGCTAATAATACAGGAAGAGTTTTTAGTGCAGAAGAAATATTTCAAAGAGTTTGGAAAGAAAAATATTATCAATCAAATAATACAGTTATGGCTCACATGAGTAAACTAAGAGACAAGCTTGATGCGGTTTTAGATGGTGAGAAACTTATTCATACTATATGGGGAGTAGGGTATAAACTTGAGTAAAAATAGTACATATAAATTAGAGTTAAAAATAGTGTTTGGTATAGTACTTAACTTTGTATTTTCAGCGTTAACTATGATGGCTATATACGTCATGTGGAGATTTTTGACGGATGTTATTTTAAAGAACTCACAAGACTTGTTAAACCTGATTTATATTTTAAGGCAGCATATTAATTTTAACACAGTAGCAATTATAATATGGATAATAATTTTTATAATCTATTTTCATTTATCAATTTATAAGAAGATTAAGTATTTTGTGGAAATTGATGAACATATGAAAGCTATAGTTAAGGGTGAAATAGAAAAAAAGATACCAGAAAAACCGAAATCAGAGCTTGGAAAAATGGCTAAAAATATGAATGAAATAATAGAAAAATTAAATAAATCAATAGAAGAAGAGCGAAGAGCAGAACAAACAAAATATGAATTGATAACAAATGTATCTCATGATTTACGCACTCCATTAACATCAATATTAGGGTATCTTGAACTTATAGATAAGGATAAATATGAAGATGAAGTTAAGCTTAGATACTATGTAAGTATTGCCTATGAAAAATCAAAGAGATTGAACACGTTAATTGATGACTTATTTCAGTATACCATAATGAGAAATAGCACTTTAAAACTAAATAAAGAATTAGTAAATGTAATTGAACTTTTGAATCAAGTGGTATTGGAATTTAGTCCACAGTTAAGAAAAAAAAATATAGAATGTAGGACATATTTTTCGGAGGATAAACTTTTAATAATGGCTGATGCAGTTAAAGTAGCTAGAGCATTTGAAAATCTAATTTCTAATGGTATAAACTATGGAAGTGGAACGGAGTATATTGACATATGTACTAGGAAAGAAAATAATAGTGCGGTTATAGAGGTGATTAATTATGGTGGACCAATACCAAGTATAGATATACCTTTTATTTTTGAAAGGTTTTATAGAGTTGAAAAATCACGTTCAGAATTTGCTGGAGGTTCAGGATTAGGTCTTGCTATAACTAAAAGTATAATAGAGCTTCATGAAGGTGAGATTTTTGTTGAAAGCAATTATGAGAGAACTATTTTTACAATTAAATTGCCTTTGGGTAGTTAATAAGGTTTTAGAAATTAATTATGAAATACATTGTGGATAATAAAAAATATCATTACAACTAGATTGCAATAAAAAAACAAGAGGGATATAGAATATAATGGTACCTATAGCATGGACACTTTGAAAAAAGGTGTTTGGACTATAGGTGATTTTTTTGTATACATGTCATATTACTGGAAGCTTTACAGATAGTAACCTATGCATTATTATTATAAAATATGTACATATATTTATAATTATTTTCAAAGGAGTGGTAAATCATCGATATAATATTTTTATTAAAAGCAATTATAATAGCAATAGTAGAGGGACTAACAGAATTTATCCCAGTATCTTCTACAGGTCACATGATATTAGCTGGATGGGCAATCGGATTTCAAGGGAAATTTGCAGAGATGTTTGAAGTTGTAATTCAACTTGGAGCAATAATGGCTGTGGTTGTTTTATATTGGAAGAAGATTAAAGAAAGTATAATAGAATTTTTTAAGTTTATATTTACCAAAGGAAAAGAGGGCAAAAAAGGATTTAAGTTTGGGGTAAATGTTATTACAGCATCTATTCCCATGGGAATTGCAGGAGTATTATTATACGATAAAATAAAATCGAAATTTATACCAGAAGCTGTCATAGTAGGATTTATAGTTGGTGGATTATTGTTATTAATAATCGAAAAGAGATTTGGAGGTAGGGATCATAAAGTAGAAAGTATAGATAGCATAACACCTGTGCAATCATTTAAAATTGGGTTATTACAACTTCTTTCTATGTGGCCAGGAATGTCAAGAAGTGCGTCTACAATCATGGGTGGATGGATTGCAGGATTATCAACACCAATAGCAGCAGAATTTTCATTTTTCATAGCCATTCCCGCTATGATAGGGGCAACAGGTAAGGATTTATTCGAATTTGATTATTCTATAATGACGAAATCATTATGGATTGCATTGATAGTTGGAGTTTTTGTAGCTTTCCTAGTAGCTTTAATTGTTATGAAAAAATTTGTTGATTACTTGAAAAAGAAGCCAATGAAAGTCTTTGCAGTATATAGAATAGTAGTAGGATGTTTACTTGGGATATTAGTATTAACTAAGATTATTACTTTAACATAATTAATGATTTGAGAGAAAATCATAGAGAGGATGGTTAAATTAAAATGATTTATTATTTAGCAAGTTCTATAAATTTAGGATGGGATCAATTTTTTATTGCTCTTTCAAAGTCTTCGGACAAAATCCCCCAGATTTTATTAACCGCAATAGTTTTTATTCTATTATATCTTTTCAATAAGAAAGTAGAAGCTATTTGTTGTGCATTTAGTATCGGATTTACTGGTTTTACCAACTTGATACTTAAAAATATAGTAAAAAGAGATAGACCCATGGGGATATGGCTAACGAAGGCCGATGGCTATAGTTTTCCTAGCGGTCATTCTTCTATTTCTGCGGCTATAGGAATTGTACTTATTTACATTATATTTAAACGAATAAAGAATAAAAAAGTCGCTTATTTAATGAGTGGGTTTGTATTTATATATTTAATTCTTGTGGGAGTTAGTAGGGTTTATGTTGGAGTGCACTATCCGGGGGATGTTGTTGGTGGATGGATTATAGCTGGAATATGGGCTTATATTACTATTTTAGTTTATAAGTTTTCAATGAAGAAAGGTCTAAATAAATATTTAGATAAACATTTTACTATTAAATTCAATATTTTTAAAAGTAAATAAGAATCTAGTTACTTTTAATTAAAACTAAATTATTTAAAATAGTAGACCCTACTAGAATTATTTATTCTAGTAGGGTCTTTAATTATAAAGTTAGTGGAGTAAAATGCACAGGATATTAAATTTGAAATTATTTTTGAAAGTTTTCTTGTGGGTTTAAACCGTACAGGCTCACAGTGATTTTATAGCGTTTTTTAGACAATTTTAATTGTTAACGTATAGCAGTATTAAAATACCGAATTACATACGTTAAAAATCAAAATAGGCTTATCAGTGTCTATTTTAAATTAAATTATCCGAACAAATAAGACGTATAGATTTGTCATACATTTAAATTTATAGTATAATTAAATAGGAAAATATATTAAATATAGGGAGGAATTAGAAATGGAGGATAAACTTAATTCAGAGATTATTAAAACAGAAAATGACGTACTTATTATGTTAGACAATCTATTAGAAAAACGAGATAATGAATGGTGGAATAAATTTTATAATGATAGGAAGAAGCCAATTCCATTTTTTGAAAATGTACCAGATGAAAACCTTATTTCATACTTTAATAGAGAGTTATTAAAACCTGGAAAGGCGCTTGATATTGGCTGCGGAAATGGCAGGAATTCCTTTTATCTTGCACAAAGGGGCTTTGAAGTTTGTGGGGTAGACTTCTCAAAAACTTCTATAGAATGGGCAAAACAAATAGCGAAAGAGCAGTCTATAACAGTGAATTTTTTGTGCCAATCAATATTTGATTTTCAAGATAAGCCAGAGAGTTTTGATTTTATTTATGATAGTGGGTGTCTTCATCATATAAAGCCACATAGAAGAAATCAATACTTAAAAACCATCTTAAAATATTTAAAGCCAGAGGGATACTTTGCAATGGTATGCTTCAATTTAAAAGGTGGTGCAAATATATCTGATTATGATGTTTATAGAGATAATTCAATGAATGGAGGACTTGGATTCTCTGAATGTAAACTAAAAACAATTTTAGAACCTTATTTCGAAATAATTGAATTTAGAGAAATGACAGAGTCAGCTGATGAAAAAAAATTTGGTAAGGACATTCTTTGGACAGTCATTATGAAGAAAAAATAAAATGAGAAAAATTGTATATGTCATAGCAACTACAAGTAAGATAGAGTTGTTCAAAAGCAAGGTTTGTAAATATTAGAGGACTATGATAATATATAAGTATATAAGGAATTCCCTATATTTTTTTTTGTAAATTTTAAGTTCGTAATTGATATTCTTGCGAGGTTGTAAAAAGGAAATTTAAATAAGTCTTATATATTAGTAATAACAATAACGAATGGAGGAAATGAAATTATGTCTAATTTGCCCAATTGTCCAAAATGTAATTCAGAATACACTTACGAAGATAGAAGCCTTTTTGTTTGCCCAGAATGTGCTCATGAGTGGAATTTAGAATTAGAGACAGAAAATAGTGAAGAAAAAAATATCGTCAAAGATGCAAATGGAAATGTGTTAAAAAATGGTGATTCTGTAACAGTAATCAAAGACCTTAAAGTAAAAGGGAGTTCATCAGCCATTAAAATAGGTACAAAAGTAAAAAATATACGTTTGGTTGATGGAGATCATAATATTGATTGTAAAATTGATGGCTTTGGAGCTATGGAATTAAAATCTGAATTTGTTAAAAAGATATAGATACTGTTTTAATGAAACGAATCCGAAATAGTTTCTATTATCAATAAAAGAAATAAAATAATTTAATAGTAAGACCCTACTAGAATCATTGATTCTAGTAGGGTCTTTAATTATAAAGTAATAGTTATTTTGTAAGCCTAACTATTATATCCTTAAATTGAGGGTACTTGTTTAAAAGAGTATCTCTTTCAAACATTTCAAAATCTTTAAAGTCAAAACCAGGGGATACCATACATCCAACAAGAGAGAAACCTGAGGTATTCATAGCAGAACCAAAAATATAATTCTTAGGTACTAGGAACTGTGGAGTTTCTCCATTTTCTATATTAAGACCTAGTTGCTTTGTAGTAAGTTCTCCCTTTGGACTTATCATATATATTGTAAGAGGAGAACCTGCATGATAGTACCACATTTCATCTGATTTTAATCTATGAAAACTTGAAACTTCTCCATCTCTTAATAAAAAGTAAATACTAGTCCAAAGTATTCGCTCACCTTCAAAACTATTTTTCAAGCCATTGGAGCTAATATTTTCACTAGAGCAGAAGCTGCCTTTGTAAAAACCACCTTCAGGATGAGGTTCCATATTTAATGTGTCAATAAAGTATTGGGATGAGTACATAATTTATCTCCTTTGTTAAAAAATTTAATTACACTTAATTATAAGCAAATAGGTAAGTAGTTACAACACTAGTTCTTTTAGAAGTATAACTGTAGTATGAATTATTTAAGGTGCCATCCTTTCTTTTGGAATATCTAATGAATTTCTTTCTTCAACAACAAGTTTAAGATTTTCGCCATATTTTGTTGTTAAATCTTTGATTTTAGCTTCGGCCCCAGCTTTAGTATTAAAGACACCAGCATCTATGCAGAAAGTTCCCTTATTGTCTTTTAGAGTTCTAACATTAAGTTCCTCAAATAATTGCTCTTCTATCATTCCTAAGTTTTCCCCATATTCATAGGAAGGAGTTCTAACAGAATATATGGTTTTAGCTATTTCATTTTTATCTTCTGATAAGGTTACTGCAATATGACCAGGATTTTTATATTCCTTCACCTCGTATTTCACGGGTTTGTTAAACACAATTGTAAATTTTACTGCTGAATCATCCAGTATCATATTTTTATATACATCTGAAACATAACTGCTTTTCTTCATATTTTCAAAATCTTTTTCAGCTGATAGAGCTCTTGCACCGTTAATTGTAAAGGTCATAGTAGATGGATTGTTTTTATAATCTACTTTAAAGTGAGCAACATTATCTGTAACTTTATTATCACTATTATTAGTAAAATTAATTACTAAAGTCTCATTAATGGCATTTTGTTTAAGAATTATAGAATTTGCATCTGCGCCATCAGTAATTTTACCACCTACTGCAGTTCCCTTGTTAAATTGTAGAACTTTAACTAAAGTTCCTACAATAGGGACACCTTTTAACGAGTTTGCAAATGCAGGCATAGTATTTACACTAATAGTAAATACAGTAAAAACAGCCGCTGTTGCAGCAAAACCTTTTATCCAATTATTTTTCCTTTTATCACTTTTCATTCTTGATCTTCCTTTATCTAATGAAATATTAACGAATTCACTTAAGTTATCTGGCATTTCTATGTCATCATAAACCTTCTTTAAATCATCCAAGTTATTACTCATATTAGTGAGCCTCCTTAAGGTCAATTTTAAGTTTTTCCAGACCGCGATAAAGCTGTGTTTTAACTGTACTTAATGGTAATTTTAAGATATCTGAAATATCTTTAAGTGTTAGATCTTCAAAGTATTTTAATATTATGATGGTTTTATATTTGGTATTCAAATTCTTTAAAGATTCATGTAAATCCATAATTTCTTCCTTATTGTTAGGAAGTGAAGTCATGTCTTTTAAATGTTTTTCATCAATTGATATAACTTTTTTAGATTTATTTAAATAATTTATTGAACAATTTATAGTTATCCTTGTGAGCCATGTATTAAAATATTCTGGCTCATTTAAGCTTTTTATGGAAACAAGAGCTTTATAAATTACTTCTTGCATTATATCAAGAGCATCTTCAGTGTTATTTACATAACTGTAAGCCACTTTATATATATTTTCTTTTCTACTTTGTATTAAAGAATCAAAGCTCTTATTATCACCTTTAATAGCTTTTTCAACTAATTCTATCAGTTTAATCACTCCCTATAGAGAATTTTTATAGATCTATATTTTTTGTATTCGTCCATTAGACAAAGAAGTTTAACAAATAGTTTCACTGATACCTAAAAAAATATTTGTAAGGTTTATTTAAGGTTAATGTTATAAAGAGGTAAGGTTAACATTATATAATGTACTTATAGCAAGATAAGATTTTAACAGATGACATTCACTTAAACTTGCCACTTACCACGTGGATTCACCTTATTCTAAGGTGGCATTTTTTAAAAGGAGGAAACAAATGATATATTGGGAACTTAAAAAAATATTTAAATCAAAAACTGGAGTAATTGTAGCAATAATATTTATCTTACTTTGCTTAGCAATGGCTTTTATGAAACCAGAGATGGAAACACAGAAATCACATAGAAATGAGCAATATGATTTAATTAAGGATACAAGACCAGCCACGGTAATTGCACAAGAAAAGTTAGATGCAAAAATAGGAACAATAAGGGAAGCGGCAAATAGTCAGGAGAAAGATGATTTTAGTAAAGCTATGAAGGAAATATCCCATAAAAAACTGAAAAGTATGGAAGATACTAAGTATAGTGATGTTAGCTTCTGGAAGGTATTCGATTATAGGGCAACCAATATACTTATGGCATTCTTTATGGTGGTAATTCTAATCATAGTTTGTTGTAATATATACACTGATGAAATTGTGTCTACAGTAGAAAATTTGATTCTTACATCAAAAAATAAGAATAGAGCTTTATATTCAAAATTAGGATTTGGAATATTAATACCAACAGCTTTATATGGGTTTTATCTAGTAATCCAATTTATAATAACAGCAGTGCAATATGGAATGCCAATAAATGGAGGACTACAAGCCATAAGAATAATAGACAACCCTATTTTAGTAAGAGATGCATATACTATAATTCAATTTATAACATTAAAGATAGGAATAATGATATTAATATTAGCTACACTGGGTGTAATTGCATGTTTATGTTCATTTATAACAACAAGCTCAATAGCAGCTACAAGTGTATTTTTGATTCTTGTTATTACTCCAAAATTGTTAACTGTGGTAAAAGTAATTCCAGGTAATGTTCGAATGGTATTAAATAGTATTAATTTGGTGAATTTGCTATTCTATTTTAATCAGTTTGCTGGAGTATATTATGGAAATGTAAGGTTTTTCGGGATTAATTTTGACTTAATAAATTTTTGCCTTGGGATATTGGGAATGACTTTAGTGGCAGGAATTACACTGAGCATAGAGTCATTTAAAAAAGTATTAGTAAGATAATTAAAATTAGAGGAGGAACAATTATGAATAAACTTGAGATAAAGAAGTTAACAAAAAGCTTTGGAAAAAAGAATGCTAACAATAATATAACACTTACTTTAGAAAATGGTGTATATGGACTACTCGGACCAAACGGAGCGGGTAAAACTACACTAATGAAACAAATAGTAACATTAACAAAGCCCACAACTGGAGAAATTCTTTATAATGGGAAAAGTATTTATGAAAAAGAAGATGAGTATAGAAATATTATTGGATATTTACCACAAGAATTTGGTGGATATAAGAATTTTACAGCAAAACAATTTTTGAAATATGTGGCGGCCTTAAAGGGAATAGACAAAAATGTTGCTTCCGAAAAAATTGACGAACTACTAAACCTTGTTGGCTTATATGAGGTTAGAAATAAAGCAGTTGGTAAATTTTCCGGTGGTATGAAAAGAAGAGTTGGAATTGCACAAGTATTATTAAATGACCCTCAAATAGTTGTACTTGATGAACCAACAGCAGGCCTAGATCCTCAAGAAAGAGCAAGATTTAGAAATCTTATAGCTGAAATATCAAAGGATAAAATAATAATACTCTCAACTCATATTATTTCAGATATAGAAGCTGTAGCAAGAGAAACCATAATGATTAAAAATGGCAGCGTTATAATAAAAGGAAATCATAAAGATATATTAAATGGCATGAATGGAAAAGTATATAAGATTACAACAAACAAAGAAAATGAGGTTATGGACATACAAAGAGATTATAAGGTAGTTAACCTTCAAAGGGGCGCGGATATTACAGAACTTAGAGTAGTAAGCGATAAAATGCCGCTATATGCATCAGCTGAAACCATAGAACCAAGATTCGAAGACGTATATATGTTTTACTTTGATTTAGAAAATACTAAGGAGGTGTAACTTATGGGAATTCTTGTGAAAGCAGAAATGAGAAAAATGTTATTTAGAAAGAGCATTATAATAACTTGGATTGCTTTACTTTTGATAAGTAGGATGTTAATTCATCCGGCTACGAGTGCAGAGGTTTGGGCGGATGTCTTTAGTAAAAGTTATGGATTTGCACCAATGATAGGGCTAATAACCTTCATGATAATTTCAGCCACATATACTCTAGAATATAACTCTAACATGAATGAACTTATAAATACAACTCAAAATGGAAAGAAAAATGTTGTAATGGCAAAGTGGATTGGTGCTGGCATATCAACAACAATAGTTAATGTATCAATAGTGCTTACAATATGCATAGACGGATTAATAAAAGCGGGTTTTAAAGGGCTAGACTTACCATTAAAAGAACTTTGGTATTTTGGAAACAGTGGTTCAAATATAACTGTATTGCAAATGATTATTATACTTATAATAACCGTTACAATAGGTTCATTCTTTTTCTCACAACTCGGATTATATCTATCAGCAATAAGTAAATCAGCTTCTATACCTTTTATTTTTGGGGGTCTACTTATGGGATTGCCATATGTACTGCCAGTTATATTATTTGGAGTTGTGAGTGTAAAATATCTTGGGATAACTCCACTTTGGGGGATGATGTCTGGACAATTAATAAGATATCGGGTTCCGATGGAATTAATTATGGTTCAAATAGTAATAGTTATTGCTGGTTTTGTATTTTTATCAAAGCTTACCTACAAAGCATTTATAAAAGAATAAAAAAATATAATAAGCTAGGTTATATGGTATTATGTAATTAGAAACTTAGAGACACGTCAGAAGACTAAGCAATTAATAATTGTTTAGTCTTCTGAAGTATTTAATAGAAAAGGGTTTAATTTTTAAGAGGTGATAAATATGGAAAATTCAATTAATAAAAGTAAAATACTAATAGTTGATGATGAAGAGGATATATTAAGACTTTTATCTACTGTGCTTAGAAAAGAAGGTTTTGAAAATATATATACGGCAGCAGCGGCGAAAGAAGCAATAGATTTAGTATCGCGTTTAGACCCAGATATTATTCTTTTGGATATAATGATGCCTGATAGAGACGGGTACGACGTATGCAAAGAAATAAGAAAGACTTCTAGAACACCAATATTGTTTATGTCGGCTAAGTCGGAAGAGCTAGATAGGATTTTAGGGTTTGCTTTAGGGGCTGATGACTATATTACAAAGCCCTTCAGTCCAAAAGAGGTTGCCTATAGGGTAAAGGCTCATTTAAGAAGAAATAATTACCTTGGTGAAGATAAGGTTGAAAGCGGCAAACCCATAGTTTTTGGACCTTTTGAATTAAATGAGGAAAAGATAGAGCTTAAAAAAAATGGTGAGTTAATAGAGTTAAAAGCAAAAGAATTTAAGATGCTAGTCTACTTTGCAAAAAATCCAAACCAGATCCTCAGCAAGGAAAAAATTTGTGATGGAGTTTGGGGAGAAGATTATATAGGTTTTGACAATACAATTATGGTCCATATAAGAAGACTTAGAGAAAAAATAGAGGATAATCCTTCAATGCCAAAATATATAGTGAATATTAAAGGGCTCGGATATAAATTTGTTGTAAAGGATGAATAGATATGAAATTTAAATTAATGGGCAAATTCATGATAACTGTGGTTTCTGTAGTTATTATTGTAATGATTATAAATATTATTGCAGCCTTTTCTTTTATAATTTATAACAACGATACAAAAGGAAGCTTAATAGAGAAAAATTTAAAAGGTGTAGGGGCAGAGGATTATACTAGAAATTTCAGTAAATGTATTGTGAGTAATAAAGGAACTGTTTATATAGACAATAATGGGAAATTAAGCCTGGATAATAACAATATATGGATACAGATATTAGATGAGAATAGTAAAGAAATATATAGTTACAGAAAGCCAAAGGATATAAAAAAAAGTTATACCCCTTTTGAATTGATTCATCAATATAAATATGTGGATGAAAAAACATTAACAACTATTTTTATAGGTGAAAAACAAATAGAAGGGCGTGAATACAGCTATATAATAGGATTTCCATGGGACAAGGTTGAGCGACAAGTAATTACTATTAATAATAGTAATTTTGTAGAAACCATGGGTAAACTTATTTATATAATTTTGATATTAGATGCATTAATTGCATTATTTTTCGCATATTTATTCTCAAGAAGACTTACTAGACCTTTAAGCAACATAATAAATGGGGTTCTAGTATTATCGGATGGAAAATATGATTTGAAATTATCAGAAAAGGGATTATACACGGGGGTCTATCGCAACCTAAACAACCTTTCAGCAACGCTTAAGAGTAATGAAATAGAAGGAAAAAAGCTTGATAAGATGAGAGAAGAATGGATTTCAAATATGTCACATGATATTAAGACGCCGCTGGTATCTATAAAAGGATATGCGGAACTTTTAAGCAGCGATGATTATGATTTATCAAAAGAAGAGGTAAAACAGTATTCAAAAATAATAGACAGTAAGGCCAACTATATAAAAGAGCTTGTAGATGATTTGAATTTAACAACAAGATTAAAAAACAAAGTATTGAAGTTAAACAAGAAAAAAATAAATATGGTCAGCTTGGTACGAAATGCTGTAATTGACATACTAAACGACCCGAGTAACGCTGAGGTAGATATTGATTTCATTTGTGAAAGTGAAGATATAGAAGCTTTTGTGGATGCTAGTCTTATAATGAGGACTATGAAAAATTTAATATATAATGCAATAGTTCATAATGAAGAGGGCGTAAATATAAAGGTGTCCGTTGAAAAGAAGGATAACTTGAAAATTATTATAAGTGATAACGGAAAAGGAATAAGACCGGAAGAGCTAAACCATATATTCGAAAGATATTATAGGGGTACAAATACCGGGAAGGGACATGAAGGTTCAGGGCTTGGAATGGCTATTGCAAGTGATATAGTAAAAGCACATGATGGGGAAATTAAGATTGCAAGTGAGCTTGGACGAGGTACAGAAATAGAAATCTATTTATAAAATTAAATATACCCCATAAAGGACTAGGCTCTAGCTTATAAATTATATATAGGCTAGAGCTTTTTCATTTAAAAAGTAAGTACCATTTAGATTGTTTATATATTCACAACTATTTCTAGAATAAACTTTGAAGGTCAGATATGTAGGTTGACAGTAATTTGAGTATGCATTACTATGTTACAAAGTAATAAAAAATTAAACTAAATGTACAAAAAAAATTTCCCGAAGTATAAGAAGAGACGTTATTTAGTAATGAATAATTTAAGTGTAAATAAAAAATATACCATATTAATGGTAGTAGGAGAAAAATTGAGAAATGATGAAATATTTACAATCAAAAACAATTAAGATAACATTGTCTGCCACAATAGCAATTATCATATCAAATTATTTTGGATTAGAGTTCGGTGTAACTTCCGGTATAATTGCAATATTAAGTATTCAAGATACAAAGAAAGAAGCACTATTAGTTGGGGGTAGGAGAATAATCTCATCTGCAGTGGCTATACTTTTATCTTTTATGCTATACCTGTTACTTGGAAATAATCCGATTGTATTTGGACTATTTTTACTTATATTTATACCCATAACAAATATATTAAAAATAAGCGAGGGAATGGTTGTTGGAGCAGTATTATCAACACATCTTTTAATAAGTACAAACATTAATATCTCTTGGATTATAAATGAAGCAGGGTTAACTATAATAGGCATTGGAGTTGCAATGATATTTAATTTATATTCAGTACCACTCGAGGAGAGTTTTAAAAAGAATAAAGAGAAGATAGAAGAGCAATATAGATTAATATTGTCAGACATGGCAATAAGTTTACTTACCCAAGCAGTACCAATTTATGAACAAGAAGTGATTTTGAGTATAGAACAACTAATTAAAGATACTAAGGTGATGACACAAATAATAAATAATAATAATTTATTTAAGAACAATGATTATTATGGAAGTTATATAGATATGAGAATGACACAATTAGATGCTATAAAAAGGATGAAAAGACACTTTTCAAGATTTTATATGACCTATGAGCAGACCAGAATTTTATCGGATTTTACCGATAATGTTGCAATTAATATTCATGAGGATAATGATTGTATTGAACTTATAAGCGAACTCACCCTACTTAAGAAAGATTATAAGATGATGGAACTACCAAAGAATAGGAATGAATTTGAAAATAGGGCATTGTTATTTCAATTTTTAAATGATTTAGAAGATTTTTTAATTATTAAGAAAGAGTTCAAAGAAGCTTTTCGTCGGTTATTATAAGCATTATATCTGACCTTAAGATATCAATGTGAATATTAGAAAATATTAGAAAATATTAGAAAATATTGAGTGCTTTGGAGGAATGCTCATTATTATGTAGAACATAGAAGGTATATTAAGTTTTATTTATTAAATGGAGGCGATTATAAATGAAAAAACTAATTAACGACCCAGAATTTGTTGTTGAGGAGATGCTTTGCGGTATAGTAATGGCACATCCAGATTATGTTAGAAAACTTGAAAATGTAGATGTACTTGTTAGAAAGAATTCTCCTATATCCGGAAAAGTTGCATTAGTTAGTGGGGGCGGAAGTGGACACGAGCCAGCGCATGCAGGATATGTAGGAAAGGGGATGTTAGATGCAGCAGTGTGCGGTTCAGTATTTACTTCACCAACTCCAGATCCAATATATGAAGCTGTAAAAGCAGTCAATGGGGGACTTGGCGTTCTGCTAGTGGTTAAAAACTATACAGGAGATATAATGAATTTTGAAATGGCCGGTGAAATGGCTGAGATGGATGGAATAAAAATTGAAAGCGTTGTTGTTAATGATGATGTAGCAGTTGAAAATAGTCTTTTTACTGCTGGAAGACGTGGGATAGCTGGAACTGTATTTGTGCATAAAATAGCTGGGGCAAAAGCAGAGACAGGAGCAAGTCTCGAGGAAGTTAAGGCAGTAGCTGAAAAGGTAATAGCGAATGTACGAAGTATGGGAATGGCATTAACACCCTGCATAGTTCCTGCAGCAGGAAAGCCTAATTTTAGTTTAGCAGAAGATGAAGTTGAAATTGGCATGGGTATACATGGAGAACCGGGTACTCATAGAGAAACTCTAAGTCCTGTTGATGAAATAGTAGAACACTTGGTTTTGAAAATATTAACTGATATGCCACTGGGGGCAGGAGCAGAAGTTGCAGTTATGATTAATGGACTTGCATCTACACCATTAATGGAGCTTTATATTGTTAATAGAAAAGTTCATAAGATTTTAGAAGAAAAGGGAGTAAAAGTTTATAGAACTTTTGTTGGAGAATTTATGACCTCCCTTGAAATGTCAGGGTTTTCTGTTACATTATTAAAACTTGATGATGAATTAAAGATTCTATTAGATGCACCGGCAGATACACCAGCATTAAAAGTGTTATAGTATAATAAGGCCTCTGATGATTTAAAATAAAAATACAGTATATATAGGAAGGTAATAAAAATGAGTATTTCAGGATTACAAGTAATTTCAATATTAAATAAAATAGCAAATGTAATTGAAGAAAACAAGAGCTACTTATGTGAGCTTGATGCAGCTATAGGTGATGGAGATCATGGAATTAACATGAATAAGGGATTTAATGCTGTTAAAGAAAAACTAAAGGATGATAATGGAACTGACATTGGAGAAATTCTTAAGAAGACCGGAATGACATTAGTTTCAAACGTAGGAGGTGCGTCAGGACCATTATATGGCACGGCATTTATGAAAGCTTCTGTAGAAGTTAAGGGAAAAGCAAATATAGATATTGAAGATTTTATTAAAATATTGGAAGCAGCCTTAGGCGGAGTATTGATGCGAGGAAAAGCGAGTAGAGGAGAAAAGACAATGATTGATGCCATAGCACCTGCTATTGATGCTATGAAAGAAGCTCTAAGAGCTGGTGCAATGCCAATAGATGTTCTAAAAGCCTCTAAAGATGCAGCGATAAAGGGAGTAGAATATACAAAAACAATAATTGCTACTAAAGGAAGAGCTAGTTATCTTGGACAAAGAAGTATTGGTCATCAAGATGCAGGCGCAACTTCAAGCTACTTAATATTAAATGCTATTTACGAAGAAGTAAAAGGCATAAAAGAAGGGCTGGTATAATTTATGGTAGGAATCGTAATAATTTCACATAGTAGTAAGGTGGCAGAAGGAGTAAAAGAGCTAGCACTTCAAATGGCTGATAATGTACCTATTGTAGCAGCGGGTGGGACTAGTGATAATGGACTAGGAACGGATATAGAAAAAATTATTTTAGCTATAAATGAAGTATATTCAGAAGATGGTGTGGCAATATTATTTGATCTTGGCAGTGCATATATGAATGCACAAATGGCTGTTGAAACTCTTCCAGAAGAAATGCAGAAAAATGTATTGATTATTGATGCAGCTTTAGTTGAAGGAGCAATTGTAGTAGCAGTAGAGTGTAGCATTGGTAAAAATTTAATAGAGATTCAAGGAGCGGTTAAGGGATTATGTCTTCATAAAATGCCATAAAAATTAAAAATAAAAACTGTATTGGGAAAATCCCAATACAGTTTTTATTTTTGATTATTTAGGAGGCATAACAGTTGCAATACCTTTAAGAATAACAACTCCATCTTGATTAGTACATGTTGTACTCAATTTCATAATGTTTTTTTCGACGAACTTTTCTATAACTTCAACTTCAGCCTTTATTGTATCTCCAAATCTAACTGGTGCTGTAAATCTAAGCTCTTGGCCTAGATAAATAGTTCCTGCTCCTGGCATTTTCATACCTAGTACTGCAGATACCAAGCCTGCTGTGAGCATCCCATGTGCGATTCTACCTTTGAACATTGTTGTTTCAGCTTCTCTTTGATTTATATGAGCAGGGTTTAAATCACCCGTTATGCCTGCGTAAAGATATACATCTGATTCACTTATAGTTTTTTCAAAAGAGTCTTTATCACCTATATTTAATTCTTCCATAGTTAAACCTTTCATTTATAATTCCTCCTTAATATTTTATTTTTACGTGCTATACAACTCCAAATGAAGCAAATATAATACATACTGCTGTAGCTATAAGTGGGATAACAACTGTACACATTCCTATATCTACGTATGATTGTTTATGAGTCATACCTGTTATACCTAGCAAAGTTATTACGGCACCATTGTGTGGAAGTGTATCAAGTCCACCACATGCAATGGCGGCTATTCTATGAAATACTTCTGGATTAATTCCTAGAGCTTGAGCCTTTGCCATATAAGTTTTACCTAATATTCCGAGAGCAATACTCATACCACCTGATGCTGAACCTGTAATACCTGCAAGAATACTAGTGGATGCTGCTAGTGAAATAAGTGGTGTTCCTGGTATAGCAAGTATTCCAGCTTGAAGTATAGCGAATCCTGCTAATGTTTTAATAACATTACCATAACCAACTTCTGAAGAGGTATTTGCAATTGCTAGAAGTGAACCTATAGCGCCCTTATTAACTGTATTCGTAACGCTTTCAAGGTTTTTCCAAAATAAAATTAAACTAATAACTATAGCAATAACTAAGGCTGAAATTAAACTCCATATACCTTGTACACTGGCTATCTTAATTCCACCGAAATCTTTTAAGAATGTTCCGTCCATTGTAGCAAAAAGATATTTACCTAATAAATAATTAACAACTAGTACTAAAATTATTGGAGTTATAGCCAGGGCAAGTTTAGGTAATTTGGATAAATCAACTTCTTTCAATACATCTTCTTTATGGTCACCATAGCCTTCACCTTTGGTCATAGCATTTTTTGCTCTTCTTGTAAGCCAAAGCATACCACCACCAAACATTACTGCTGTGCCTATAAGACCTATAATCGGCGCTGCATAAGCATTTGTTCCAAAGAAAGGCATTGGAATAGCATTTTGTATTTGTGGCGTTCCTGGGAGTGCAGTCATTGTAAATGTAAATGCACCAAGTGCTATAGTACCAGGTAAAAATCGTTTTGGAATATCTGCTTGTCTAAACAATGCTGCAGCAATAGGATATACTGCAAATGCAACTACAAATAATGAAACACCGCCATAGGTTAATATAGCACAAGATAAAACTACCGCAAGAATTGCTTTATCTTTACCTAGCTTACTACTAATGGCATAAGCTATAGATTTAGCAGCTCCTGAGTCATCCATTATTTTACCGAATATTGCTCCTAATAAGAATACTGGGAAATATGTCTTACAATATGATGCAAAATTAACCATGAAAACTTCGGTATAGTTAGCCAAAACATGGCTCTGACCACTTTGGAACAAAACTGCAAGTATTGCTAAAACTGGTGCCAAAATAAGAACTGTAATTCCTCTGTAGGCTAAATACATTAAAAGTCCTAAAGAAATAATAATACCAATAAGTCCTAACATGATAGTTCCTCCCTTTAATTTAAATTAGTTTATATTAATTTACAAAACGTAACAACTTTTGTGGTTAGAATCTAAAATTTCAATCCCATAGCTTTTTCCTCGAAAATTCTTGCATCCATAAAAGTTAAATTCTTTGAAATCATTGGCTTGAAATCCATATGAGCTAGAATATCCTTTTCAAGGTCAACTCCAGGAGCAATTTCAGTAAGTACTAAGCCTTTATTAGTAAGTTCGAAAACAGCTCTTTCAGTAATATATAATACTGGTTGAGCTACATCCACAGCATACTCACCACTAAAGGTAATTTGTTCAACAGTTTTAATGAATTTATTAATTTTACCTTCTTGTAGAATATTCAGTTTTCCTTGTTTTATCTCAAGTTCTAACCCACCGGCTGTAAAAGTGCCGCAGAACACAACTTTTTTAGAGTTTTGCGTTATATTGATAAATCCACCACAGCCTGCAATTTTAGGTCCGAATTTACTTACATTAATGTTTCCACTTTCATCACATTGAGCAAGTCCTAGGAAGGCTATATCAAGACCACCTCCATCATAGAAATCAAATTGATTACTTTGATCTAGTATGCTTTCAGGATTTACTGCAGCTCCAAAGCTTAAACCACCAGCCGGAATTCCACCTATTGGACCTGATTCCAAAGTGAGTTTCATTTGATTACCAATGCCCTCTTCATTTGCTACCATGGATATTCCTTCAGGCATCCCTATTCCAAGGTTAGTAATGGCATTTGGAATAAGCTCCATTGCTGCTCTTCTAGATACTATTTTTCTTTCATCTAGTTTTAAACCTTTAAGACTTGCTACTGACATTTTTACTTCCCCAGTATAAGAGGGATTATATTGTTCAGCAAAGGTTTGCATATGATTTTCGGGTTTTGAAATTACAATAGCATCTACGAGTATTCCTGGAATTTTAACCTTTCTTGGATCAAGTGAACCATTTTCTACAACACCCTCAACTTGAAGTATTACAATTCCTCCAGAATTTTTAACTGCTTGTGCCATAGACAGGCCATCCAATGTTACAGCTTCTTTTTCCAAAGTGGCATTCCCGTTCTCATCTGCATAAGTAGCTCTGATAAGTGCCACATTTATAGGGAAAGCTTTATAAAATAAGTATTCCTTATTTTCAATTTCAATAAGCTTTACTATATCTTCTTTTGTGATATCGTTTAACTTACCTCCGTCGATTCTCGGGTCAACAAAGGTTTTTAATCCTACATGAGTAATAGTTCCTGGTTTACCAGCCGCAATGTCTCTGTAAAGGTGAGAGATTACTCCTTGAGGAAGATTATAAGCCTGAATTTTATTTTCATTAGCTAGTTTGGCAAGTTTAGGTGCAAGTCCCCAGTGACCACCTATTACCTTTGAAATTAAACCCTCTACGCCAAAATGATTCAAACCTTTTTCCTTTGAATCTCCTTGTCCAGCGGCATATATTAAAGTTAAACTGTTTGGAATTCCACTCTTACTAAAAGACTCATTAATTTTTATACTTAATTCTTCAGGGTGACCGCAACCGACAAATCCGCCCACGGCAACGGAGTCACCATTTTTAATTAAAGCAATTGCATCGTCACTAGACATAATTTTCGTCATTTATTTACCTCCTATTATTATATTAGTGAAGCTTGTTAAATATATAATTAGCAAATATCATGCCAACAAAAAAACACAAAAAAACAGATTATCTGTGTGATTTCACTGTTTTTATATGGAGTTCTCTATATTGAATATATGTATATGTACGTTTTTAGGAACATGATTTATGTAACCCTTATCATTATGTACGAAAAAACGAACTGTATTCTTGTGTTTTATGAATACAGTTCGTTAAAAGGGACAGTTATAATTATAGATTATGCTTCTGAATTTTTTCATATAAGCTTGTTCTTCCAATTTTTAGATTTTTTGCTGTTTTAGTTTTATTTCCATCCGCAGCGTTAAGTGCATCTATAATAGCCTGTTTTTCAGTTGCTACCATGGTGGCCTCGAGACTTTTAATAACTTTAATTTCTTTCATTCCAGTAATCTCTTCAGGTAAATCTATAGGAGAAATAAAATTACTATCTTCTATTATATTAATGGCTCTTTCTAATATATTTTCAAGTTCGCGAATATTTCCTTCCCAGGCATAATTTTTTAGAAAATATTCTGATTCCTTAGAAATACCTAGTACTTTTTTATTTAAATCCATAGATATTTTTTTTATAAGGTGATTTGCAATAAGCATAATATCATCGGTACGCTCACGAAGAGCAGGAACATGAATAGTAACAACATTCAATCTGTAATAAAGATCTTGTCTAAAATTACCTTCATGCATTGATTTTTCTAGGTTTATGTTTGTTGCAGCTATTATACGTACGTCAATTTTTTTACTTCCTGTGGAACCAATTTTTTCAACTTCTTTTTCTTGGAGAACTCTTAATAGTTTAACCTGCATATGAAGAGGCATATCCCCAATCTCATCTAAAAATATGGTTCCACCATCCGCTTGTTCAAATTTTCCTACTTTACCTTCTTTTTTAGCACCTGTAAAGGCGCCGCCTTCGTAACCAAAAAGCTCAGATTCTAATAGTCCAGTAGGAATAGCTGCACAGTTTACTTTTACAAAAGGCGCATACTGGCGGTCACTAGCTAAGTGTATTGAATGTGCAAAGAGCTCTTTTCCAGTGCCACTTTCACCAAGTATAAGCACATTGGAATGTGTTTTAGCAGCTTTTCGTGAGATAGATATAGCGGTGGTTATTGCATCACTTATACCTATGATGTCATCAAAGCAATAACTTGCGGTGTTCAGCTGATTTAAACGACTTTTATAGGTTTCAAGTTCTTTTTCCATGGTTTTAATTTTACTATAAAGATTATTTAGTGCTTTTACATTTCTAAATAAGACTTTACCAATTGCACCAATTAATTTTCCATTCTTAATTATAGGAGTTCTACTTGCAATCATATAGCTCCCTTTTATCTTTTGTAGTTGAGCAGTTTCTGAATTTCTTGTTTCTAAAACTTTGTGCATTCTTGTATTTTCTATGACATCTGTAACAAGTTTTCCAATAGCATTTTCCTGTGACATTCCTACAAAGTCACAATATGATTTGCTAATCATAGTTATGATGGCATTTTCATCTACGATGACAAGGCCATCACTATCATTATCAATAATAGTTTTTAATATTTCCATAGCATCTTTTTCAAAATCCATTATAAAATCAGCTCCCTCATATATATTGTGATTAAAGGTTTACTATAATACTATTATTCTAGTTTACTTTGAGCAATTTGAAAAGTACAGTATTTTTATATTTAATAGAAAACTTATGATGCTATTTATAAATTAACGTTGAATTAAGACGTGTATTAAAAAACAAAGTGGTTTTGATGTAATAATACATCAAAACCACTTTAATTAAAACTATTTAAAATTGAATTATTTATCTTCATTTAATGCATTGATTTGAGCTATCATTTCTGGAAGAACTTTTGTGTAATCTCCAGCTATTGCAATATCTGCAACCTTCATGATAGGTGCTGTTGCATCTTTATTTATAGCTATTATAAAATCAGATTCT
>NZ_JAHLEF010000024.1 GCF_018861755.1 Clostridium sp. CF012 | reverse complement strand
TAAAATCCTTAATGCTCATTTATCCACCTCTAATCTTTATTCCATTATACATAGAAAAACCCTATAGCGTAGGTTTTTTTAAATCGTCTACTCTATAGGGTACATTTTACTGTCGCTCAAACATATGTTTTTCAGAGCGTAGCTTATTTAAAAATATAATAAGAAGTTCTAAAGCTTGTTCTAATGCATTATACGTAATATATACTTTTTTTGAGCATGAAAACATTTTTTGGCTTCCTATATAATAAAAAAAACTAAAAGACTTACAGTATGATTATACTGTGAGTCTCTTAGTTTTAATTACTTATATTTAAATTATTTAGATGAATTAGCAGAACCTAAAACATTAGTAATTTTTCCATCAACTAGTTTAGTAATGTTATTTCTTGCTTCTCCAAGATATTTTCTTGGATCAATTTCGCCAGGACTTTGTGTTAAAACCTTTCTTAGTGATCCTGTCATAGCAAGTCTTAAATCAGTATCCATGTTTATTTTACAGACAGCCATAGAAGCGGCTTTTCGAAGCATTTCTAGTGGTATTCCTTTTGCTCCTTTAATTTCTCCACCAAATTCATTGCACATAGAAACGAAATCTTGATCTACAGCAGATGCTCCGTGAAGAACTATTGGGAAGTTGTGCATTCCAGCTTCTTCTAATTTTTTAGTGATTGATTCTAATCTTTCAAAGTCAAGTTTAGCATCGCCTTTGAATTTATAAGCACCATGGCTTGTTCCGATAGCTATAGCTAAAGAATCAATACCAGTTCTTTTTACATAATCTACTGCTTGATCTGGATCAGTATAAGTTGCATCAGCAGCTGAAACTGAAACAGCATCTTCAACACCAGCTAGTTTTCCAAGCTCTGCTTCAACTACAACACCTTTAGAATGAGCATATTCAACTACTTCTTTAGTTAATCTTACGTTTTCCTCATAATCAAAATGAGAACCATCATACATTACTGAAGTAAATCCTGAAGCTATTGCAAGTTTAACTTGAGCAAGATCAGAACCATGATCTAAATGAAGAGCAATATCAAGACCAGTGTCTTCTACAGCTGCCTCTACCATTTTTCGAAGGTATGTAGGTCTAGCATATTTCAAAGCTCCGCCTGATACTTGAAGAATAACTGCAGACTTGTGAGTAGCACAAGCATCCATTATTCCTTGAATTATTTCCATATTATTGATGTTGAATGCACCAATTGCGTAATTTCCTTCAAAAGCTTTTTTAAACATATTTGTTGTAGTAACTAATGCCATATTAATTCCACCTTTCAAATTTTGTGACAGGGACATATATTGTCCCTGTGGGACTTTTTATTGTATAATATAATTATAAGCTATAAATACACTATTTTCTACCCTTTTACTATAAATGATTCCAACATACAAAAATTATTAAAAAATATTGCTTATAGATACTTTTTCATGAGATTTTATATGATCTATAAGATATTTCATAACATGTACTGTGGCTAAGGCTTCTGACTTATCGCGAGTTTTTATATACTGAGTTAATTTTAAAATTTCATTGTCTACATGGTCTAAGTCCTCATGATGTATATAAAGGGTTAAAAATTTAGAATCACTTTTCCACTGAGCTATATAATCTAGGGATAAGGTATATGCATCTTTATAGTTCTCCTTTAGTATATAACTTTCTAGGGTAGAATTCAAATTTTGCAAATGGTCGCAATTGCGATTTATAACAATTATAGATAAAAATATCCCTATAATCATTACAATAAATAAGCTAAAGGCTAAGTAAACATTTTTCATTAATTTTTATCTTTCCCTTCCTTGAGTTGATAATAGAACTTGTTTTTAGAATCTATTATTCCTATGAAAACGTCTTTTGAGGAGGCAATATTATTCTTTTTAAGTAAATTCTCTAACCAAGTTTCGTCTTTGGATAAAATTTTCAAATTTTTAAAATTTACATTACCATCCATAATCAAAGGTATAGGTAAAGACTCTTGAACTATTTTTAATTTCAAATCATCCTTAGTTGCATTGCTTTGACCAGTTTTTGGCAATATGGATAGCTCACCACTAGTTTCTAAAATAGCATATTGAATATCGGATAAATTAAAATATCCCTTTAATCTAAGTTCTTCTAATAAATCATTAATATTAAATCTTTGATATCTAAGCTCTGCAATATCAATTTTCCCGTTTTTTATTAATATACTTGGAGTGCCTGTTAATATTCTTCTAGCCTTCTCACTTTTGAGTTCAATAAAGGAAGTGGCTACTTGAAGAAATAGCAAAGTAATTATTGGTATAATGGAATGTAGCAATGGTATTCTTATATCTTGCATGGGAAAAGTAGCGAGTTCAGAAATCATTAATGCGATTACCAGCTCAAAAGGTTCAAGCTCACCTATTTGTTTTTTACCCATTAGCCTCATAATAAAAATTACTACAAAGTATAAGAAACAGGTTCTGATTATTAAAATAAACGTAAGATCACCTCATTCTCTATTCTGTATATTTTTCGTTAAAATACAAAAATTATAAGGGGTATAGGATACATTTTTTAAAAACTACAGTATAATAGTACTAACCACTAAAAATAGGGGATGATTGCATGAGTAATTTCAATATAGACCTTAAGGATGGTAGAAATGTTTTAGTAAAGCAGGGAACTATATTAAATGATATTATTAAAGATAATAGTTTATTAAATGATATACCAGTAGTTTTAGGTAAGGTTAATAATAAACTTTATGAACTTTCCGAAACTATAACGCAAGATGGTGATTTTGATACTGTGGATATTAAAAGTAGAATTGGAATGATGACGTATGTTAGAACCCTCCAGTTCGTGCTAATAAAGGCAGTTTACGAATTGTTTCCTACAGCTAAAATTTCTATCGAGCATTCACTAAGTAAAGGTTTATTTGGAGAAATCCATAAGACCCTTGCACTAGATATTGACGATATATATGAGATAAAAAATAGAATGAGGGAAATAATAAAAGCGGATATTCCTATAAAAAAGATATCACTGTCAAAAGCCAAAGCAATAGAAATTTTTAGGTCATATAATATGCAAGACAAAGTTAAACTTTTAAAATATGTTAATTCAGAAGAAGTAAAGATTTATGAATTGGATGGGCGATTTGACTATTTTTATGGTCCAATGGCGTTTTCAACAGGAGTATTAAGTACCTTTGATTTAATATACTATGAGCCAGGTTTTATATTAAGGTATCCTACGTCAGACGCTCCAGATAAAATTCCTAAATTTCAAAAACACGAAAAACTAGCTAAAATATTTGACGAAGCAGAAAAATGTGGAGAAATATTAGGTGTTGGGAGTGTCGGAGCATTAAATGACGAAGTGGTAAATGGTGATATTGTTAATTTAATTAGAGTAGCAGAGGCTCTTCATGAAAAGAAGATTGCGTACATTGCAGATATGATTCATGGAAGAGAAAAGGTGAAATTAGTTCTTATAGCAGGTCCGTCCTCTTCAGGGAAAACTACTTTTTCAAAAAGGCTTGGTATTCAATTGAGAGTAAATGGCTTAATACCAATACCTATTTCCTTGGATGATTATTTTGTTGATAGAGAAATTACTCCAAGGGATGAAGATGGCGAATATGATTTTGAATCTATATATGCTTTAGATTTAGAACTTTTCAACAAGGATTTAAAACTATTACTACAAGGCGCCGAAGCTAATATACCAAGTTTTAATTTTAAAACAGGAAAAAGAGAATGGCATGGAAATAAGATTAAAATGCCTGAAAATGGGGTTATGATTGTAGAAGGAATACATGGATTAAATGAAATATTAACTGCCTCCATAGCTATGGATAGTAAATTTAAAATATATATAAGCCCACTGACACAGCTTAATTTAGATGATCACAATAGAATTTCTACAACGGATGTAAGAATGACAAGAAGAATAGTTAGGGATTACTTATCGAGAGGATACGGCGTTGAAGATACTCTAAAAATGTGGCCTTCTGTAAAACGTGGAGAGGAAAAAAATATTTTTGTATTTCAAGAGCAAGCAGATGCAATGTTTAATTCCAATGTAGTCTATGAGCTTTGTGTACTTAAAAAATTCGCATTAGCTGAGCTTAATAAAATTGGAGCTGAAAGTCCAGTATATTATGAAGCCAGCAGATTGAAAAGCTTCCTGAATTTCTTTGTAGATGTAGACAAAGAATTGGTACCAGATAATTCAATAATCAGAGAGTTCACTGGTGGAAGTTGTTTTTATCAGTATTAAGACAGGAAAAGTATGAAATTTATCCTACGTGCCTTGCTAAACGAACTTGAAACAGGAAATTCCATTAAAAAATTCTAATGTTTTGCGAATGTTAAATTCTCTGACGCTCACATGAGCCGTCCTGGCTCAGGTTCGCTAGACTGCCATCCTGGCAGTCTCACGAGAATTTAACATTCGCAAAACAAGAATTTCTAAATGGAATTTCCATTGTTTCCGCGTTTCGTTTTGCAAGTCACTGCGGATAAATTTCATACTTACTGTTAATCTTATATTTTAAGAAACACTGATTCTAATGTAGTAAACTAAGAGTCTATAAAACTCACCATATACTATATAGTACACTCCTACATGCTTTAACCGTTATGATTATAGAATACAAGTACAATACACTAAAAACAGGTGGTGCACCTTTTGTAGTGTAGATTGAAAGTATGAAAATTATCCCTAGTGACTTACAAAAGAAATTTCAAGTTTTAAGTTCTTTTGCAAGGCACGTAGGATAATTTTCATACTTACCATGTAATAACAAAAGAATAATAGATGTTAGTGTGTGACAAAACAATTTATAATTGTTTTGTCACAGCATAGAGACTGACAAGGAGGATAACATGAAAAATTATAGTGTTTTTGATATATTAGGTCCAATTATGATAGGGCCATCGAGTTCACATACAGCTGGTGCAGCAAGACTTGCAAAGGTTGCTGCTTTAATTGCAGGTAAGAATATTGCATCGGTGCAATTTGTTTTACATGGTTCTTTTGCTAAGACTTATAAAGGGCATGGAACGGATAAGGCGTTAGTTGCGGGAATTTTAGGAATGGATCCCTGGGATGATAGGCTTAAAGATTCCATGAGTATAGCTAAAGAAAAAGGACTTGTTGTAGAGTTTATTCCAGGAGATTTGGGGGATGTTCATCCTAATACAGTAAAGTTTATTATAACAAAAGAGAGCGGGAAAATAGTTGAAATTGTTGGTTCATCTGTTGGTGGAGGAAATATTTTAATCTTTGAGGTTGATGGTGGAGCAGTGGAATTTAGGGGTAAATATCCAACAATTATAATTAATCATAAAGATATACCAGGTATGATTTCAAAAGTAAGTACTATACTATATGATGAAAATATCAATATAGCATTAATGAAGGTATACAGGAACAGTAAAGGATTAAAAGCAGCTATGGTGTTTGAAACAGATACTATAGTTCCTAAAGATGCACTAAATAAGATTAAGTACTTAGGGCATATCTATAACATAAGAGAAATATTACCGATTAAACAATCCTAATATAGACATGAAAGCTGAGGAGAAAATAATTATGTTTGCAAACAAAGGAATAGAAATTTTAAAGATATGCGATGAAAAGAAAATTGCAATTTGGGAATATACAATAATGTGTGAACAAGAAGAAAGTGGACTCTCAAGAGAAGAAATTGTTGAAATCATGAGGAAAAACTTAAGGATAATGCAAGAAGCTGCAGAATATGGACTTATAAATGAAACTAGATCCGTAAGTGGGTTAATAGGTGGAGATGCAATTAAACTTAACAAATATGCAAGCTCTCAGAACACTCTTACAGGTGAATTTATGGTAAAGGCAATGGCTAGAGCTATTTCTTGCTCAGAAGTAAATGCAGCTATGGGTAAAATAGTAGCAGCACCTACAGCAGGGTCTTGTGGGATACTTCCTGCGACTATTATTACAGCAGGAGAGAAGTTAAATAAAAGTGAAGATGAACTAATTAATGCTCTATTCACAGCGTCAGGAATAGGAATTATAATAGCTAAAAATGCTACATTAGCAGGAGCAGAGGGTGGATGTCAGGCTGAATGTGGTTCAGCGGCTGCCATGGGTGCTGCAGCTGTAGTAGAAATGATGGGTGGCACCCCTGCAATGGCAATGGACGCAGCTGCAATAGTGATAAAAAATATATTAGGTCTAGTATGCGACCCTATTGCAGGCTTGGTTGAAGTGCCTTGTGCTAAACGAAATATGGCTGGAACAGTAAGCGCTTTAACCACTGCAGACCTTGTAATGAGTGGTGTAACTAGTAGAATACCTTTTGACGATACGGTACTTGCTATGTATGAGATAGGAAAGCAATTGCCTTGTGAACTTAGAGAGACTGCTATGGGTGGACTTGCAATTACACCTACAGGCCTACGCCTTGCAAAAGAAATATTAGGAGAATAAAAGGCAAATTAGTAAGAAATGAAAGAGGGATATCCTAAATAGGATGTCCCTCTTTTGGAGTAACCTTTAAAAACATAATGAATAGAATAATAGAGGAGATAAATAATTAAACGGAGGAGTGAATATGGTAATTTATTACCCTACCTACTACTTAGTGACAGTAATACCTATATTATCAATAGACGAGGATGAGTACCACGTGGGTTATAGCGATGAATACCGCGCGGGATACAATGATGAGTATGGATATCGCTTTAACAGAGAAGAAAATGAAGTGCATAACACATACAGAAATATTGATGAAGATATTTTTGATGAGGCTGACGAAAAATACATGAATGAAAGTACAAAATAATGATAGTCATGTGTTTTAAATGAAAAAAACCTACATTTTTATAATTGTTGTTATTGCCTTAATGTTTATAAGCACTTCATCAAGTTTAGTAAATACAATAATATATTCCTTAGCCATAATTCCATTAGCTATTTTACTAGGAGATCAAACAACTAGAATATCAGATTATATAGGACAAAAAAAAGGAGGCCTACTCGCAGCTACAGTGGGTAATGTTCCAGAGCTTATGATGGGGATATGGTCAATAAAGTATGGTATGATTCCTTTGGTTCAGGCTTCCTTAATTGGGTCAATTATAAATAACATGCTTTTAGGTCTTGGAATTGCAGTAGTGTTCGGAGGATTTAAGTTTAGAGAGCAAAATTTTAATAGTATAATAGCACGGACAAACTTCAATATGTTACTACTAGCCATGTCGTCTATGGTAGTTATAGCAACATTAAATAGATACTCTGTAGTTATGGATTCAGTACTTATATCCATAAGTGTGAAAATTGCTTTTTTACTGATAGGTATTTATATCTTAGGGCTAGTGTTCTCATTATATACACATAACAATTTATTTGTTGTTAGTGAGAATAGTGAAGAGGATAAAATTACCATAAAAGACAAAAAAGTCACTATAAGGAAGAAGAAAATTACAATAAATAAGAAAGTTATTGAAAGCGCAGTAACTTTAATCTGTATATCTGTATTACTCTATTTTATAAGTGATAAGTTAATTTATAATATTAAAGATTTTATAAAAAACTATAATATATCCCAAGAGTTCATAGGTATTATTTTAATTCCACTTCTTGGGAATATAGGCGAAAATGTCTCTACTATAATGAGTGCAATGAAAAACAAGGTAGATATGAGCTTAGAGACGGCTATAGGGTCAAGTATCCAAATTTCGCTTTTTGTTACACCTGTTCTTGTAATATTTTCTTGCTTTATGGGTCTAAATATGACACTTTTATTTCCGGTTTTTCACATAATAATGTGTGGTATAGCAGTAGGAATGTCTTTTTTAGTGTTTCAGGATGGAAAAACCTATTGGCTAGAAGGAAGCATTTTAATTACTTCCTATATCATAATTACTTTAGCATATTATTATATTGTATAGGCGCATTCATATAAATAAGATGGTGGTATCTTCTACTTAATATTTATTTTCATATGTCTGTGCATAATTAAATTTTTATAATAATATAATTAATGAATATCAAAACTTAAAAGGTGATTATTTGGCACATAGAAGAGTAATTCAGAATTATTACAACGATATAAATAATTTAGCAGATATTTTAACTAAACTAGTTAGTTCTTATAGGTTATTAATTGGTGGAGCAGATGAATTAAATAAAATTGCACTGTCAAAAAAAAGTGAGGTTAAGGACGCTCTTAAAAGAGCAGATAATCTTGGAGACATTATCGATGAAACGATAAAAGTACTGGATAATGCAAGTTATAGCTATATGTCCTACTGCACAATGAAAACTGAAGTTATGAAATGCAAGCTTCAGATAGAGTATATAGAAACAGAGATTGAGGAGGAACTAAAGCTAAAAGAGTAAAAAAGTGTGAGAAATTTCTCACACTTTTTTTATTTGAAATTTACTTATCATAAGATAAGACAGGGTAATCATTATAATAATAGTAAGTGGAAAATTATTAGGAGAATTTAAAGTTAGTAGTGCGTAGAGTGCTAAAAGCATCCCAGCCATGGTAATAGGAATTCCTGTATAAACATTATCAAATTTAGAACTGTTATATAGTGCTAGTCTATATGCACCAGCTACAGGGAAAACTAAAAAGCAAATATAAGCTAAATAGCCTAAAGATTTAAAATTATATAAATTAAATATAAGCAAAGAAGGAGCAACGCCAAAAGATACTAGATCTGCTAATGAATCTAATTCTTTTCCTAGTTCGCTAGATACTTTTAGTAAACGTGCTACTTGACCATCGTATCTATCCATAAGGCCAGCGAGTAATATGAAAATCACAGATAATTTGTAATTAGCTTCAAAAGTCGTAAGTAGGGACAATAAACCAAAAATTAAATTCCCAAAGGTTAAAATATTTGGGATAGAGGATTTCTTCACTCTGCATCACTCCTAAAATAATGAAATTCAGCTAAAAATTTAGCTGTAATATTAATATATCTTTTATAAAAACCATCTTTTTAAGTATACATCATATATTAATAATTTTTAAGTATTAAATGCAATTTATAAGTATTGAAAGCATATATTTTATCGAGTGTATTATATACTTAAAAAAACATTATATACAATAAAAAAATAATATACACATTAAAAGACTATCATATAGAATAAAAAGTTATTATATAGAAAAAACATTAATATTAATTTTTCTTTATGGTTAAAATAAAGTGAATAATAATTTTTGTATACCTTAAAAAAACTAATAAGGAGGATTATAAGATGAAGATTTCAGAAATAATGACTAAAGACGTTATAAGTTTATCCGTAGATGATACAGTAGAGCATGCAGCTGGACTTATGAAAGAGCATAATATAGGATCTATTCCTGTAAGTACAAAGGAGAAAATAGTTGGAATTGTAACGGATAGGGATATAATACTTAGATGTGTTGCGGAAGGTAAAGACTTAAAAGTGCAAAAGGTTAGAGAAATAATGACCTCAAATCCTGTGGTAGGAGATGAAAATTTAAACGTGGATGATGCAGCTAGGATTATGAGCGAAAGGCAAATAAGGAGATTGCCAATAGTAAGCGACAATACACTAGTTGGAATGGTATCCTTAGGTGATTTAGCAGTAGAACCAAACCTTAGGCAAGAGGCGTCAGGTGCATTAAGTGAGATTTCTATTCCTTGTATACCAAATATTTAATATTATCTGAAAAAATCCACAGGGAAATATGAATCTTGTGGATTTATATTTAAAGGGTTATAATAAGTCATCTAAATTGTTAAAATCAAGGGCAAATAGGAGAGAATATAATGCATAAGGTGAAATTTATTTACAATCCAAACTCTGGAGAAAGTAATATAGCATCAGATCTAGACAAGATAATAATGATTCATCAGCAATATGAGCATATAATAGTACCACACAGAATATGCTATGAAAATCCACTATCAAATGCTTTTTTAGATATAGATAAAAGTTACAGATATGTTTTAATAGCAGGTGGAGATGGAACTATAGATAGTGTAGTAAATGTGATGAAGGATAAAAAAATCAATTTACCCATAGCAATTATTCCTACCGGTACGGCAAATGATTTTGCCAAGTATATAGGTATGCCTCAAGATGTTGAAGAAGCTTGCACGCAAATATTAAATAGTAAAATAAAAAAGGTAGATATAGGAAAGATAAACCATAAATACTTTTTAAATGTAGCCAGCACAGGGTTATTCACAGATGTATCACAAAAGACAGATATGAATTTAAAAAATACCATAGGGAAACTGGCATACTATGTAAAAGGATTAGAGCAATTGCCTAATTTTAGAAAATTAAAAATAAAGGTTACTTCCGATAAAGATTGTTTTGATGGCTATATGTACCTAATGTTAATATTTAATGGACAAACAGCAGGAAATTTAAAATTTGCATACAAGGCTAAAGTCGATGATGGGCTTTTAGATGTAATTATAATAAAGGCTGGAATTATGAAGAATATATTGAATATTTTTATTAAAATGTTAAAAAATGAGTACCTAGAAAATGTAGAGGGCATCGTTTATTTTAAGACTAATAGATTAGAAGTTGAATGCTTCGAAGATATTGTAACAGATATAGATGGAGAAAGAGGACCGGATTTTCCTTTGCTTATAGAATGTGAGGAAGGCGGAATATCGATACTCGGAACTAAAATATAGTAAATAGGCACATCAAAATAAATAACAAAAATACTACCTTGTTATTTATTTTGATGTGCCTTGCATATTTTTAAAGAAAAATTAATAAATATTAACAGTAGCAATTTTAGGGAGAGTCTATGAATGAGTATATATTTTTTATTGCTGTTAATAATGGTTCTTTTATTATATGGAGGTATAATTTCTAGTTTGGGTTATGCACCTAAAAAAATCAAGATAATAAGTGCTATGGCTTTGATCTTAATGGCCTGTAGATACATAGCTTTAATAATTCTTTTTACTATTAAAAATCAAAGTTATTTGTATTTATTAAAACCTTTAGTATATGCAAACTTATTATGCATACCTATATGCGGAATCCTTTCAGTTCATATTTTTTCTAGGAATAATAAAATAAGACTTAGAAAGATTTTATTATTCTGCGCTATGCTGTGTATAGCTTACGGCCTAGTTATTTATAAATCCCCTGTAAGCATAAATATATCAGATAATTGTGGGTACACTATTGAATTACAACTAGAAGCCTATTGTTATACTGTGCTGCTTATAATAAATTCCATTTTTCTCTTTAAAGGTATAAGGTTATATAATAAAATTTATGTAAGCAAACTAGGAGCTGTATTAATAATAATAGCGTCTAGTATTACATTATTGTCAGTGATTCTAACTTCCTTAAATCCAAATTCTCCTATGATGTTGCTAGGGGATATTTCTTGGATAGTAACTATAGATTATGGGTTAATAAAGTTTAAAAAGTAGCTTCTAAATATTTATCATATACAAAAAGCATATATGGCTGGAATGAACCCCTAGCCATATATGCTTTTTTTATTTTTTGTGATTTCTATTCCTTGAGAATTTAGGATTAGTGTTTGTCTTTAAAGGTCTTGGTGGTATCAAGGAGTTTTTATCAAAACCAATTAAGTCTTCTCTATGGGCTTTTGTTAGAGCTTCTTTTACAAGGTTATAGTTTTCTGGATTTTTAAATTGAAGCAGAGCTCTTTGCATGTTTTTTTCTTTTTGCTCATTTGGAACATATACCTTCTCTTTGGTGAAAGGATTAATTCCAGTGTAATATATTGTAGTAGATAAACTTCCTGGTGTTGGATAAAAGTCTTGAACCTGTTCTGGAGTGTAGCCCATTTCTTTTATATATTCTGATAATTTAATTGATTCCGCAAGGTCCGAGCCCGGGTGGCTTGACATAAGATAGGGAACCAGAAACTGATTTTTTTCTAATTTCTTATCTATTTCGAAATATTTTTTTACAAAACGATCGTAGACTTCCTTTTTGGATTTGCCCATTTGATCGAGCACCTTGTCACTAATGTGCTCAGGAGCTACTTTTAATTGTCCGCTAATATGATGCTGGCATAACTCTTCAAAAAAGGTAGTGTTTTTATCGAAAATCAAATAATCGTATCTTATTCCAGAACGAATAAAAACTTTTTTAATGTTTGGAAGTATTCTAACCTTTCTTAATAAATCTAAATACTCAGTGTGATCAATAATAAGATTTTTACAAGGAGCTGGATGCATGCACTGCTTATCTCTGCACACACCTACTTTTTCCTGGATTTTGCAAGCTCTATGTCTAAAATTTGCTGTTGGACCACCAATATCGTGAATGTAGCCTTTGAAATTCCTTAAGGTTGTTAAAAGCTTCGCTTCCTCTATAATGGATTTTTGGCTTCTATTTTGAATAACCCTACCTTGATGAAAAGTTAGTGCACAAAATGAACAACTACCAAAACAACCTCTATGACTTGTTATAGAAAACTCAACTTCAGTTATTGCAGGGATACCACCTTTAGCTTCATATAAGGGGTGATAGGTCCTCGTATATGGCAAATCATAAGTTATATCCATTTCATTTTGAGTTAGCGATATTTGAGGAGGGTTTTGTACGACAAATCTATCATTATGTTTTTGTACTACAATCTTTCCTCTTATATCATCTTGTTCTAAGGATTGTAATTTGTAGCTTTCTGAATAAGCGATTTTATCAACACTTACAGATTCAAAAGATGGTACTTCAATGAAATCTTTAAGTTCGCCAATTTCTTTTGAAGCATAAACAGTCCCTCTTATAGAAGTCATTTTATCTACGGTCATGCCATACTTAAAAAGATTAGCAATTTCAACTATAGTTTTTTCTCCCATACCATAGATTAGTAAATCTGCTTTAGCATCAATTAATAAGCTACGCCTTACTTTATTATCCCAATAATCATAATGGGCAAATCGTCTAAGACTTGCTTCTATACCGCCAATTATAATTGGAACATTTTTAAAGGCTTCGCGAGCTCTATTACAATACACAATTACCGCTCTATCAGGTCTATGGCCCATTTCGCCACCTGGAGAGTAAAGGTCTGTACGTCTTTTTTTCTTTGAAGTAGTATAATGATTAACCATAGAATCTATATTACCAGAATTTATGAGAAAACCATATTTAGGCTTTCCAAGTTTTCTAAAATCATCAACGTTTTCCCAATTAGGTTGCGCTATAATACCTACAGTAAAGCCTTGATGTTCTAAGGTTCTTCCGATTATAGCAGTTCCAAAGGATGGGTGATCAATATATGCATCCCCTGTAATTATTATAAAATCCAATTGAGATATATTTCTTTCTTTTAAATCAGCCATACTAATAGGCAAAAATTGTTTGTTTACTTCCATATAATCCTCCAAACAGATTGGTCGAACTAAAGTTCGTTGAACTAAAGTTCTTTTTTTTCTGTTAACTAGTTAAGCACACTGCAATAAATAAGCGCATTTTTGATTTGTTATTTATTTTTATGCACATAATAATATTAACATAACAATAGAAAAATATGAACTATAAAAGCTTATAAATATTTAAGTGTTTTTGCAAAAGGAAAAAAACGAAAATATTATATGTATTATGAAGTAATAATGAGAAATAATGATATACAAGTTACTAGAACTATTTAAAAGGGTTTAGAGGACAAATTTAATTGAATTTCTCTTTTTTTAGTTGCATTTTGGAGTATTTATAATATAATATTATAGAGAGATTATTTTTTTGACTTTAAATAAAAGTAAAAAAATGTATTAATATATTAGCATAAATTTTATAGGTGGTGAAACTAGATGGAAAATGGCCCTCGGATTAGAAGGTCAAAATTAATTCTAAAATTTAATATTGATATGCAGAGAAATTGTTGTATTAGAAATTAATATAGTTTTAATTGTGATTAAAAATCAATGGGTTATTAATTATATTTTTTCTCTGCAAAAGAGGAGGAATATTCATGGAAAAAGTTTCAGAATTTTTTTTAAGCAAAGTACTCAATCAAAATGTGTATGATGAATTTGAGGATAATATTGGGAAGTTATATGACATTTACGTTACCACGCAGCAGGGATATCCAAGAGTTATAGGATATAAAATCAAAAAAGGAAGAGAAATTTTTAATTATGAATTTAGAAATATAGATATGTGTAAAGAGGAAAAAGGAATAGTGCTGAGAGTAAGGGGAGTTAAAGATATAATTCCTAGGAAATTCTCATACCTTTTGTCTAAACATTTATTGAACAAACAAATAGTTGATGTCAATGGCAAGAAAGTGGTTAAAGTTAATGATTTAACCATGAATAAGATAGGTGGAGAAATAAGAGTTGTAGCCGTGGAATCAGGTATTATTGCAGCTACAAGAAAATATAAATTAGATGGGATAATTAGATTTTTATATGATATATTGGGGAGAAAACCTCAGGAGAATAGTATAACCTGGGAAAGTGTTCAATCTTTAGAAATGGTAGCTGATAGCTTAAAACTAACGCAGCCCTACGGGAAATTGACTAAGCTCCATCCTGCAGACCTTGCGGATATCTTAGAGGGGCTAGATACTGAGGCACGAAACAAAATCTTTGAGAGCCTTGATAAAGATTTAGCAGCAGATACCCTAGAGGAACTACAACCAGAGATTCAAGCAGATATTTTAAGTACCATAAACAACATACGCGCGCAAGAGATTTTAGATGAAATGCCTAATGATGAAATTGCTGATATTTTAGATGAAATGAAGGAAATAGATGTAGAAAAAATTCTTCTAAACTTTAACAGTGATGATGAAAAAGAAATTAGAGACCTTATGGAGTATCCGGATGAAGTTGTTGGGAGCATAATGAATAAGGATTTCATATCTTTTAATGTAAATATTACAGCAAGTGAAACTATAGAGATTCTAAGGGAACTTAAGCCAGAAGATGAAGTAATACATTACATTTATATTGTAGATGAAGATGTAAAACTTCAAGGATTTATTTCACTCAGAAATTTGGTTCTTTCAGTTCCAGGGCAGAAATTGAAAGACATTATGGATGATAAGGTTATTAAAATAAAAGATTGTCAGGATATTGAGGATGCAATTGAAGTGGCATTGAAATATGACTTAATTTCGCTGCCTGTAGTAGACTTAGAGGAAAAATTATGTGGAATAGTAATTATGAACGATATAATTGAAGAACTATTATCTCCCAGATGGAAAAGAAAACTTAAAAAAATTATATAAAAATACACTATGCTTTAATTAGCATAGTGTATTTTTTTTGAAATTTAGCACAAACTAATGTTGATAATAAAGAGTATATATTAGGCACATGAAAATAATATACTAACGACCTAATTATTTTCATGTACACGAGCTAAGGAGGAATATATTGAAGATTAATAAACATTTACTCAAAAGATGCAGCGCTGTGCTTATGATTATTCTAATTGCATATTTTGCAAGTGAAGCTTATTTTAATATTTCTAGTAAGGCAGCAATAGGAACGGTTTATAAATATGGGGCGCGAGGTGACAAAGTTAAAGAAATTCAAACTAAACTAAAACAATGGGGATACCATAATGATAGTGTTGATGGAATATATGGCTATAATACGTATCTTTCTGTTAAGTCATTTCAAACAAGCAATGGACTTAATGTAGATGGAATAGCAGGAAGCCAAACACTTGCAGCCATGGGTATAATGCCTACTACAGCAGACTCTAGTGGAACAGCTTCCAGCCAAAATGTAACAAACAATAAGGATGTGGATTTAATGGCTAGACTCATAAATGGTGAGGCTAGAGGTGAACCTTATGAAGGGCAAGTGGCTGTTGGAGCAACAATTTTAAACAGAACAAGAGATGCAAGATTTCCATCTACCATAGCAGGAGTGATTTATCAACCAGGGGCATTCACAGCTATAGTAGACGGACAAATAAATGCGAAAATTGAAGAAAGCTCTATAAGGGCTGCAAGAGATGCAATAAATGGTTGGGACCCCTCTGGGGGAGCAGTATTTTATTTTAATCCTGCAACAAGTACTAATAAGTGGATTTGGTCACGGACACTTATAAAAGTCATTGGTAAGCATAGATTTTGTAGCTAATTAAATTTTTCTTGTGTAAAGCCCACAGTGTATATAAAATTACAAAATTTATATACACTGTGGGCTTTTATTCCAGTTTATTTAATACGAAAATTTATTTCGAAAATAGCATTAGCCTTATTAAAATTATGTTACAATATTGTAGATATTTCTAAAATTTTCTAATTATTTTATATAAAAATTAGTAAAATATGCAACTAAACACAAAAAGCCACGTATATTAATCGAAATGTTTTTTTAATAACAAGTAGTATTAAAATTAACAAATTGTGATGGGGGTACTTCTTAATGCAAAGCAAGTTCGAACAGCTATATGATATGTACTATGACTGTGTATACAGATATATATTTGTTTCTGTAAAAAACAAATGGAATGCGGAAGATATAATCGCTACTGTATTTACTAAAATATTTGAAAATGAAGATAAAATTACTGAAGTCGAAGCAAGCAAAAATTGGATTTTTCGTATAGCTCATAATACTATTATAGATTTTTATAGAAAAAACAGTAAAGTAATTCCTATTGAAAGTTTTTTGGATAGAGGGGATGAAGATACTGGATATGAAGATATTGTTATCAGAGATGAGTTTAATGGAATAAAAAAAATAATTGACGGATTGCCAGAAGAGACAAAGAAAATGCTTTATTTGAGATTTTATGGTGGACTCAAATTCAGAGAAATTTCAGAAACAGTAAATATAGCAGAAAATACTGTTAAATCAACTATTTCAAGAGCTATAAAGAAAATCAAGAAAAATTATGAACATAGTTTAGGAGGTGATGTAATTGGTTAGCGATGAACTTTATATAGAAAAATTATTGTACAAGGATGCAGCAAAGATTGTTATTGATAATGAATTTAAACGTGATTTGAAAAATAGGATAAAGTTCGGAGACAAATACAACAATATTACAGAACTTTCTAAAAGTAAGAATAACTTAAAACAAAGTAAATACTTTAAAATCGCTTCAGGCTTTGTAATTTGCGCATTTGTAAGTGGGACAATATTCAATGCTATTGATGTTCCAAGTATAAATATGTTTGCAAAAGGCGAAGGAAATTCTAATGATAATAAGGCTATAAGTAGTGTGAAGAATTCCACGATGGATAGTGGAAAAGTAAATGTGCCAAAAGCTAATGATCAAGTAGCAATTAGCGATGATGTGAATAAGATACCAAGCATAGAAAAAGATGGTCAAGGTAGTACTGTTGACAATTCGCTGGGCAAATACAGTAAAGAAAATAATGGTATAATAAATAAGGGCACTGGCAAGGTAAATTCTATAGGCAAGGGTGCTGGCATAAGTGAAGGTGTAAATAAGAACCAAGGAAATACTAGTGTTTCAACAGTTATAGCCTCAATAAATTCACCTAATGTACCTAATATTCCTATTACGCCTAGTGTACCTAATGCAACCAATGTACCAAAAATGGAGAACGTAAAAGAGAATGTAAGTTTTAGTTTGAAATTATACGACTCAAGTTTTTCATCTGGTGAAAAGAGCCTACTTAATGTTAAAGAGGGCGCTATATATGTGAAGGATATTGAATCTTCCATAGAAAAAAAATTAATAGCTTATAACGAGAAGACTCAAATAGTTGAAAAGCCTAATTTTACACCAAATAATGAAATAATTTATTATAAAGCAGAAAAGGTAGACCTGAAAAATGGAATTATTGGCGAAAAAAATGGCGCTATTTATTTAACTGATAAAAATGGGAAGGAACCTAGTAAACTTGTAGATGGAAAAAATCCCATGATATCAAAAGATGGTAATAAGTTAGTTTATGAAACTGAAGGTAAAATATATATTTTAGATTTAGAAACAAAAAATAAAAAGTTTATAGATAACGGAAAAAATCCTGCTTTTTCTGATGATGGTAAAACAATAAGTTATGTAAAAGAAGATAAAGAAACTCAGAACTATGATGAAAATACTGGTAAAAAAGATGTTTATATTCAAAAGACATTTTCAAGCCTATGGGTTTTTGATTTAGCAACTGAAAACACCCATAGTTTAACAAATAAAGAAGTTAATATAAATAGTGAGAGTATTCAATCTTGGGCAGAGGCTGTAAAAAGTGGAAGTGTTACTAGTGACCTTAAGGTAAGCAGTAAATATAGCTACTTTGAGAGTATTTGGTCTTCTAATAATAAAGAAATATATGTTATTAGAAAAAACAATGATGAACAAATATTTGAGCTTATTAAGATTAAAATAGATAAATAAGTGTTTAGAATATAAAATTGGTAGTAGAAAATTTCTACTACCAATTTTATATTCATTATGATTCTAAGCAGTATTTAACAACTAAATCTAAAGTAGATAATATAGAATCCATATGAGTTCTTTCATAACCATGTGAGGCGAAAATTCCAGCCCCAATTAAAGCCGTTTTTATATCATAGCCAGCTCTTAGAGCAGCTGAAGCATCAGAACCATAGTGTGGGTAAATATCTATTTTATAATCTATATTTTCTTTTTTACAGATATCTGTTAATTTTTTTCGAAGTCCTAAATCATAAGGGCCTGATGAGTCTTTAGCACAGATACAAACACTATATTCAGAAGAGTTTTGATCAAGACCTGGACAACCCATATCTACAGATACAAACTCTTTAGTTTTTTCTGGCATTGAAGCAGAAGCGCCATGTCCAACTTCTTCATAATTACTAATAAATATATTAGTTGTATATGGAAGTTCAATGTTACTTTCTACTATGTGTTTTATAGCATAAAGTAGAATAGCAACTGAAGCTTTATCATCTAGATGCCTAGATTTTATAAAGCCTTTTTCAGTAAATAGTGTTCTCGCGTTAAAGCAAATAAAATCACCAACGCCCAGGCCCAGTTCTTCAACTTCTTTTTTTGAAGAAATTCTCTCATCAAGAATTACCTCCATATTTTCTGGGGTTCTTTTAAGCTCGCGAGCATCGTTTCCACTAATATGTACTGAAGGTTTCGTGCTCTGAATAGTTCCTGTGAAAATTTTACCATCGATAGTTTCTATAGTGCAGTTTTCACCTTCTATAGAATTCATCATGAATCCACCAATAGGATCTATTGCAAGGGTTCCACTGGAATTAATTTGTTTAACCATTGCACCAAGTGTATCCACATGAGCAGATAGTGTTCTTTGATGTTCGTCATTTTTGCCTTTTATGGTAGCTACAATAGCACCTTTATTGGTTTCGAAGTATTGTACGTTTAAAATTTGAAGCTCTTTTTTTATGTAATTCATGATTTTTTCAGTATAACCAGAAGGACTAGGTATTGATAGAACATTCTTTAAATAGTATTTAATTTTATCTTCATTATAATTCATATTATCACTCCTTATAGATGAAATTAGTATAGGCATAATTTTACCATAAAATATGTTGAATTTAAACTAAAAAATTTAACTTAAATAATAAATAAAAATGAAAAACAGGCATAAAAAACGAGCATAAAAAAGTAAAAGTGTATAGGAATATTAGTTTCTTTGTAGTATAATATTTACGAGTAGAAAAGGAGAATTTATATGAAGAAAAAAGCAATTATAATAGCAGGAATTTTGATTTTAGTAGGGACGGTTATGTTTACTAGCTATTCTTATGTTAAAGTAAAACATTGGGATACTTTGATTTTACCTACAGTTAAAATAGAAAATGAAGATTTAACAGGGAAAACAAAGGAAGAAGCCCAAAAATTAATGATGGACAAGTATTCAAGCCAGGTGGTTAAGAAAAAGATTGATATAGTAACTGAGGAGAAAAAATATACCTTAGACTACTCAAAGCTAGATGCAAAGTACAATATCAATGAAGCAATAGAAGAGGCGTATAGCTATGGAAGAGAAATGAATATGTTTCAAAAATATAAAGCTATAAAAAGTCCTGTTGTAAAGCAAATAAAGCTAACCTTTAACTATAATGATAAGATTGTTGATCAAATGCTTACGGAAATAGCTAAAAATACAAATAAAAAGGCTGTAGATGCAACTATAGCGATGGGTAGTAGTGGTCAATTTAATGTTACTAATGATATTGTTGGAATGCAGTTACAAGAGGATGCATTAAAAAAAGACATCAAAAGCAAAATCAATGGTGCTCTTTCTGAAGATGTTATAAGTATTGTTGCCCCAGTAACCCAAGTAAAACCTAAAATTTCAACAACAGCATTAAAGACAATAAATACAAGGATAGCTACTTATTCTACGAACTATGCAAGCTCAGCACAAGGCAGAGCAACCAATATAGGGCTATCAACTAACAGTATTAATGGGACTCTATTAATGCCTGGAGATGTGTTTAGCTTTAATGGGACGGTAGGAGAGAGAACGTCAGCAAGAGGCTATCAAAGCGCAGGAGTAATTATTGGAGATAAAATAGAACAAGGTCTAGGTGGTGGAATATGCCAGGTTTCATCTACTCTATATAATGCAATACTGGGTACTGGTCTTGTTTCTGTAGAAAGAACTCACCATACAATTTCTTCAGGATATATTCCAAAAGGACAGGATGCAACAGTAGATTATGGAAATCTTGATTATAAGTTTAAAAATACCAATAAATACCCAATGTATATTGAAGGAGTAATATCAAACAGAAACGTTTATTTCAATGTTTATTCTAGTTCTACATTATCTAACAGAACTTATCAAATTATAAGTGAAATATTGGAAGTTACTCAGCCGAAAACAGAAATTATAAATGATGCAACTATGTATGAAGGCGCAAAAGACATTGTTAAAACAGGTTATAATGGATATAAAGTCAAAGTGTCTAGGAAAACTTATGAAAATGGTAAACTAATTAATACTGAGGTTATAAATAAGGATACTTTTAACGTTATCAATGGCATTGTAAAAGTCGGTACTAAGAAGAAGAATACAATAGCTCCAGTAGTACCTCCAGCAGTACCGCCAGTAGTACCACCAGTTACAGCCCCTCAATAATAGATATATATGAAAACATAACGTTTTAATTAACGTTATGTTTTTTCTTATATTATGACAGTATTTTAAGAATCCCATGAAGGTTCGGCATGTAGGATGTTCTGATAGTAGAACATCCTACATGCTTTCACCTTCGACAAGTAATTCTAAAATTTATTTTATCTGCATCTGCTCTTGATCACAAATTCCTACATGATAAAACTTCAAGATTATTATCTACAAATTATAGTAAAAAAATCAAGTTTAATAATTGAATTAATGGATAAATAATGAAGAACATGATATTATATAAATACTATGATATTATCTAAATATTATGATTATTGTAGTGTTTATTTCTTAGTATGGCGAGGGGGGTATATTATGACAAATGAAGTGGAATTAGTTCATAGGATTGCAGATAATATAGAAAAAGTTATTTTGGGAAAGAGGCTTGAAGTATACAATATATTAAAAGGAATATTAGCTAATGGTCATATTTTAATTGAAGATGTTCCAGGGGTAGGCAAAACCACACTTATAAAAGCATTAGCAAAGTCAGTAAATTTATCATATAGTAGAATTCAATTTACCCCGGATCTTTTACCTTCAGATATTATTGGAGTCTCTATATATAATCAAAAAACAATGGAGTTTGAATATAAAAAAGGGCCTGTTTTTTCCAATATAGTATTGGCGGATGAGATAAATCGAACATCACCTAAAACACAGTCTGCACTACTTGAGGCAATGGAAGAAAAACAAATTTCAGAAGCGGGAATTACATATAAGTTAAAAGAACCCTTTCTAGTTTTAGCAACTGAAAATCCTATAGAGTACGAGGGTACTTTTTCATTGCCAGAGGCGCAACTAGATAGATTTATGATTAAAGTAAGTATAGGTTATCCTCAATCAAATGATGAAGTGAATATATTAGATCTATATAGGGAAAATAATCCTATTGAAGAATTAGAGCCCGTAGCAACGGATGATGATATTATATATTTGCAGAAAAAGGTTAGAGAGATTCATGTGGAAAAACAGTTAAATGAATACATAGTTAAAATAGTTAATGCCACCAGGCATAATAGTTTTATAGTTCTAGGAGGAAGCATAAGAGCATCACTCGCGCTGCAACGAGTGGCGCAAGCAACTGCGCTTATAAATGGTCGAGATTACATTATACCTGAGGATATAAGGGGGAATGTAATGATTGTCTTAAGTCATAGAATAACATTGACCTCATCCGCCAGGGCAAATAATTATACTACGAAGCAGGTAATTTCAGATATATTAAAGACTATTCAAGTTCCTAAGGTGAAATAACATGATTAGGATAAATAAAAAAACAATATCTCTGGGTATAGTGGCTTTTGTTTTCGCATTTATATCAGGAGGTAATTTACCATATTCAATATTTTATGTATTTTTAATTAGCATAGTACTAGGAATAATTTATATGCTTATGGCTAAGAAAGGCTTGAATGCTAAATTTAAATATGATGGTAAAATTTATAATGTAGGAGACAGTGCCAATATTACTATAATAGTGGAGAATTTAGGGATAATACCCACGCCCTATGTTCACGTTGAAAGCAAAATGTTATGTTCGCTAATAGAAGGATATGGTGGGGATGTGATTTTTATAAGTGGGGACAAGAGTAGATGGGTTAATAATAAAATCACTTTTACAAAAAGGGGAATATATGATTTTTCAGATATATCTCTTAAGGTAAATGATTTATTTTATATCTTTAAATTAGTAATAAATATCCACAATAAGCTTAATATTCAGGTATATCCTAAGGTATATGATTTAAGCAGTATAAATTTAGGAGGACGGTATAGTTTTGAAAATCGTATTAATAGCAAGAGTGGAATCGATGATTTTACGTTAATTAAAGATATAAGAAAGTATAATACAGGAGATAATCTTAAAAAAGTGCATTGGAAATTAAGTGCTAAGTATGGAGAATTGTATGTGAAGAATTTTGATTCGATTTCAGGCACGGAATGTAATTTGTTTATGAATATGCATATTGATAATTTGGCTAATGAACTATTTGAAATCATTGAGGAAGATATGGTAGATTTCTCGGTATCCCTTGCAAGATATATGGTGATTAATAGAATCAAAACTAAGTTGTTTATACATGCAAAGCAGCAAAAAAACATAGAAGTGGAGTCTAATGAAGATTTTCTAGGGCTAATGGAATACTTCTTAAAATCTAAAAGTGATGCTACTTTAGAATTTACTAGCTTTATAAAATCGAATATACGGCATATTCCTAAAGGAAATTGGATAGGAATTATAAGTATAGCTGTTGATGATAGCTTAAGAGATCTGGTTATGAATTTAAATGGAATGGGATATAGAATTAGTGTGTTTTACTATGGAAATATCACAAATAATTTTAAAAACACAAATGTTCACAAAAATATTAATCTTCTTAAAAATGTGGGAATAGATTGTATTAATTTTAAGAAAGCCGTAGAGAAGGTGAATCAATGAAGTGGATAAAGGAAAAACTCATATACATAGTTCTAATATTTATAAATTTTAACTTTATTTTAAGACTTTTAGAAAAAGGTATATGTATTAAAAATTTTAATTATGGATTTACGACCTTACTATTCATAATAGGGTTTTTAATTTATTGGTTTTATCAGTGTGTACTTAAAAAATCAATTTACAAAATTTTATTTACCTTGTTTATATTTAGTATTGGCGGTGGCAGTGTTTATTTTTTTAATAGAGCTTATCCCGTAAAGGACATATTAATTGATTATTTTTCGGAAAATATTATAGTTTTAAATGATCTTATATATGAGGGCTCTACTACTTATTTTTATCAATATAAAATTATACTTATGGTGCTAATTCCACTTGTTACTATACTAATTTTATGGGTAACTTTTAGATTTATGGTGGATTTTATATTAATAGTAACTCTTGGGGCAGTTATTTCATTATGGTTTTCTAATAGCTATGGTGTAGTTAAAGAGCATTTGTTTATATATATTTTTATCTCCTCATTGACTTTTATTATTATAAGCCACATTAAAAGAATTCGCAGGTATAAGGATGAAGGAGTAAATGTATCTTTAAAGTTTAGTTACGTCTTAGTTTATGGAGTTATATTATCATTGTTAATTTCTAAAATAACCCTTATGTTACCACAGGAGTATAATGGTCGCGACTTCACTTATTTTGGTAATTATTTTGAAAATAAATTTGCATCTGATGCAGCTGGGGCTTCCTCAGCCAATAAAGATAAATATAGTTTGTCTAGCTCTGGTTACAGCAGTAATGATCAAAGATTAGGGGGAGCTATTACAATTAATTATCAAGAAGTTTTTAAGGTTAAAAGTGATAAGCCTTATTATTTAAAGGGAAATGTTAAAGATTTTTATGATGGGAATAAATGGACTAAATCTAATGAAAATTACTTTAAAATACTAAGTGGTAAGCCTATGTATTATGCAAAGTTTAACTTAAACACAACAACGGGAGAAAAATCCTTAACAATATCTCCCGATAAAAAATTTAAAACAAATACAATATTTGTACCTAACTATGCATTTAAAGTGAATGACGTGCAGGATGCATTGTATTATGATATGACTTCCGTAGTTTTAAGTGAAAAGGCAGTTATAAAACCCTATAATGTAAACTTTCATGAATATAGGGAAGCCATTTATACTATTGAAGATGTGAGAGACTCTAATAAAAAATTCTTAGAGAACAATGGTTTAATGGATTCATCTAATCTTCCAATGAGTTACTATTTACAGCCTAAACCTAAAGCAGTTATTAATAGAGGATCTCCTATTGAAGACCAATTTTCATATAATACCAGTGGGGAAAATATTAAATTAATAGAAGATTATGATGAATATCTTCAGGTTCCAGAAAATATTTCTAAAAGGACTTACGATTTAGTCCAGGACATTACAAAAGATTCTACTTCCAGTGTAGATAAGGTATTACAAATTAAAAATTATTTAACAAAAAATTATACCTATGATTTGCAGGTTTCAACAATACCCAAGGATAGTGAATTTATTGATTATTTTTTGTTCGTGGAGAAAAAGGGATACTGTACTTATTTTAATACAGCATTGACTGTAATGTGCAGGATAGCAGGAGTGCCTGCAAGATATGTAGAGGGATTTAAAACTCCTGATAAAAAAGATGATAGTGGAGAATACATTGTTTCTAATGCTGACGCTCATGCCTGGTGTGAAGTAGTACTTGGGGCTTTTGAATATTCTAATATGTGGACAATAGCAGATGCATCACCTACAGCTTCTGAAGAAATGCAAAGAAAATTAAAGGAACTTGAACATCAGCAGAAGAATACTGATAATAGCGGTGATGTGGATATAAATTCTATTCGTAAACCTAAAAATATTATAGAGGATATTGACCCCGCACAAGGAGCAGCAGTAAATAAGGTAGGTGTGCTTTCAGATGTGCAACTTAGGACGATAAATATATTGTCGGCAGTCATATTGTTTATTCTAATTCGAATTATAAAGGTGCTTATAAGGCGAAGTAAGCTATTAAAATCTAAAAAAGTGGCACCGCTATACAATTATTATAGCTATAGATTAGCGGAAGTAGGAATAGCTAAACCGGAATATCAAGGCGACTTGGAGTTTACAGAGGAAATGACGGATTCAGAGCTTAAAGAAAAAATGAAAATTTTAGTTAGAGGGTCATATGAAGAGAACTATGGCAAACATTCAGCTGTGACACTCAGTAATAGTGAATACTATAAGTTTTTGGAGGGATATTTAAAAGAATATGAAGGCAGGTTCCAATATCTATTGAATAAGTACCTAGGTATTTAAATAATTAACGAGCTAGTATTAAAGCTTAAACTAGGCTAGGCACTTCTAGCTGGCCTAGTTTATTTCCTATAACTTAAGAAAAATTAAACAAAACACATAAGAAGGAAGGCAAAAATATGGACTATAAATTAATATGCATTGATATGGATGGCACCTTGTTAAATGATGAAAAAACTATTAGTGAAAACAATCATCGTGCTATAAAATTAGCAAGTGAAAAGGGTGTAAGAATCGCAGTATGTACAGGAAGAATTTTTACTTCCGCAGATTTTTTTTCGGAGCTTCTGAGCGTTAAGTCTCCAGTAATAGCCTCAAATGGAGCTTATATTATAGAGAAGGATAGAGATGAAGTAGTTTACAAGTCAACCTTAGGGGCTGAAAAATGCAGGAAACTTCTTGCGGTGTTTAGGCAGTACAATCTATATCCACACTATTATACCAGTAATATAGTTTTTACAGAGAAATTAATATATTCCTCATGTTTTTATCAAGAAGTTAATAAAACACTGCCTAAGGATAAGCAGGTTGAAATAGTGCTAGTTGAGGATTGGGACGAGATATTTGAGAAGTATGAGGGTGAAATTTTCAAGGGTATAGCAATAGATGAGGATTTGGAGAAATTACAGAGTGCAAAAACTCAGCTAAAAGGGATGGAAGATTTTGAGGTGGTAAGTTCTCGTTTTGATAATTTTGAAGTGATGAATAAGGGAGTATCAAAGGGGAATGCGGTTAAAATTTTAGGGGGTTTTTATGGAATAAGTAGTGATCAGATTATTTGTATAGGGGATAGTGAAAATGATTTATCTATGATTAAATTTGCTGGGCTAGGGGTTGCTATGGGGAATGGAAGCCAGGTGGTGAAGGAGGCTGCACAATATATTACTGATAGTAATAATTGTGATGGAGTAGCAAAGGTTATTGAAAAATTTGTTTTAGAAGTATAACAATTTTTTCTTAGATTATGCTATAACGAAAAGTATATATTGTTGGAATGCTTTCATATCGCCAAGTAATTCTAAAATTTATTTTATTTGCAGTTGCTAAAAAGCATAAACTCGCTGACGCTCAAACATATATTTTTCTTCACGCACCTACAAATAAAATAAATTTTGAATTACTAAGGCTTATTCAAATGCATTCTGCACAATATATACTTTTGTTAGCATAATCTAAGAAAAAACACCTAAGTTTCAAAATGACTATCATTAGTTGGGATCGTCCTGGCATATTAGCATGAGAAAGGAAGCAAATAATATGAGCGAGACTATTATTTCTGAATTTAACAATAATATAAAAGTATACTATACAAATCAAAAAAAAACTTTGCCCGTGGCTTATAGTGAAGCTGTTAATAAGCATTGGGAAAACTTATTAATCAGTGGCAAAAAGTTTTTTAATGGAGATGTATTTACAATTAATAATATAGAGTCTAATGAAGATGGTGTAAATATCTTTGTTGGCTTAACCGACTATGCGCATTTTTTGTATACCATAAATAAAAATAATTATGAAGATAATGATTGCAGAATTATTCATACCTCCGTTTTGATTGAAACTAATGATAATAAATTTGCTATTGGTGAAATGAATGAGGGGACAGCATTTCCTTTTAAGCTTCAGTTTATTGGTGGAGGCATAGATAAGGGTGATATTAAAGGAGAAATTTTAGACTTAGAGCATAATATAAAAAAAGAAATTTTAGAAGAGCTAGGCATTGAGGTTGAAAATAAAAGTACTGTGAAAAGCTTGAAGCCTTGCTATTTAAAAAGTGGGGGGCAAAGTAACTTTTTATCAGCTATTTTTAAATTGGAATTATTAATTGATGAAGATGAGCTTAAGGTGCTGTTAAATAAGCATAATGAAGATTTAGCATTAAAAATGGAAATGCAAGAAATAAGATCCTTAATTTTTATTGATGCTAATAAGCAAGCTATAGAGGAATTTATTACTAAAGATAAAAGAGCGAAGGATGGGAATCTTATTGCAACTTTGGAGGCCGCAGTGGGAATAAGAGCAGTTTTAGGTATGGGGTGAAGTTAATGAGTTTAGTAGAAAATATGATGGATTTAATTATTCTAGAAAACAAAGAAGCACTTAGTATGATAAATATTAAAGTAAGCCCCATTATTAAGAGATAATGGGGTGATTTTTTTATGATAAAACTCCATATTATGATACAATTATAATGTGAAATGCACTGAGAGGGCAAAAGGGGGAAAAAGACTTGAATATAGGGAAAACGATTTTAAATACTTTAAAGGAGTTTTGGAACACAAGAGTTTTAAGATTAATAAGAAATGATAATAATAAAGAGATGGATAAGGCAAGAAATTTTGAAAAGATTAGAAAATTCTTTGATATGAGTGAAAAAACTGACTATACCTTAGATAATCAAACATGGTCGGATTTAGATATGAATAAGGTGTATGAAAAATTGGATAGGGCCTATAGCAGTTCGGGAGAAGCAGCATTATACTCAATGTTAAGAAACCCACTAATGGCTGAAGAGGGGTTAAAAGAAAGAGGGAAATTAATTCAGATATTTAAAGAGGATAATAAATTAAGAGAGAATCTTCAATGCATTTTCTTTAATTTAAATAATGATTTTAAAAATGGTTTTTTAGATATGATAGAGAATGATCTTACCATAAATAAAACAAAATATTATATTTATACTGTTCTTGGAAAAATATTACCACTAATAACGATTCTTATTTCGATTTTTGTTAATGCTAAATTTATGATAGTAATGGTTGGACTAAGCTCTATAAATATGGCAATAAACACTAAAGAGGTAAGGGCTATTAAGTCTAATGGTATATTCTATTTAAGAAAAAATATTGTGGCAGCTAAAAAAATTGCAAGTTTCGATAATAAAGACATTATTTATTATAAGGATAAAATAACCTGTTTACTTAAATCTATAAAAGGTATAGATAGAAGTACAAGATTAATTGGAATTATAAATATGTGGGCAGGATTATTTGAATCTATTTCCGTAATCTTTCTTCTGGAAGAAACTGCCTATTATTCTATATCCGACAAAATAAAAGAAGAAAAAGAAGTTTTAATGGACCTTTACTACATAGTTGGGGAATTAGAAGCACTAATTTCTATTTCAGGGTATGAGCGTGAATTAAGCGAAGCCTATGTAAAACCTGAGTTTACAAAAGATGTTACTTTAAATATAGTAGAAGGAATACATCCTCTTATAGAGAATGCTGTTGGGAATTCAATTAATATAGAGAAGGGTGGTATTGTACTTACAGGTACAAATATGGCGGGAAAGTCTACTTTTTTAAGGATGCTGGGCGTAAATATGATTTTGGCTCAGAGCTTTTATTTTGTTTTAGCTAAAGAGTATAGGGCTCCTTTTTTTAACATAGTTTCATCAATTAGCCCGAATGACGATTTAACAAAGGGAAAAAGTTTCTTTATGGCAGAAGTAGAGTCAATTCACAGAATAATTAAAGCACTAGAAAAAAATGTGCCTGTATTCTGTCCTATAGATGAGATATTTAGGGGCACAAACCCCATAGAGCGAATTTCTATGTCAGCTGAAATATTAACATATATAAACCGTGGAAAAAGTATTTCTATTGTAGCCACACATGATAGAGAACTAGTGGACATTTTAAAAGAAAATTATGCGTTTTACTACTTTAGTGAAACTGTTGATACTAGTAAAGGGTTAAGCTTTGATTATAAGATAAAAAAAGGAATTTCTCAAACAAGAAATGCCATAAAACTTTTAGAGTACATGTGTTATCCAAAAGAAATAACAGATAGAGCATATAAAAGAGCTGAGATTATTGAAAAACTATTGTAGTTCTGTGGATAGGGGTGTCTAATGGTGGCTTAAATCTTTACTATTATCTATATTTAGGGTAATATAGTTTATATGTTTATTCAATTGGAATAATAATTAGAATACTTTGAAGGTCTTATAATGATGTCAGGGAGGAAGAATTTATGAAAAAGGATATTAATTTAAATATAGTTTTATTTCAACCGGAAATCCCACAGAACACAGGGAATATTGGGAGAACTTGCGTGCTTACTGACTGCAAACTTCATCTTATAAAACCCTTTGGATTTAGTTTAGAGGAGAAACAACTGAAGAGGGCGGGGCTCGATTACTGGCCTTTTCTAGAACTGGAGATACATGATTCATATGAGGCACTTAGAGAAAAATATAAAGATGATACATTCTACTATTCTACAACAAAGGCATCAAAATTATATTCAGAAGTAGAATATAAAAAGGGTGATTTTATAATATTTGGACGTGAATCCTCGGGACTTCCGGATAATGTTCGAGATAGTGACCCTGAAAGATGTATAAGAGTACCAATGATAAATAGTACAACTAGGTCCCTTAACCTCTCCAATACTGTTGCGATTACAACATATGAAGCTCTTAGGCAAATGGGGTTTCCAGAGATGAAATAAGAAAACTTAAAGAATAGACTACTATAATAACTAGTTATTTTTGAAGATGAGTATAGTGCATAGTAATTAATAATTGTTATATCCCCCAGAGGTAAGCAAGGAGGAGCAAAATGGAAAAGATCAAAATAATAACAGATAGCACCTGCGATTTAAATAAAGCTGTTATTGATAAATACAATATAGAGGTTTTACCGCTACTGGTGAACATAGAAAATAAAACTTATATGGATGGCGTAGATATTACATTGAAAGAATATTTACATAAAATGAAGAATTCTAAAGAGTTTCCTAGCACCACTCAGGTAAATCCACACAGATTTTATGAATGCTATAAAAAATATTTAGATGAGGGATATAAGATAGTTTCTATTCATCTATCTTCAAAAATGAGTGGAACTTATCAATCTGCATGTATGGCTAAAAGCATGTTAGAAACAGAAGACATTATAGTGATTGATAGTTATAATGTTACCTCAGGTCTTGGACTATTAGTTTTGAAAGCCTGCACGCTAAAAGAAGATGGATATGACGTATTTGAAATAGAAGAAAAAATTAAAGAAACAATACCCCATATAAAAAGTGCAATTGCCTTTGACTGCTTGGATAATTTAGTGAAAGGTGGCAGATTGTCTAAAACTGTTGGAGCTATAGGCGGCTTATTGGATATAAAATTGATTTTAACTATAAAAGATGGTGAAATGGCTGTAATAGATAAAGCTCGTGGTCGAAAAAAAGCAATAAAGACTATTTTAAAAATTGTAGACAAAACTGGGATTAGAAATGGAGAAACAAGTATATTATTACAGTCAAGTGATAAAAACATTTTAGAGAGTTTAAGAGAGCATATGGATCTAAGAGAAATGGACTTTATAGAGTGTGAGGTGGGGTGTGTTGTGGGAACACATGCTGGTGAAGGTGCTTGTGGTGTTTTTTATATTGAAGAGTATTAAAGTCCATTGAGTAAATAAATAGTCAGTAGTCTAAAAAAAGTATATATTGTATAAAATGTAATTATAGTTTTTTAATTCTATTTTTTATAAAGATATTTAATATGATTCGTAAATGATAAAAAAATAACAAACTATTTGATATTTAAATCACAGCTATAGATAATTAAAATAGTTAATATTCAAAACATTATGGTTACTGCAAAAAAAATAGTGTATACTGTAACTATATGATAGATTAATAGCTGATAACTGATAAATAAAATACAAATAAAATTTAATATTGGAATGGATGATATTTTAGGGAGATGATCTTAAATTATCCAAGGGTAAATCGTTGTAAATGTAATAGAAAAGATTTAACCTATTTAAGATAGCCGAAGGAGTAAGTTTTGCAGCCTATGCAACGTGAATCTCTCAGGCAAAAGTACCAAAAATGGACATACCTCTGGAAAGCGAATAGCACCGACGGAGTAAACCTCTCAGGTTAAAAGACAGAGTATAAAGGCACAAGGGGCTTTTATATCTGTCTTTTTTGTTGTACTAGAATGTGTTTTAAGTAGATTGAATAACAATTAATAGTTATTTTACCTTAGAGAAATGCAAGGAGGGGATTAATTGATAGAACCATTAATTATTGTAACAAATAATCCAATGTCTAAAGAACAATTCGAAAGTAAATATAAGGTGATTCTTATTGAAGGAACTATGATGGATATTTTAAAAAAGGTTAGAGATAATATTCATGTGGGCCATAAATTATTAACTCACCCACTAATGAGTAGCATAAAGCCTAACGAAACACCTTATAGAACCATTTGTATATCAAAAGAGAAATTAAGTAAAGTTGACTTGCAATCGTTATCTATAATAGAAGAAAGCATTATGACCACAGAAAAATTCTTGAATGATTTTGAAACACCCCTGTGGAATGAAAAAATATTGTTGGATTTTCAACTTATAGATTCTGATTTAATATACCATGCAATAAATTAGACATATTAAAAATTAGGAGGCGCAAGCTATGGAACATATTTACGATACTATAATTATTGGTGGAGGTCCTGCGGGATTATCTGCTGGGCTTTATGCATCAAGATCAAGAATGGATACGTTAATAATAGAAAGAGCGAAGTATGGTGGACAAGCAACTACAACGGATGAATTAGACAACTACCCAGGTTCCGTTGAAGAATGTACAGGAACATCCTTAAGTAAAAGAATGAAACAGCAAGCAGAAGAATTTGGAACAAAATTTGTTAAGGATGAAGTTGTTGAAGTTCAACTTCAAGGAGACATTAAAGAAATTAAATGTAAGAAAGAAACGTACAAAGCTAAGACAATTATAATTGCAACAGGAGCATATCCAAGACTTGGTGGATTTAAAAATGAAATTGAACTAAGAGGAAAAGGTGTTTCTTATTGCGCAACTTGTGATGCTGATTTCTTTACAGATTTAGACATTGCAGTACTTGGAGGCGGAGATTCAGCTTTGTCTGAAGCTATATACTTAGCTAAATTTGGTGAAAGTGTTACAGTAATACACAGAAGAGATGAGCTTCGTGGTGCTAAGTCACTTCAAGAGAAAGCTTTTAAAAATCCTAAAATTAAATTTATATGGGACACAGTAGCAGTTGAGGCTAAGGGTGAAGAAATTTTAGAGGGTTTAGTTTTAAAAAATGTTAAAACTAACGAATTAAGTGATTTAAAAGTAGATGGATGCTTTGTATTTGTAGGATATCTTCCAATTTCTGAATTGTTTAAAGGTATGATTAATATGAATGATAGAGGCGACGTTATTACTGATGAAGAAATGAGAACTAATATACCAGGAGTATATGCAGCTGGAGACATAAGAGAAAAATTACTAAGACAGGTAATTACAGCGGCAGCAGATGGTGCAATAGCAGCTACTCATGCTGAACATTACATTGAAGATAAATTTAACTAGCTTATATTAAAAGGTGAACCTTTTAAATATATATAATAATCTATTTCAGTATATTGTGAATTAAATAGCAATAATTAAAATTTTAGGAGGCAATTAACAATGGTAGAATTAAACAAAGAAAATTTTGAAGCAGAAGTATTACAATCAGAAAAACCAGTATTTGTAGATTTTTGGGGAGATAAATGTGAAATCTGTATAGAACTTATGCCAGGAGTTCATGCCCTAGAAGAAAAATTTTCAGATAAAATTAAATTCGCTTCTTTAAACATTGGTGGAGCAAGAAGAACAGCTATAGCTCAAAGAGTTTTAGGACTTCCAACAATGATTTTATATAAGGGTGGAGAAAAAGTAGCTACAATAACACCAGATAAAATTTCTTCATTAGACGATGTAGAAAACTTTATAAAAGATTACTATAATACATTATAATTTGGTACTAAAGCTTATAGTAAAAAGCTATAAGCTATTAGATATATTCTCATATATCATAGGAGGTGAATGTTTTGCGTCTAGAAATTGGAAACATATTTATTAAAGACATTCAGTTTGGACCAGAAACAAAGGTTCAGGGTGGAGTTCTTTATGTACATCAAGAGGAATTATTAAAAGAAGTTGGTGGAGACGATAGATTGAAATCTATTAGTTTCGACATAGCAAGACCAGGTGAAGAAGTTAGAATAATTCCTGTAAAAGACGTAATAGAACCAAGGGTTAAAGTTAGTGGGGGTGGTGGAATATTCCCAGGTTTTATTAGCAAAGTTGATACAGTAGGTTCAGGAAGAACTCACGTTCTTAAGGGAGCAGCTGTTATAACTACTGGTAAAATTGTTGGATTCCAAGAAGGAATAGTTGATATGTGTGGAGAAGGAGCTAAATATACACCTTTCTCAAAAACAAACAACTTAGTAATTACTTGTGAGCCAAAAGAGGGAATACTTCAACACGATCATGAAGAAGCTGTAAGGATGGTAGGGTTTAAAGCTGCTATTTATCTTGGCCTGGCTGGAAAGAATATTGAACCAGATGAGATAAAAACATTTGAAACATTACCACTACTTCAGCAGGTTAAACAATACCCTGATCTACCAAAAGTAGTATATGTATACATGCTTCAAACACAAGGATTATTACATGATACTTATGTTTATGGAGTGGATGCTAAAAAGATAATACCTACTTTTATATACCCAACAGAAATATTTGATGGAGCAATAGTAAGTGGTAACTGTGTTTCTGCTTGCGACAAAAATCCAAGTTATGTACATATGAATCATCCAATAATTGAGGATTTATATGAGAGACATGGCAAGGATATTAACTTTATGGGATGTATAATAACAAATGAAAATGTTTACTTAGCAGATAAAGAAAGATCTTCAAGTATGGTTGCAAAATTAGTTGAATTTATGGGAGCAGATGCTGCTATAATTTCAGAAGAAGGTTTTGGTAATCCAGATGCTGACCTTGTTATGAACTGTAATAAGATAACTGCAAAAGGAGTCAAAACTGTACTTTTAACTGATGAATATGCAGGCCAAGATGGAAGTTCTCAATCTCTTGCTGACTCAACACCTCATGGTGATGCAGTTGTAACTGGTGGAAATGCTAATGAAGTAATCACTCTACCTCCAATGAAAAAAATCATTGGACATCTTGAATATGCTGATATAATAGCTGGTGGACATATGGGAAGTTTGGGAGAAGATGGTTCTATCTTTGCTGAAATTCAAGTTATAACTGGTGCGACTAGTGAAGTAGGATTCAATTATTTAACAGCTAAAGGATATTAATATTATATAGATAAATCTTAATTTAAATAGGTAGATATAGAATTAAATTATAACTACTATGAAATAATGAAAAATATAAACAAGAAAGGAAGATGAAAATGTTAAAAGGGAAAAAAGTTATCGCTATTGGCGATAGAGACGGAATACCTGGACCAGCAATAGAAGCTTGTGTTAAATCTGCCGGAGCTGAAGTAGTATTTGCATCAACAGAATGCTTTGTCTGAACAGCCGCAGGAGCTATGGATCTGGAGATCCAACAAAGAGTAAAAGACCTTACTGAAAAGTATGGCGCTGAAAATATGGTAGTAATTATTGGAGGAGCTGAAGCAGAAGCATCAGGACTTTCAGCAGAAACAGTAGCAGCAGGAGACCCAACATACGCAGGTCCACTAGCTGGAATTGCATTAGGTCTTGCAGTATACCACGTAGTTGAACCAGAAATTAAGGACCTATGTGATGAGGCAATTTATGAAGAGCAATGTGGAATGATGGAAATGGTTTTAGAAGTAGATGAAATAATTGGAGAAGTAAAAGCAATTAGAGATGAATTCTCTAAATATAGTGTTTAAAAATATAAAGTTAAACTAAATTATATACACTAGTATAAGTACTATATGATTGTCAATTGTGGAATAGCTTTAGTTAATATAGCTAAGATAAAATTGTCAATTCCCGTTAGAAAGGGGGAGAAATACTTGTTAAAAATTGTACATTATTTAAACCAATTTTACGCTGGAATAGGCGGAGAAGAAAAAGCAAATATTAAACCAGAGGTTAGAGAAGGCTTTGTAGGACCAGGTATGGGACTAAATGGTTTATTAGTTAAAGGTGGCGCAGAAATAGTTGCTACTATAATCTGTGGTGACTCATATTTTGCTGAAAACATAGAAGAAGCTCAAGCTGAAATAATCGAGATGGTGAAAAAATACAATCCAGATCTATTTATAGCAGGTCCAGCTTTTAATGCAGGAAGATATGGTATTGCTTGTGGTGCAGTAGCCACAGAAGTAAAAGAAAAATTAAATATACCAGTTATGTCTGGAATGTATGTAGAAAATCCAGGTGCTGATATGTATAAAAAACAATTGTACCTAGTTTCAACTAGAAACAGTGCAGTTGGTATGAGAGATGCATTACCTAAAATGGTATCACTTGCGTTAAAGCTCGCTAAAGGTGAAGAAATAGGAACTCCGGCTGAAGATAATTATATCGAAAGAGGTATAAGAAAGAACTACTTCGCCAAAGAGAGAGGTTCTAAAAGAGCAGTTGATATGCTTGTTAAGAAGTTAAAGGGAGAAGAATTTGTAACAGAATTCAAAATGCCTACTTTTGATAGAGTTGAACCAGTTGCTCCTGTGCTTGATATAACTAAAGCTAAAATAGCAATAGTTACTTCTGGTGGTATAGTTCCAAAAGGAAACCCTGATCATATAGAATCATCAAGTGCTTCTAAGATCTGTAAATATGATATAGAAGGAATAAGTGATTTAACGTCTGTTACTCATGAAACAGCACATGGTGGACATGATCCAGTATATGCTAATGAAGATCCAGATAGAGTTATTCCAGTAGATGTATTAAGAGTTTTAGAAAAAGAAGGAAAAATAGGATCATTACACAGATATTTCTATTCAACAGTAGGTAATGGTACCGCAGTTGCATCATCTAAGAAATTTGGTGAAGATACTGCTAGAGAATTAATTGCGGACGGCGTAGATGCAGTTATATTAACCTCTACATGAGGAACTTGTACACGTTGCGGTGCAACGTTAGTTAAAGAAATAGAAAGAGCTGGACTCCCAGTAGTTCATATGTGTACTATTACTCCAGTTTCAGTAACTGTTGGTGCTAATAGAATTATACCTACAATTGCTATTCCACACCCACTTGGAAACCCTGCATTAAGCATGGAAGATGAGTTTAAATTAAGAAGACACTTAGTAGAAAAAGCATTAGAGGCTCTACAGACTCCTGTAGACGGTCAAAAGGTATTTGAAGTCTAATTTTACCTTGTAATTAATAAATGAATTAGGGGACTTTTAAGTTCCCTAATTATTTATGAGATTTATAGTGTACAAGATACATTTATACAAAATACTATGCACAATGTGCTTGCACAATGCACAATGCACAATGTGCTTGCACAATGCACAATGTACAATTTAGTTTAATTTTATAAAAATAACCAATTGAATTTTGGTTAGAAAAGTTTATATTGTGGATTGTGCATTAAAATTTTCTAAGTTAAATTAATGTACATAAATAACCAAGTTTTGTACTTGTAAAAGCAAATAAGGAGGATGAGTGATTATGAATTTCCCAGTTATAAAAAAAGCAGCTTATATTTTAGTCAATACTCCAGATATGGTAATTCACAATGGAACTACACAAACGTTAGAAAGAGAGACAAATCCAGATTCTGAATATTTAAGAGATATGAAGAGTCATTTAAGAGGATTTCATGAGGTTGTGGCATATGCCCCAAACCAAACATATATAGGAAACATGACTCCAGAGGAACTCGCTGAAATGCCAAGACCTTGGTATGGCAAAAATGTAGAAAATGCAGATAGATTTGGTAAATTTGGTGAAATTATGCCACAGGATGAGTTCTATGGTTTAATGAAAATTTCAGACGTATTTGACCTTGTATTACTCGAGAATTCTTTTGCAGAGTGTGTAAAAGAAAAATTATCAAAGCACCCACTAATAGCTAGTAAAGTGGAAAAAATAGTTGGTGAGGAAATAGAAAAAATCAACAATCTTGTTGAAGACAGTGGCGCAGAAGGGTTATACGAGGGAACAGAACTAGTAGGTTGCGTAAGACGTGCTCACGAATTTGATCCAAACCTTGCAGCTCATTATATGCTAGAAAACATAGCTGTTAAAGCTTCAGGAATTCTAGCCGGACTACACTTAGTAAACAACTTAGACATACCAATAGAAGAAATTGGATATATATTTGAATGTTCAGAAGAGGCTATAGGGGATATGAATCAAAGAGGCGGCGGAAATATAGCTAAAGCTATAGGCGAAGTTGTTGGACTTACTGGAGCAACAGGGTCAGATATTAGAGGATTCTGTGCTGCGCCAACTCATGCTTTAGTAAATGCTGCTTCCCTAGTTAAATCAGGTATATTTAAAAATGTAGTTGTTATTGCTGGAGGAGCTACCGCAAAACTCGGTATGAATGGTAAAGATCATGTTAAAAAGGGATTATCTATACTTGAAGATTGCTTAGGTGGTTTTGCTATACTTGTATCAGAAAATGATGGAGTTAGTCCGATACTTCGAACAGACATAATAGGAAAACATACTATAGGACACGGTTCAGCACCTCAAGCAGTGCTTGAAGCATTAGTACTTGACCCATTAACTGCGGCTGGAATGAAAATAACAGATGTGGATAAATATGCACCAGAAATGCAAACTCCAGATATAACTGAGTCTGCAGGAGCTGGGGATGTACCTACTCAAAACTATAAAATGATTGGAGCTCTAGCAGTTAAAAAGGGACAATTGGATAGAAAAGAATTACCTAACTTTATAAAACAACATGGATACCCTGGCTACGCACCAACACAAGGACATATACCTTCAGGAGCGCCTATTGTTGGACATGGAATAGAGCATATAAAATCAGGAGTTTTGAAAAACTTCATGGTAATTGGTAAAGGAAGTTTGTTCCTGGGAAGAATGACTAACTTATTTGATGGAATCTCAATTTTAGTTGAGAAAAACCCAGGTAAAGTAGAGCAGCAATCAGGAATTAGCAAGGAAGAAGTTAAAGCTATGGTTTCCGATGCAATGAAAGATTTTGCTGAATATTTAATGAATAAATAATGAATAAAAATAATAAATAAATAACGATTTAATTTGTCGCTTAGAAAAGGGGTGTAGATATGAGTGAAAACGTAGTTAAACAAATGATTGCTGAAGTATTTAACGATATAGCGAGTGGCATAAAAAGCGGAAAATTTAAAAAAAGTGTTAGAATAGGATTGACTACCTTCGGATCAGAACACGGAGTAGAAGAAATGGTAAAAGCTGCAGAAATAGCTAAAAATAAATATGATGATTTTGAGATTGTTTTAATAGGACCAAAGGTTGCGGCAGATTTTGAAATTATAGAAGTAAAGACTGCCGAAGAAGGTCATAAAAAAATGACAGAGTTATTGGAAAGTGGCAATTTAAGCGGATGTGTTACTCAACATTTTGATTTTCCAATAGGAGTATCTACAGTTGGAAAGATAGTAACACCAGGCAGGGGCACTGATATGATAATAGCTACCACTACAGGAACTACTTCTACCAATAGGGTAGAAGGTATGGTGCTTAATGCAATATCAGGTATTGCTGTAGCCTTGGCTACAGGTATTAAAAATCCAACTGTTGGAATACTTAATTTAGATGGAGCAAGACAAGTTGAAAGAATATTAAAGGAAGTACAAAGTAAGGGATATGATTTTAGATTTGCAGACTCACTAAGAGCTGAAGGTGGCGCAGTTATGAGAGGAAATGATCTTCTCGCAGGAACACCAGATGTTATGGTATGTGATTCATTAACTGGCAACCTTTTAGTTAAAACTTTCGCTTCTTTCACGACTGGTGGCAACTACGAAACAGTAGGTGCTGGATATGGACCTGGTATTGGAGAAAATTACGATAAGCTTGTAAATATAGTTTCAAGGTCTTCCGGAGCACCTTTAATAGCGCAGGCTCTAAAATATTGCGCTGTTTGTGCAGAAAACTCTGTTTTGGACATAGCAAGAGATGAATTTGCGAAGGCTAATACAGCGGGGCTCAAAGAAGCTATAAGCAAGGTTATTAAAAAAGTAGAAAAAATAGATACAGAAGAAATCAAAATGCCAAAGAAAAGAGTTGTTATATTTCCTATCCTTGGAATAGATATCCTTGAACTCGAAGATGCATGTAAAGCATTATGGAAAGAAGGGATCTATTCAGAAAGTGGTATGGGATGTACAGGACCAGTAGTTTTAGTTCCAGAAGATGAATCAGATAAAGCTATTGAAATTCTTAAAAAAGCTGAATTTATGAATACTTAAATTAGAAACAAAGCTCTCACTAAATTATTGGTGAGAGTTTTTCTATTATCTTACAAAAAAATACGAAAAAAATATAAATAGATATATAACCTTAATTATTAGTTGCTATTAATAAAAAATACATATATAATCAATTTATATCCTATATAAAAGTATGTAGCATATATTATGTAGTGTAATGTTATTTGACAATTAAGTAACCGTTAACATGTATAGAAATCTAAAAAAATTTTTTATATTAAAAGGATTTTTTTAATTTTTATAGAATACTAACATGCAATGCAATGCAATGCAAAAAAATGTTTGATCAATTAATTACTTATGGGGAGGGAATTATTATGAACAAGAAAAAGGTAGTTGCGGTACTTGCAGCAGTAGCTGTAGTTGCAACATTATTTGTGGGTTGTGGAACTAAGAAGGTAGTAGAAGCACCAAAAACAGAAGCATCAAAAACAGAAGTAGCAAAAATAACTATAGGACTTTCTACTGATGAAGGTGGATTGAATGACAAATCCTTTAATCAATCAGCAAACGAAGGAGTTAATAAAGCTAAGGGTGAAGACGGTTTTACTTACAATGCTATCGAATCTAAAAAGAAAGAGGACTATACAGCTAATTTAGAATCACTAGTTGAAGCTGGTTCAGCTTTAACCTTTGCTATTGGATTCCAAATGGCAGATGCAATGACAGAAGTTGCTAAAAACCATACTGACAAACATTTTGCAATTATAGACTCAGTTGTTGATCTTCCAAACGTATCATCTATTACATTTAAAGAGCAAGAAGGTTCTTTCTTAATGGGAATCATTGCAGGAAAAATGACTAAGACTAACAAAATTGGATTTATCGGTGGAAAAGATTTTGATTTAATAAATAGATTTGAAGTTGGTTTTGCTGCTGGTGTTAAAGCAGTTAATCCTGAAGCTGCAAAAGGTTTAATAAGTTCAGATGGAAAAACTCCAGGAACGACTGTAAAATATGCAGATAGTTTCGCGGATACAGCAAAAGGATATGAATTAGCTAAATCATTATATCAAGGCGGTTGCGACGTAGTTTATCATGCAGCAGGCGGAGTTGGTATTGGCTTATTTAAAGCAGCAGATGAAATTAAAAAAGGTGGAAAAGAAGTTTGGGCTATCGGAGTAGATATGGATCAAGCAGTAACAGTTCCACAATATGCTAGCGTTATACTTTCAAGTATGATAAAAAGAGTTGATACTGCAACATACAGTCAATCTAAAGCAGAAGCTAAAGGCGCATTCAAAGCTGGGGTTATTAACCTTGGATTAAAAGAGGAAGGCGTGGGCATAGCTGAAACATCTAGTAAAAACGTACCAGCAGGCATTTTAACACTAGTTAAAACATATCAAGATAAAGTTATAGCTGGAGAAATAGTTGTACCAGCAGATAGAAAAGGCGCAATGGATTTTAAATAAAATAATATATTTTTAAATTTGTTATTTACTGATTTATGATTTTTAGTATACAATAGAGCTAGATGTATTACATCTAGCTCTTTCTAAGAATAATGGTATTTTAGATGCGTTTTAAGGAGGAAAGTAAATGGAAAAGGTAATCGAAATGAAAGGCATAACCAAAGTTTTTCCAGGAACTATAGCCAATGATAATATAGATTTCGAACTATTAAGAGGAGAAACACATGTTCTTCTTGGTGAAAATGGTGCAGGAAAAACAACTCTTATGAATATTCTTTATGGTCTATACAAACAAGAAAAAGGAGAAATTTATGTAAACGGTAACCTAGTGAATATATCTACTCCTAATGATGCTATAAAACTTGGTATTGGAATGGTTCATCAACATTTTATGCTTGTACATAATTTCACTGTGGCACAAAATATAGTTTTAGGGATTGAACCTAAAAAAGGTTTTAAAATTGATATGAATAAAGCAATACGTGATGTTAAAGAAATTTCGGAGAAATATGGTTTTGCTATTAATCCAAACTCAATTATAGAAGATATTTCAGTAGGACAACAACAGAGAGTAGAGATACTAAAGGCATTATATAGAGGTGCGGAAGTTTTAATACTAGACGAGCCTACCGCAGTACTTACACCTCAAGAGATTGTGGAACTAGGAAATATAATCAGAAATCTTGAAAAAGAAGGAAAGTCGGTAATACTTATAACTCATAAATTAAAAGAAGTTATGAGCATGAGTGATAGAGTTACTATAATAAGGCGTGGTAAGGTAACTGGGATAGTAAAAACTAAAGAAACAAGTATAGATGAACTAGCTGAACTTATGGTAGGTAGAAAAGTTAATCTAACTGTGGACAAACAGCCTGCTGTGATTAAAGAAGAAATATTAAAAATTGAAAATCTTTGTGCCAATGATCAAAGAGGATTACCTGCTGTAGATGATTTGAACTTAGTAGTATATGGGGGAGAAATTTTAGGTATTGCTGGTGTTGATGGCAATGGACAAACTGAATTTTTAGAGGTTTTAACTGGACTTCGTAAACCTAAGAGTGGAAGCATTACAATAAACGGTAAAAGTATATATGGCAAGTCACCAAGAACGATTATGTCAGCAGGTGTTGGTCATATACCAGAGGATAGACATAAAAGAGGGCTAATATTAGATTACTCTTTATTTGAAAATTCAATACTTGGAATTCATAAGAATGCACCTTTTAGTAAGGGTATAGTTATGAATTACACTGAAATTAGAAAACATTGTGATGAACTTATTCGTGAATTTGACGTTAGAACTCCTAATTCAGATGTAAACGCTGAGTCACTATCAGGTGGTAATCAGCAAAAACTTATAGCAGCTAGAGAGATATCAAAAGATCCAGAGTTATTAATAGCGGCACAACCTACAAGAGGCCTTGACGTTGGAGCAATTGAATATATTCACAAAAGACTGGTGGGAGAACGTGATAAGGGTAAGGCAGTTCTACTCGTATCCTTAGAGCTTGATGAAATACTATCATTATCAGATAGAATAGCTGTAATGTATGATGGTAGAATAGTTGATATACTTGATAGAGCAGATGCCACAGAGAAAAAACTTGGTATACTTATGGCTGGTGGTACACTTTCTGAAACACCGGAAGGAGTTAAAAATAATGAATAAAGGTAAAAATAAAGCTAAAAATAAAGATAGTAAAATTGTTACTACAGCAAAGAATGCCCTTAAATCACTTGCGTTTCCACTGTTTTCTATAATTGTTTCCGTATTTGTTGCTGTATTCTTTGTAATGTGGGCAAAAGGATATTCTATATTACAATATTTTTCAGCTCTGGGTGATTTATTCGGCCTAATATATAAAGGCGGATTTGGCAATGAGAGAGTAACCTTTGTTACTATTTCAGAAGTTACTCCATTAATATTTACAGGAGTTGCAAATGCAGTGGCATTTAAATGTGGACTATTTAATATAGGGGTTGCTGGTCAATTTATACTTGGAATGCTAGCAGCAGCTTTTGTAGGAACTATTCCAGGGTTAAATCCAGTAATTCATGTAGTTTTGATTATTTTTGCAGGGCTTGTAGCCGGCGGCTTATGGGGAGCTATCCCGGGGTATTTAAAGGCTAAAGTAGGTACTCATGAAGTTATTAATACAATTATGATGAATTATATATCTATGGCACTAGCTAATTTTCTTATATTAAGAACTAGCTTTGGAGTTCCAGGAAAAGCTAGTACTGCAACTATACAAGAGAGTGCGAAGCTTCCTAGGTTTGTGACCGGTAGTGGAGCTAATATTAGTGTATTCCTTGCCATAGCAGTAGCAATTTTTATATTCTGGTTATTATGGAAAACCACTGTGGGTTATGAAATAAGAGCAGTTGGTATAAATCCACATGCTGCGGAATATGGTGGAATCAATGTAGCAAAAAATACTGTACTAGCTATGGTTATTTCTGGTGCAATAGCAGGAGTTGGTGGGGCAACCCAGGTTGCGGGTGTTCTTCATAATGTAAAAGATTTTATGGCACTTCCCTCTTTTGGCTTTGATGGTATAGCAGTTGCCTTACTTGCCAAGAGTAATCCAATTGGGTGTATAGCATCAGCACTATTATTCGGAACTTTAAATAGCAGTGCTAGAACTCTTCAATTGAACGGGATACCAAAAGACATAGTTTATTTAATTCAAGCTATAATTATTATATTTGTAGCTACAGATTATATTGTTAAATACTTCTCGGAAAAGAAAAAGAAGGAGGCGATTACAATTGAGTAGTGTTATTTTAATTAATTTGCTCGCGCAAACTTTAAGAATAGCAACGCCTCTAATTTTTGCAGCACTTGGCGGTATATTTTCTGAAAAATCAGGTGTAGTTAATATAGGCCTTGAAGGTATGATGGTAATAGGAGCTTTCTTTGCGGTATATGGAAGCTATCTTACTGGAAGCCCTCTAGTGGGAATACTCTTTGGCGTAGTAGCTGGTGGAGTTTTAGGGTTGATACATGCTGTACTTAGTATACATTTGCGTGCCGATCAAGTAATTTCAGGTACGGCGATAAATCTTTTTGCCACGGCCCTTGCTAGTTTCTTAATATTTAAGCTATTTGATGGTAAAGGTGGTCAAACAGATATAGTAACAGGGCTTTCCTATAATATACCGGATTGGATTAATAACATACCAATATTAGGTAAATTCGTAAGCCAGTTAAACTGGTTTGTTATATTAGCAGTTATTCTAGTATTTGTGTCACATTTTGTATTATATAAAACACCTTTAGGATTAAGAATTAGAGCTGTAGGGGAGCATCCAAAGGCTGCTGATACACTAGGAATAAATGTTTATAAAATAAGATATTTATGTGTTATTTTATCCGGAATGCTTGCGGGACTTGGCGGAGCAGCTTTATCCCTTGGAATAACTCCACTTTACAGAGAAGGAATGGTTGAAGGACGTGGATTTATTGCCTTGGCTGCTGTTATTTTCGGTAATTGGAAGCCTATTGGAGCCTTTGGTGCTAGTTTATTATTTGCTTTTGGTCTTGCATTTAATATTTTTGCACAAGGACTTAGCTGGAATTTACCTTCAGAAGTATACACTGCTATTCCGTATGTACTTACTATGCTTGCACTTGCAGGGTTCGTTGGAAAAACCACAGGACCTTTGGCTAGTGGTAAGCCCTATGATAAAGGATCAAGGTGATATTTTAAAAATAAAAAACTTCAGCACCTGCTGAGGTTTTTTATTTTATTAGAAGGTGTCTTAAGACATAATCTATATTTATATTCGATGCTATGCTATAATATTTATAATGTGACTTAGATGAGGTGATGGATAAATGAACATTAATTTTGGTTTGAATTTGATCCAAGAACAGAAATTAATAATGACGCAAGAAATGCAGATGTCTGTTAAGCTTCTTCAAATGTCCGCATACGAGCTGGGCCAATATGTAAATAAAGAGATGCAAGAAAATCCGGTGCTTGAGGAAAAAGATTTACAAAACCCCAAAAATACTAGTAGTGAAACAAATGAGTATAAAGAAATAATTAAATACCTTGAAAAAGATGATTATAAAGTAAAAAATCACAGTGCAAAGTCTGAAAGTGAAGAAGTCTCACCTTTTTATTATATTGCGCAGGAAAAATCTCTTAAGGATTATCTTATGGAGCAAATAGGTGTAGTGACTGAAAAACCTGAAATCCTGGACATATGTAAATACATGGTGGAAAACTTAGACACTAAAGGATATTTATCTGTAAAATTATCTGACATATGCAAGGAACTTACAATATCCGATGAAATAGCTGAAACAGCACTTAAAATTCTCCAATCCTTAGACCCGCAAGGAATAGGAGCTAGGGACCTAAAAGAATGTTTAAAAATTCAATTATATAGCCTGGGCAATAAGGATGAAAATATCTATAAAATTATTGAAGATTATTTAGAATTATTGGCGGAAAATAAATATAATCTTATAGCTAAAGAACTTAAAATTACAATTCCGCATGTTCAAAAATATGTAGACATAATAAAAGATTTAGAACCTAAGCCCTCAAGAGGATTTTATACTGGTGAGACAGTAAAATATATTGTACCTGATGCCTACATTAATAAAATTAATGATCAATATTTTATTTCTATGAACGAAGATATGCTCCCTAAATTGAATATAAATCCCTTGTATAAGGAAATTATTGAAAATGGGAAAGACCTAGACGCGGTAGAATACGTAAAAGAAAAAATTAATAGCGCAATGTTTCTTATTAAAAGTATTGAACAAAGGAAGAACACTGTATATAGAGTTTTGGAAGAGATTTTGGTAGTTCAAAGGGAATATTTCGATAACGGCAGCCAATACTTAAAACCAATGACACTTAAGAAAATTGCTAACAATTTAGAAATGCATGAATCCACTATAAGTCGTGCGATTAGAGAAAAATATGTTTCAGTGAATACTGGTAAAGTCATTAAAATAAAGGATTTATTCACTAATGGAATTGCCGCAGTTATGGGTGGAGAGGATATATCTACAATTAATATTAAGAGCGCTATTAAGGAAATGGTGGAAAAGGAAGAGCAAAAGAAACCATTATCAGACCAAATTATTTGTAATCGATTAAATATTGAAGGGATGAATATTTCAAGGAGAACTGTAGCAAAATATAGAGAAGAACTTGGGATTAAGAGTTCTAGTAAACGTAAAAGGTTTTAAGTGATATATTATTTTTAAATGTCTTGTTAACACAATGTTAACATTTTTTTTTCAAATACTAATTTAAAAAAGTTAGTATTTCATCTATAATGTAAGTGGGAACAAAAAATATGTGCTGGGACTTAAATAGTCCAGAGAGGTGTTCAATTGCAGAATATATTAAAATTACAACAAAAGGTAGTGCCAGAACTTATAGAACTTCTCCAAAAAAGGTATGATATACTAAGAGTGATATATTATGATGGGCCTATAGGACGAAGAATTTTGGCGAATGACATGAATATAAGCGAAAGAATAGTAAGAAATGAAATAAACTTTTTGAAATCTCAGAATTTAATTGAGGTTAATGCATCAGGTATGTTTATAACAGCTGATGGAGAAGAAATTATAGAAAAGCTAAAAGGGTTTATTCATGAAATTAAAGGCTTATCTAAAATTGAGAAGTTTATTGAGAAGTATTTAAAGCTTCAACAAGTTATAGTTGTTCCTGGAGATGTAGACATTGATAAAAGTGTACTTAAAGAACTTGGAAAGGTAGCTGCGAGTTTCGCCATGGATATTATTAAAGATAATAGTATAATTGCATTAACAGGTGGATCAACAGTTAAACAAGTTGTAGAGGGTTTTACTAAAAACAATAAACACAGCAATATTTTAGTGCTTCCAGCTAGAGGCGGTATGGCAAGAAATGTAGAAATTCAAGCTAATACGTTAGTGGCAAGACTTGCAGATAAAATTGGTGGTAATTATGAATTACTTCATGCACCTGATAATTTGAGCAATGCAGCACTTGAAACTATATTAAATGAAAAAGAAATAAAAAACATAATTGAAAAAATCAGAAGTGCCGAAGTTCTTATTTATGGAATAGGAATCGCTACAGACATGGCTAGGAAAAGAGGTCTATCCGAAGAGGATATAAGGGACCTAGAAGAATTAGGCGCTGTAGGAGAGACGTTTGGTCATTATTATAATGAATTAGGAAAAATAGTTCATTCTACACCTACTATTGGGGTGAAAAATGAAGATGTCTTAAATATTAAAACCCTAATTGCAGTAGCAGCTGGAAAGAATAAAGCTAGAGCCATTATAGCAACTGAAATCAATCGTTCAAGCACTGTTTTAATAATTGATGAAGCGGCTGCAAAGGAAATTATAAATATTCTGGAGAAAAAAGAGTAAACTATATAATGATTCTGTAAAAGAAAAAATTATATATTTACATATAATTATTTTATAAAAATTTAGGAGGTTTTGTCAAATGATAAAAGTAGGAATAAATGGATTTGGTAGAATAGGAAGAAATGTATTTAAAGCACTAGTGGCAAACTATGCTACAGAATTACAGGTAGTAGGAATCAATGACTTAACAGATGCTGCAACACTTGCTCATCTTTTAAAATATGATTCACTTTATGGAAAATTTAACGGAACTGTAGAAGCTAAAGAAAGTTCAATAGTTGTTAATGGAAGTGAAATTAAAATATTTGCTGAAAGAGATCCAAAAAACATAGATTGGAATTCACTTGGAGCAGAAATAATAATAGAATCTACAGGATTCTTTACAGATGCTACTAAAGCAAATGCACATTTAGGTGGAAGTGTTAAAAAAGTTCTTATATCTGCACCAGCAAAAAATGAAGATATAACAATAGTACTGGGAGTTAACGAAGAAAAATACGATGCAGCAAAACATAATATAATATCAAATGCTTCATGTACAACAAACTGTTTAGCACCATTTGCTAAAGTTTTAGATCAAGAATTTGGAATAGTTAAAGGTTTAATGACTACAATTCATTCATATACTGGAGATCAAAGATTACTAGATGCTCCACATAGCGATATGAGACGTGCAAGAGCTGCTTGTGAATCAATGATTCCAACTACTACTGGAGCTGCAAAAGCTGTAGCACTCGTGCTACCACAATTAAAAGGAAAATTAAACGGATTCTCATTAAGAGTTCCAACTCCAACAGTTTCATGTACAGATTTAGTATGTGAACTTTCAAAAAATGTTACTGTAGAACAAGTAAATGCAGCATTTAAAGTGGCTTCTGAAACTACAATGAAAGGAATTCTTGGATTCTGCGAAGAACCATTAGTTTCAATTGATTTTAGAGGAGACGAAAGATCTTCTATAATCGATGCACCATCAACTATGGTTATTGGTGATAACATGGTTAAAGTTGTAGCTTGGTATGATAATGAATGGGGTTATTCAAATAGACTTGCAGACTTAACTAAATATGTTGCAGACAGACTATAAGAATTAATTTTACTATAAAACTGTTAGCAAACTATAATCTAACTGTAGGCAAACAGTAAGTATAATATTAAGGTTTGGTTTTATAGTTAATCTATAAAATCAGGCCTTTTTAATTATATAAGAATATGATGTTAAATTTAGACTAACAATAATCATTGTAGGTTACCACAGTTTAATAATAAACAATATGAGAGGAGAATGTGTATGAAATTTAATAAAAAAACCATAGAAGATATTGAGGTTAAAGGTAAAAAGGTTTTAGTTAGATGTGATTTTAATGTTCCATTAAGTGAGGGCGTAATTACAGATATAAATAGGCTCTCCGGCGCAATGCCTACAATAAATTACTTAGTTAAAAATGGAGCAAAGGTTATTTTATGCTCACACCTTGGAAAACCAAGTGGAGAGCCAAGACCGGAACTTTCACTAGCACCAGTTGCTAAGAGATTAAGTGAAATGTTAGGAAAAGAAGTAGTTTTTGCAGCAGATCCAAATGTAGTTAGTGATAATGTAAAATTCGCCGTAGCAAAAATGAAAGACGGAGATGTTTTGTTATTAGAAAATACAAGATATAGAAAAGAAGAAACTAAAAACAGTGAGAACTTTTCAAAAGAACTCGCATCCCTTGCAGATATATTTGTAAATGATGCCTTTGGAACAGCTCATAGAGCTCATTGCTCTACAGTTGGGGTAACGCAGTTTATTGAAACTTCAGTATGTGGATACTTAATTCAAAAGGAATTGAAATTCTTAGGAGAAGCAGTAGATCAACCAGTTAGACCTTTTGTAGCAATTTTAGGTGGAGCTAAGGTTTCGGATAAAATAGATGTTATTGCTAATTTGCTTGAAAAGGTAGATACTTTAATAATTGGTGGAGGAATGGCTTACACTTTCTTAAAAGCTGGTGGTTATTCTATAGGGAGTTCACTCGTTGAGGAAGATAAAGTAGAATATGCTAAAGATATGATGCAAAGAGCGGAGTCGAAGGGAGTTAAATTCTTATTACCAGTGGATCACATTGTTGCGGATAGATTTTCAGCTGAGGCAAAGCCGGTAGTTACTGATAATCAAAATATTCCAGATGGATATATGGGACTTGATATTGGACCTAAGACTTGTGATATTTACAAAGGTGCTATAAGCATAGCAAAAACTATTATTTGGAACGGACCAATGGGAGTATTCGAATTTGCAAGTTTTGCAAAGGGAACTATAGCGGTAGCTGAGGCTATGTCAAAAGTCGATGGAACTACTGTAATAGGTGGTGGAGATAGTGCAGCAGCAGTTAACCAATTAGGATTTGGAGACAAAATGACTCACATATCTACAGGTGGTGGAGCATCACTTGAATTTTTAGAGGGTAAATTGTTACCAGGGATCGAAGCGCTTACAAATAAATAATTAAATAAATTTTGTTATGTTAAAGTAATAAATATTAGCTGTTGTCCCCCTCAAAGTAATCACTCTAAAGACAAATGAGGGAGATAACAATTAATAGTTCACATCTACCACAAAACAACAATTAGGAGGGTTTTACAATGAGAAAAGGTATAATTGCAGGTAATTGGAAGATGAATAAAACTGTATCTGAAGCTGTAAGTTTAATTGAGAAAATAAAGCCTTTGGTTAAAGATGCACAATGTGAAGTTGTAGTTTGCCCTACATTTTTATGTTTAGATGCAGTAATAAAAGCAGCTAAGGGATCAAATATAAAAGTAGGAGCTCAAAACATGCATTTTGAAGAAAATGGTGCTTTTACAGGTGAAGTTTCACCAGGAATGTTAAAAGATATGGGTGTTGAATATGTTATAATTGGCCATAGTGAGAGAAGACAGTATTTCAATGAGACAGATGAAACTGTAAACAAAAAGCTTAAAGCTGCTTATAATCATAGTATTTCTCCTATACTTTGCATGGGAGAAACTCTTGCACAAAGAGAATCAAATATTACAGAAAAAGTCTTAGATAATCAAATAAAAATAGATTTAGCAGGACTTACAAAAGAGCAAGTGGAAAGATTGGTTATAGCTTATGAACCAATATGGGCAATAGGAACAGGAAAAACTGCAACTGCGGATGAGGCTAATGAGACAATTGGATTTATAAGAAAAACTGTTGGAGCCATGTTTGGATCTGATGTTTCAAATAAGCTTAGAATTCAATATGGTGGTTCAGTTAAACCTTCAACTATAAGTGAACAGATGGGTAAATCAGATATAGATGGTGGGTTAATTGGAGGAGCTAGTCTTAAAGCAGAAGACTTTGCAGGAATAGTAAACTATTAGAATTTAGATAAATAGATATATATGTTAGAGAAAAAGAGCGGGTGGGAGGAACAAAAATGCCAAAGAAACCAGTAATGTTAATGATTCTAGATGGGTTTGGATTATCAGATAATTTAGATGGAAATGCAGTAGTATCTGCAAATAAACCAAACTATGACGCAATATTCGAGAAATATCCAACTACAAAACTTATGGCAAGTGGCCTGGAGGTAGGACTACCAGAGGGGCAAATGGGAAACTCAGAGGTAGGCCATCTAAATATAGGCTCTGGTAGAATTATATACCAAGAACTTACAAGAATAACAAAAGAAATTAAGGAAGGGAACTTCTTTAAAAATCCAGCTTTTAATAATGCCATAGATAAAGCTATTGAGGCAGATTCTTCAATACATCTTTTAGGATTATTATCTGATGGAGGAGTTCACTCCCATATCAATCATTTAAAGGCACTATTAAAACTTGCGAAGGATAAAGGCGCTAAAAAGGTTTATGTGCATGCTTTCTTAGACGGTAGGGATGTTCAACCAGGTTCAGCGTTAGAATACATAGCAGATTTAGAACAATATATGAATGAAATTGGTCTAGGAAAAATTGCTACTGTTAGTGGTAGATATTATGCTATGGATAGAGATATGAGATGGGAAAGAGTAAAGCTTGCATATGATGCTATGGTTTTGTCTAAAGGCGAAGAAAATACATCAGCAATAGAAGCAGTTAACCGTGCTTTCCATGATAATAAGACAGATGAATTTGTTCTTCCAACGGTTATAATGGAGAATAATAAGCCAGTATCTGCTATCAAAAATAATGATAGTGTGATATTCTTTAATTTTAGACCAGACAGAGCTCGTGAAATTACTAGAGCGATAAATGACAAAGTATTCCTTGGCTTTGAAAGAGAAGCATTAAATTTGAACTATGTATGTACTACTCAATATGATATGTCCCTAGAAAATGTGGATGTGGCATACACATCAGAAAGTTTTACAAATACCCTTGGAGAATATGTTAGTAAAATGGGCAAAAAACAGCTCCGAATAGCTGAAACTGAAAAATATGCTCATGTTACATTCTTCTTTAATGGAGGGGTGGAAGCTCCAAATGATAATGAAGATAGAGCACTTATTCCATCGCCTAAAGTAGCTACCTATGATTTAAAGCCTGAAATGAGTGCATATGAGGTTACTGAGGAATTATTAAAAAGACTTGATACAAACGAGTATGATATGATTATACTTAACTTTGCTAATCCAGATATGGTAGGGCATACAGGAGATTTTGAAGCTGCTAAAAAGGCCATAGAAGCAGTGGATATATGTCTTGGAAAAATTGTTGAGAATGTTCTAGATAAAAATGGTACTATATTTATAACTGCAGATCATGGAAACTCTGAGCAAATGATTGACTTCTCTACAGGAAAACCTATGACAGCACATACTACAAATTTAGTTCCGTTTACTTGTGTTTCAAATCATCGCGTGGAGCTAAAAGAAAGTGGAATATTGGCAGATATTGCCCCTACTATGCTTTCAGTTATGGGTCTGGAAACCCCTGAGGAAATGACAGGAAAATCTTTAATCACACTTTAAGATTAAAGCACTGAAGGTGATTATTTAATTAAAAGAAAACTAAATGGAATTATTATATTACCTAAGGTAGATTTAAGTTTCTTTAACTTATAGGATTATCTTAATTTAACTTAGGAGATAATAAAATAGAAAAAAAATTTGGAGGTAATAATAATGAAAAACTATATTGAAATTATTGATGTTTACGCAAGACAAATTTTGGATTCAAGAGCATTTCCGACTATCGAGGTTGAAGTTACACTAGAAGATGGAACAATAGCAAGAGCAGCAGTGCCATCAGGTGCATCTACTGGTATATTTGAAGCCGTAGAACTTAGAGATGGAGACAAAAATATATATAACGGAAAAGGCGTTTTAAAAGCTGTTGAAAATGTAAATGAACTAATAGCTGAGGAAATAGTTGGAATGAATGTATATGATCAAGTAGCTATAGATAAAGCAATGATAGCTCTTGATGGAACACACAATAAGAGTAAACTAGGTGCTAATGCAACTCTTGGAGTATCACTAGCTTGTGCTAGAGCAGCGGCTGAATCATTAGGCCTTGGATTATATCAATATATTGGCGGAGTAAACGCTAAGGTTTTACCAGTTCCAATGATGAACATTATAAATGGTGGAAGCCATGCTGATAATAATGTAGACTTACAAGAGTTTATGATTATGCCAGTTGGAGCAACTTCTTTCAGCGAAGCACTAAGAATGAGCGCAGAAGTTTATCATGCATTAAAAGCATTATTAAAATCTAAGGGACTAGCTACTGCTGTTGGTGATGAAGGTGGATTTGCTCCAGACTTATCATCAAATGAAGAAGCTATAAAGATTATAATTGAAGCTATAGAAAAAGCTGGATTTGTTCCAGGAAAAGATATATATATAGCTCTTGACCCAGCAGCTTCTGAATTCTTTGAAGATGGAACATACAACTTAGCTTCAGAAGGAAGAATATTAACTCCAGAGCAAATGGCTGACTACTATGTAGAACTCGTTAATAAATATCCAATTATCTCTATCGAAGATGGTATGGCAGAAGAAGATTGGGAAGGTTGGAAATATTTAACTGATAAATTAGGAGATAAAATTCAATTAGTTGGAGACGACTTATTTGTAACTAACACTGATAGATTGAAAATGGGAATTGAAAGAAAAGTTACAAATTCAATTCTTATAAAATTAAACCAAATAGGAACACTCACTGAAACATTAAATGCTATAGAAATGGCTGAAAGAGCAGGATTTACTGCAGTAGTTTCTCATAGATCAGGAGAAACTGAGGATTCCTTTATAGCTGACCTTGTTGTAGCTGTGAATGCAGGACAAATTAAAACTGGTGCTCCAGCTAGAACTGAAAGAGTTGCTAAATACAATCAGCTATTAAGAATAGAGGAAGAACTAGAAGAAATGGCTGAGTACAGAGGACTAAAAGCATTCTATAACATTAAAAAATAATTAACATTAAATAAGAGTATAGTCTATATAGGCTATGCTCTTACATTTATGTGGATATTTAAATGAAATTGTGTTAGAATAAACTAATATAATCATGTATTCAATGAATAGGGGGGTGTTCACATGCATAGTCTTCTAGTAGTTTTACAGGTTATAACTTCAATAGTTATAATTGTTACAGTTATGATGCAACCTAGTAAATCAAATGGATTAAGTGGTCTTATAGCAGGGAGTTCAGATACTTTTTTTGCTAAAAATAAAACAAAAACTGCAGAATCAGTTTTGGCACGAATTACAGCAGTCTCAGCAGCTGTTTTTATTGTAATTACTGTTATGTTAAATGTAGTTAAATAATATAATTATGTAAATCACAGTTAGGAACATTCAAATAAATATTTTGTCTTGTAGCAGTTTATTTAAATATTTTTTGATAAACTGCATTTTTTTATTTCATGGAAATTATAAAATTACTTTGATAAGGTAAAATACTATATGGTACGTAATTTTCGTGAATTTTAAAATTTTAATAGTATAAATATAATATAAATGTTAAAATTGACTAAAGTAATCAATGATTATTAGAGGTGAAGGATGATGAGTGAATATAGTTCTAAATTGGAAAGTAAAGATATGGATTTTCTTTTTGATGGTATTTTAGGTCTGCAAAATAAGGAAGAGTGCTATAGATTTTTTGAGGATATATGCACTATAAATGAAATTCAAGCATTTGAGCAAAGACTTCAAGTAGCAAAAATGTTAGCAGAAAAAAGGACCTATTTGGATATAGCTAGTACTACAGGGGCCAGCACTGCCACAATAAGTAGAATCAATAGAGCATTAAACTATGGTAGTGATGGATATAAACTTATATTAGAACGACTGAAATTAAAAAAATAAGTATATTTATCTTCATGAGCCACACAGACTTTGATAAAAAGAGACGGTTAACATATATTTACTCGTATAACTAAGGTTGGAGTAAACATAAATTAACCGTCTCTATTTTTAAAATTGTTTAAGTTTACACGCAGTGTGATATAATTATAGATGTGTTTGGTACATTTAAATAAAGAGTATATTCACTTGTTATTTATATAAATGTGCATTGAGCGAAATATAAGTAATGCTAGATGATATCTAGTATTAATCTAATATATAAGGAGTGTTTTTATGGATTTGAAAAGTTTGTTAAACAAAGAGCAGTGCGAGGCTGCAATAACAGTGGATGGTCCACTACTCATATTGGCTGGTGCAGGCTCTGGAAAAACTAGAGTTTTAACTTATAGAATTGCCCATATGATTCAAGATTTAAATATATATCCCTCACAAATTTTAGCCATAACCTTCACTAATAAAGCAGCTGGTGAAATGAAGGATAGAGTGCGTACACTTGTAGGTAATATAGCAGATAATATGTGGATTTCTACCTTCCACTCTAGTTGTGTTAGAATCTTAAGACGGGAAATAGATAAACTAGGATATAATAAGAACTTTACTATTTATGATAGCTATGATCAAAAAAGTTTGATAAAGCAGTGTATGAAGGAACTTCAAATAAATGAAAAAGATTTAACCGATTCAGAAATTCTAAATAAAATATCAAATGCTAAAAACGAATTAATTTCTGCTAAAGAATACAAAAGAGAAAATGAAAGTGATTTTAGATTGAATAAAATTGCTGATATATATGTTCTTTATCAAAAAAAACTAAAGGGCAATAATGCTCTAGATTTCGATGATTTGATTTTTAAAGCTGTGGAACTACTTAAAAATAATAAGGATGTTTTAGACTTTTACCATAATAAGTTTAGATATATTATGGTAGATGAATATCAGGATACAAATAAGGCACAATACATGCTTATAAAGCTTTTAGTAGATGAGAGGGAGAACATATGCGTTGTTGGAGATGATGACCAATGCATCTACGCATGGAGGGGTGCTGATGTCACTAATATTTTAGATTTTGAAAAAGATTATCCAAGAGCAAAAGTGGTTAAGCTTGAACAAAATTATAGGTCTTATGGAAATATACTTACAGCAGCTAATGATGTTATAAAAAATAATTCTCAAAGAAAAGATAAGGCACTAAGAACTGAAAAAGAAAGTGGAGATAAAATCAATTTATATAGAGCCTTTTCAGATAGAGATGAGGCAAATTTTGTAGCAAGTCAGATTAAGTCAATTATGCAAGAGGAAAATAAGAGCTTTAAGGATTTTGCAATTTTATATAGGATGAATTCCCAATCCCGTATTTTTGAGGAAAGCTTCAGGAAAACCTTAATTCCCTATAGAATAGTAGGAGGATTAAAGTTCTATGATAGAAAAGAAATAAAGGATATAATGGCCTATTTAAAGCTTATGAATAATCCTCTTGACGATATTGCATTAAAAAGGATTATAAATGTACCTAAGAGAAATATAGGTGATGCAACTATTCAAAAGATTCAAGACTTTGCAACTGATATAGATCAATGTTTGTATAGTGCTATTCTAGATGTAGAGTTTATACCATCGCTTACCACTAGAAATACATCATCTATAAATAAGTTTGTTAGCCTTATGAATAGTTTTATGGCTAAAAAAGAAGAGGTCACTGTAGCGGATTTAATTAAGTCTATTTTGAGCGAAACAGGTTATTTAAAGCAATTAGAAACATCTAAGGAACCTGAGGATGAAAGCAGGGTAGAAAATATAAAGGAATTAGTATCAGATGCTGTAGAATTTGAAAGAACTTCAGAGGACAAATCACTATTAGCCTTCTTAGAAGGAGTTAGTTTAGGTTCAAGTTCAGAGAATTCTGAGAATCCAGAGGAAGTTGTAGATACTGCAGCAATGATGACGGTACATAGTGCAAAGGGGCTAGAGTTTCCAGTGGTATTCATGGTTGGCATGGAAAATGGGATATTCCCAGGTATGTCTTCCTTTAATGATTTTACTGAAATGGAAGAATCTAGACGTCTATGCTATGTTGCTATAACAAGGGCAGAAGAGAAGCTTTATATAACTTCTGCAGAGAGTAGAATGGTGTTTGGAAGAACTGTAGGTTATGCACCTTCTGATTTTATCAGTGAAATCTCTCCAGACTTAAAAGAAATTATTGGGGGAAATAAAAATAGGACTGTGCAAGTCTTGAAAAGAAATAACACTAAAGCACCACAAAAGTTTAACCCTCATGGACTCATGAGTTCAAATGGTGCAGAGAGTTCTGCCACCACGCAAGATTACCTATCAGTTACGGGTCAAGGTAGCAATATAAGACAGCAAAGTATAAAGAGTGAAGCTACAGTAGGTAGAAAAGTTAAACATGGTAAATTTGGAATAGGAACCATTGTGTCAATTTCAAATTCAAACGGTGACACCCTAATTTCAATAGCCTTTGATAATATGGGGATAAAAAAATTGGTATTAGATAAAGCACCTATAGAAATGTTATAGAACATGTCCCATAAAATAACTAGTGAGTATGCTAGTTATTTTATTTGGGATACGCAGTAGTAAGGTTTATATTTTGTGGGAAAGGGTGTAGATTTTATGGATATTAGTAAGGATAATAATATGATGAATCTAGAAGATAGAATTAACGGAATTAAAAAGATTATTAAATACCATAGTGATAGATATTACAATGAAGATAATGCAGAAATATCAGATTATGAATATGATCAATTAATGCTTACGCTTAAAGATATAGAGAAGAAGCATCCAGAACTTATTACATTAGATTCCCCAACTCAAACAGTAGGTGGAAATGCTAAAAGAAAAGCTGGAGTATTAGTAAAGCATAATGTCCCAATGCTAAGTTTGCAAGACGTGTTTACAAAAGAAGATGTCTATGCTTATGTAAATAAAATGATTGAAGAACTGGAGGACCCAACCTTTGTTGTTGAACTCAAAATAGATGGGTTGTCAATGTCACTGCGGTATGTAGAGGGTGAATTAACGGTAGCTGTGACTCGTGGTGATGGAATCATTCAAGGTGAGGATGTCACTGAAAATGCTAAAGTAATTAAGGATGTTGTACGGAAACTTAAAGATTCAGTTCCATACCTAGAGCTTCGTGGTGAAGTATATATGTCAAGTGCTGCCTTTGACAAGGTTAATGAGAAGCAAGAGCTACTCGAAAAAAAGATATTTGCAAATCCAAGGAACTGCGCTGCAGGAACACTCAGACAGTTAGATAGTAAAATAACAAAGGAAAGAGAATTATCTCTATTTGTTTTTAACGTTCAAGATATCAAAGGAATTGAATTTGAAACACATACGGAAAGCTATGAATGGTTAAAAAAGCAAGGGATAAAAGTCATTGAGAATTATGTGAAATGTAAGACAGCCGATGAGGTGTGGAATGCTATCCAGGCTATCGGAGAAGGAAGAGGCAGCCTAGGATACGATATAGACGGAGTTGTTATTAAAATTAATAATTTGGAGGCTAGAAAAGAGCTTGGAAATACTTCAAAGGTTCCGAAATGGGCTATAGCTTATAAATTTCCTCCAGAAGAAAAAGAAACAAAGTTAATCGATATTGAAGTATCAGTAGGAAGAACCGGTAGAATTACTCCTACAGCAATATTTGAGCCCATTCGTTTATGCGGAACGTCTGTATCTAGAGCAATCCTGCACAACCAAGATTTTATCGATGATTTAGATATAAGGATCGGAGATGTAATTGTTGTATACAAATCAGGAGAGATTATCCCAAAGATTAAGTCGGTAGTGAAAGAAAAACGCACTGGCGAATTAAATAGATTTAAGCTTCCTAGCATTTGTCCGGTATGTGCAGCACCTACTGTACGTGAAAAAGATACTGCTGACATCAAATGTATAAATCCTAATTGTTTGGCGCAATTAGAAAGACACATTATTAATTTTGTTGGTCGGAATGCTATGGATATAAAAGGGTTTGGCACGGCGTATATTAAGGAACTTATTCGTATGGAGTATATCAAAGATATTGCGGATATATATTCGTTATTTAACTATCGCGAGGAACTAATTGAGCAAGGGATAATAGGAAAAGAAAAGAATACAGATAAGTTACTAGAAGCTATAGACAAGTCAAAGAGTAATGAAGCACAAAGACTGCTTACAGGCCTCGGGATCCCTAATATTGGAAAGGTAGCAGCAAAAAGTATAATGAAGCATTACAAATCTATTGAAGATTTGAAAAATACGTCTTTAGAAGATTTGCAAAACGTTTCGGATATAGGTGAAATAAGTGCCTTGTGTATACTGAAATTTTTCGAAGATAATAAAAATCGAGAAATAATAGATAGATTAAAAGAGTATGGCGTTAATATGGCTGTAGAGGGAGCGAGTAAGGTCGGTAGTCTGTTTGACGGATTAACCTTCGTTGTAACTGGAACACTGACTTCTATGGGGCGAGAGGAAGCTACAGTGATGATAGAGAATCATGGAGGAAAAGTATCGGGTTCTGTTTCAAGTAAAACCAGTTACGTATTAGCAGGAGAGAATGCTGGAAGTAAGCTTACAAAAGCTCAAAAACTCGGAATTGCAGTTATATCTGAAGAGGAATTAGTAAATATGTTAAAATAGAAAAAAATACATTAAATATCATGTGATTTCGTAAAAAAATCACATGATATTTTTTATGTGCACATAATTAAATAAGCTGTATTTAAATTCTAATATTTAAAATTTATGTTATAATTAGTATATTATATGCTGTACACAATTCTAAAATAATATAAATAAAGATTATTTAGTAGGGGGTTATAATATGAACAAGACTGGTAAACGCTTGCTATTGGTTATGGTGTTATGTATGGTGATGATTTCAATCATTCCTACAAAAGCCTCGGCAAATTCTGCGGAACCGCCATCATTGGTTATACTCATTAACAATCCGCCAGATGACCTTTCAATTGTATTAGTATCCAATGAAAACCAACCAAAAGCGAGGGTTCGACGGGTTGCATGGGAAGGATATTATGCTTTTTATTCGAGAGATATGCAGGCCAGTGGTGTGTATACATTCAAGGTCACCACAAAGGGGGAGAGCTTTGAATGTACGCTTGGTGAACCCTTGCAGGGGTATAATAACGTGTTTACCTTGGACGTATCCAATAGGAAGTTTACGCCCGGGAAATATCCATTTCGCTCGGTGCTCTTGGTGTCAATACGTTTACTGCTTACGCTTTTGCTTGAAGGTATTATTTTTTTGATCTTTAGATTTAGACAAAAGAGAAGTTGGGTTGTGTTTCTTGCAATAAACCTTGTTACGCAGGGTGTATTGAATATTTTTTTGAATAGCAGAGCTTCGCTAATGCCAAGCTATTTGATTTTCAGCTTAATTATAGGAGAGGTTTTTGTATTTGCGGCTGAAATGATTGCGTTTCCCATTTTCATTGAGGAGCATAAAAAGAGCCGTATCTTAATTTATGTTTTTATCGCAAATCTTATAAGCTTAATTGTCGGTGGTTATATTATCTCGGTTTTGCCGGTTTAGATATGATCCCCACAAAACAAGCATTAGCTTTAGTTGCGGATAAAGAAAAAGACGCCATATGACGTCTTTTTTATGTTAGGATTCCAATGTTTCTTTTTCAGTGGATTTAATAGTATCTTCAATTTTAACATCCTCTTTAGGATGCGCTATGTTTCCATAGGTTAAAGATAATTTAGAGGTGGTTTGTATAAGTTTCTCCATTAAATAATTTTTATATCTTAACTGGCCATATATTTTAATTAATAAAATAAAACCCCATATTCCAATAAACATAAAGGTTAACATGGCGCATATAGCAATTATTTGAATAGTTAAGATTAGCATAAAAATTCCCCCTATATACCTTTTAAATAAGTAAATTATGTAAACATATAAATATTATATCATAATTATAGTGCAAAAAGCTAACACAATAAGAAAGTATGAAACTTATGAATTTAGGGAGTAGTCAATATTTTTATTGTAAATTTGATTACTTCATAGATGAAAGGTTAATACTTCTAAGAAGACCTTATTGGAGGTGAATTATGAAAAAAATATTATGTATAATATTGATTTTTATGATGATGTTAACTAGTGGATGTGTTGAGAAGAAAGTAAAGCCTACAACTTCTAGAAAATATTTAGTTTATAACTTGGGAGGATTGCCTTCAGATTTGTTAATGCTAAACAGTGATAATGTGAGAGAAAAGGATTTGTTACTAGCTTTGTTTGAAGGGTTAGTAAGAGAAGATAAATATGGACAAATAGTACCTGCTATGGCAGAAAGTTTTGAAATTTCAAAGGATAAAATAGGGTATACATTTAAGTTAAGAGATAATATGCATTTTAGTGATGGAGAGGAGATAAAAGCTAGAGATTTTGTAAGGCTTTTTCACGATATTTTATTGGAAGAGAAAAATGTTTTTGCAGAACAATTATATTGTATATATGGAGCCAAGGATTTTAGAATGGGAAAAGTAACCTTTGATAAAGTCGCTATTGTAGATAAGGATGATTTAACTTTAGAGATAAGGCTAAATAGCCCAAATGAATACTTTAAAAATATTCTTAGTAATCCAGTTTTCACCTTAAGGGAAACTAGTATGAATAAGAGAAACTGGCAAGATAGCTACTATGATATCAAATATAGCGGTCCATTTATTATAAAAGGGATAAATAAAGATGGAGAAATATCACTATTAAAGAATGAAAAGTATTGGAGGGCTAATGAAATTGTTAGCAAGGAAATATTGTTTACAACCATAAAGGATGAAGAAAAAACACTAGCAGACTTTGAAACTACTGAGGTTAGTGATACCTCAAAAATTGATGTATTTGTAAGTCCACCAATAAGCGAAGGAAACACTCTTAGCATGGAAAAGAAAACTATAGCTGTTCCTACAAAGAGTATGTATTATTTAACTTTTAATTCGAATACTAATGGTCTAGTACAAGACAACAATTTTAGAAATGCAATTAGTTCAATAATATCTAAGGAGTTTATTATACAAAGTATATCAAAAGATTTGGCGGTTCCAGCAATAAATTATACAACTTCTAGCACAGTTAATGAGGATACTAGTAAACTGATTTTCGATGTGTTTGCGAGTAAGGATAAAGGTACAAAATATTTAAAGAAATACTTAAAAACCAACAACTATGAAAAGAAACCAGAGTTGATTATAGTATATGAAAATAAAAATCTTGATGATAGGATAGTAAGGGAAATAGCTAAAAACATTAAAGAAAACTTAGATGAAATAGCTAAAAATATTAAAGGCCATTTCGATGATAAGGATTATTTTGATGTAAAGGTAGTTTGCAAAGGCTATGATAAAGATGATCTTAATAAAGTCTTAAAGCAACGGGATTATAATATATTATTCTCAAAAATTGATGAGGAACATGGTGATGTCTATAAATTTTTTTCAAGATGGACATCAAGTTCAAGATATAACATTTATGGTTACAAGAATTTAGAATATGATAAAATCATCGAAAGTGCGGTCTCTGAGAAGAATAATACAAATAAAATAAAACTTTATAACCAAGCTCAAGAAATATTAGCAAAAGATTTGCCTTGTATACCTGTATTCATAGTTAATACAGTTATTTGTAAAAAAGAAAATGTTAAAGATATTTATACTACTAAAGGTGGGAATTTAGTATTTGATAATGCTTATAAAGAGGATATTACTGTGGCAAAATAATTTCAATTAGGGTCTAAGAGGTTTTTCTTATATTATTCTATAACAAAAATATAGGTTGTTGGAATGCTTTCACGTGCCTAAGTAATTCTAAAATTTATTTTAAATGTATCTGCTAAAAAATATGAACTCGCTGACGCTCAAACACATATTTTTCTTTATGCATCTACAATTAAAATAAATTAAGAATTACTTAGGCACGTTCAAATGCATTCTACACAACCTATATTTTTGTTAGCATAATATAAGAAAAACTTATACTTATTAATACTGCAAATGATTTTCTGAATTTGATTTTCCATACAAATATACCTATTAATAAAAGATTATACTAGGGAGAAAAACTCTTTAACTTTGTTCTACAGTATAGTTATTTACTTTATTTTATAACTCTGGCAATTCTATTTCGTATATAAGTAATACCAAAAGGGGAGGGAATTATAGTAAATTTGTTTAAGAAACTAATCTTCCTATGCTTATTTTTAATCTTGTTTTCATTTTTTGGATGTAATTCAACAAGTACTAAAAATGGATTGCCTGATGTAAAACCAAAGGATTTTAATTTTGTTTTTAATTATGGGGTAAATTCTAAAAATGGATTAAATACTATTAAGAGAGAATATACTAAAGATATGGTAATAGACCCATCAATAACTACAAATTTAATATTATCCAATGAAGAAATGAATAGCATATATTTAGATATGGCAAAGAAAAAAATATCTATTGGAAAGATGAAAATGTGTCTAAAACTAAAGAGGCTATGCAATTGAGAGAACTATTTAAGAAAATTGAAGAGATAATAATAAACAAAGAAGAATATAAGAAGTTACACCCAGCAAATGGAGGTTATGATTAGAAATCCTTTTATTCAATATTAATTTAAGGAGATTAAATATGCTAATATGCCCCAAATGTAAAATTGAATACAGAGAAGGATATACAGTTTGTAGTGATTGTGGAGATCAACTAATTGAGCAACCTGAAATTAAAGACGAGACAATTAATAAAAAGCAAGATTTAAAGATATTTCAGTTTGTTATTGGGATTTTAATAATTTTATTTTCCGCTATTATGTCTCATAAGTTAACATCAATGTATTTTCTTCCAAATGGGGATGGCCAATATAATATGGATGAATTTTTTTGGATGTTAAATGCGTATCACTATTCCTTTTTAATAATTGGAATTATTATTTGTTTGCCATGCGCTATATGCTGGTGTAAAAGTAGTAAAAAGTGAATTAACAACTTTAATATAAAAACACAGCCTAAAATTATAATAATTTTAGGCTGTGTTTTTATATTTTTCACAAATTTCTATTTTAATTAGGAACTAGGATTTTTCTTAGATTTTGCTAACAAAAGTATATATTGCGAAGTGAAAGCATTCCAGCAATATATACTTTTTGTTATAGCATAATATAAGAAAAAATTACTATATCATAATATTATTGATTTCGGAAAAATATTGTCAAGAAAAATATAAACATATTTTTGTTACTATCAAAAGATGATTTAGATTGTTTAAAGGTATCTTTTCGCCTATTATATACCACGCTTTTAATGAAGATAGAAGCTAACTCATTACTTTCAGGTGTTCCTATAGTAGACATTCTAAAATCTTCTTCTTGGAGCAAATCTTCTGATTTCAATGAAAAATTTCTGTAATGCTCCGTACTATCTAAGGAAGGAGCATCGGGCCAACTTAAAACTATACCAGAGTCTATTATTTGATGTTTAAAAATATCTTGAAGCAGGGAATTATCATCTTCCATATTATTAAAATCAGAATATGTGATTAGGCTATACATATATAGTAGGAGCTCATCGCAATTGTAGCTTATCTCCTTATCATTATTTTCCTTTAATAAAAGTCCTTTATCACTTTCATATAAATTTGTAAGCTTTTCATATAAATCATCACTAGTAGCTTTAAATTTGTGTAATAAAGTTTTATTATATAAAAGGGTACAATTTATAAAAAGCATACAGGAATAGTCCAATTTAGCATTGATAATTGCCGATGGCTTACTATTATATTGTTCAATAAGCAAGTCTGAAAAATCTAGTAATAAATTTTCGCATTTTTGGAGGCCTGAGTATTTGTAAAATACGTTTAAAGCAAAGCATATCTTATTGAGCTCCTCAAAAGAAACATTATAAATCTCCTCTTTATATTGAATAAACATATCAAGGATATCCAGAGCGAATTTTTCATATTCATGTTCATGTTTTTCTGTATCATAAGAACAATACTTGTAGTAAGCAGCCATCATGAGTGCTTGATCAGAGAATTTGAATTTATCATTTTTATTTTCAAAATTAAATTCTTGATTCATAGGATCAGTTAAATCCACTTTATCAACAAAGAGACCATCCTTGTTTCGAAGATAAGAAGCATAGAATTCTAACTGTTCCTTGCATAGCTTGAGGTACAGAGAGCTTAAAGCATATTTAGAATCATCAATGCTCTTAAAGCTACTATAATAGTCAGAAAGTTCTAATAGAGATAAGGTCATGAACGCATTGCTACTAATAGTTATTTCTTTTTTTACCTTGTTTTCATTCCAAATTAACGTACCATCTTGCGATTTTAATTTAGCATCTGCTTTTTTGTAAATACATAAAAGTGGAGAATTTAAATTAATTGTGTTAATATCAATCTTAGAAAAAGATTTAGATTTTAAGTCGCGTGCGGGAATATATATCCCGCATTTGGAGTCGAAAACTATATCTTTTAAAGATTCTTTTGATAAGTAGAAGAATTGATTTTTTATGTTATTTTTGTTTAATGTATTGATTCTTAAAAAGGGTCCTATAAATTTCAAAATACCACCACCATAAATTAGTCCTTATATAGATAATATGATTAAGGTTGTAAAAATGTGCTACTTTTATAAAATTAGAAAGGAAGAATTTATATGAAAGTTGGAAAACTAAATTGGGATGATTTAAAACAAATAATAGACAACAATAAAAGTGTTGTTCGGGATGATGTAAGAATTAGAAGTGGAATAGGAGAAGATTGCAGTGTCATAAATTTTGGTGAATATGAGTGCATCGTTTCTACAGACCCAATAACAGGAGCAGATAAAAATATAGGTAAATTGGCAGTTAATATAAACTGTAACGACATAGCTTCTTGTGGAGTTGAGCCCGTAGGTATTTTGGTTACAATTCTTGTACCTCCAACATCCACCCTAGAAGATATAAAAAACATTATGAGTGAAATTGATGAAGAAACAAAAAAAATGAACGTGGAAATATTAGGTGGTCACACTGAGGTTACAGAAGCGGTGAATAGAATAGTAGTATCCTGCACCGCAATAGGAAAAGGAAAAGCAGGCGGCGCCGTGGCAACTTCAGGGGCAAAGCTAGGCGATGAAATTGTTGTCACTAAACTATTGTGTATGGAAGGAACATCAATTATAGTAAATGATTATTTAGATAGGGTATCAGATGTTTTAACCCATAAGGAAATACAAATAGCAAAAGATTATGTTAATAGTATTAGCGTGGTTAAGGAAGGCCGTATAGCAGGAGGGTTTGGCGTTAATTCAATGCATGATATAACAGAGGGTGGAGTGCTCGGAGCCTTGTGGGAGGTAGCTGAGGCTAGTAATTTAGGCTTTAAGGTATATAATCATAAAATGCCAATTAGTGATATTACAATTAAAATCTGCAAAAGATTAAATATTGACCCTTTGAAATTTATATCTTCAGGAAGCATGTTAATAACTGCGACTCGTGGGGAAAAACTAGCAGAGGAACTAATTAGTAAGGGAATACCAGCTACAGTAATAGGAAACATAACTGAGTCTAGAGGTATACTAGTAATAGATGAAATTGAAAAGGACGTTTTGCCACCTACAAGAGACGAATTATTTAGTATATAATTATTACTAATTAGAGAAAGATGAGGAGGACAAGAATGAAAAAATTAATAGTTGCTAGCAATAATGAACATAAAATTAAAGAGATTAAGGAAATGTTATCACAATTTCCTTTTGAAGTGTTGTCACTTAAAGAAGCCAATCTTAATATTGAGGTTGAGGAAACAGGAAGTACCTTCATGGATAATGCAGAAATAAAGGCTACCGAAATTTATAAAATATCAAATAGAGAAATGGTGCTTGCGGATGACTCAGGATTATCAGTACAATCATTAAATGGAGATCCAGGGGTTTTTTCAGCTAGGTTTGCGGGTGAACATGGAAATAGTAAAGCAAATAACGAAAAATTATTATATCTTTTAGAGGGTGAAAGCGAGGAGCAAAGGAAAGCTAAATTCATTTGCGCAATGGTGCTTATAGTGAATGAGGATGAAATAATAAAAGTGCAAGGGGAAGTAGAGGGAATAGTTACAGCTGAATTTAGAGGGGAAGAAGGTTTTGGATATGACCCACTATTTTTTGTTAAGGAATTCAACAAAACTTTTGCACAGATGAGCACTGAGGAAAAAAATTCTATTAGTCATAGGGGAAGGGCATTAGATAAATTAAAGAGTGAGCTTGAAAAGTTAATATAGGCAATACTAATGAAGAGGGTGATTTTAAATGCGTATAGGTGTTATAAGTGATACACATAGGAATGCTAGCTGCATAGAGCAGCTAGCAGGCAAAATAAAGGCATTGGACATGATGATTCATTTAGGTGATAATGTAGATGATATATTAATTATTGAGAAGTATTTTAAGGGGAGAATAATTAATGTCAAAGGCAATTGCGATTTTTCTACAAGTACACCTTATGATAGGGTGGAAGATATTTGCGGGAAAAGGATTTTTTTAACTCATGGGCATAGATATAATGTAAAAGAGGGTTTGCTAAAATTAAGATATAAGGCCATAGAAACAGGGGCTGACATAGTTTTATATGGGCATACACACATTGCAAAAATAGATTTTGAAGAAGGAGTATGGTATATAAATCCTGGCAGTGCCTCAGAGCCAAGAGATGGATCCCCAAGCTTCGCTATTATAGATATAATGGAAGAATCCATAGGACCAAATTTGATAAGATTCTAGTTTTTTGCTAGTATTTAATTATGTGTTAAAATAAAAAAAAATGCTTTGGGAAAATTTATTAGAACATTCAAGAGGAAAAGTTTAAAAAGGTATTGACGTATTAATGTATATGGTGTAAAATAATCCATGTCGTCAGAAAAAAACATTAGATTTGAAAATTTGTGTTTTATGAGTGAATTTAGCACATTTAACAGTTTTATAGGATATTGATGTATATCGGGGTGTAGCGCAGCTGGGAGCGCGCGTGGTTTGGGACCATGAGGTCGCAGGTTCAATCCCTGTCACCCCGACCATTAACAATTAAACAATAATATTTGACTGTGATTTAATGGTAAAGTATTAAACAATAATATGCGGGTATAACTCAATGGTAGAGTGTTAGCCTTCCAAGCTAATTACGAGGGTTCGATTCCCTCTACCCGCTCCAAGTATGCTTATGCATATTAAATTATACGTGTGTCTTTAGCTCAGTTGGATAGAGCAACGCCCTTCTAAGGCGTGGGCCGGGGGTTCGAATCCCTTAAGACACACCATATGGTGGGCGTAGTTCAGTTGGTAGAGCGCCAGATTGTGATTCTGGTTGTCGTGGGTTCGAGTCCCATCGTTCACCCCATTTATTGTTGGGATGTCGCCAAGCGGTAAGGCACCACACTTTGACTGTGGCATTCGTAGGTTCAAATCCTGCCCTCCCAGCCAATATGGTTTACTAGCTCAGTTGGTAGAGCACATGACTTTTAATCATGGTGTCCGGGGTTCGATTCCCCGGTAAGCCACCAAAATAGTAATAATAAGCAGGTGTGGCGGAATGGCAGACGCACTAGACTTAGGATCTAGCGCTTTACGGCGTGGGGGTTCAAGTCCCTTCACCTGCACCATTACTATTGAATTTTTAGTAGAAAAACATATGCGGGGGTGGCTCAGTGGTAGAGCGTCACCTTGCCAAGGTGAACGTCGCGAGTTCGAATCTCGTCTCCCGCTCCAAATATGCTTAGGCATATAATATATGCCTAAGCATTTAATAATTTTACATGTGTTTTTAGCTCAGTTGGATAGAGCAACGCCCTTCTAAGGCGTGGGCCGGGGGTTCGAATCCCTTAAGACACACCAAATATGCGTCACTAGCTCAGTTGGTAGAGCACCTGACTCTTAATCAGGGTGTCCAGGGTTCGATTCCCTGGTGTCGCACCATTTTTTTAATAATGTCGGGGTGTAGCGCAGCTGGGAGCGCGCGTGGTTTGGGACCATGAGGTCGCAGGTTCAATCCCTGTCACCCCGACCATTAACAATTAAACAATAATATTCGGTTGTGATTTAATGGTAGAGCCTTAAACAATGAAACAATAATATGCGGGTATAACTCAATGGTAGAGTGTTAGCCTTCCAAGCTAATTACGAGGGTTCGATTCCCTCTACCCGCTCCAAGTATGCTTGTGCATATTAAATTATACGTGTGTTTTTAGCTCAGTTGGATAGAGCAACGCCCTTCTAAGGCGTGGGCCGGGGGTTCGAATCCCTTAAGACACACCATATGGTGGGCGTAGTTCAGTTGGTAGAGCGCCAGATTGT
>NZ_JAHLEF010000023.1 GCF_018861755.1 Clostridium sp. CF012 | reverse complement strand
GTATGCATAGTCTTTTTTAGTATTTCAGATAAATTACTATAAGCAAGTCCACTAAATATAACTATAATTAATCTAAGTCCAATATACAATAAACCCAATAATATAACATTCGTAAAGTTCTTTCCAAAAACCATACTAATTTTTTCAAAACAATTATCTTTATTAATCTTTATCATAAAGAAAGCAAATATACTAACTATAGTTATGAGTATCACTATAACATTAGATACATGACCTGGAAAAGCAAAAACTCCAACAATCAATATAATGATAGATAAAATACTGTAAATAATTTAACCGTTTCTACTCATTCATATTTCTAAATACTGATGGTTCGCATTTTTTTACAATTGTTACTTAATAATACCATAATTTAGAATAAATATAAAAATTAGAGACATCCTATTCTTTAGTAAAAGGGCAAAATAAAAACACCCTATTGGGGCATCGTACGCAAAAATGATATTTCGTACGCTAAGAAAAATACAGCCCCATAAATGTAATATTTTAGGATTAAAGACATTTTATTTAAAGATTCAATTCTTTTAAATATCCATTTTGATTTAAATTAAATTTATACTCGCCTAAAAAGTTTTTATAATTAATAAACTTTATAAGAATAGTCTATAATTTGTAAGACTTTTGCAGCTTAACAGTTTGTCTTGAATGAATAATCTTTAGCCTTTTTTAAACTTTTCTATATTTTTTTTTATATCAAATTCTTCATTTTGGATTTTATAGTATGTTTCTCTATAATTAGGATTTCTTGTAAAACCAATCATGTTATCTTTGTAAAAGCTAATATAAAAAACTTCCTTTGTATAGGTGCTCGTTTCATTTTCATTATAGGTTGCAATAAAAGAAAGACCATAATTAGAAGATCCACTAGGTCTCATTGTTTTTTTCAAAGATAACCCATTAATTTCACTAATTAATTTATCCACCTTACCAGATTCAGCGTTATCTATACGAATTGGATTCAATAAGTTGTCAAAATCTACAACATGAACTTGTTTGTACATATAGTCATAATTATTTTTAGAAATTAAGTTCTTTGAATTGAAAAGATATGGCATGGTTATGCTCACAATTATAGCGGTAAAAATAAATATACCTATTCCCCAAAAGATTTTTTTCTTATTCAATGATACCCCCCCTCTGATTAAATTTACAATAGTATGTGCATAGATAACTATGTGTCACACCTTCTTACGATTCCGTCTTAATAATACCATAATTTAGTATAAATATAAAGATTAGAGATATTCTAATCTTTATGTCCGCATTTTTTCCTAAGTCATCACAAGTAAAAACGCCACAAACTTTTATTGTTTGTGACGCCTAATATCTGAATAATATGAATTAACTAATATTAGCCACACCCCATAATTAAAACAAATAGTGACCATAGTGAGGTCATTATACCTATTGAAATATTGATACCAAAATATAGATTTAATTCTTCTTTCTCAATCTTTTGTTTCTTATTAAGTTTGTATGCTAATATAGGTGGGATTAAAAATAAAAGTATACTTGTTATTGTTACGACTGCTAGCCAATCTAAAACTGATAATTTCAACATATTGTCATTGATATAGTACGAAATACTTTGACCATATATTCCTAATACTAAAGCCAAAATCATACTTCCGTATATAAACACCCTTATCTTATTTTTTTCTTTAATCAACATTTACTCCTCTTGTTAATTTATTTTTATTTACTTCGCATTTGATTACGATTCCGTCTTAATAAAACCATAATTTAGTATAAATATAAAGAAGATTAGAGATCTTCTAATCTTTATGTCCGCATGGTTCCCTATTATTCAAGAACAAAAGCTTTTTCAACATTTTTAATAATTACGTCCTTAAAAATAATTCCACCAATGTTCATCTCGTTAGGGTTAAACGAGACAGTTTTATTATTGTAAGACATATTTGCTCTTAACTCAATAGATTCTCCCATCAATTTAAATTCTAAAAATATTCTACCCTTCTCACTTCTTATTACTAAATGTCCTGGAGAATATGTAATATCCCACAACTTAGCCTCTTTATATGCCTTCCATTCATTATTCGTGATAAATGCTACGACATTATTCTTATTATCATAAAATTTAGCATTAATCATAGCATATCCGTCTTCATCAGGTCTAATGGTTAATAGTGGATTATTATCTATCTCTACTAATACATTATTGTTTTGAAATATAACTGAACCAGCTATTATTTTTATTTTCTCATATTCCTTTAGAAAGAATTCTTTACTTACAAATTCACTATTTTTATTATACGGGTTATTTTTTGCTTTTATTACCTTTTCCATAAAAATCTCGCCACAATTTGCTCTATGGTGATGTTCAGGACAAAGTATGACTAGGTTAGATTTTTCATGACATTTTACCAAATGATATTGTTCTATATGGTGATATTCTATAATTGGATTGCCACAAAAGACACAACCAAAATACGCTTCTTGCCTAAGTTCTCTTTTTAGAGAGTTAGGTATTGGTGGTCTAGTTTCACTCATGCTAATCACTCCTCAAACTATATAATAAGCTAAATTATACCATATATCCCCTTATATAATTAATATATAAATTATACAGAATACCTAATTTATATTATTTAATTAAAGTTACGTCATCATATTTTCCTAAGTCGTAACAACTAAAAACGCCACAAACTTTTATTGTTTGTGACGTCTAATATGAATATTGTGCAAGAAACTTACTGTAGATTATGCTTATACTGTAAGCGACCATGACCTTGTCTGTTGCAGAAGTTTTGCATAAAGAAATTAACTCAGTTAAGCCATAGCCACTCACCACAACTAAAGCATCTCGTCCAACTTCTGAATCTTTGAGTGGGAAATTAAATATACATTGCCTAAAATGTCGATTTTGTCTCCCTTTACACGTACAGCACAATCTTTGTTCGACGCATAAACATTCATTTCTTCTAATAAGGGAGATAGATCGCCTTGAATATGCGCAATGTTATTTTCAAGATCATAATGAGACAGGACAGAAAAATCGTCAAGGCCGATACCGTCGTAAATAGAGCTTTTTTCACCTTCAGAGCATAACCATTTAGCGGACATGTTTATCGCACCAGCACTTGTTCCCATCACAACGGCTCTGCTTTTTTTAATGAAATCCGACAATTCATATTTAATCAAAAGACCGTTCTGTTCAATGTCTTCTCCACCCAACAAGAAAATGACCGAAGCATTTTGAATTAATTTTTGGGCCTCTTCCTTCTGTACGCCATAATCAATTAAGTGATATTCATCAAACATAATGTTGGCCTGGTCAAGCCACGAGCGTTCAGTAGCACCAACTTCCTCATCTTCATGAAGAAATGGATTCCCGCTAATCATAACAAGCGATTTTCTATCAGTTATATCCTCATGCAACAACCTGACCAGCTTCTCAAAAAAACCATCGTTAAACCAACCCAAATAATAGTGTGTTTTCATAAGCACCTCCGTAGTAAATTTTATTTAATATAAATAATTTATAGTTCGCCATATAATACGATTCCGAATCATTGTTTCCATTATATAACATAACAGTAAAAATTGGAATAGTCCAAACTTTACTGCACCATTTTTTCCTAAGTCGTCACAAGTAAAAACGCCACAAACTTTTATTGTTTGTGACGCCTAATAGGAATATTGTGTATTAAATATACTAATAGTTACGCTAAATTTCTGTATCTTCTGTAATAGAAATAGCTATCGCTTTCCATGTTGGGTTGTTTGTGTTTAATTGGTGTTCGTTTTTCAAATAATTCAAAACCGCATTTCTCTGCAAGGTGACAAGAAGGAATATTTGCACAATCAATCGTCAATATAAGATACTTTATATCTGATACATTGAAACACCAATCCACTAAAGCATTTACAGCTTCTTTTGCGTACCCATTTCTCTGATATTTTTCCGACATAAAATAGGCTACTTCAACTTCATTTACTGTATCTTCAAGACCCATACCTACCATTCCAATCATTTCATCTGTATCAGGTAATGCAATTACATATCTTTTATTCTCATAAACATCTGTTGAATCTTTTTGAGTTTGGTGCCAATCAATATACCCCAAAAAGGCTTTTGGCGAATCATTATTTTCTGCCCAATCAGGCATAAATCGAAAAATGTTTTTCTCTCTGACAATCTGATAAAGGTTTTCTGCGTCTTTTCGCTCAAAATCTCGAATTATTATACGGTTTGTTTCTATTCTCATATTATTCTTCTCCCCCATCATGTATAAATAATGTTTGCTTCACAATATTATACAATTGTTACTTAACAATACCATATTATAGCATAAATATAAATAATAGATATATCCTAATCTTCATTTCATCATATTTTCCTAGTTTGTCACAAGTAAAAATGCCACAAACTTTTATTGTTTGTGACGTCTAATACGAAGATTGCATATTAGTTTTGGTACCGAAAATGCTTATACTGTTCGCAAAATACCAAATTCAGTTAATAAATTCTGAAACCTACATTTTTCATGTTCCATCACAGGAAAAAGCGGATTATATAAACAATGTTGCAAAACATCTGCATCTTTTAATACTTCATCAAATGCAGAATGAGTAGTCGCCTTTGAACTGTGGTTGCGAATAGCTGAACATAATAAATCTGTTTCATTATCAGTTGTCAATGACAACTCCTCAAGAATTTGACGTGCCAAAACTGCACCGTGCTCAGCATGATTTTCAGTATTCATGGCTTTGTAAGAATGTAAATCATGTAACATACCAGCCATGGTCGCCAATTCAACATCTTGATTTCTTTTTAGAGCAATCATAGCACATGCTTGCGAAACTCCATAAAGATGGAGATACCCACACCTTCTTTCTTGAGTGTCTTTCATATTTAATAGAATATCATCAATATACTTTCGAAGTCTTTCAATGCGATTTTCCATATCTTCAGCACGTCCATTATGTAAATACTTTTGAATTTTTTCAATATGGTTTTCCATGTCTTCCTCCGCCCATTATATAAATTTTCTAACTTCACAGTTTAATCTTAAATTCACAATATAATACGATTCCGAATCATTGTTACCATTATATAACATAACAGTAAAAATTGGAATAGTCCAAACTTTACTGCACCATTTTTTCCTAAGTCGTCACAACTAAAAACGCCACAAACTTTTATTGTTTGTGACGCCTAATATGAAAAGTATGTATGAATAAATCTAAACTTTATGTTTTCTTGCTTTTATAAATAAAAATTGAGGTTTCTTAGTTAATATGTCATATGTGTCAGGCTTTTCAATTTTAAATTGTTCTGTTGGCATAGGTTCTAATAATTTTTCTATTATAAACCCTGAATCAATTACTGATGTAATAATCTGGCTTAAAGGTCTCCTATAAAATTGTACTTTTACCTTTCCATTATTAGTTTTCCATTGTTCTTCTAATAACTCTGTCAAAAAGTAATTCTCTTTATTATGCACTGTAAAATCCATAAATGGATGGTGAACAGAGAAAACAAGTTGGCCACCTTTTTTTAGGATTCTATTAAATTCACTCATAACTATTTCCCAATCCCTAATATAGTGAAGAGTCAATGATGATAAAACAATATCTATAGATCCATCCTCAATAAAGTTTAATGTGTCATTCAAATCAGCCCTAATAATTTTAGCCTTATTTCCAACTCTTTTTTTAGTCATCTCTATCATGTTTGGACTGAAATCTAATGCAATAACATTTGCACCTTTTTCCAATAGCCATTTGGTATACCACCCCGCAGCACAACCAGCATCTAAAACTTTCTTACCTTTTACATCTGGAAGTAATGATATTGTTGCAGGTCTTTCATAATATGCATTCCACGGCTTTGTATCTACATATTTAAAATAATATTCAGACATTTCCTGGTAAGAATTAAGCGAAACTGAGTCTTTATTTATAACTTTTTCCTCCTGTGATAGGTTAATCAATATAATTCCTCCTCAATACTACATAATATTTTACAACTCCGTCATAGCCTAATTTTTATTGTTACTCTTTTTTGTTTACGTTTATTTCTTCAAATCTTATTTCCGCTGCTCTTATTGCTTCAACACCAGTTTTGCACAACACATTAATACCTTTAACAATAGTTACAATTACAAAAGCTTCTACTAACTCTGCCATAGTTAATCCTGCTTCTATGGCAGCAACAGCATGTGCTTTTGCACCACTTACTTCATCATCTAAACTATCCAATATTGTAAATATTAATTCACTTGTCTTTTTAGGCAAATGTCCTTCCTGAACTGATTGACGCATTCCCAAATATCCATTTAATCCATCTGGTGAATATTTAGAGAGTATTTCTGCAAAAGGCGGATTCCACTTTAATTCATCCTTATAATATTTAAGTATACTTTCAGAATCACCCATGTTAAATTTAACCTCCCTTATTTCTAAAAAATTCAAACAACAGAACGTTGTTTGCTTAAATAAACTCATTATAATTACAGCTTGATATTACTAAAAGATTTATAACATTCTTAACAGCTGTTCCTTCGTAGGTTTTTACGGTTGTGACGTAACTTATAAAATATTGTGAAGTAAATTACCCACCAAAGATATCTTTTGCATTGTCTTTTCTTATTATAGTATTTTCATCTCAAACAGAGCAAATTCACCTCTGTCTTCCAACAGGGTTTTGCCAACCAATTTAAAACCTAAACTTTCATATAAATTGCATAACTTTTTCTTACTCCACCCTGTATCTAATCTTAAATAGTGAACTCTTCTTCTTCTACATTCTTCTATAGCAAATTCAACCATTTTCCGTGATAATCCTAATCCAGAATAGTCTCTCCTAACACATAATTTATGTATATATCCTGCCTCATTCTCTTTTGCTTTGGGCCAAAATAAAGTATCGTTCCATTGCAGTATCATACAACATGCGTTATCTTCCGAAACTTGTCCTATGTAGAAGTCATTTTTATTAATATCCACTATTAAGTTTTCCCTTGTAAGATGCTCGTCTTTCCATACATTTAACCCTGCTGAACGCCCCCATTTTGCTACTTCTTTCATTATATTAATCGCAGGTTGAACCTCTGAACTTAATACTTTAAAGTTGTTTATCATATTGTTGCCCCCTAAATAATATTTATTATCTGAAGTTTTATTGATTAAGGCGCATTTTTTTATAATTGTTACTTAATAATACCATAATATATCATAAATATAAAGATTAGGGATATCTTATTCTTTAGTAAAAAGGGCAAAATAAAAACACTCTATTGAGTGCCTACTTTACCCTATTTAGATTATTCTACTACGATTGGATTGTCATTGCCATCTACTCTTAATTGCCATAACTAAACTACTCCCGCTAATTACAATAAAGCATTTTCTACCGCAATTTTATATTCTGCAATTAGAATATCTTCTACTTTAAAAGGCTCATTTGTCTTTGGATTTATCTCCTGTGTACTAATTTTTTTAACTAATATACCTACTAAATATTGTTTAACTATTACTGTTGCCATTGTTAAATCACTCCTTCGCTTTCTAATATTATATTTTCTAATTCTGCTATTCTTTCTGCTTCTGTTTGTATGTGCTCTATTTTGCTATCAATTATTATAGTTTTAGTAGCAATTTCTATATGATATTCTGCCACCTCTTGAAGTGTTATATCACCATATTTTAAATCTACAAAGTCTATTTCTAAAGGTCTTAAACCTTCTTGTAAGTCACCACTCATTTCTCCAAAACAGTTATCTAAAACCTTTCCTGTTAATTTATCAAAAATTATTCTTTTCCCATATTCCATTTTTAATACCTCCTTATTTATTCCATTGCCAACCAATTATAGGGATGTTGGTGCTGAGCTACATTTATATGAAAGCCTGTATCACTAACCCATGCCCCTGTTGACGCAAGGGTGTTTTCAGTCATACTATAGGTAAAATACATTATACCTGGATTATTATTCTCTTTATACAAAGTAATATCTAAAGGTGAGTATTTACTAACTATAATAATAACTCTTGGGCGAAAAGTAAGCCCGCTGAAATCTGCCCAGCCGTAGTTATATGCAGGAATACTTCCACCCGCAATTTTTTTCATGCCTGCACCATTAATTGCGGTACCTACAAGTCCTAAAACATTTTTACCACTTAATATATTTGAAGCAATTAAATCAGGTTGAGCACTTCTAATCCAAGAAACATTGTTATAATATGAACTAACACTTAATAAAGCATAAGGCAACCCGTCACCAAAACCACTATAAACAGTTGAATTTCCTGCCACTGTATCTGAAAGTGTAGGAATTATAATCGGTATTGTCCCTGCAACTATCCCTGTTTCAGTACCAATAGTATTCCCTTCCAAAACTTTGTCTTTTGTAGCCGTTCCGTAATCACCTCCTTCACCCAATAAAGTAAAAGACGTTCCGTCCCAAAACAAGGTATATACACTTGCATATAATTTTGCATTGTTACCATTTGCTTTTTTAATCGCACAAACTGCACCACTATTTATTTTTAATGTTGGAGCAGTTATGCTATTTGCATTAAATTTTATTGTAAATTTTTGATTAGCATTAATAACTTGTGTTGTAGTTATACTATAAATATCACCAGAGTTTGTCGTTGTACCTAAATGTGGTACTTGCTTCGAGTTATCCGCCAAAGACGACGTAACTGAATTTGATAAAGTAGTCAAATCTTCCTTATTTGCTTTCTCTTTTATTGCTCCGGTTCCATTTAAAACAGCTATTTTATCAGTGTTTCCTTTAACTGTTTCATTAGTTTTTCCTTCTCCCTCGATAGAACTTATTGCATTGCCTTTTGACTTACTATCTAAGTCTATCTTGTCCCAATTTGCATTAAGTAGTAGTTTATCGGCATGGAACTGCATTCAAACCGTTAGAGCTACGAGCTAGCTAACCTTATTTTCTAATCTTAACTTATCAGCTACCATAGCTATGAATTCTGAATTAGTAGGCCTGCCTTTTTCATTTTGAATAGTATATCCAAAAATCTTATTAATAGTTTCTATTTGTCCTCTACTCCATGCAACATCTATTGCATGCCTCATTGCTCTTTCTACCTTACTAGCAGTCGTATTAAACTTTTTACCTATGGAGGGATACAATTCTTTTGTAACTGATGATAAAAGTCCAATATCATTCACTACCAAATTTATTGCTTCCCTTAAAAACATATACCCCTTTATATGGGCAGGTATTCCAATTTCATGAATAATATTAGTTATTTTAGTGATCATATCAGTTGATTGAATTTTGCTAATTTTAATTTCGCTATTATCAAAATAAGTAATTGATTTTTTCACATCCCCGTTATATATACCATCATTCACCAATTGCCTAATTCTTTTAACTAATACCTCTAAATCAAAAGGTTTTACAATATAATAATCTGCTCCTAGTGACATGGCTCTTTGGGTTATTTTATCATGACCAACTGCTGATAAAACTATTATACGAGGCATTATATCTAAATTCATTGTATTTAACCTCTCTAGAACTCCCAAACCATCAAGATTAGGCATAATCATATCAAGTACTACTAAATCAGGCTTTTTATCTTCAATCAATTTTAATGCTTCTTCTCCATCCTCTGCGATTCCAGTAACAACAATGTCCTCTTGAAATAATATATATTCATTTAGCAAATTACGAAATTCTTTGTTATCCTCAACTATGATTATGTTTATTTTCTGTTCTTCCATGTTTATAATCTCCTTTATTTTTGGATATATATTCCATATTATATATTCAACAAAACATTGGTAAATCCTTCTAATTAAAAATATATTTGTAACTATTGTCCAGTGAGCAATATTAAATACTAAAAAAATAGCCACTCTCTTAAGGAAAGCAGGGAAGCAATCTTCATATAACGTAATTCCTTATAATTGAAATTTATGTTATATTTAGTATATAGGCAAAGTATAATTCATTAACTACTTGTAAAATATTAGATATTAATTAGGGGGACTGCCATTGAAAAAAATAATTATACTTCTAACAATAATTTTTATAATAATTGGGGGAAGTTTCATTGCTGTAAGAAAATCAAGTAACAACCATAAACTAAATAATGCACTAACCTTTAGTGATATAGATTTGAACAAAATTTGGGTGTTTGAAGGAAATAAGAGACTATCCTATGACTATAAAATTGGCTATAATGACTCTAAACAAATTAGCGACCAACTTATTCAAAGCACTAAAATAGATATGAAAAAATCATTCCCTAATAATTATTCACAGGGTTTTATGTTTACTATTTTTTTCAAAAGCGATATTAATGGGATGACCCGAGAGATAAACATTATGCCTAAAAATGACAATTCAGTATTTGTTATGATTAAGACAAAAAATAAACAAGGTGGTTTTATTAATTGGTGGGGATTATCAGTTGAATCTTCTTGGTTATCTAAATATATTGATAATGTTGAAAAAGATACTGTCGCATTTTCTTCATAAAATATGAATTAAGGAAACCAAAATGGGTTCCATTAAAAAATGTTATTTTATCAACATCATTCTTAAACATAGCCTTTATATTTTATATTTTATTTTTTATAGAATGGAAAAAGGGAGCTAATTGCCCCCTTTTAATTATAAATTGTTTTCGTAAGTTTCTACCATTTTCTTAACCATTTGTCCGCCAATTGAACCTGCTTCTCTAGAAGTTAATTCTCCATTGTATCCATTTTTTAAAGTAACTCCAACTTGACTAGCTGCTTCCATTTTAAACTTGTTTAGTCCTTCTCTAGCTTGTGGTACTAATGTTCTGTTTGCCATATAAATTACCTCCTCTTATTTAATAATGATTTTCATTTGTATTATTATATTGCGCATTATAATAAAGAATACTCATAGTAATTTAAGTTAATATCATTAAAATAATATTAAAATGGCAAGTTATGTTAAATTTTTTAGCTGTTTCTATAATATTACATTGGCTCAGAGAGTAGTTTTCCGGCAACGTAACGTTTTGTTATATTTCTGTCGTCTCCGCAGTATATGAACCTTTGGAGCCGCTCCTCAATGCTCCTGAAATCTCTGTCACCAAGATTTTCATCGTCTATTACGATGGCATCTAGTGAATATCCATCCTCAAAAGATCCCACCTTACCAAAGAATTCTCCTCCACCTTTTGTTCCCATATAGAAGGCTTCTGACATAGTAAGACATCTTTCAACCTTTCCACTATTAAGCCAATTTATCTTCGAAGACTGGACAGCCCGGCTCATTACCTTATATATGGCTAGCTGATGGCCTGCACCTATGTCTGTTCCAAGTCCCACTCTTATTCCAGCATCAAGTAATTTCCTTGCTGGCATTATGCCAGATGACAAATTGTAATTAGAATCTGGACAGTGGGCTATGAAGACATTTCTTTCAGATAGGAGATCTATTTCCCCTTCAGTATTGTGGACAGCATGGGCCATAATTGTATTTTTAGTCAGAAGACCCATTCCGTCATATACGCCTGCATATGATTCGAATTCTGGATGTAGCGATTTCACCCATTCGATCTCGCCATCATTCTCTGAAAGATGGCTCTGTATCTTAATACTGTACTTCTCAGAAAGCTTGGCAAGCCCCTTCATGAGTTTTTCTGAGCAGGTTGGAACGAATCTTGGTGTTATTATAGGCTTTACAAGATGGTACTTGTCCTTTGTGGCCAATATCCATTCTTCAGTAGACGCCAGCGATTCCTCAGTGGACTCCACATAATAATCCGGTGAATTTCTATCCATATTGACCTTTCCAACATAAGCCCCAATGCCCGCTCTATTGAAGATGTCCATTAGAATTTCAGTTCCATTTCTGTGAATTGTAGAGAAAAGTACAACCCTAGTAGTTCCATTTCGCCACAACGCCTTTGCAAGATTTGTGTAAAGCCTCTTGGCATATTCTTCATTGCTATATTTAGCTTCTTCCGGAAACGTATACTTATCAAGCCATTGCAGCAACTCCCCATCCAGGCCAAGACCAATATTCTGAAACTGAGGAGCATGCATGTGCATATCGATGAAACCAGGAATTATTAATGAATTACCAAAATCCTCAACCTCTATCCCCTTCAAGTGGTCTGGAAGTTCTTTGAATATTCCGCAAACCATTCCGTCATACTCTACAAGATAGCTGTTTTCATGGACCTGGAACTTTTCAGTGGAAGCTGTAAAAATTATGTTGCCTTTAAGTGCTTTCATAGTTATCCCCCCATTATTTTAAAATTTTCTTAATACACCATACGCTATGGTCAATTGCACTATAAATACAATTGAAAGTACATACATAATATCCTGTAGCAATTAATTTGACTTTATAAAAATGCATAAAAAAACAGGTCACCAAATTAAAAAACTACAGAATATTTAAAGCTAAATTTAATATAACTTCAAATTATTCTTGTAGTCAGGTAATTTATGGTAACCCGGTAGAGACCATTAGACCATATTTCTAATATATACAAGATAATATTCACAAATTCTATTTATTTTACAATTTCCAACATTTAGTTAAACTCCATTATTTTCAAAAAAATCTTTTAAGATATTCATACATACAGTTTTTCTATATTCTTTTGAAACCCTTCCAGCACTTGGATTTATTGCATTTTCATAATCATTTAGGTACTTGTCCTTTAAAACTTTAGCTTCATTAATAGTCTTTCCTATAAAAATCTCATCTATTTTTGGGTGTCTAACTATAGTTGGCTCGATTGCTCCAAAGGCAGTTGCTACGTGAGTAATCACTCCATTTTCCTCATGGAAAAGTCCTGCAAAGCACACTCTAGAAATTGCTAATGCCTTTCTAGCTCCTACCTTCTTATAGTAATAGCTTTCAAGATGTTTTTTAGGAATTAAAATTTCAACTATAAGTTCTCCTTCTTTCAGGTCAAGCTGTTTTCTTTCCTTATAAAAATCTTTAATATAAATCTTTCTCTCAGAATCAGCACTCTTTACTCTAATCAGTGAGTCCGTCACGAATAATATCAAAACTGAGTCAGCCTTTGCTGATCCATTTCCTATATTCCCAGCTATAGTTCCAAAATTCCTTATAGCTGGACCTGCCAATTGTGATATTGCATCCTTTAAAATCTGTGGTGCAATAGCTGATTCCTCTATATCAGTGAATGTGCACTCTGCACCTATTCTGATATAATTAGAATCTGACCTTATTATCTTTAATTCAGGTATCCTATTTAAAAATAGATAGGTTATATCTTCATCTCCGTCAATCATAAGATCGGTTCCACCACTGTAAGGCTTAACCTTTTCATCCCTCATTATTGCCACTGCCTCGTCAAGTGTTTCTGGCACGTAGCCATTATTTAATTTTACCATAGTCCTTCACCTTCTTTAGCTGCGTTTTCTATAGCTTTAACTATAGCATTGTATCCCGTGCAACGGCATAAGTTTCCGGATATTCCACGTCTTATCTCAGGTTCTGTTGGATGTGGATTATTTGCAAGTATACACTCTGTTGCAAGTACCATTCCGGGTGTACAGAATCCACATTGTACCGCTGAAACATCTCCATAAGCTTTATCAATAGCCTTATATCTTTCGGTATTAACAAATCCTTCTATGCTTACAACCTCACTTCCCTGGACTCTTCCCATGGCAACCATACACGAATTGGCAAGTTTTCCATCTATTATAACAGAACAAGCTCCACACTCGCCCTCCTTACAACCACACTTTACTCCAGTAAGTCTGTAAGTATCTCTCAATACATCTAAGAGTCGGTTTGATGCATTACCATCATATTTTACATTTTCTCCATTAAGTTTGAACTCAATATATTCCATGAGTATACCTCCCTTTTGTTTTAATCAAGTTTTCCATTCAGCCTTACTTATATCTAATCCTATTTTAAAGATATTGCTTTCATTGTATCTTCCACTGTAAATGGGATGTGATCAACTTTCTTTCCTAAGATCTGTTCCACAGCCTCTATATATGCCGCTGCAACTCCCACAGTTGGAAGCTCTCCTGCACCCTTAGCTCCATAAGGTCCATAAGGGTACTCATCAATGTGGATATGAACCTTAACAACTGGAATATCCATAGCTGTTGGTATGATATAGTCACTCAAGCTGTTATTTCTAATGCGTCCCTTACTGTCATGATCCATATATTCCATTGATGAATAGCCTATGCCCTGAAGCATTCCACCCTCCATCTGTCCAACTACTATGTTCATGTCAATAGGAGTTCCTACATCAAAAGAACCATATGCCCCTAGAACATTATGCTCACCTGTTAGCATATCAATCTCCAGCTCTACTGTCTGTACTGACCAGGAATAGGTTGGATAAGCATCTCCACGGAATTCAGCAAGTGAGAATGGAATAAGAAACTCTGGATGCTTATAGTGTTCCTCAATAATCTGTTCCTCACAATCATTCCATTCCTCTTTGAGTCTTACAGCAGCACGTCTAACAAGCTCTCCAACTACCATAAGTGATCTTGATGCAACTGTTGGCCCAGAATCTGGAACCTTGTCGGTATCTGGATTCCTTAGGATTATCTTATCAAATGGAATTCCCAGCTCTTTTCCTGCAATTTTTGAGAGAGTTGTTTGCAACCCTTGTCCCATCTCAGTACCTGAACAAAGAATTTCCACTGTCCCGTTCTTATGCTTTTTAAGTTTTAGTACTGCCTTTATTAAGTCTCTCTCTCCTGAACCTGTGAATCCCGCACCATGAAATGCCAGTGCTATTCCTATTCCTCTTCTAAATCTTCCAGTTTGTGGTTTATCATAAAGCTGTTTTTTCTTCTTGTAATCAGAAAGCGTATCCACTTCTTTAATCATCTCATTAAGTGGAACGTGGAAGTGGAACTTCCCTTTAGTTGATGTAGCATCTCCTTGCATTACTATATGTTCTTCTTTAAATTCTAAGCTATTTCTTCCTTCACCTTTTGCTATGTGATTCATAAAAAGCTCTACGTCAAAGAACACCTGTGGTGCTCCAAATCCTCTAAAAGCTCCTTTAGGAACTGTATTTGTCTTGTTTGCTTTGCCGTGAACTCTAAGATTTTCTATGTTGTAAACCCCATTAGCACATATTACTCCACGCTGTAGTACTACCGCTGAAAGTGTTGAATATGCCCCTGCATCATATATTATATTAATATCCATTGCTGTAATCTTTCCATCTTTAATAGCTGCCCTATATCTTGCAGTTGAAGGGTGCCTCTTGCTAGTTGACATAGTATCTTCTCTTCTATCAAAAATAACTCTTACTGGTTTTTTAGCCTTCATGCTTGCCACAGCAACCTGGCATGCAAGTATCGATGGAAAATCTTCCTTGCCTCCGAAAGCTCCTCCTGTAGTATCTCCCTTAATCTGAACCTTGTCCTTTCCAAGTCCTGTTACTAAACGCACTGCTGCATGAAGATAATATGGACACTGCATAGATCCTCTAACGGTAATCTTACCATCATGGTAGTCTGCAATCATGCCATTGTTTTCAAGATAAATGTGCTCATTATAGCCTGTACTTAAAATTTCATCGTATACTTTGTCGGCATTTTCAAAGGATCCATCTACATCACCTTTTGCGTAATTGTAATCAAAAAATGCAACCTCTGATTTAGTCATATCAAGTACAGCTGGAAGTTCCTCGTAATCAACTACTATTTTTGATACAATCTCCTCTGTGATTTTTGGGTCTGGCCCTATCACCATCAGAATGGGGTCTGCAATGTATTCTACTGTGTCTATAGCAAATACTGGCATATCCTCCAATACGATATGAATCTTATTTTCACCAGGAACATCATCCTTGTTAACTATCATGTATCCATCTGGTAGCTCTGGCAAGGTAATATTCTTTATTTTAGCATGGGCTACTGTTGATCTCAAAAACTTGCCGTGAAGAATCCCATCTGTAGGAATATCTTCCACGTACATAGCCGCACCTGATATCTTTTCTTCATGATCCTTTTTAAGAACTGAATTTCCTATATTATCCATGATACCCTCCTTATATATAATAAGTTTTTTAAATATCTTCGCATAATTTTTGTTTTTCTTAAATTTCTTCACCTTAAAATTATAAAATAACGGTTCCTAATTTTCTTAATAATAATAAAGTCATATGATACCGTTGTCATGAATTCCCTAATTACATCATATTACACCATTTTCTAGGTTTCAAATACTTTTTAAAAACTACTTGAAATGATACTTGTATAATTTCTCACTCTTTGAGTACTTGACAGCTTAAAGTCCATAACAAAAAATCCGATGCATAAAAGTTTAATTTTATGCATCGGATTTTTTGTTATGGGATTTTTCGCCTTCAAAATACTTTTTAAACTGCTTCCAAGTATACTGCGTTACATCACTAAAGAACTTATCATAATTGTCCATAAATTCTCTACCCTTATCACTAAGCATTGCTCTCTTTTCTCTTGCTCCGCCACGCCTTCTTAAAACTATTTCACACCCAAGATTTTCTTCAAGTTCATTAATCATATCCCAAGCTTTACTTAAAGATAAAGCCATCCTTTTGCAAGCGCCATTAACAGAATGATTGTCGTCTATAAGCTCAAGAAGAAGCCTTAATCTAGAATCAAAGAAAACCTTTTCTTTCCTTATATTTATAGTTAAAGCAGGCTGTAACAAACCATCATTGTGCGATGTTAGGAGTCTTTCCAATTCATTTTCATCATAAACTGAGCATGTAACGCCTCTATCATTCACATTGAGCCAGGTTATATCAACATCCAAAGAATCAATAGCTCCCCTCAATCCATTCTCACCTTCATAGGAAAGAATATCCTGAATATGCAAACTATCAATAAGTAAAGGATGTCCCCCCTTCATATTATATGATGGAATAACAATTTCTCCCTTTGTTTCAATCATTTTTCTCACCGTCTTATAGCTAAACATAGGCACATTTACAGGTGTTAATATAACTCTTTTACACTTTCCTACAAGATAGTTAAGTCCAATCTTGTAGGAATCAATAAGGGGCGGATTCTCATAGTCCTTATTTATAATAAAAATAGCATCATCTCGTGCAAGATCTGACTTTATTTCTGGTTCCTCAAAACCCGTAATCACCACAATAGGCCATATACCGGCTTTTTTATATGTAAGCACTATCCTGTGAATCAAAGAAATTGAACCAACCTTTTTCATTGGATAAGACGCACTTTTGTTGGCAGCAGCAATTATTCCTCCAACTTCTCTCACAATATCACCTCTATTTATCTCTTCTTACATTTGTTATAAATTCCTCAGCCTTATATCCGGAGATTCTTTCACAATAAGGAGAAATATATTTTAGATATATAACACTATGCCTAGTATACTATTCTTTAATACTCCTTGGCTATATATTCTGAATTATAAAACATTTATAATTTTTTTAAGGAGGAACGACTGAATTTACTACTAACATAGTATTATGTAACTCATAAAAAGGTAATCGTAACCTTTCTGTAACCAAATCTTAATCTTATTTTAACTTCCTATGTTAAAATAATGTTAGAATATATTTATATTAAGTATTTTTATAGTACAAACATAATGAGAAGTGGGGTTATACAAATGAAAAAAATATATATTACTATTATTTCGTTGATTTCAATAATTACGCTAGGAGCGGCTGTTTTCCTTGGATATATATATATCAACACTAAAGAATGGGCAAACATAGTATATCCTAATACTAAAATTGAGGATATAGATGTTTCAGGAAAAACCTTTGATGAATCAAAGATGTTAATTACACAAAAATATGGAGATGCAATACTAAAAAAGAATATAACTATAAAAACATCGAATAAGGACTACAATTTGAACTATTCAAAATTAAATGCAGGATATAATATTGAAGATGTAGTAAAACAAGCCTTTGATTATGGGAAAAATTTAGACTTATTTGGTAAATACAAAATAATAAAAAACCCTGCAGCACATCAATATAATTTAAAATTCATTTATGATCCAGCACCAATAAAGAAATTTATTTCTACCATAAAGCAGGACGTAGAAATTGGATCAAAAAATGCAAGTATTTCACTAATAAATGATAATTTCCAAATTACTCCCGATAAAAAAGGAATAAAACTTTTAGACGACAAACTAGAACAAATTATACTGAGCAATATAAATGGAGATATTAATTCTAAGAATATAGTTGAGGCTGCACCAACGGAAAAATTTTTAGCTAATATTACTAGTAGCAAGCTTAATACTATTAATACCAAGATTTCTTCTTTTAGTACAAACTATACTTCTTCCGATTCTGATAGGTCAACCAATATTGAGCTCTCTACAAAAAGTATAAATAGTAAACTTTTAATGCCTGGAGAAACCTTTAGTTTTAACAAAACTGTTGGAAATAGTACAACTGACAGAGGCTATAAATTGGCTCCAGTAATAGTGGGTAAAAAGGTAGAATTAGCTTCTGGTGGAGGAGTGTGCCAAGTTTCAACTACGCTTTATAATGCTATATTAAGGGCTAACATATCTTCTGTGGAAAGGTACAAGCATTCCTTACATTCTAGCTATATTGGTGTAGGTATGGATGCTACAATTGCTTATGGAATTCTGGATTATAGATTTAAGAATACGCATTCTTATCCTATATATATAGAAGCTATAACACAAAATAAAAATATAACATTTAATATTTACTCAAATTCAAGTCTTAACAATAAAAAATATGAAATTATTAATGAAGTTGTAGGAAAGAATGTAAAAGTATTTAGAACTACATATGAGAATAGTGAATTACTGTCAAAAGATTTACTTTATACAGATAGCCTTATATAATAAAGGTTAATATTATTTACTTTTGTAGTCCATTTAAGAATAATTGAATTTCAAACAAATGCCATTACATAATGAGCTTTTAGTCACATTATATAATGGCATTAATATTATTAATTTTTCAGATGCAATTTAAAATTTATTTCCAGTAACTTTCTTTGACATAACCATATTTTAAAAAACTCAGATACCCCGCTATACCTTTTGTTATAGTATCCGCCATTTCCTCTACAAAAGAAACACTTGTATTCAAGTTACTTATGGTTACTGCAACATCATATTCATATAGACCAATACACCCCTTTATAACATAGTCACCTACAAGTGGTAATACTTTATTTAACCCCTTTCCGGTCATTAGAGGCTTGTTTTCTATATAAATACCACCCATTAAAAGTGGTGTTCCTACAGATGCATCTATAGCAATAATTTTTTTACCCCTATGTATTTTTTGTATTTCTTCTAACCTCACTTTTAAGTTAAGTGCATGTATAGGTGAATCTAGCGTCCCATAAATAGGTACGCCAAAGTTTTCTAAGTTATTTAACTTTGTACCAATCATAGGGCCTAAGCTGTCCCCCACTAATTTCGGTGTACCTACACAAAATATCACAAAATTGTCTAGATTTTGTTCTATAAGATAGTTCGCTACTTTTAATGCTCTATTACTTACCCCTTTAGTTAAAGAAACTTTATTATCCTTGCAACAGGCATCCTTAAAAGAACTTGTTCCATTGCTTACAAATAAATGTATGCTTTCTAGTATACATTTTGCCTCTTCACTTGCACGCAAGTTTAGTTCTCTCAATACATTTAAGTCACTTAATTCCTCTGTATTTACTTTATAATCTATTGCCTTATTTTTTAGTTTTTTCCCAATAAAATTAATCAAATATGCAATATTCAAACTGCCCAAACCCCCTCTAGGCTAAACCTTCTGTTGATTATAAAATAATGCTTTCTCATTTGAAACACCACTAGTCATATAGCAACATCCCATTAAAGTTTATTAATACCTATAAAACATTCTATTAACACAATTCAACAAACACACGTAATTATCCTTCAAAATTTGTACAAAAAAGTAAAATACTACGCGATATATTCTCGTAGCATTTTAACTATTCTTTATTTTATAAAAGAAAAAACCTCTTAACATTTGGGGACAAATGTTAAGAGCTTCTACTATTTTCGGATATGTTAAAAAAGTTCTATGCTTTGTATACCTGTTGACATAGCCATTTTTCTTAAAGTCTTATTATACATTATAGAAGATTTCATATTTTTGAGGATAATATTTCTTCTAAGCCTTCCACATGCCCTAGCATATCTTAATTGAAAGCCGTCTATTCCCTGATTTAGAGCTTGCGCTGCCTCACTAGCACTTTGAAATGCATAACTAAATCCCTCTGCTGAACTTGGACTTATCCAGCCTGCTGCTTCACCTATAAATGTAACTCTATCCCTTCCAGTGCAAATATCTTTTATACTTTGAGGGCGGAGTATAAATGCACCTTCTCTTTTAGTCCTTTTATCAAAAACAAATCCATAATTTTTTAACTTACTCTTGAGCAATTCAAATTTCTGTACTGGATCATCTTCTATAGAAAGTGCCGCACCTATAATAAGATTATCGCCCTTGGGAATTGTCCAGGAATAAAAATCTGTTATTTCCGGATCAAAAATTGCTGAAAAATATGGCAGTGTTTCTTCAACTTCAAACCATTCTTGAATAGATATATATTTTTTCAGCTTCCCTTGTAAGGGAAATTCCTGTCTACGAACAAGCGAGTTTGCTCCATCTGCACCTATTATAAGTTTTGCATTTTCACTATATTCCTTACCATTATGTAGAAAATTCATTTTATAAAAATCTTTTTCTTTAATATAATTTTTAAAATACCAGCCACATCTTAAATCAACTTGATGTGGGATAATTGAAACAAGCCACCTATCAAATTTTTCTCTATCTATGTTTAAATAAAATCGCTGGTAATATTTCTCAATCTTATTGTATAGATCAATAGTTCTTACTGCAAAAATCTGTGGATCTACCAGTACATCCTTAGGCAATCCCAATCCTGATTTCGCGAGAATTTTCTGAGCATCTGGAGCCAAAAGTCCTCCACAACATTTCACAGTAGATGTTAAATCTGCTGACTTACTCAACTGTCTTTTATCTAAGAGTAGTACTTTATAATCTTTAGCAACAAGCCTTGCAAGTGTTGCGCCTGCTGGACCTGCCCCTATAATCGCAATGTCATACATAGTCATTTACCTCTCATTATCTATATTTAATCATTGATTATAGTATATCATATCTTTTATCGTTTATCAATGTATCTATTATGTTTATCAATATATTTATTATGTTTATCAATGTATTACTATTGTTTCGGCTCAATTGTAAAACGATATGCCACTTTGTAAATTGAAATGCAACGTTTGTAATTGACAACTGAATATTTGTAAATGAAATGCAACCTTTGTATCTAAAAAGCCAGTTTTGAAACCCCAAAGCCACATTTGTAATCCAAATGCAGTTTGATTTTTTGGTTTTTTGATGTATGATAATAGAAAATAGGCATGCCAAGTAGAGGTCAACTCACTCTCGATTTTTTTGTAATCGGAGAATCCACCCCTATTTTAGGATTATATGGATGGCTGGCGGCACTGTTTATATTTTTATTTTTTGAGAAGAGTTGGTTTTAACATGATGCCGCTGGCTGCTACCAGTGTACATCCTAATTTTTGTAAAACATCTTCTCCATGGTAAAAGCTGAACGTTTCGTACGGGCTACGGTTGTTCAGTTTTTTTCTTTTATAGGAATTAATGTGATTCATCATTAGGCTGATATTTTCCTGTGTCAGATGATCGAAGCTGTTTCCCTTCGGAAGAATCCGCCTAATCAACTCATGGTTAACCTCTATGGCTCCCTTTTGATAGGGACTTCCAGCATCACAATAAAATATATTGGTATGATGTCCTGATCGTTTTTCAGTACCATACTCAATTGCCTTTGGATTCGAAAACTCGCGCCCGTTGTCTGTAATAATTACAGGGAAAAGGGTTGTAAAAACCTCTTTCCCAAGGGTTTCATAAAGTGTTTCATAAATATCCGTTACTGATTTTGAAGTATTTGCATCTCTAAGAAATGCTAACATCAAGCTGGTATCTACAAAGTGTATCGTTAAAAGGCATTTGCCACCCTTACTTCCAATCACAGTATCCATCTGTACAACAGTGGTATCCTGATTTTTAGCAAGGAATGCCTGAAAGTCATTATAGTTGCGCCCGATACGCACAATCCACTTCTGGACTGTGAAATGGCTTCGTGAGCTTTCATATGGGCATGCTCCGCATCGTATATATTTTTTAATAAAGAGCATTTCCCAAGTGTTTCACAACCATTACAGACATAGGGAACCCTAAAGCGGGCAGTACATATTTCCAAAATGAAATAAGGACAGTACATATATCCTCCATTCCGCCGCCAACTCTTTTAGGATATGTAATTTTGAATGTTAGTAAAACAAAAAGACTGACACATGCCAATCTTTTGTAAGCCAAGACGCAACCTCTTGGCAATATATTTTATTAAAGAATTATACCGCAATTGTAAATAGAACAGATTGCTTTTAGATTTACAATTGAGTTCGTTTATATGTAAAAAAAAAAATAAAAAATGCAATTTTAAATATTATTATGAATCTAGAGATTTTTTCGCAAAAAAAGACTGCTACACTAATTTCTTAGTGTGCAGTCCCTTTGTATTAGAAATTTATTTTTTTATATAGTGACAATTAACATCGATATGGTTTAAGAACAACAATAATCTTTCATAAAGTGGTTGAACTTTATCACCATACTTTTCCTCTAGACTTTCTCCAATATCTTTTACCGTCTTCTTGCCATCTATCTGCAAAAACACACAACTTCCATATTCATCTAACGAAGTTCTCTTATACTCTGGAATTCTGAATTTAAGTTTTCTAAAGAACTTTTGGAACTTATGATCTTGTTTTTCAAGTATAGTCACAATATTGACTTTATCCACTTCATATTGGAAATTGTCAGAGATTTTATATATTATATTTAAAACGTCTTCGTTATTACTCGGCATTTTTTACCTTACTTCTTACTATAGGTATTATAGTAGCTATTATTAGAGCTACTAATATTATAATTGCCATTCCATTAGAAGCAGTAAATCCACTTGGCCCAGTTCCTTTTAAGACACCTGTTACTTGAAGTACTATACCTATAAGTCCTATAATAGAACCACCGGCAACAAGTCCAGAAGATAAACTTATACCATTAGAAATTTTAACTTCCTTTTCTTTTTCAGATTTAGAAGTTTTTTCTACGAATAAACGAACCAATGCACCTATTAATATTATAGAAGTTGTAGCTATTGGTAAATAGAACCCTATAGCAACTGTCATTACAGGAAGTTTTAATAAGAATAAAACAACTCCCATCGCAGCACCAACAATGATCATAACCCAAGGTAATTCACCTGACATTATACCAGCAGTTAATGTTGACATTAAGTTAGCTTGAGGTAGTGCAAATGGAACATTATCACCAGTCATTGCAAGTTGACTTGAAAGTAATAATATAGTAGCAATAACTACTACAACACCAACTACGCCAGATATAGCAAAGTACTTATCCATTTCATTTTTGTTACCACCTACTATGAAAGTAACCTTTTGTGACTGAGCGTAACCTCCAGCCACAGATATAGCAGTAACTATAAATGTACCAAATAAAAGTAATGATTTGTTGTTTGCAGGATTTTTCCATCCCATTGCAACGAATAATAATGTTACAACAACTATAGAAGCTATTGTCATACCGGATACAGGAAGGTTTGAAGTTCCTATAGTACCAGTTAAACGACCAGAAACTATAACAAATAGTAATGATAAGAATAATGACAAAATAGACGCAACTATAGCCATTGATATATTACCACCAGATACCACGAAACCACCTATGAAACATACTACTACTCCACCGAGTAATATTAGGTTTCCAACAGATGAGCCACTGCCACTATTTGAATCCTTAGCATTCATAGTTTCTTTTATAGACGATATTATAGTAGGTATAAGTTTTATAGCACCTATTAACCCACCAGAAAGCATCATACCAGCACCGATATATTTTACATAACTACCAGCGATATGTTTAACTTGCATAGCATTTATAGCAACATTAGGATTATTCCATACAGTTACACCATCTGTTGCAAGATTTGAGAAGTAACCTATTAAAGGCATAATACCGAAATTAGATAATAAAGAACCAGCAAACATTGCTACAGAAACCTCTATCCCAACTATGAATCCTATACCTAATAATAGAGGGTTAACTTCAACTTCAACTTTCCACTTGTAGAAGGTTTCATTTACATAACTTATAACGTTATTAGCTACATTCAAAAATGAACTAGTTATAACAGTTATAATACCACCTATTCCGAACCCTATTCCCATGAACTTCATTGAATCTCCAGCACCTTCTGAAGCAACAAGTGTTTCAGATATAGCCATTGACTCAGGGTACATTAACTTACCGTGTTCTTCAACGATTAAGTAATTGTAAACAAGAGAAGCTACTCCAATACCGAATAAAACTCCACCTACACCAACAGCCAAACCTTCTAAGAAAGACACTTTAGCCCCTATTAAAAGAACTGCTGGTAAAACGAATATTATACCACTAGCAACAGATTCTCCACCGCTTGCCATACCTTGAACTAAGTTTTTGCCAAGGATACCTTTTTTCTTTGCAAATGCAGCTATAAATGCGGAACCTATTATAGAACCTGGTATACCAGCGGCAACTGTAAGCCCTGATTTCATTCCTGAATAGGCAGTTGATGCTGAAAATATTGCTGCTAAAATAATACCGATTATTAATACGGCAACGTTTCCACCAGATTTAGAACCAGTGGAAATGTAGGGAACGTAGTCTTTACCGTCTACTCCCCCGTATGCATTTTTTGATAACTTATTATCCATAAGTCATACCTCCTTTTGTATTTTATAAATATTATTATATCATGCTTTCGTCATAAAACGGCTTTTCATAATTTTGCGAATAAAGACATTTATCTATTTAGTAATTTGCAATAGTTCCAATTAATATACAATTTTTGACCTATACATTTTTTGACCTATACATTTTTAATTTTCATATTCCCTCTCAACTTCTCAACCCGTGCTCCAGACCAACTTTTATCGTCTTTTTTTTACTATTTAGTAAAAATAAATACGTTTAATCTAAAGTCATATACTTTGCATATTCATATGAAATTAAAGAGTCAACTCTATTCTCCTTCCGACATCTTTCTTAATGAGAATAGTCAGATATCTAATTTCAATTAAAAAATTAAAATTATCGATAATCTTTTTAGACACTGACGCTCACTAATAAATACCAACTAATCATTTTCATATTAAAATTTTAGGGTTATTCCTGGTGAGCTTTGTGAGAGAAGGGAGCTTGCTTATGGAGTAATATAGTTAGGTAAAGAAGGAATTCATTTCACCATCCAATTAAATTTCTATAGATTATTCTAAGTATTTAAGATGCAGAAAAGCACCACAGCTCCTAAGAGTGTGATGCTTTAATATTATTAATCTAAGCTTATAATAGTTCCGTCTTCGACCCTTAATGCTAATTTTGCCTTGCCTAATGCCACAGGCTTACATAATGTATATACAAGATTTTTAATTAAAGCGTTTATTTATTTGAATCTTACAAATTGATAACTTGAAGTAGAATCATTATATTTAAATTCATATACATATTTAAAAGTTTTTTTAGAAGAAGTCCCATCTTTAGTTATAATGTTATAAACTTGGGAAGTCGTTATACTTCCAGACTTCTTATCACCACTAATGTTGTAATCTGTAATATTAGCAGAAATAATATTTATATGTATTCCAGCTTTATATGTATTAGGTATATATGATCGCTGCGCTTTATATATCTCACTTCCAGATGCTACATAAGGAACAATTAATGAAATATTATTTGTATCAATAGCCTGCGAAGAATAAGAAGTATAGTCGTTTAAAAGGTCTTTTAGTTGCTCTTTAACATTATCTAGATCATTAGTGGTCCCCTCTTCTGGAGTGTCCATTCCAACAACTTCCTTTGGCTTAGTTGTCTCCACTGTTTTAGGTGTAGCAGTTTCAGGAGCCTTTTTAACCGATGCTTTATTAATCATGAAGGAGGTTAAAAAAATAACCAAAGCTATTATACAAGCAAACACTGCTATTATAAGTAATTTAATTAGCTTCCTAGACTTTTTAGTCCCTACCAAAACATTTCTGGTAACTTCATCAGCGGGCTTCTGGGAATTCATAAACATTGTTCTTGTATATTCTTTATCAGCTATAATAGCACTAAGACCAGAAACCATAAGCTTTATATCACGATAGCGACTTTTAGGATCTTTAGCTGAAGCCTTTTGAATAACTTTAATTAAGCTCTTAGGTGTATTCTCAGGGTAATTTTTCTCATTAATAATATCCATGGTCTGGATTATGGATTTTCCTGTAAGCATAAAAACCATAGTGGCACCAAGAGAATAAATATCTGTTTGAGCATTGGATTGAACATTCTCAAGTTGTTCTGGTGCTATGTATCCAATAGAACCTAAAATCATTGTGTCTCCCTCTTGGCCTTCCTTGTAGGAACGTGCTATTCCGAAGTCGATAAGCACTACTTTATTGTTAGGCTTTATCATTATGTTAGAAGGCTTTAAATCCCTATATACAATAGGTGGATTGAAGCTGTGAAGGTAACCTAAAATACTACACAGCTGCAATGCTATATCTGTTACCAATTCTGAAGATAATGCACCATTAGCACTTACATGCTCCTTTAAAGTCTTTCCTTCAATATAATCCTCCACAATGTATAAATTATCATTTTCATAAAAGATATCAATAATTCGTACAATTCCTTTATGATTTAAATTCTTTAGTATATTGGGTTCAGCAAGAAAGTCTATTTCGTTTTTGCACTGACTATTTACTTCCTTAACTGCCCAAAGATTCCCTAACCTGTTATTTTTGCAGAGGTATACTGTGCCCATACCACCTCGTCCTAGAATCTTTATTATTTCGTATTTACTCTCTAGTATTTGTCCTGGATTTAACATGTTCTTACCCCCAATGTGAAAAACTACTCTATAAAAATTTTATTTTCTTTCTTAAGTAAACAGATTTTCCCACTATATGTTGATAACTTACTAATTTCCCATTTAAAGAGGACGCAACACGCGTCTGCGTGGTACTTAGTAGCTCGTACTACAAGAAATTATATCATAAAAAGCTTATTGATGGATTTATTTTAGTTATATATATTGAAATTCCTGTATCTAGTTTTATTTTCTTTCCAATTATCAATATTCTTATATATCAAGTGTACTTTCAATATATAACAATTTTCGAGCCACCCCTCAATTGTAGGGAAAAGTTAATTTCTAAAATTAACCATCATTAAAAAAACGAAGAGGTGACTGGATAGTCACCTCTTCGTTTTTCATTAGCCTGTGTGGAATACTTATATTTTAAATTTTTGAATCATTATGTTAAGTTTTTCAGCTAATTCACTTTGTTTCTGTGCAGATTTTGCAACGTTCTGAATGGATACCGTTGTATCATTAACACTTGCTAAAATCTCTTCTGTACTTGCTGTAGATTCTTCTGCCGTGGCTGATACACTCTGAATGGCAAGATTTACCTGGTATATAGTTTCTGACATTTGTTTTGTAGCTAAAGCAATGTCTGTAGAGATTGCATCTACAAAATTTGCATCCTCTTCATAGCGCATACCCGTATCATTAAGAAATTCATAATCCGGTTTTACTTTATCATCTATAAATTTTAATATATCTCTTCCACTTTGAGATAAATTATCAAATGCAGACTTTATTTGAGTTACCGAGTTTTGAATATTCGTAACTGCCTCTGAGGATTGCTCAGCTAGTTTTCTTACTTCCTCAGCAACAACTGCAAATCCTCTTCCACTCTCTCCTGCCCTAGCTGCTTCAATAGCTGCATTTAGTGCAAGTAGGTTTGTTTGGGAAGCTATATTTCCAATGGAATTTGCCATTACTATAACTTGTTCAACTACTTTACCTTCTTCTATAGCCTTAATTATATTAGCCCGTTGCTTATCATAAATTTCATTACTTTCTTTAATGGCCTGCATTGCATTCTTTTTTACATTAGTAGCACGGTTTTTTATTTCTTTAACAGAATCATTTGCATCTTCAGCCTTCTTATTAAGAGCAGTAGTTGTTAAACCAATTTCTTCTGTTGATGCAGACACTTCTTCAGTAGTTGCACATAAATCCATAGCCCCTTTAGAAATTTGATCAATAGATTCGTTTACCATTCCCATTGTAACTGAGATTTTTTCAGTAGTAACAGTTAATTCATCAGATGATTGTACAAAATGATCTACTGTACCACGAATTTCTTTAACAAGATTTTGTAGGTTAGATATCATTTTATTATATCCATTTGCTATTTGCCCTACCTCATCTTTACTGTTAATTTCTAATCTTGATGTTAAATCCCCTTCATTGTTGGAAAGTTCAGTCAATTTAGTTGATATAATTAAAAGTTTCGATATTTTAACTAATAATATCATAAAGGTAAAAATTATACATATAGCCAGTACTGCTATTAAAGCCTCAGTAAGCATAAGTGCAATGTTCACATTTTTTTTCGCATTTTCAGTTTCTTTTTCTGCTCTTGTATTCATCATATCTTGAAATTGTTTTATAGGCTCCATTATTACACTTTTATTTTTATCGTAATCACTATCAAACATTAATGTTCTTGCTTTTTCGAAATCTTTAGTCTCCATTGCTTTCATTGCTTCATTTTCAGTCTTAATTAAAGCATCGGAACTATTTTTTGCTTTTTCTATTAAATCCAGTTCCGCTTGTGGTGCATTTAGTTCTTTTAAATTTGCTACCACCCTATCACGAGTTTTTGTTTCATTTACCTCTTTCCAATAATTATCAAAAAATGTTTTATCTCCGTCAATTACATATCTTCTTGCTTGGTCAGTTAAATAGTTGGAAGCATCTGCTAAATCAACACCTAATTGTTTAAATATACCTTGATTATTTACGGCATTCGCTTCTTTTGAAAAGTTTTTATTAAGAAGAAATACACTCATAACCGTACTGATGATTAACATTATAAGGATTGAACTCATTAATTTTATAAACTTAGATAAGTACATGGCCTTTCCCCCTTTGTTTTTTTGAATCTTAATTATAATTATATTATAATTAAAATTATAACTTAGTAAGATAATATTATATATATGTCAACAACTTTTAACAATTACTACTATATAAATACATAATCATATTTTTTTGTAATATTATGTAAAAACACTCCACAGTTACCCTACTCCTAGCAAAAGAACTGTGCTAAAATTAGCACAGTTCTTTAAATTTTTTATTATAATTATAAACATATATCTGGAAATCTAAAAATAAAGGGACGCAATACAGGGTATATTATTTTATACTATGCAAATCTAAATTATTACAGACCTGGTAGTATATTCTGGAACACTGATAAAATAGATACTATTAAGAGTACTGTTAATCCTGAAATAAATCCTGGAATTGTCCATGCTCTAATGGTATCACCAACAGAAATTTTAAAGAACCTACTGATTGCCCAAAATCCTGAGTCATTTGGAAGTGATAGCCCCATGCCACCTGCACAAATAGCAATTGCACATAAAATTGGTGAAACACCCGATGTTGCAATTGTTGCAGAAAGTATTGATGATGTTGTTATAAGTGCTACAGTTGTAGATCCTTGTGCACAACGAATGATTTGAGAGATCATGAAACAAAGCACTAAAATTGGAATGCTATAACCTGATAGTGTCGCTGCAATATAATCTGCAATACCTGTAGCTTGAAGAACCTTACCATAAGCTCCACCAGCACCTGTAATTAAAAGAATCAACCCAACCTGATCAGCCGCTCCAGTCATGATATCTGAAACACCTCTCTTAATGTACGGCAAGGAACTAATTGAAGCATAAATTACACCAATAAGCATTGCTACATTTTTGTCACCAAAAAACTTAAGATAAGGTGTAATTGGATGGTCCGTGCCAAGCATCATTGTACCAAAACTTGCCAGTAAAATAAGTAAAATAGGTACAAGAAGAAGAGAAAGTGCTTTTATAAAGCTTGGCTTTTTTTTGTTAGAATCTGATTTTATTTTCTTTTCATCAACTTCTAGATCGTCAAAGGAATAAGTGTGGTTATTTTTATGATCAATCTTGTCTAAATATTTAGCGTACCAAACTCCAGCAACCATTGTTGCTGCAAATGCACAGACAATAGAGTAAACAAAGAAAATACCTATGTCTATTTTCAGTGCTTCTGATACTGCAAGTGGTGCAGGAGTTGGTATAACCATAGCGTACGTAGCTGTAGTTGCTATAGAAATACTACAAGCATATGCTACCATAGAAACACCAGTCTTTTTAGAAAGAACCCTAAGCATTGGTGCAAACATAATATAAACTACGTCACCAAATACAGGAATACCTGTAATAAAGCCGGACAAAGCCACCGCATGCGGCGTTCTTTTCTCTCCGAATTTTTTTAGAATTGTGTCAGCCATTACTTCTACGCCACCGGATTCAAACATAAATGCACCAAGCATAACGCCAAGGCCTGTGACAATACCTATACCTGATAGTGTTGAACCAAATCCCGCTGAAATGGTAGACCCAATTTCAGACACTGGCATGCGAACAAACACTGCCGTAACTACAGACGTAAGCAATAATGCTACAAAAGCATTTAATTTAAATTTCATAATTGTTACTAATAGAACAACCACTGACAATAAAAATACTAGGATTAATAATGGACCTGTTAACATAAAAATTCCTCCTAAATTAAATATTAATAATTCCTTAAATTATTATAAATATAAAAAAAATCTGCTCTTTTGCATTATATTTTTGTAACCGTTTATATGTAATTGTTTAGTAAATCAACTTTAATGTGAAATAAGGGAATTTAAAAATGATTCCCTTATTTCACATTGCATATTTAAAAATAATATTACTCCATGTATCCACCTTTCATAGGGGACACTGCATATTTAGTATAAAGTCTTAGGACACCCTTTGTATGTTTTGATACTGGCTTTATCCATCTTTCTTTTCTATCTATCAAAATTTCATCAATTTCACTTAAACTTCTCTCGTCACCTTTTATTCCAATAATATTAATTGACCTTGCTGGTATATCTATCTTAATTAAGTCACCCTCTTCTACCAAAGCTATAGGGCCGCCTTCACTAGCTTCTGGGGATACATGCCCGATAGCTGGGCCTCTTGTAGCTCCTGAAAATCTACCATCTGTTATTAGCGCTATAGACTCAACTAGTTCTGGGTCTGATGCAATAGCTTCTGTAGTATAAAACATTTCAGGCATACCAGAACCTTTTGGCCCTTCATATCTGATAAATACTGCATCTCCTGGTTGAACTATTTTTGTTAGCACTGCTTTCATTGCCTCTTCTTCACAATCAAAAACTCTTGCTTTTAACACCACTTGCATTAATTTCTTAGAGATTGCTGAATGTTTTACAACCGCTCCTTCTGGTGCTAAATTTCCTTTTAATATTGCAATTGCCCCCTGTGGCGCAATAGGATTCTCTTTTTTCCTTATAATATCTTCTCTTTTTAATTCTAAAGTTTTAAGAAATCCATTACATTTTTCATAAAATCCATTTTCCTTTAAATCCTTTAAGTTCTCACCCAAAGTTTTTCCAGTAACCGTAAGTACATCTAGATTTAAATATTCTTTTATTTCTTCCATTACTGCAGGAACTCCACCAGCATACCAAAAATATGAACCAGGATAGTATCCGCTTGGTCTAATATTTAATAAATATGGGATTTTCTTATGAATTTCATCAAACAATTCAGCTTTTATTTCTATGCCAAGCTCATGTGCAATAGCAGGAATGTGAAGTAGTGTGTTACTAGAACCCGCAATAGCTGCATGTATCATTATAGCGTTTTCAAAAGCCTTCATCGTCAAAATCTGAGATGGTTTAATGTTCATTTCAACAAGCTTAAGAGCATGTTCTCCAGCAACTCTGGCAATTGATTTAAGTTCATGCAAAGTAGCAGGTACTAAAGCTGTTCCTGGAAGTGCCATTCCTAATGCTTCTGCCATTATTTGCATTGTTGATGCCGTCCCCATAAAAGAGCAGGCACCGCAGCTTGGACATGCATTATGTTTATAATAATTAAATTTTTCCTGCGTTATTTCTCCTCTTTCAAATTGGGCACTATACGTTCCAATTTGCTCAAGTGTTAGCATATCTGGACCTGCGTTCATTATTCCTCCTGGAACAAATACTGCTGGCATATCAAGTCTTGCTATAGCCATAAGATGCGCCGGCACTGATTTATCACAACTTGTAATAAATACTCCTGCATCATAAGGCGTTGCTTGTACATGTATTTCAATCATACTGGCCATAATCTCTCTTGACGCAAGAGAATAATTTATTCCGTCATGACCTTGCGCTTCTCCATCACAGATATCAGTAACAAAAAACTTAGCTGCTTTTCCGCCCATTTTTTCAACGCCTTTGCACGCCTCTTCGACTAAAGTATCTAAGTGAACACTTCCTGGATGGCTCTGCCCAAAACTACTTTCTATTATAATTTGTGGTTTTTTTAGGTCTTCGAGCTTCCATCCAGTTCCTAACCTTAAAGAGTCAATTTCCGGAGCTTTATTTCTTAATTCTTGGCTTTTTAACATTAACAATCACCTCATATTTGATTAGTTGTATGACATTTTCTTTGTTTTAATAGTAAATATGTTCATTTTTAATGAAATGCGTTACTATTGTAGGACAACTTATTACATAATAACAAATGTTTAACCGCTAGTCAATAAGTTCTTAATAAAAAGATCGTAGCAGCCTTTACTTATAAATATATATTGTTTTCTTCATGTTTAATCCTTATTGTTCTTTCTAAATGTGCCTTATCCTCTAATCGTAGTTTGATCATACCTTAAAGGTCCTGAGTAATCAGGACCAAATAAAACCATTGTCTCCCCAAAAGTTACAACATACACATTTATCTTTGCACCCTTCCTGAAGCATCACCATTCATAAGTGTTTCTACTTCTTCCTTACTCACGAGGTTAAAGTCACCTTCAACGCTGTGCTTAAGGCAAGAAGCAGCCACTGCATATTCAAGAGAATCTTGACTTGAAAGACCTGAAGTTAAACCATATATAAGTCCTGCTCCAAATGAATCTCCACCGCCAACTCTATCCACTATATGCATTTTATATTTCTTTGAACTATAAAATTCGGATCCATCGTATAACATTGCAGACCAACCATTATCAGACGCAGAAAAGCTTTCTCTAAGTGTAATTGCAACATACTTTAGGTTAAATTTCTCTGTAAGCTTTCTTGCCACATCTTTATAGCCTTCACCACTTAAAGTTCCACCAGTTATGTCTGTTCCTTCTGCACTAATACCAAAAACTTTTTCTGCATCCTCTTCATTTGCTATAACTAAATCACAATACTTTACAATTTCCCCCATTACCTTGCCAGCTTTTTCACTACTCCAAAGTTTTTTTCTAAAGTTCAAATCCACACTTACCATAACACCAGCTTCTTTTGCTGCCTTTACTGCATCCAGTGTTATTGCTGCACATTCATCTGATAGAGCAGGAGTTATCCCTGTAAAATGGAACCACTCTGCACCCTTAAAAATATCTTTCCAATTAAAATCTTCTCGTTTAGCCTGTGCAATTGCCGAATAAGCTCTATCATATATTACCTTAGAAGGTCTCTGAGATGCTCCTTTTTCACAGTAATAAATTCCAACTCTCTCGCCATCTCTTACTATCATATTAGTGTTTACGCCATATTTTCTAAGTTCATTTACTGCTGCTTGCCCGATTTCGTGTGTAGGTAATTTGGTTACAAAGTAGGCGTCCTTACCATAATTAGCAAGTGAAACAGCCACATTTGCCTCCCCTCCACCATAAACAACTCCGAACTCTTTCGATTGTGCAAATCTTTCATAGCCAACTGGCGCAAGCCTAAGCATGATTTCCCCAAACGTTATAAATTTTCCCATATTATTGCCTCCTATAAATTCAGTACATACCAATTGATATGTACTGAATTTGATTATTTCTATGCTCTTGCTTTTTTAACTTCCTCAACAAATTTCGCAGCAGTTCGTGTTACTAATTCGTAATCTCCGTTTTTTGCTCCTCTAGTTAAATCTCCACCAGTTCCTACAGCTACGGCACCCGCCTTGATCCAATCCTTAACATTATCAAGCGAAACTCCGCCTGTTGGCATAAAGTTGGCCTGCGGAAGTGGTCCTTTTAAAGAACTTATTATAGATGGACCAAAAGCATTTCCCGGGAATACTTTTACTATTTCAACACCGAGTTCTAGTGCTTCGACAGCTTCTTTTACTGTCATAATCCCTGGCATAACTGTAATTCTATATCTATTACATAACTTTACAGTTTCCGCATTCAAACTTGGACTTACTATAAACTTTGCACCAGCTAAAATGCAAGCTCTTGCGGTTTCAGGATCAAGAACAGTTCCTGCCCCAATAAGTACTTCTTCATCATCTTTATATATTTGAGATAATTCTTTTATTATATCTATAGCACCTGGTACTGTCATTGTAACTTCAAGTGCGTTAATTCCACCTCTTTTAACTGCTTCAACGATTTTTATACCTTCTTCTTTTGATGTTGCACGAATTACTGCAACGATTCCATATTCAATTACCTTTTGAACTATTTTTAATCTCTCCATAACTACACCTCTTCCTTTAAATTTTGCTCTTAGTTTTTTAACAGTATTAATCATCTAGCATATGATTAGTTGTATTACAAATCGTTTAATTTAATCGTAATCATATGTATATAAGCTAAATTGTACAATTATTGTAGGACAACTAGTTACATATTAACAAAGGTTTAGCTTTGAGTCAATACGTTCTTAATAAAAAAAGTGTAGCTGTTCTTTACTTACTAATATATATTATTCACTTTCTATTAAATCCCTTATTGTTCTTTCTATATGTCTCCTTGAATATAACCTAGCAAGTTCAGAGTCGCTATTCTTGATAGCATCTAAAATAAATTTATGTTCTCTTATTCCACCAGATGGTCCTAAATTCTTATATGAAATCTTTTGATGATAGCTTAAAATATTTCTAAATACCTCTTCTACCTTTATAATTAATAGATTTCCAGCTCCCTGAGCAATTTTCATATGAAATTCTAAATCCATTTCAGTAAATTTTTCAATATCTCCTTGGTATTCAACCATTTTCTCATAACACTGCTCAAGCTCTATTAATAACTCAGGCGCACATCTTTTAGCACATAATCCAGCTGTTTCAGCTTCCATAATCAGTCTGAACTCTAGAACACTCATATAACTGTTTGCATCAAGACTAATCATAGGTATTAGGTTGTTTAAGAAAAGATCAGCCTTTAGATCATTAATATAGGTACCCCCACCATGTTTTTTTATAACAATATTTAAGGTTGCTAATTTTTCAATAGCTTCTCTCACAGATACTCTGCTAACCTTAAACTCATCCGCCATTTGAAGTTCTGGCATTATTTTAGTACCAGCTTTCCACTCTCCACTAAATATTTTTTCTTGTATTTTATCATAAACTTTATCACTAGCCCTAGTTTTTTTCATCCTATTATCCCCTTTAAATTTAATGCTTAATTATAACATATTATGTTTAAATCCTCCATTGTACATGGTTAATGGAACAAGCCCCACCTTATGGTGAAGCTTGTCTTACTTAACTATTTTAATTAGAGCAAAATACTTTCTTTTGTAAGAACAATTCATCTTAACTTACTTTAAATTTGGCCAATATTCTTTATTAGCTTCAATCATATCATCTAAAATTTGTTTTGCTACAAAAGCAGATGGAATTGTTTTGTTCATAGTAAATGCCATAAGTGCTTTTTCATAGGATCCCTCAATTGCAGCTTCAACAACTAATTTTTCAGAAGCTTCCTGTTGTTCGATTAGTCCTTTATAGAAGGTAGGTATTTCTCCTACACGTATTGGTTCTGGTCCATCTTTAGTAATATAAGCAGGTATTTCTACCATAGCATCATCTGGTAGATTTTTAATTGCGCCCTTATTTTCAACCATAACCAAATGTCTCTTTCTTAAGTCATATGCTAAGCTCATGGCTACTTCCACAATAAATTCTCCATGCACTCCTGTAAAGAATTGTGTCAGATCAATTTCACCAGTAATATTATAGTTATCCACTGCTGCAAATATCTTCTTTTCTCTTCCTTCCATTACCTCATTTGCTCTTGTATGGTTTTTATCAGATTCTTCTACAATTTTATCTCCTAAAAAATAATACTGCATATAAGTGTTTGGAAGATACTTCGGAAACATATTCATCATATGTTTCGCATTCTCAAATGTATGAATCCACGATGCATCATTATGCCTTACTTCACTTCTTGAATCTGGAGGAATATAACCATGTTCTGCTACATATGCCTTTAATTCTTCTGTTTTGTCTTCACCATTTACTCGAATTTTTGTATACCACCCAAAATGGTTTAATCCAAAATAATCCGCTTCTATTTCATGTCTATCACAATCTAAAATATTTGCCATATTTCTCATAATTGCAACTGGCATATCACATATATTTAAAATCCTTGCATTTGGTCTTAACTTATACATAGCTTTTGCTACAATAGCTGCTGGATTAGAATAATTGACAATCCAATAATTTGGATTTGCATATTCTTCGCAATAATCAATCATTTGAGCCATAGGGTAAATAGTTCTTAAACCATATGCTAATCCACCTGGACCACAGGTTTCTTGCCCAATCACATTATATTTTAATGGAATTTTCTCATCCAATTCTCTCATTTTGTATAATCCAACACGCATTTGAGCAAAAACAAAATCAGCGTCCTTAAAAGCTTCTTCAGGATTAGTAGTAAATATAAGCTTTACGTCTATATCAAACATCTCAACAACTTTTCTTACTATTACGCCTACTTTGTTTTGACGTTCCTCATTTGTATCATATAGTCTCAACTCTGATATTTTGAATTCTTCTTTTCTTGAAAGTAAACTTTTAACAATTCCTGGGGTATAAGTGCTTCCACCGCCTACGATTACAAGCTTAAATGTTTTCATTTTAATAATTCCTCCCTTATTCTATTATTCCTAATGCTTCGTCTACAATTGTTCTGATTTTATTAATTGAAAGGCCATACACAACCTGTATATTGCTTCCTTTTTTTACAACGCCAGATGCTCCTGTAGTTTTTAAGGTTTTTTCATCAATTACACTATTATCAATAACCTCTACTCTAAGTCTTGAAAAACAATTTTCCAAGGTTACTATGTTGCTCTTTCCACCTAGTGCGTTTATAATCATCAAGGCTTTCTCTCTATCCTCAATGATATCTTTAGATTTATTACCTGCTTTTATATCTTGTTTAACTTTTGTTGCATTTTCATTTAAATCAATTACAGAATCTGTGTCATCATCTTCTCTTCCAGGGGTTTTTAAATTCATTTTTTCAATCATAAATTTGAACACTATGAAAATAACACCTATTTCAATTAACCCTATTAATACATATACAGGCCAATGAGTTTTGCCAATTCCTGCTGGAATATTTATAACAAGAAAATCTAAAATACCATTTGTTGCGCAAACCCTTACATTAAATAAATATACCAACATTTGAAAGAATCCATCAATAGCTGAGTAAACAACCCATAATATTGGAGCTGCAAAGATAAATGTGAATTCTAAAGGTTCTGTAATGCCAGCAATTACAGAAGTCAAGGTTGATGGTATTAACTGAGCTTTTAAATTATTGCGTTTTACTTTCTTAGCAGTGAAATAAAATGCTAAGGATACACCTATCACACCAAAAGTTTTAACTAAACCATACGTCAAAAATCTTGCTGAATCTGGCATCATAATAATTGTTGGATCATTAAGTAATGCTAAGAATATTGGTTTTGCTCCGATTACATTCTCCCCGTTAATAATCATCTGATCACCAACTGCAGAATATAGAAACGGTGACCAAATTAAATGGTGGAGTCCAGTTGGAACTAGGAATCTATTTAAAAATCCATAAATAAATACTCCAAATGCTCCTGCTGTACTCATAAACCCTGTAAGTGCAGTTATTCCATTTGCTATAGTTGGCCAAATATAAGTCACACCACTGCTGAATATTGCAATTATTGGAATCATCCTAATTAATACATATTTGCTATTTCCATAAGGGGCCATAACACCTTTAAATTCTTTGTTTACAAACTTATTGTGAGTTATCGCTACTAGAACACCTAAAATCATTCCTAGAAAAACTCCCATGTCTGTTACATGGAATCCTAGCTGGATTGTTTGCCCTGTACCATACAAAGTACCTGCTGTATCACCCTTAATTAATTTACCTGATAATTCTAACCACTTGCTGTTAGCACCTAAAAACAAAATATAGGACATTATAGCTACAAACGCTGCATCTGATTTTTTATTTTTTGACATACCTATGGCAATTCCAACACAAAACACAATACTTAAATTGTTCATGATTGGTGACAACATACCATTTAAGAATTTACCTATTGACCAAATTAATCCACCTTGGGTAACAAACGCTGTATTAGTAAGAACAGCCGTCAAAGCAATTAGCATACCTATTATTGGCAAGAATAAGACCGGTCCAATCATAGCTTTAGCAAATTTTTGCATACCATTTAAAATCTTGTCCTTCATTTAACTATATCCCCCTTCACTATCTTGTAAAATTTTTCTTTCGTAATTACTTAGACATAGGATAGCATGATTAATAAATATTGTTAATAGTTTTGGCCAATTCAATAACATGTTTACTAAAAAGTGAATATGTTTACATTCACAAAAGAAGACTATCCCAAAAACTAGTTTTGAGACAGCCTTTTGATAGGTTATAGATTATTCATTGCTTTATCTAATAGGTATTCCATAACAATCATCACTCTAGCATAAAAATAATTAGCAGTAATATTTCGGTCATCTAATTCTTTATCATCCAATATAGAAAAATGGAGATTGGATTGTTTAGACATATGGTCCATATGCTTTCCAGTGAACGTAATAATATCTAACTTATTTTCAACTGCATAATCTATAACTTTCGTTACGCTTTCAGTCTCTCCACTTTTAGATATTCCAATTACTAAATCACCACCTATCTGATTATTATCATATACAGCATAGGAATTTGTTTTAATACATTTAAATCCTAATACTAACATCTTTCTCCAAAAAAAATCTGCAACTGGATCAGAAAAGCCAGTAGCTGTTATAAAAATTATATCCTTTCTATGTTTGATAAGCATAGACGTAAAAGCCTCTATTTTTTCTTTATCGATATGAGATATAAAACTAGTAATATCAGAAGTATGCTCTTGATTTTTTTCATGATTTTTTATTATAAAATTCAAACGATATACCATATCAGTATAGCCCGTATATCCCAATTTTTTCGATAATTTAATTACTGTTGCTGCAGAAGTATAATTAATATTAGCAACTTCTCTTACCCCTTTATTTAATACAGACTCACTATTTCTTAATATATATTCAAGCACTTGTCTCTCTATTTCCGTCAATTTATAATTATCAGCAATTTTGTAAATATCAAATTTCATCTTATGCCTTCCTTCCTGGTTATATCGCATTCAGACTGTTTATAAATTATAATTTATTAATGCACTAAATATATCATAAGTTTCAATTATAAGAAATGAAGTAAATCAAGATATATTTCAATGTCAGATTTTCAGTATAAAATATACGATACTCTCAATAAAAATAGAGCCTTCATCATCAGTTGTCTCCTCTTCGCATGCTATTGCTACTTCATCTTCTAGTATTGTTAAAATAATTCTACTATGCTAAAATCACATTAATAATAATACTACAATTATAGAAGGAATCAAGCCTGCCATAAAGTAAGCTACCATACTAATAATAACAAGCACCCAGTCTCATGCGGAATCAAGTTATACCTTTGGAACACAAACCCATACAATGTTTTTTAGAATCAGCATTTGATTGAGACTCCTTCCTCTTATTATGTTTATCATCATATATTACTAATATTAACTTAATGTAAACTGAGACTAAAATTTAGAAAAAAAAATCTATTTACAATAAATTGATAAACTATCATAATGTAAGGATAAGAGGGGCTATCAATCATTAAAAGAATTGTAGGGCTTAGCAAGGGAGAAATCACAGTAGAAAGTAACATCCGCCAAGGTACAACATTTACCGTAAAGCTACCCAAAGTTCAACAATAGATGCCATAAAAAATAAAAAAATAAAACGGAGGATTTTCATAGATGAATAAGAAAAATCAAACTATTTCAGAATCTGACGAGAATTATTGGTATTCCTGTGATACAATTCATAAGGATCTTCTTGCAACCAAAAAGTTTGTCTATGATTGGAGCAATTTTCAATGCTCCAACCCCGCAATAGAAGTACAAAACACTGAATATGGAGCTTATGTATTTAAGTTAAATGACTTATTAATTAGATTTCGTGTTGCTAAAATTACTCCTACAAAGGTAGGCCAATTTGTAACTTTATGGGAGCGAATTGGAGATGGACCAATTCAACCATATGACATATCAGATCCAGTGGATTTATTTGTTGTTAGTACCCGCCAAGGTAATAATTTTGGTCAATTTATATTTCCAAAATCTGTTTTATGTGATAAGAGTATAGTGTCCAATAAAGGAAAAGGTGGTAAACGTGCGATACGCGTTTACCCGCCTTGGGACAAACCTACGAGTTCACAGGCTCAAAAAACTCAAGCATGGCAGCTAGAATACTTTTTAGATATACCGTTAAATACATCAATAGATTGTGTTCGCACTAGAATGCTTTATAGTCAAAATTGTATTTTACGCATTAAATAGCAGTGCGTCTAACACAATAACTGTAAATATTTTGGTAATGTTACCTTACCAAATTGTCAAATGCTTGCTTATCGCCCTTTGTATCTGCCGTATTAATGGCATACTCAACTGGTGAAAAACCCAGAAATATTACATATATTTGTAATTCCGAGCTTTTCCTATATTTTTTCTAAAAATACTTCAATCTTGTTTTTTCTAGTGAAATGATCTTGTTTCTATATACACTGCTTTACACCTTTTATTTTAACTTCAGTGTACTGGATCTCACCTCTTCTATGTATGGTATTGAGTCTTCTGCACCTTTTCTTGAAACGGAAATTGCTGAAGCAAGAGATGCAAGCTTTAGAGCTTCTTTTGCATCATATCCTTGTGCCAGGCTTCCAATAAAAAAACCAGTAAAGGTATCCCCAGTTGCAACATTTTCATTTTGTTTTATATAGTCGATATTTACATTGTTCTTTTCAAGAACTTCGATTAATAGATTACCATCAGATTTTACCACAGCTCCTGCATGATATAAATTTACCCCTGATCTTGCCAGTGCAATAGATTGATTTAACCCTTTACCACCGCAGAAAGTCTGTTGTGATTGTGACGACATAGTTTCTCCAGGGCGTACAAAGTGATCCACCGTATAAACAAAATCCAAATTTAAAGATCCAAAATTTAGTATTTTCATATACTTCTCCTTACTCCTTATAAGCACAAAGATATTATTATTATTATTATTATTATTATTATTATTTTGTAATACTTTTATGTTTACTGTTTTCTTAAAAAATCATAATAGCATTCCAAAGATTTAAAGTATTTCTCTAGAGATAATTTTTCATTTGGTTTATGTGCCTCGCTACTTTCTGATGGTCCAAACAATATAGTAGGAATATTGTACTCTTTTAAAAAAATTGAGGCATCACTGAAAAAACCTGTGCTCGTTATTTTGGGTTTAATTCCGCAAGCATTTTTTATCGATACGGATAACATCTGTACCAAAGGCTGCTCTAATTACTTCCCATGGATTTGCACAGTTCTGATTATTTTTTCTAAAAACTTCTTCATTAGTATTGTTTATTAGCAAAACATATGTACAAGAATAGGGTCCTTTTGTAGAAATTGTATGGTACAATGATACTCAGGGCGGAGTTGAAATCTTATCTGAATTTGTAGAAAAAGACGAAGAATAACTGAAGGCGGCTCTGAAGTATCGAATAAATGTACAAAAGATGTAATTATTGTTACTAATAAAAATAGACATAAGGAGATTGATTATGAAGATTACAGAAGGCTATATTCCATATCTAGAATATAAGACTTACTATCGTATAGTAGGTGAATGCACAGGAAATAAAAAACCATTGGTTTTATTACATGGTGGCCCGGGTTCTACACATAATTATTTTGAAGTACTTGATAAAGTTGCGGAAGATGGACGTGCGGTTATTATGTATGACCAATTGGGATGCGGATTGTCCGCAACACCTTCCCGTCCTGACTTATGGTGTGCAAAGACATGGATAGAAGAATTAATCCAGTTACGTAAACACTTAGGCCTAGACGAAATTCACTTATTGGGACAATCTTGGGGCGGGATGCAGGCAATTCAATATGCTTGCGAATACAAACCAGAAGGAATCAAGAGCTACATCTTATCCAGTACTTTACCATCTGCCACAATATGGGAAAAGGAACAGCGTAGAAGAGTTGCATATCTTCCGCGAGAAATGCAAGATGCCATTGCAAAAGCAGAAAAATCCGGAGATTATTCATCAAAAGAATATAAGGAAGCAGAAGCAGAATTCATGCTTCGTCACTGCGCAGGCCTATTAGGACCAGATTCACCAAAATGCTTAAGCCGTCCAAAGGTTTCTGGAACAGAAGCTTACGTAACTGCATGGGGTCAAAATGAATTCAGCCCATCTGGCAGCTTAAAAAACTTTGATTTCATGAAAGAGATTGAAGATATTAAAGAACCTAGTTTAATCATCAGCGGTTTGCTTGATCTTTGCTCACCACTTATTGCAAAAACAATGTATGACAAGATCCCGAATTCAGAATGGGAATTATTTGAATTTAGCCGACATATGCCCTTCGTAGAAGAGAATGAGAAATATATAGATGTGCTTAATAAGTGGTTGAATAAAAACGACTAATTATCACAGCGTGAGATGACTCTCACTAAAATAAAATAAGCCTACACTCCCTTAAAATAATATTTTTAAAGGAGTGTAGGCTTATTAATGTTTTACTATAACTTATTCTTCTAAGTGATATTCTTTTATTTTTCTATACAAAGTAATTCTTGGAATTTTCAACCTCTTAGCAACAAGGCTTTTGTTATATTTACATTCTTCTAGTACATTTTTTATGATTTCTTTTTCTATTGATTGCATGAATTCGTGTAATCCTTCATCCTTTCTCTCTACATTGCTTCTCAAAGAATGATTTATAATGTATTTAGGAAAATCCTGTATGGTTATATTTGTCTCTTCTGAATTCACACACATTTTGTCTATGACATTTTTAAGTTCTCTAACATTCCCAGGCCAAGTATATCCCATGAGGAGCTGCATTATATTGTTTGGAATTTTTCTATATAATCCATTTTCCTTATAAAAAGTACTGAGAAAGGTTTCTACCAAAACAGGAATGTCTTCAATTCGACTCCTTAAAGGAGGAATATCCACGGTAAGAACATTAAGTCTATAATACAAGTCCTCTCTAAAAGTGCCTTCTCCAATTAAGGCAGGAAGATCCTTATTAGATGCGCATACCACCGTTGTATCCACTGCAATTGGTCTTTTCCCTCCTACCTTTACAATTTCCTTTTCTTGCAGAACCCTTAGCAATTTAGCTTGCATATAATATGGCATATCGCCTATTTCATCTAAAAAAATAGTGCCGCCTTGTGCAATTTCAAATTTTCCTATATTTCCACCTTTTTTTGCTCCAGTAAATGCTCCATCTTCATATCCAAAAAGTTCAGCTTCTAGCAAATTTTCAGGTATAGCCGAACAATTTATACTTACAAAAAGTTTGTCCTTTCGGTTACTTTCATTGTGCAGAGAATGCGCAACAAGTTCTTTTCCCACTCCACTTTCTCCAGTAATCAGGACATTCATGTTCACCTTTGCAAATTTCTTAATTTGATTTTTGCACTCATTAATAGAAGATGAAGAACCTATTATATCACTAAGGTTATATCTTGTAGTATTGAATTTTGCGATTTCATTTTTATATAATTTTAATTGTTTATCAAGTAATTCACACTTATCCAGTACTTCTTTCATTTGTTGAATCTCTTCAAATAAAACCATGCCTAGTCCACCAATTAACTCACCATTATTATTAAGCAATGGAATTCTGTGTACAATGGCTTCTTTACCATTTGCAAACTTATGGCGCATCGCAATATCTGCCTTTTTCTCACTTAATGACTTTAGAAACTTTGAAGTATAATCCACATCCGTAATCAGTTTATTTATAATTTTCTCCACAGGAATTTGAAGAAATTCCGAAAAAGTTTTGTTTATATATATGATCCTACCTTCTTTATCTAAGAAATCTACCGCAATAGGAACCTTATCGAAAGCTTCATGGCAAAACTGTATAAATTCTTTTGTATCTATAAAACTTGACATCTTCATCACCCTTTGTACAAGTATACCCTACCTTCAAAAATAGAGCAAAATACTTTTTCAATTCTAAATATTCACTTTATTTTCTAGCTGCTTATTTTCCGTTTTCATCATTCTTCCAAGGTATATAATACATGTAATTGACAAAATTAAACCTATAATCGCTCCATACCATAAAACAGAATAACTATTTGTCATATCATAAGCATATCCGCCAAGATAGATGGCTACAGCGGCCCCTAATGAACCAAATGTTGCCATTGTACCACTTACAGTACCTAAGCTTTTTCTGCCAAATAAATCTGCGGCTAAAGCACTAAATAAGGCATAACATCCAGTATAAGAAATTCCTGAAATAATTATAAACAAATACATAGTGGCTGTTGATTTTGCATTTATAAGAACAATGGTCCCCACAACTTGAAGCACAAGGGCAATAAGTAATGCTTTTTTTCGTTCTATAAAATCGGAAATTGTTGGCCAGATCAAGGTGGATGCGATATTGAAAATCATAGTAAAAGCCAATGCATTTATTGCTTGATTCTTGCTAATCCCATTTGCAATTAAATGAGGAACTTGATGTACCGTTTGCGCCCAGCCATTACCAGCCATAAAGAAATAAGCTATAAATAAGCCCCAAGCTTTTGGCGACTTTAATAATTTATTTAAAGTCCATTCTTCACCTTCTTGATTAACAGTGGGTTTTGTACTATCTGATTCTTTATTTTCTACTTTTTCCTCTCCATCTGGATTCAATCCCATTTCTTCTGGAGTGTTACGCATGAGGAATAATGCAGGAAGAATTACAACTACCCAAGACAATATAGCCATAACTCGGAAAGTTCCCCTCCAACCTATGCTGTTTAACCAATTCTTTGCCAGCATAGTAAATATTACACTTCCAATAGGTGTAGCTAAAAGCGTTATAGCAAGTGCTCTTCCACGCTTTTTAACAAACCATCTACTTACAGATGTAGGACCCGGAACCATTCCCATACAAGTTCCTGCAACTCCAAGCAATACACCATAACACATATAAAATTGAAGAGGACTGCTTACTATTGTCAATAAAAAATACGCGCAGCCTGTCAAAACAGATCCTATAATTAATACTTTTTTCACACCTATTTTATCCATAAGCTTACCTGCAAAAGGAACCACCATTGCATAAACAAACATATTTGCAGATAATGCACCTGCCACTTGGGCTCTTGTCCATCCCAATTCTGTTAACATGGATAACTGAATGACCCCATAGGCACCCTTTGTACCATAAGTAATTCCTACTGAAAGAAATGCAACAAATACAATCCACCAACCATAAAATATTTTTCCTTTATTTCTACTTTCCATACGCCTATACCCCCATTTTTTTTAATATATAAATAATACAGTAATTGTGGTGATCCATATAAAAAAGACCACCACGAACATACTTTTTACCAAATGCAATTCTCTTTTGCTTCTTTTCTAAGCTTATTTCTAAAATCCGGATGTGCAATTGCAATTAATTGTTCTACTCTATCTTTTACAGTGGCTCCTCTTAGCCATGCCACTCCATATTCTGTAACCACATAATCCACATCATTTCTTGAAAGACTGACTATAGATCCTATTTTCAAGAATGGAACCACTTTAGAAATAACTTCTCTTTCTCCACTTTCATTGGTTATTTCCGCAGTAGAATGCATGGCAAGAATTGATTTTCCGTCCTTGGACATTTGTGCACCAATTGCAGTTTCCGCTTGTCCACCAGTTCCCGTATACTGAGTGCTTCCTATGGATTCGGAAGCACATTGCCCCGTCAAATCCACTTCTAAAGTAGTATTAATAGAAACCATTTTATAATTTTGCCCTAATACATAGGGATCATTTGTAAAAGAAGCTGCTTTAAATAATACGCTTGTATTGTTATCTAAGTATTCATAAAGTTTTTTTGATCCAAAAGCAAAAGAACCAACAGTTAATCCTTTATATAAGGTTTTCATGGAATTATCCACTGCCCCACATTCTATTAAATCCACCATACTTTCTGTGATCATTTCTGTGTGTATACCCAAATGTTTTTTATGTTTTAATTCTACTGCTACTGCATTTGGAATTTTACCTATACCAAGCTGGATAGTAGATCCATCTTCTACAAGCTGTGCAATATTCTTTCCTATCTTTTCGTCTACCTCTGTATACGGTACCAATCCAATTTCAGGAACTTCATAATCTGTCTCTACGATAGCAGTAATTTCATCAATACGAACCCTGTTATCCCCAAAAGTCCTTGGATAGTTTGGGTTCACTTCACAAATTACTATAGCGCCCGCATCTATAAATTCTCTTTCATATACTGTACTTAAAGAAAGCGAAAGATATCCATGTTTGTCCATAGGTGAACAGGTGGCAAAAAGAATTTTCCTTCTATCTTCAATTCGATACAATCTTTTTAATAAAGCAAATCGGGCATTTTGTGGTGTAAAAGATACATTTTTATTTTTTTGCCCTTTTCTTAACGATGCTGTAAAAAACCACCCATTTGTGAAAACTGCCTCTTTATATTTTGGTTCATTTATGAATTCATACTGTCCAAGTGGCAAACAATTTTGTACCTCTACTCCTTTTACCCCATTGTCTTTAATTGTATGCAAATTCTGTAATAGCACCTTTGGTTCTGATGCTGCTTGTGCCACTATAATAAAATCTTCATCTTGAATCAACTTTAATGCTTCCGAAATGGTTCTTACCTTATTTTTATATATTTCTTGAAAATTCTTCATTTTTTCCTCCTCTATTTTCATTTTATAAATTAATTCTGTTACAAAATGTAACACTGTATTTTCTTTTTATGAACTGATATACATCTCATTTTTGAAATCAACTCATTCTTAACTTTAATCAAACTATATCAATATGAGACACTCTGTAACATTTTGATACATTTAGGAAATTCTATACTCTACCTACAATTTAAAACCGTACTTCCCACAACCATTTTTAACACTTCTGTTGCACCTACCCCAATATCTAATAGCCTTCCGTCTCTTGCATATCTTTCTATATTGTTATTTTTCATATATCCATGTCCACCAAATAACTGCATGGACTTGTGACATACTTCATTTACGGTTTCTGAAACGCATAATTTTGCAACGGAGGTTTCTGTTGCATAGTTTTCTCCAGTATCTTGCTTTTCTGCAGTTGCCTTAACTAAAAGCTCTGCAGCTTTAATTTTTACATACATATCTGAAACCATAGCTTGAACCGAGTAGAGCTTACCTATGACATCTCCAAAAGCAACACGATGTTTTGCGTATTCACAAGCTTCCTCAAAAGCCGCTTGTGCAATACCAATTCCCATTGCAGCCATTCCAAGTCTCCCACCTGCAAGTCCATACATGGCAATTTTAAAGCCCTTGTTCTCTTCCCCCATTAAATTTTCTTCGGAAATAAAACAATTTTTTAATTGTAACCCTGTTGTGGCAGAACTACGGCACCCCATTTTTTCTTCCACTTCACCTATAATAAAACCCTCTGTATCTTTCTCTACCAAAAACAAGCTTATTCCTTTTACACCCTTTGTTTGCTCAGTCTTACATGCGATCACATACAGATCCGCAATACTTCCATTTGTGCAAAAATATTTTTCTCCATTCAATATCCAACCACTCTCCACCCTCACTGCCGTTGTTGTAATGGCAGAGGCATCTGACCCAGCTTGAAATTCACTAATACTATATGCTGCGATCTTCTCCCCTTGAATTAAATCATAAAGATAGTGGTTTTTTTGCTTGTCGCTACCAAATTTTAACAAAGCATCGATGGCCATCCAGTGTACAATTAGTGTAAGTGAAATACCTGCGCTACCTTTTGCCAGGGCCGTAATAACATCATATCCGATAGGCGATGTATTACCTCCTCCACCGTATTCTTTTGGGTAATGAACTCCGAAAAAACCTTCTCGCGCCATTGGAATAATTAATTCTTCCGGAAACCTATTGCTTTCATCCAATTCCTTTGCAATTGGCTTAATATACCTTTGTGAAAATGCCTCCGCTCTTTGAACTATACTTTCTTCTACTGTTTTTTTACAAGTATCCATTTCACCCTCCCCACTTTAGTATTTTCTTGTTTTTTTATCTACAACATGCAAGCTAAAGCTTCATCTCATGAAAATCCTCTGCCACAACAAAATCTGCTTCCGTAATAGCTTTTATTTCTTCTATAGTGACACCTGGCGCTGCTTCTCTTAAAACAAGGCCATTGTCCCCTACGTCAAACACTGCTTTTTCTGTAACAATTACTTTTACGCAACCTTTTCCCGTAAGCGGTAGCGTACATTTTTTTAAGATTTTAGAATTTCCTGCTTTATCAGTATGCATTAATGTGGCCACTACTTTTTTTGTTCCATAGGTTAAGTCCATTGCGCCGCCTATGCCTGGCCACCAATGCCCATTCCTTTTTACTGCCCAATTTGCTATATTTCCTTCTTGATCCACTTCTAACGCCCCTAAGATGGTTGTATCCAAATATCCAGCTCTCATTACCCCCATAGAGGTTGTTAAATTAAAAATTGAAGCTCCTGGAAGTAATGTAATTGGCTCTGATCCAGCATTTGCTATATCTGAATTTGATTGTTCTACCTCTGGTTTTGGCCCAAATCCGAAAGCTCCATTTTCAGTATGAAAGGTTAAATTCACACCTAGTGGCAAATAATTTACCGCCTGTGTAGGCATTCCAAAGCCTAAATTCACAATTTCCCCATCTTTTAATTCTTGCGCTGCACGTCTTGCAATTACTTCTCTTGCATCCATTAAAATCGACCTCCTATTCTATATGTTTTTTTATAATTTTCCCTTTGAAACCCACATTTTACGATAAATCTCATCTTGCTGCTCTAGTGAATACCCTTGAACAATTGCATCTACAAAAATTCCTGGTGTTCCTACACACTCTGGAGGTATTGTTCCAATAGGCACGATTTCATTTACCTCTGCGATGGTGTATTTGCCAGCCATAGCAATATCTTGATTTCCATTTAAGCCCGTCCCACGATACTGTAAATTTCCGAGTTCATCTGCTCTCCAAGCCTTAACTATAGAAACGGTTGCCGTTAAAGCAGATTCAACAAAACAGTCTACTCCATTTACATTAATCACTTGTTTTGGCTCTTTTAGATCTTCAAACAGTCCTTCCTGATCAAGAATCCCTACACCTACTGGGACTAATACCCCAGGTAATCCAACTGCTCCCGCACGAACTTTTTCAGCCCAGGTGCCCATTGGATAAAACTGCTTTACGATTAAATTGTCGTTTAAATATTCCTCTGTAGACTCTGGAGTTGTACCTACATGACTTGAAATCAGTTCTTTTACCATATGATTTTTATATAGCATCGCTTTTCCAAATCCACCTAGTCCTGGAGTAACGGATATAACCGTAAGTTCTTTTACACCTTTTTCTATTAATTTTTCAATACATTTTATTGGAGACCCAACATCTAAGAACCCTCCTAACATAATTGTTTCTCCATCTTCAATACATTTTAAAGCTTCCTCTATGGAGAGTATTTTTACTTTTTTCATGCCCTATACCTCCTCTAAATTAATTCAATTTATATAATAAATGATTGTTTTTCTTTTTTTATCTTCTGATGGCCATCAGTTTCCAATAAAATACTAACGCAATTTTGATGCCAACATTACAATGCAAAATTGTTCTTAGTAATTATAAGAAATATTCTAATCACAGCATTATTATATTCCAATAAAAAAAAGGGCTACTTATAGCCCTTTTTACCGGTAACATGTCCATATTCTTAAAATCTTAATTGTATTTTCTTTCTCATACACTTCATAAATTATTCTATGCTTTATACTGTTCCTTTGAGTTTTTAGATAAAATTATAAGTTACTTAGCCTAAAATTCGCAATTTAAATCCTTATTGCAACAAGGACATTTTACTTTATGCTTTCCCGTCATTCGTGGCAAACGAAGTACCTTCTTGTAATGTGGACATTTACGAAAACGATATGTTTTAATTTCTTTGATTCTGCGAATTATCAAAGAACCTGACCCTTTAACCGGTTTCCAAATCCTAATAAACTTTTCATTTTCCATACGTCTTTTGTAAATATTTCGAGATAATGTTCTGAAAATAATCCAAATCAGAACGGCCAACATCAAAATACTAATAACTACAATTATAGAAGGAATCAAGCCTGCCATAAAGTAAACTACCATACTAATAATAACAGGCACCCAGTCTCATGCGGAATCAAGTTATTAACTTAATGTAAACTGAGACTAAAATCTAGAAAAAAAATCTATTTACAATAAATTGATAAACTATCATAATGTAAGGATAAGAGGGGGCTATCAATCATTAAAAGAATTGTAGGGCTTAGCAAGGGAGAAATCACAGTAGAAAGTAACATCCGCCATGGCACAACATTTACCGTAAAGCTACCCAAAGTTCAACAAAAGATGCCATAAAAAATAAAAAAATAAAAACGGAGGATTTTCATAGATGAATAAGAAAAATCAAACTATTTCAGAATCTGACGAGAATTATTGGTATTCCTGTGATACAATTCATAATGATCTTCTTGCAACCAAAAAGTTTGTCTATGATTGGATCAAATTTCAATGCTCCAATCCCGCAATAGAAGTACAAAACACTGAATATGGAGCTTATGTATTTAAGTTGAATGCCTTATTAATTAGATTTCGTGTTGCTAAAATTACTCCTACAAAGGTAGGACAATTTGTAACTTTATGGGAGCGAATTGGAGATGGACCAATTCAACCATATGACATATCAGATCCAGTGGATTTATTTGTTGTTAGTACCCGCCAAGGTAATAAGTTTGGTCAATTTATATTTCCAAAATCTGTTTTGTGTGATAAGGGTATAGTGTCCAATAAAGGAAAAGGTGGTAAACGTGCTATACGCGTTTACCCGCCTTGGGACAAACCTACGAGTCCACAGGCTCAAAAAACTCAAGCATGGCAGCTAGAATACTTTTTAGAGATACCTTTAAATATATCAATAGATTGTGTTCGCACTCGAATGCTTTATAGTCAAAATTGTTAGTATAAAAGCAATGGAAAGCTTGATGTCTACTACAATGTACAAACAGTCGTAGTAAAATCAGTTATTTGAATATAACTATAAGCTTTAAATTACAGTCCATATATCTATAGTCTGATTTATAAATGTCTCCAGTCCAGTTTTTATACATATAAATCATGCATGGTTTACATATATCCATATAATTTCTGGTTAAAGGTTGCTTAAGACTTGTACATTTTCAATAGAAAGTATTAATTCTATTATAAATAAAAGTATTAATTGGAACAGTCGTAGTAGCTCCAAAACCTAATTTAATTAGTATATAGGTGATTTTTTAGTGAATAGTGGTCATACATTTTTGGTAGCTACTGTATTAGGTACTACAGTTTATTGTTATGAGGAGACTCCCCCTCAACTTCAATATACACAATGGGAATTTTCCACTATAACAAGTCAGGGTTATAAGCCTTACTCCGAATACTAGAAATATGTATATTTATAACTAGTGTTTCATTAAAAATTTAGAGTTTAAGTTAGCTAAGTTTCACGTTGACATCCAATCTATTTCAAAATAAAACGAGAAAAAATCTAATTTCAGCTTTTTCTCGTTTTTTAATATAGTATTAAATAGATTAATGCATTTAGTACTATGTTAAGCATTTTATTTATTCAACAATTAAATAATATCAATAACCTTTATAATTAACTTTAAATTTTAATAATAATTTGTATGAAAAATAAGAATAATATTTCCAGAAAAATATAATATTATGCAAGGAGGAACTATACTATGAATTACTTAAAAAAGTCTCTCATTTGTTTAAGCATAATTACAGTTATAGGTGCTATTTCAGCATGTAACAGTACCCATTCCTCAATAAGCAGTAATAAAAGTGAATTGCCATCTTCTTCATCTACAGTAAATGCTAATGATACTCCTTTGAAATTTGAATATGAAGATTTGAGTGGAAATCTAAAAACTTATGTAAACGAAAGATTTAAATTCACTTTACAATATCCTTCTAATTGGAATGTTAAGATTGACAAAACAGATAACCCTGGATCAACTACAGGAGCAGATATTTCTCCAACGGAAGGAATTTCCTTTTACTTTAATAATACAGAAAATGAAAGGATGATGGTTTTCGGTCAGATGGGACATATTGGTGTACTTGATGGTTTAAAAGAAAGTACTTTCTCTACGAAAAATGGATTAAAAGGTAAATTTTATAGTAGTAAAATAGACGAAGCAGTAAATATACAGTTAATCCTGGATGATGTTAATAATAAATATGGATTTTATGGCGCATATATCAACATGTCAAATGAATCATATGATAAATATGGAAAATTGTTAATAGGGGTATTGAGAAGTATAAAATTAATAGAGGATAAATAAGCTGAAACAAAGGGAGCATCCATAGATTCAATTTACACAAATCTATGGTCGTACCCTCAAAATCACCTTTTTATATAACTTTCTAAATAGTTCTTAGTTTCAACTTTTCTGTTATGGATAAAATATCTTTTAAGGGTTTAACTAAATATTTTACCTACTCATGAGATCAGCTGTAGCTTAAAATGGAACCCGTTAAAATTTCAATGATGTCTTAACCTTAGCTTATGTTACTATCTCTTCCTTTTCTGCCATTTAACCAAATTTGCTAAAATAGCTGAATAACCTTAGATCCACAACACTTTTTATATTTTTTACCACTTCCACATATACAAGAATCATTCCTTCCTATTTTAGGAGTAGAAGTATTATTATATTCTGAATTTAATTCGTTTAAAGTATATCCTTTTAATCTCCAAAGTCTAGTGTTATTTAAAAAATTATTTATTTCTACTAATAATTTTTGAAGATCATTTTCACTTGCTTCTCTAAGTGTATCTATGATATTTTCTATTACCTCTTCTTTTTCATTTTCTTGAATATCAGAATATAAATTAATTATAATCATTTCAATCTCTGTATCTTCTATTTTCCAATTATTCTTTAAATACTTTTTTAATCTCTTGCTTATTTTATTTTCAATTAAATATTCTTCCTTGGCAGCTTCAAGTAACTCATCCTTTTTTATAATACAGAAATCCCTATCACTTGAAATATTCTCTCTTGTATTAATAATATGGACAACATCTTCTAGTGGCGCCATTAAACTACTTCCTATATTTCCTTGTACTATATACTCCCCATAATAATCTGCACCACTTACAATTATTCCGTAAAGATCAGTTTTATCTAAAGAATAGTCAACATAATTAGGGAGCATTTTTATAAAATCATTCACAAATAATACGCCATAGTTATAGGTCATTCCCCAGAATAGCTTTACTAGTCCTGTATTTTTAGCTAATATTTTTCTATACTCATCATTATCTAAGGATTTTATAGCATTTATTGTTTCATTTGGCATGGTTAAATATATACCATCTTCCCCCATAGCTGCAAATACAAATCCGTATTCTAAAAAATATTCCGGATTTGATGTGAAGTTATGATCTTCAAAGGATATATATCCATTTTTATCAGCTATATTTTTTAAAAATTCAAACCTTTCACTATCAATTAGAGATAGCGCTTGCGTTATTTTCTCTTCATATACCTCTAAAAGTCTTTCTACTAATTGCCCTTTATTAAGCTTAGATACCTTCGTAATATTTAGTATAGATGCTATTTTAAATAATTCCGTTTTGGTATTACATTCTAATAATTCCCTTAAATCTTGTGTAAACTTGCCTCTTTTAACTTTATTAAATATTTTTTTTGCTTTATTTTCAATTTCTAAATCTATATCATTCATTGCACTATGTAAAATGGAATCAAAACTCCCTTCATAATTATATGTATCAAACTCATCATCCTCAATAAATGGAACTATATTCTTCTGCCTTTTTGTTTTAGATTTCTTAAACTTAAAATTATTTCCTGGCAAGTACTGTTTTTCTGTATCTCTGTCTCCTTCATATCCACAAACTCCATCTCTAGGTGAATTTGTATATTCAGGTGCATCTACCATATCAGTCTCTTCATCAACGCATTCTTCACAAAAAAACTTTTGCTTTTCATAATCAAAATACTCTGCCTTTTTATTACAATTTTCACAAAAATTTTGTACTTCTTCATTTCTAGCTAATATTTCTATTTCACTTTGTTTTTCCCCTGTTAAATACTCATCAATAACTTCAAGTTTTAATGTAGTAGTAGAACCGAAATCATAGTCATATCTAAATTTATCACCTACAGAAATTACCTGTCTCAATTTGAAATCCATTGTTTCATCATTGAAAAAAAATTCAGAATCGACCTCCACTGAAGAATCATAATTTACATCACCTATAATGAAACTACTTAAGTGTCCACAACATTCTAACCAAATATTCCTTAAAAAACTATCCAAATTCTCTAAAGTTGAATCTATATCTATAGCTATATATAAACAATACTCTTTTGATCCATACTGTGGAACTATAGACAAAACATATTGACCCTTAGTTTTTTTAGAACTCGCCTTTGCTTCTTTTATCTTTTCTTTTCTATCTTTACAACCTTTAACATGCCTTTTTACGGTTCTTTCTGATAATTCCTCATTGCAATAATAACATTTACCTTTCAAATCTTATCTTCTCCATTTCTTTTTCTTAAATTTAATAGCTATATGAATTATACCCCAATTTTTTTATATTATAATAAGTCTAAGTTCTTATTTATTCCTAGATATTATGATTATATCATAGTTTAATTCATTATCTTTAGCCTCCATCAATAATGCTTATTTTATTAGTTAAGCTTTTTCTGTTGCACTTCTTGAGCTAATATTTTTAATTCTATTACCTTCTTAAACTTTATATGAAAATGTTGAAGTTTTGATATATAAAAAATATAATAATAATTTAAAACTTCTACTGGTAATATATATATATAATAGATAATTATGTTATGATATTATTATAGTTATTAATTTTTAAATTAAAGGGAAAGGGATTTGAACTATGAAAAAGAATTTAGTTTTAATATTATGTTTAACTTTGATTTTCATTTTAGTTGGCTGTAATAGTCATAAAAAAGCAAATAAATCTATACAAGCTACTAATGAGCAAAATAGCGTTGATGAAAAAATAACTAAAGTAAAGAGTAAGGTTACATTGTATGAAGGCACTTATTGGGATGAGAGGTGTTTGGGAGATAATGACTTAGAATTAAAAAATTACTGTGAAGTTGTAATTTCTAATGTAACTAATATTTCTTTTGATTTTACTGTTTATGAAGTAGATAGGATAACAGAAAATAGAAAGGTTATTTTCCTTAAAAATACAGCAGCTTTTACAGGAGATGGAAGGAAAGCTACTTTTAATGGAAATAATAATACTCTTAATTTTACATTTCCATCTATAACAGAGATACAGATATCTGGATTCAAACCATTAGAAGGCAAGACTTATCTGAATAATAAGATACCAGGACATGAATGCTCATAAAATAAATACTGGGTATATTTATATTATAAAAAAGTCATCTAGAAATGATGTCCAGATGATTTTTTTACATTAAATTATTATAAATCTTTTGGCTTTATTAGCTAATCAGTGAAAGGATTGTAGAACGATCACATATTCTTTTTGCAGCAATCGTTCATCATAATAATTATTTTTAGCTGATTTTGTTTTAGAGTAACTTAATCAACTCTTCTAACTCCTGCGATAAGACTTTTGCAAGCGTAAAATCAGTATCTTTTAAAGCCAATGCTATTTTTGTTTCAACTAATTTTTTCTTTTGTTCAATTTCTAAATAGTCTTTGTCAAAATGACTAGCATAAATCATCTTTCTAAATTTTCGCATACTCATTTTTCTAATTGTCTTATCTTCAATGATTAAAACAAAATCCATACAGTTTACTATAGAATAGAAATCATGAGAAATCATTAGAATCGCACCTTTATAGTTTTCTATGGCTTTTTCCAGTGCCATTTGTGAGTATGTGTCTAAATGACTTGTCGGTTCATCAAGAAGCAACATGTTTGCTTGACTAGCAGAAACTTTAGCCAATTGAAGTATATTTTTTTCTCCACCAGATAAAGACCCTATCTTTTGATTAATGATTTCTTCTTCAAAACCATAGTTTGAAATATATAATCTAATCTCTTCATAAGTTTTAAAACCAGCCTCAAATAACTCTTCTAGTATGGTATTAGACTCATTTAGTGTTTTGCCTTGAAGTTGAGATAAATAAGCCACTTCAACCTGCTGATTTATCTCAATTGCACCATGATTATTTTTAAAGATTTCTTGAAGCAGCGTCGTTTTACCGGCACCATTTGGACCGATAAGGGCTACTTTATCAGTAGATTTAATCTCAAAGCTAACATTTTCTAGAAGCATATCATCAAAGCTAACACTGTAATCATTAACTTTTAAAGCAATGGTTTCGACCATTTCATTATCTACAACTAAACTGATATTCGGCTCTATAATATCTACAAATGGCGTTTTAATTCTACGTTTTTCTAATCTTTCTTGAATTTTAACTCTAGCATTTAGAGATTTTCCTTTAGAAGATTGATCATACTCAGTTGCTTCGAATCTTAGTTTTTTTATTAACTTCTCGTTTCTCTCAAGTTCCTCATTATCATCAATAGCTAGCTCTTGTAACTCAATTTTAGTTTGAAGTAATGAGAAGTTGTAATCAATATATCTTCCATCAAACTCTTGGAGTTCCATGTTTTCAAGGTGGATAATTTTGTTAAAACAATGATTCAATATATATCTGTTGTGTGTAATAACTAACATTGTTCCAATGCGCGAATTAATTAGATCTTTAAGAGCATTAAGGTTTTCAAAGTCTAAAAACACATCGGGTTCATCCATAATCATTAAGTCTGGACTATTTAACATTTCCTTAATTACTTGAATAAGCTTAAATTCCCCACCACTAAGTTCAGATATCATTAGATCTTTATACTTGATTAAGTTTGCAAGATTTAGATTTTTATTAATTTTGTTTTCGAAATCATCCCCATTAATTGCATCAAATGCGTCTAAAGCTTGTTGGTACTTTTCTAGTAAAGATTCAATATCTGAAGATGTTTCCATTTCACTGCAAATAGATGTTATTTCATTTTGTAGTTTAATAAATTTTTCTCCTATATATTCGAAAACTGTAGTTTCTTTTGTTTCGACCTGTTGTGAGAATTGACTTACATATCCAATGCTACAATTAGGGTCCATCGTGAGCTTACCATCGAACATATATTTTTCCGGGTCCATTATTATATCTATCAGTGTACTTTTTCCACTGCCATTTGTTCCTATAAAAGCACAATGCTCTCCAGCTTCTAATGTAAATGAAATGTTATTATATAGCTCCTTTTGCGGAAATGAGTAGGACAAGTTATCAACTTTTATCATATTATTACCTCTCTTTATCACTAAAAAAGAGCCTATAAAAATAAGCTCTTCAATATATTCTATTTTCAATTGCAAATTCACACTTGATTTTTATATAGCAAACACATTCTACTGAGTTTACTATTGATATCATAACACTTTTTACAACTAATTTCAATGATTTCTCTGGTAGGTACACAGCACAAAAAATGTAAATTAAAAAAGTAGAGCATAGCTTAAAATTATATAAGCCACTCTCTACTTAATACTATTTTCAGATACCACTACATATAATATCTTATATTATCAATTACAATACCAGAACTTAGAATTACTATATTGACAATCAATAGTACGTTAAAAAAAGTTAAAACCTGAAACTTTTCCTTCCATTGTTCAGCATTCTCAAGTGGCCTTCTTGCTCCTTTCTTTAAGATAAATCCTGAATAAACAAATAAGCCAAGACCTGCTACAATGAATAATGCACTACGGACAACTTCTAGTGTGCCTTTAATATTACCTGGTTTTACTAAAATAGCTCCAAGTGTTGATATTAATATTAATATTAAGGAAATTATTAATCCTAATATTATTGACTTAATTATATCCTTAATGAGAATTAAAAATTTGTCCATATGGCTATCTTCTCCTTAAATCATCATCTGCGATGCTGAAATGTCGTTAAAGTAACAAACTATTTTAATATAAATGGCAAGCTACAAAATGATTTGGAGCTGCTTCTTTAAGTAGTGGTGTTTGCTCACCACATATCTTCATAGCATATCTACATCTTTGCCTAAACCTACATCCAGGTTGAGGGTTTATTGGGCTTGGAACATCGCCTTCAAGCATTATTCTTTTTCTTGATCTTTCAAGTCTTGGATCAGCAATTGGAATTGCTGATAAAAGGGCTTTAGTATATGGGTGAAGAGCGTTTTTATAAAGTTCTTTACTTTCTGTAAGCTCGGCCACAACCCCTAGATACATAACAGCTACTCTATCAGACATATGCTTAACCATTGAAAGATCATGGGCAATAAATAAATAAGTAAGTCCCATTTCTCTCTGAAGTTTAATAAGTAGGTTTACAACCTGTGCCTGTATAGAAACATCAAGTGCTGATATAGGTTCATCACACATTATAAATTTAGGTTCAACAGCTAAGGCCCTTGCTATTCCTATTCTTTGCCTTTGACCACCTGAAAACTCATGAACAAATCTATTACTATGTTCTTTATTAAGTCCAACTTTTTGTAAAAGACTCTGAATTCTATCTGTTCTATCTTTAGCGTTGGCAGCTAGATTATGAATATCAATTCCTTCTGCTATTATATCGCCAACCGTCATTCTTGGATTTAATGATGCATATGGATCTTGAAAAATTGTTTGTACCTCTTTGCAAAAGGCTTTCTTTTCAGCACCATGTATCTTGTGAACATCTTTTCCTTTATATAGAACACTACCTTCAGTTTTATTATACATCCCTATACAAGTTCTACCGCAAGTAGTCTTTCCACAACCGGATTCACCAACAAGACCTATTGTTTCACCTTCCCTTATTACAAAACTCACATCATCAACTGCTTTTAAAACTGCATTTTTCCCCACATCAAAATATTTTTTTAAATTCTTAACTTCTAATACTACTTCTTTTTTATTTAATTGCATTATAAAGCACCTCCGCCAACTTCAAAGGGTAGATCTAACTTTGGAGCCATTTCATGATGAAGCCAACAGGAGGCCTTGTGGTCTAATTCAAACTTGTATGTGGGAGGTTCCTGTGTTAAACATATCTTCATACAGTGTATACATCTCTGTGCAAATCCACACCCCTTTGGAGGACAAACCATATCAGGTGGTGTACCTTTAATGGCAACTAGGTCTTCCTTATTTTCAAGATCTAATCTTGGTACTGCTTTAAGTAGTGCCCAAGTATACGGATGCTTAGGGCTATAGAATATTTCCTCGAAATTTCCAGACTCAACTACCTTTCCAGCGTACATAACAAATATCCTATTAGCAAGGTCAGCCACCACTCCAAGATCATGAGTAATTAGTATAACGGATGTTCCTAATTTTTGTTGAAGATTTTTGATTACATCTATAATTTGTGCTTGTATTGTAACGTCTAAGGCTGTGGTTGGCTCGTCTGCTATTAACATACTTGGATTACAAGCTAATGCTATGGCAATCATAACTCTCTGCCTCATACCACCTGAAAATTCATGTGGATATTGATTAATCCTTTTATCAGCATCTGGAATTCCAACAAGTTGTAACATTTTTAAAGCTTCGCTTAAAGCCTCACGCTTATTCATTCCTCTATGAATTATTAAATTTTCTGCAATCTGGTTGCCAACTTTCATAGTTGGATTTAGGGCTGTTAAAGCGTCTTGAAAAATCATGCTACATATCCCACCCCTAAAATTTTGCCACTGTCTCTCAGTAAACTTCAATATATTTTCACCATTATATATAATTTCACTGCCTTCTTTAACAACACCTTGGGGAGCTTGTATAAGTCCCATTATTGCCTTAGAAGTAACGGTTTTACCACATCCGGATTCTCCAACTATTGCTATACATTCACCCTTTTCTACATTAAAGGAGGCGCCTCTTACCGCTTGTACTTCACCGGCATAAGTATTATATGATACTCTTAAATTTTTAACTTCTATTAGTTTTTCCATAATATGCCTCCTACTATTGACGAAGTTTTGGATCAAGTGCATCTCTTAAACCATCACCAAACAAGTTAAATGCTAATACTGTTAAACAAATTGCAAATACTGGGACAAATAATTGATATGGATAAAACGCCATTGAATCTTGCCCGTAGGATATAAGAACACCCCAACTTGTGTTTGGAGCTTGAAGTCCCATTCCTAAAAAGCTTAGTCCCGCTTCAGCAAATATATATCCTGGTATGCTAGTTGCAATAGTTAATATCAATACCCCTATTGTGTTGGGTAGTAAATGTTTTAGTATAACTCTTGTGGGAGAAGCACCTAAGGCCTCAGCTGCAAGTACATATTCACTCTCTCTAAGTTGCATTAACTGTCCTCTTATCATTCTTGCACTACCACACCATGATGTAATAGTTAATGCTATAATTAAAGTTGGAATACTATTACCTAAAACTATCAATATTAACATTGTTAAAAGTAAGCCTGGAATAGTAGTTAATACTTCTATAAATCTCATCATAATCTCGTCTACCCAGCCACCAAAGTAAGCCATTATACCACCGTATATGGATCCGATAACTATCTGTATAGCTGTTGCAATTAACCCTATTGCTATAGACACCCTACCACCATACCAAACTCTTGAGAATAAATCTCTTCCCAGTCCATCAGTTCCAAACCAATATTCACTACAAGGTGCTATATTCTTCTTGCTTCCAACAACTATCTTAAAGTCGTTGCCATTTATGTACGGGCCTATAATAACCAATAGTGTTAATAGAATTAATACTCCTAAAGATATCATTGCGATAGGATTTTTTTTAAGTCTCCTCCAAGCATCCTCCCAATATGTTATATTGGGTCTTGTTATCAGATCAGCATTTTGCTGTTCACAATCAATTAATTCAAACTCTTCTTTTTTTAGTTTTGTCATTGATAACTCCCCCCTTTATCTTTTTCCACCTGTAAGTCTTATTCTTGGATCAATAACTGTATATAATATATCAGACATAAATACACAAAATAGATACATAGCCGCAGTTAATACAGTGTCTGCCATAATTATTGGAAGATCTAAACCTTGTACCGCTTGTATAAAATAAAGTCCAACTCCCGGTATAGAATATACTCTTTCAATAAAAAACGATCCCGTTATACACATAACAACACTCATGGGAAGAACTGTAACTATTGGTATCATTGAGTTCCTCATTATATGTTTAGCTATTAATCGCTTACTTGATAATCCTTTAGACTTTGCAGTTAGTACATAATCTTGATTAATAACATCAAGCATAGAAGTTTTTAAAAGTCTTGAATAATATGCAATATACCCAAAACAACCTGCTAAGGTAGGCAGAATTGTATATTTCCATCCACCGAACCATAAATCATTACCCTTAGGCCACCCTATTATTGGGAACCATCCAAGATTTCCTCCGAACCATTTTTGAAGTAATAACGCAAATACGAAGGAGGGTACAGAAATAAGTAAAACAGCACTGCTTATTACGGCATAATCTATCCATGTCCCTCTTTTCATAGCTGCAAGAATTCCTAGTAAAATACCAAGAGTCATTCCCAATACCATTTGTTGTATTCCAAGCCTTGCAGAGGCTGGTAGCTTAGTGTCTAGTATAGTTCCCACAGTTTGTCCAGGGAAAATTATAGATTCACCAAAGTCACCTCTTAACATACCCGTAATACACTTAACATATCTTGTTCCAACTGGCTTATCATATCCGTATTTTTTATACACGGCTGCTTTTATGTTTGGTGGTAATTTTTCTACTTTTGAAATTAGAGGGTCACCTGGCACCGCTTGCAATAAAAAGAAAGTAGCTGTTGCGATGATAAAAAGCGTAAGTAACATTTCCACAAATCTTCTAATAGTATAATGAATCATGAAACTCTCTCCTTTTTAAATAACGCACAGGGATCTTAATGACCTCCTGTGCATATTATTTTAATTACTATTATCTACCTGAAGTGTATGCCCATCTCCATTCATAAGTAGGTCCAAAATCAGGATACATGAAATCTTTAACATAGTTTTGTAGGCATCTTCTTGTATCTCCATAATAAACTGGAGCGAAAGCAATATCATCTTTAACTAGTATTTCTTCTAGTTTTTGATATTGTTTCAATCTGCTTGCAGGGTCTACGTCAGTAGTAAGATCATTAATTATTTTGTTGTAAGCTGGGTTACTAAACTTCAAAACGTTAATATCCCCTGTGCTTGCAAAGAAATCTAGGAAGTTTATTGGATCGTCGAAATCTCCAAACCATCCACTCTCTATAACATCAAATTTCGAATCTTTTTTAGCTTGAACCAGAAGTCCCCAGTTTGCAAATACTTCTACTTCTAGATTTATTCCTAAATTCTTTTTAAATTCTTGCTGCCACCATTCATTACCTTGCTTTGCAACGGCAGATGTTCCAGTAGTGATATATTTAATCTTTATCTTGCTTAAATCAGTTGTATCCTTTCCAAGCTCTTTAAGTCCTTCTTTAAATAATGCTTGAAGTTTTTCAGGCTTGTTTACATATTCAGTTGCTAGATCTTTTAATGGTTCTTTAGTTGCATCTCTGAACACATCTTTTCCAGATTTTATTGTCTTTGGAATCCATGCATAAGCTGCAGTGTATCTACCTTGAAGTGTTTTTACATAGTCTTCTCTGTCAAAGGCTAATGACATTGCAAGTCTTATCTTTTTATTTGACATTAATCCGCTTGGACCACCCTTATTATTGAAGCCTAAGTACTCAGTATTTGCTTTTTCCCCTGAGTCAAATACGAATTTACCTTCTTTTGCCATTGCTTTCCACTTTTCAACATAATCTTGTTTAGCTCCAGTAACATCTAATTGTTTACTTTCAAATAATTGAGCTTGAGTTGAGACTTCAGGTATTTGCTTCATCTCTACAGTTTTAATGTATACGTTTTCAGTATCCCAATAAGTAGGATTCTTTTCAAATGTCAAACTGTTTTCTTTTACCCAGTCCTTTATTATATAAGGTCCACAATAAACTTGTTTTGTAAAGTCTGTTTTCCAATTTTCTCCACCTTTTGCTATAACATCAAGTCTTATTGGAAAGAAACAATTCATTGCTAATTTTTTCTCGAAATATGGTGTAGGTTTAGCTAAAGTTATAACTAAGGTTTTATCATCTTTAGCCACTACCCCAAGATCTTCTGGCTTTCCAGTACCAGCGTTTAAAGCTTCAGCACCTTTTATTTCATATGCGAAGTAGGCATATGCAAAGGCATTATCCTTATTCAACAATCTTCTAAATGAATCTACGTAGTGCCCAGCAGTAACTGGAACACCATCGCTCCATTTATAATCTCTTAAGTGAAAAGTCCAAGTTAATCCATCCGTAGATATTTCCCACTTTGTAGCTCCTGCTGGTATTATAGAGTCTTTTCCATCTACTTTCTTCACTCTTGCTAATCCTTCTTGAAGCGCATTTATTGCTGTGAAAGCATCCATGTCTTGTGCCTCATTTGGATCTAGCGTAACTGGTTGAACCAAGATTAAATTTAAATGTTGATCATCATCCTTTTTAGCCTCTGTGCTAGTTTTTGTTGTGTCAGCATTTGTTGAAACTGCTGCTTTGTCTTTTTTACACCCCGTAAAACCCACTGCAATAGTTAACAGAAGTGTTGATACTAGCAGTAAGCTAAGCATCCTTTTTGTTTTCATTTTATACCCCCCTTAAAATATTGATAACCTTTATATAGACCTTACACTAGTGTAAGAGAATATATCCTAATGATTTTAGCACTTTAATTATTACCCCAATTAATTATGTAGAAGTATCATAACCATAATAATTGCATTATCGGTTATTTTTTACAGTAAATTTTACTAAAATACTCTATATTGTTTTAGTGCTTTAATTCTTACCTCCATTGATTACATAGAAACATCACAACCATAATAATTGCATTATTGATGATTACTCGAAGTAAATTTTACTAAATTATTCTATTATATTCTATAATATAGGTTAATTTACCAACTTGCAATAGTAATATATAATAAATATTGAAAACCTTCGTATAGCCCTTACGCTAGGTGTAAAGGCGTATATCCTAATGATTTTATCACTTTAATTCTTACCTCCCCATTAATTATATAGAAACATCATAACCACAATAATCGCATTATTGGTTATTAATTACAGTTAATTTTACTAAATTATTCTATTATATTCTATAATATAGATTAATTTTCCAACTTGCAATAGTAATATAAAAAATTTTTAACAACTATCCAAGTACTATATAATTTTTATTCCTGCAGAATTTTTTATAAGCTTTTTGATGAGCTAATATTACTGCTTCTCTTTTAAACAAAAGCTATGTTTGTTCCATCCATTATGATTTTTTATCCCTTTATTTTATGGCGGAACACTGCTTTAAAAGTGGCTCATATATTTAAATTGGTCATGTTTAGTTATTTAGAATGATTGTATTTGTTAGTTTAATAGCTAGCATTTTAAAATTACTAATTCAAACCCATGCTTTTTGAAGATAATATCAATGTAAGAGATTATAACGTCTTAAAAGCGGCCGCTGTTGAAGGTTTCTTTAAAGAAGAAGACCTAACTGAAATTAATGAAATGAATGTCCTTATTTATGAAGGTATGTTGTCTAGATTGTTAAGTGGGAAAAATGACTATACAGTAGAAATTGCAGTTGAAAAGACTTTAACATATATTAAAAGAACCCTTAAGGCTTATAGAATTGATATCAAGTAACCCTTAATTATTAGATTTAGCTCATATTGCACTTTCTCCCAAGCAAAAATCCCAAAAGCACAGACTTGATAACCTCTGCTTTTGGGATTCATTTTTAATAAAAGTATTTAGGTCTAAGATTAGTTGGTTAGTTTCTATATATGCTTTTCCCATTCCTGTGGTATTGTAAATTACTTTTTCATCAGCAGATATATAAAATATGGTGCTCCAATTATAGATACAACTATTCCTGCTGGTATTCCGTTAGGTTCTATCAAATGCTGACCAACAGTGTCTGCAAATAAAAGCAGCCAACCACCTATTAAAATCGCTATTGGAATGAACATTTGATTTCTATATCCAACTAAAGCTTTTGCTATATGAGGAGCCATAAGACCAATAAATGATATGCTGCCTGTGACAGAAACAGCGGAGGCTGAAAGTGCCACTGCTGATAAGAGAAGCTGAATCCTCTCTCTTTCGATGGATATCCCCACACCCACAGCCACATCTCTGCTTAGCCTTATAATATTTAATTTATTTGCCTTATACAGAGTAAAAGGAATTAGAATTAATAACCATGGAAGAATTGCCAGCACAAAAACCCAGTCAACTCCCCATACATTTCCCGATAACCACATAGAAATAAACTCAACTTTGGTCCTTTCCGCCGATGATATTATAACTATCATCAGTCCTGATAGGGCCATTGAAAAGCCAACTCCTAAAAACACTAATCTTATAGGCTGTACCCCATGACCTTTTCTGTAGGAAAGTACATATATAATTATAGCTGCGATCAGTGCTCCAATGAAGGCTACAAAAGGAATCAAATAAGAAAATTCTTTTGCATTTATTGGCACAAATAAGAAAAAGACAGTCACTGCAACTCCTGCACCGGAATTTATTCCAATGATGCCAGGGTCAGCTAATTCATTTTGGGTTATGCCCTGTAAAATTGAACCAGATAATGCTAGAGCCATACCAGCTAGTAGCGTTATTGCTATTCTGGGAAGTCTTAGTTCAAATAATACAAACTCATCTTTCATGGTGCCTCGGCCTAAAAGAGTTGGGATCAAACTATCATAAGAAAGAGAGGAAGCTCCAATTCCCATACTAAGTATTATAGTTAAAATTATAAGCAACAATAGTGACAATAAAACAATCCTTTGCTTTCTAAGCCGAGATTTATCTATAATCATCAGTTCTTTCCTCCTTTATGCACAATAAATAAGAAAAATGGCAACCCTATTACAGATATGATTGCAACCACAGGAGTCTCATAAGGTGCACTTATAGTGCGACCTAATGTATCAGCAAAAAGCATAAGTGTAGCTCCAAAGACAGCTGATATAGGAATCACAAATCTATAATCCCTTCCAACGACAAAATAGGCAATGTGAGGAACTATAAGTCCTATGAATACTAAATTTGATGCAAGAGCTACGGCAGCTCCTGCCAGAAGAATTACTACAATGAAAAGAAGAGCTTTCACTGCGGTAGTCTTTTGTCCAAGCCCTACTGCGACCTCTTCACTTAACGATAATATGGTCAATTGCCTGGAAAGAACTATGGCTGTAATTATACCAACTAAAATAAATGGAACAATTATAGCAAGCTGATCCCATGAGGTACCTATAAGTCCGCCAGATGTCCACATTGTTACATCCTTTGATACTTTAAAATAAATCTGTATCCCCTGGGCAACTGCATATAAAAATGTCGATACTGCTGAACCTGCCAAGACTATTCTAAGTGGTGAAAAACCGCCTTTTTTTGAAGCGCTTATACCAAAAACCAAAAACACTGCTACTGCTGCACCTATAAAGCAGGAAATCAAAATCACCACGTAATTGGCAGAAGGCATAAATACGATAATTATTGCAAGGGCTGCATTTGCCCCAGCTGTTAGTCCTAGAAGTCCTGGATCTGCCAATGGATTTCTGCTAATACCTTGCATTATAGCTCCTGAAACTGCTAATGCTGCACCAACAAATATTGCAGCAATCTCTCTTGGAAGCCTTATTTCTCTTATTATTAAAATCTTATCACTCTTTATGTTCGTGGTTATTGCAAGCAACACATCTTTAATTGATACTTCTGCGGCGCCAAGTATCATTGAAAGCATAAATGCAAATATGAATAATATTACTACGATTAAAAATTTAAAACTAAAACTTTTGAATCCCTTGCTTTCTTTCATCTTAAATCATGCCTTTCTCCGTATAATTAAAGAAGAGGAATTCTTCAAGCTCTGAATCCCTCGCCTATAATAAAAAGGATTTATAATCTAAATAAAAACGATAATCTGTTTTTATCTGTTTTCTTAGTCCTACTTAATTCCTGAAAAATATTTAATAAATGTATCTAATTGATAATCTAGAGAAATTGGATCATTAAAGTAAAATCCATTAGCTTCAACTTCAAGAACTCTATTGTTCTTAACTGCTGGAATATTTTTATAAGTATCTGTTTTCTGGAAAGAGTTATCTCCTGCAGAATTCTTACAGAACACCATGTAATCACCAGCATATTGTGGAAGAACTTCTGAAGATATTGCATAGTATCCTGGTTTTAAAGCATTTTCTTCAACTTTTTTAGGAATTTTTAATCCCATTTCCTTATATAGGATTTCAGTTCCTCTTCCCCAATTGTTTCCGTAAACATAAAGTTGCTTATTATCTCCCTCTATAACAGAAACAGTTGCATCAGCACCTATTTTCGCTTTGATGTCTTCTCCAGCTTTCTTTGCTTTTGCTTTAAAATTATCTACCCATTCCTTAGCTTGCTTTTCTTTATTCATAAGTTTTCCAACTTCTATATACTGAGCCAGATAATCAAGTTTACCATATGTAAATGAAACTGTTGGAGCTATCTTTGCAAGTTTATCAAGGTTTTTACTTGTTGATCCTGCAATTATAAGATCTGGTTTTAATTCAACTATTTTTTCTATGTTCTCATCTGAAACTTCTACGGCGTTAGTTAAGTACTGCTTATATCTTGGATTACCCATTGACCATTCCTCTACTCCTAGAATATTTCCGCCTAGAGCCATCACATGACCTGATAAAGTACCATATAATACTACTATACGCTGAGGATTTTCTGGAACCTCAATAGCACCGTTTTCTGATTGATATGTATTAGTTTTACTTACAACTTCTGAGGATGTTGTAGTTTCAACCTTTGAGGAATTCTGCTTACTGCACCCACTAATAATTAGAACAATTATTAGCAACATTGGAACAAGTATTTTTTTCAATTGTTTCATCTCCTTTAATTAAGCTATATGTTATACACATAGGCTTTTTAGTTCTTGGATCGATACCTATTTCAGCATCAATATTAAATACTTCCATAAGCACTTCCTTATTTATCACTTCTTCACAGCTTCCTGCTTTCACTATCTTTCCATCCTTTAGTGCCACGATATAGTCAGCAAATCTCGCCGCTTGATTTAAATCATGAAGCACCATTACAATAGTACGCTGCTGCTGTAAATTCAGTTTTTGCAAAAGCTCTAACACCTCCAGCTGATGAGCCATATCTAAATAAGTTGTAGGTTCGTCAAGAAAGATAATATCTGTTTCTTGTGCTAGAGCCATTGCAATCCAGACTCTTTGGCGCTGACCTCCTGACAACTCATCTATTGACCTATATTTATAATCCATAGTTCCTGTGACCTCTAATGCCCACTCAATAACTTCATAGTCTTTCTTGGAAAGCCTGCCAAAGCCTTTTTGGTAAGGAAAACGTCCATAAGAAACTAATTCTCCTACAGTTATACCATCAGTACCTTCTGGTGTTTGTGGTAGGATTGATATTTTTTTCGCCAAAACTTTTGTATCTTCTTTCAAAATATCTTTTCCATCTAAAACAATAGTTCCAGTTTTAGTTGAAATAATACGTGTTATAGCTTTAAGCAAGGTAGATTTTCCACAACCATTTGCTCCTATAATAGTCGTTATTTTTTTTTCAGGTATTTTTACACTTAGATCCTTTACAATCAAATGATCCCCGTAGCCAATAGATATATTTTCTGTATATAGACGCGTCAATTTATCCCTCCCACTTTTAATTCTTATTTTCAATTGAAAATGATAATCTTTATCACCTTTACATTCTACTTGCTTTCTAAATCAATGTCAACAATAATTTCCAATTGAAATTTAAATTCAAGTATAATTTTAATGTCCATCCATAGGGGTATGCATTTATTTCTATTCAATGCAAACTTTTGTGTTTTCAAGCTCAATTTTCACACTGCATTTTACCAAAAAACAACGAAAACCCCTGAATTCAAGGGTTTTCCATTGTATCAAAATTGTTGTTTATGTATGTCTAATAACTATGATTTTGATACAATTTAGCGACTTTTTTAATGGAGCTTATGATTTTAATATCGCTAAATTGTATGGGGTAATAAACATCTAGACAATCGTCTATACCCCGTCCCGCGAACGGTCAGAATTATTTGCGGACTTGCTGGGTTGTTCTCTATCTTCTCCCGCAAGCGTTTGATGTACACGGTCAATGCATTGTCATTGACAAACTCGCCCGCCGCGTCCCGCAATTCGTCAAGTAGCCTGCCCCTCGTGATAATACTTTTGTGGTTGCTAATAAACACCAGCAACAAGCGGTATTCTAATGCTGAAAGGAAAACTTCGTTGCCGTTTTTTTTCACAACACCGCTTGCCGTATCGACATAAAGCCCGCGGATTTCAAAAGCCGACCCAGAACGCCCGCTTTTTCGCAAGGCGGTTCCAATTCGCGCAATCAATTCAGGCGGACGAAAAGGCTTGGTGATATAGTCGTCCGCGCCCATGTTCAGCCCGGTAACAACACTCCCCTCATCGCCGTAAGCCGTCAGAAAGATAACGGGAATATCTTGCATTTCTTTGATTTCCGTGCAAACCATAAAGCCATTTCCGTCAGGCAAAGAAATATCAATCAACGCCAAGTCAAATTTATTCCCGGCAAGCGCGGCAATGGCTTCACCCCGCGTAGGGGCGTGGGTGACTGCAAATTTCTCCGTGCGGAGCAAAAGCATAAGGTTTTTAGCGATTGCCTTATCGTCCTCAACCAAAAATATCCGTGGCATTAGTCAGACCTCCTTTTCCTTATCCATTCTTGCAAGTCGCCTAAATCTTCGTCAGTCAATTCCTTGTCTTGATGAAGCGTCGATAGCAGACTGATAAATGAATTTTCATGGTATTGCTCAACAAAATTCCCAGTTTCAAATTGGAGATAATCTTCCTTTGAAACGAGTGAATAATACCGTCTTTCCATTGATACTCACCTCCTATAGTCTAGGTCGTGGGTATTTTTGCGTCCCACACTATAAAAGGCGATTGAAAAAAAGATTAACTTTACTATACATTTATCCCAAATTTAAATATTTAAAACAATTTTCATAAATCTAAAGTTTGTAGATGTTTTATGTTTACATATTATTGATCATTTAAACGTAAGCGTCAAAAATTCTCCGTATGTATTTTCAGGAAATTCTTTGATAAACTAAATCCAGTAGTAAGAAGCAAGTGCTTTTCTACCGGATTTTATTTTAATCTTTTTTGCCATGAAGATTCCTATTTTGAAGTTTTACGGTTTCAGGTAATTCCTTGGACCAAGGCATATATTTTAATAGCGTATTGTTATCCTTGTTTTCTAAATTACACAACACATCCATTAAATACACTAAATACTTTTCTACCACTAACCCATTTGCCTTAGCCGTTTCTACTACACTATATATTGTTGCACTTGTACACATAAGCCAGTTTTTTCTACCAACAACGAAAGGTTTTATTGCTCTTTCAGATGTATTATTATCAATTTCTAAGGATCCATTAGTTAAAAAAATTCTGAAACTCGGTAATAGCTTTCGGCTATATTCTAAGGCTGCGCCTAATGACTTTATAAATTCTTCAATAATCGGTGCTGATTTTTCAAGTCTTGTTTCATAGCGCTTTTCATAGTAATCATCTTCACCAGCATATTTCTCTCTTAAATCTTTTTCGATTTTATAAAGTTGCTCGCAAAAATTAAACCCTATAACTGCTCGTGAATTTTTTAGGGCTTCTTTATCTAGTTTTGTAACTATATCAAAGTATTTTCTCCTAATATGAGCCAAACAGTATAGCCTTTTTACATTTTCTACATAATTATAACCGGCGTAACCATCTGTTTAAATTATTCCAGAAAACCCCTTTAAAAATCCTTTCGGGCAGGAGCTTGATCTTGTCTTTTGATAGTCATACAAAATGATTGGATCTTTATATTCACCAGTTTTGTATAAACACATATATTTTTTAGCCTTGGAATCTTCTCCCTTAGAGTCGACAACTACTACGGTTGTTTCATCGGCCTGGACATAATGGCCTTTTAATAGTTCCTCCTCGTGTCGTAGACAGGTTCAAACTCTTTTGCAGCACCCATTATCCAATTGGACAACGTTTGCCTAGAAAGATTTGCACCAAGCATATCGAAATAGGCTTCCTGTCTATAAAGAGGTATCGCATATTGATATTTAAGATTTATCATATAACTTATTAATTCATTGGATGCCATGCTTTTATATAGAAAGCTGTTAGGTGCTTTTGTAGTAATTATATTTGCTTTACCCTCAACTTCTTCGCAGGATTTACAAGCGTAGCTATAGGTTATATGTTCCTATATATATATCTCTCCGCTGGTTTATATTTTAGAATTTCCTTTGATTTTGTACCTATAACAACTAATTGTCCATTGCACTTATCACAATTAGTTTTATCTTTATCTAACTTATGCTCGATAACTACTCTTTCTAAATTATCGAGCTTGTCTTTCTTTCCTACATAAGAAGAGTACATTTGCTAAAATTATAGATAGTAAGAATAGGAGGTCATCTATAATGGCACAAGAAATTTAATGATGTAACCTGGAGAGGTATTTTAGAAAAGTTTTCTTCTTATGAAGGAACTGTAACCAGTTTTTGTAAAGAAAATAATATTAGCAAGAGCCAGTTCTATTATTATAAAAATAAATTTGAACAATCAAGCAAACCAACATTTCATGCTATAGTAATAAATAATGAAGAATCCAACTTCAAAACAGTAAACAATTGTGTGAAAGGATATAACGACATAAGAATCGAGATTGGTAAAGCTATTATATATATACCGGCAAATGAAATAGCACTATTATCAAATATACTGAGAGAACTAAGTAAATCATGCTAAATATTGATAAGATTAATACTGTATATTTAGCTTGCGGCGTAACAGATTTAAGAAGAAGCATACATTAACTATCTATGCGTCAATTCTTTTACGCTTACAATCAAAGTACTTAGGAGATAACTTCATATTTCTTATTTAAATAGAAATTGTTGCACATTTTTTTTGAATTACGACATAAAAATACCGTAAAATCCATTTCTGAATAATACGGTATTCTATAATTACATATCTACTTTAATATTAAAAAATGCAATTAAAATTTCTTGTACTGCATTAATCAAATCATTAAATCTTTCTATAAGCCATTTATCAGCTTCCTTAGCTTCATTACTAGTTAAAATACTATTTGAAAATATTAATTTAGGTTCTTTATTTTGATTAAAACTTACACTGAGAACACCAATCATCAATTCTTTTCTATGCTCAATAATATTTCTTAAGGCCTCTTGCTCTCCATCTTTACCATATGGAATTTTCAAAGGGAACAAAATATCTTTATGTTTTTTAATTGCTACCCGTACCCTGGCAGCTCTGGTATTTGAAGTTTCGATTTCTTTTAAAAAATTATTCAGTTGGTAAAAATACTTAATCTTAAATTCAAAATAGTACGCTAGAAACCAAGTCAATCTATCAATAAGCATTTGAGAATGAGTAATAAAATTCTCGAATTCGTATGTTATTTTATTGTCAGTCGGATAACAAATTGCACATGTTTCTTCATCCACAAGTTTTATTTGTTCTATAGCCTTCATTTTCAAAAATTCTGTGTAATTCAGGAAGATATCTAAACTATAAAAAGTTGCCTTAATTGAACCTTGAACTCCTCCATATACCCTGTCATAGAATTCATCAATATCATTATTAGAACTTCTTGTATTTACTTCATCAAATGGGCTACCTTCACTCTTATTCACATAAGCGTTATAAATTGCACTAAATATAGTATCAATATCATGAGATAAAAAAACATCTAACTTTTGGTATATTTCGCTATCATTTTTATGTCTAGATATATCTGAAAAATGATTTGTTGTTTTCAAAACACCTCGCTCCTTCATGAAATTATTTTAAAATATTATACCATATCTTTATACAAAAGCTATTTTTCGAGCAATTTATTCTACTTTATAATACCGTATTATTCAGTTGTCAAAGATCACTTTTTCTATTTTAAATCTCAATAGTTACTTCGTAATATTCTCATATTGTTCAACAAACTTCCTACACACGCATTCTACTTCCTTTTATAAAAAAATACCTCGGCTATTACCCGAGGCCACTGAAAAACTATAAGAAACGTCATCAATTTTGAGATGACGTTTTTTTTGAGCAATTTTTTAATTCAAAAAGGATTTTTGATGTTTATGTCGAATATGTATAGTA
>NZ_JAHLEF010000022.1 GCF_018861755.1 Clostridium sp. CF012 | reverse complement strand
TATTAGTATTACCATAAAAATAAAAAATTAGTACAGGAGTGAATTCCCATACTAATTTCAGTTGAAATATACTTGTCTAAAATTATTTACACAAATCTATAAACATTCTCTGATGATCTCTCTTATACACCTAGCATGTCTACTGAATCCATTGCAAGGAATTAGCCATCTCCTAGGACAGCTTTGTAGGAAGCTATTTTTTTTCTAATCCACATTCAACCAAATACTTCATTACCTCAAAGTCACTCATATCAGGGTATGTTTCCTTTATACCCATTCTGATTACTCCAAGATAATTATCAGAAGGGTCGTGATATGGTCTTGTATTTTTATTAGTAATGGTAACAATTTCAATACCATTGTACTCTCCTAAGGAAAGACTCTGATTATACCAATTTTCTTCATGTCCCTCTTGTCTTGAAATATCTTCAAACTGTTCTTCAGTAACAAGGTACATTCTACCTAAAGCTTGCCCTCTACTATGAGTATCTAAAAATGAAATTCCACCAATTCCCCAAGGAGAGCTTGCATTACCATAATACATTTTATAAGGAATAGTTACTGGCCTAGTATCCTTTGGTAGCGATTTATTCCTGCAGCCGCCATAAGTCACTCCGTTAAATTTACACTTTCCACCTTTAATATAAACTAGCAATCTTTCATAAATAAGGTTAGAGCCATAGCTTGCATACCAAACATAATCGTTTCTTTTTAATGCTACCTTAGGTTGGTTGTCGGGGGTAACTTTAACATTTCTTGAAACATCCTTATTATACACATAGACGTAAGCTTCTTGAACTTCATCATTATCATTAATCACTCTAATTACTTTTCTTTTAAATAAATTTGCTTTTTCCTCAGATATATCTAGCTTTTCTAATATATCATTGTCGACAATATACATCTCACCTCTAATTTTATCAATTTCGTTTTGAATTATTAGTGGATAACTACCGAAATCATATAATTGAAAACCATCAGCTATAAAATGCCCTGCAAATCTGGCCCCTGACAAGAATTTTTCATGATTGGTATTTCCTTTCATAAGCGTACCATATACAAAAAGCCTTATTATTTTATTACCTTCATTTTGAACATTTTTTTCTGTGGCTTGAATTTTATCTACCATAATAGTATCCCTCCATTAATCATTATTTTCTAATGTGTTTATAAAAGTATAACACTTTAATTGACTAAATTGCTAGAAAAGTCTAAAATTATTACTATAAATAATAGTGTTTATAAAAACACCAGAGGGACATAATCAAAAGTGTTACACTAGGACATTATCATAAATCAGTAATATAACAAAGTAATGGTAATTGATGTAGTTGACATAGAAAAATATTTATGGTAAAATACTAAAAAATAACAATTATAGAGACGATGAAGAGAAGAGTAGATATAGTGATTTTTTTACAGAGAACTCCTATTAGCTGAGAAGGAGGAAGATTTATTTGTCGAAAAAGGCCTCTGAGTTTCACATTGAGCCTAATTTTTAGGGGTAGACTGTGCCGGGAGCTCCCGTTATAGAGCTATAGTATAAGCATTATTAACGATATTTTTAAAGTCGTTAATGAAGCCACTTCAGTGGTTTTTATGCCGTACTTTATAAGTTCAATATGGTGACATGTTGATAAACTGGGGTGGTACCACGAAATTATGTACTCTCGTCCCCAAGACTATATAGTCTTGGGGGTGAGGGTTTTTTTATTTTGTCTAGATTTTATTATGTTAGGCTTGGAGTGAATTAAATACTAATAGAAAAAGGTGGTATTATTATGTTTAGAGATTATGTTAATATTGAAAATTTAAAAACTATTATGTCAGATGCAAATGAATTTGTTGTTGAGAGAGTTAAAAAATTAAATGTTCTGATGGAACAAGGTGTAAATCCATATCCATACAGTTTCAAAAATATAACGCATTCGAAATTTATCATAGATAATTTTGGAAATATAAATGAAGAGCAATCATTTACTGTAGCGGGAAGAGTAATGCTTATGCGGAGGATGGGGAAAGTAATATTTTTAACCCTAAGAGACCAGAATGGAGACATTCAAGCATATTTTAATAAAAAAGCTTTAGGCGAGGAAAAATTCGAATTTTTAAAACTAATTGATATTGGAGATATAATTGGAGTAGAGGGTACTATTTTTAGGACAAAAACAGGAGAAATCACAATAAGATCAAATAATGTGACAATGCTTTCAAAATCCATAAGACCACTACCAGAAAAATTTCATGGTATTCAAGATGCTGACTTAAAACAAAGACACCGTTCACTGGATATGATTATGAATAATGATGTAAAAGAAAGGTTTATTAAGCGTTCAAGAGCAATGGCAGCTATTCGTGAATTTCTAGATCAGCAAGAGTTTATTGAAGTAGAAACGCCAATTCTAGATACTAAATATGGCGGTGGAGAAGCAAAGCCTTTTGTTACCTTTGTAAATGCAATAGATTCTGAAGTATATATGAATGTATCTCCAGAACTTTATTTAAAAAGACTTATGGTTGGGGGAATTGAGAGAGTTTATACACTTGGAAGGTCCTTTAGAAATGAAGGAATTGACAGAACGCATTATCCAGAGTTTACGCTATTTGAATGCTATATGGCTTATGCAGATTATAACGATATGATGGAACTTATGGAAAACCTTTATGATTATGTTTTCAATAAAATAAACGGCTGCACAAAGGTTTGTTGTGATGGTGTGGAAATAGATTTTAAAGCACCCTGGAGAAGAGCTACTATGTGTGATTTAGTAAAAGAACAAACAGGAATAGACGTAGAGCATATGTCAAGAGAAGAAATCGCTAAAGGTATAAATGAAAAAGGCTTATTAGTAGAAAATGAGCAGGAAGGTCTAGATTTAGAAGAAGCATCTAAAGGAGAACTTATTATAGAGTTATTCGAAGGATACATTGAAGGCAATCTTATACAACCTACCTTTGTAATTGACTATCCTGCTGAATCTTCACCACTTTGCAAAGTGCACAGAAATAATCCTGAACTTATTGAAAGATTTGAACCCTTTGCTTATGGAGTTGAGCTCGGAAATGCTTACTCGGAGCTTAATAATCCACTAAGGCAGAGAGTGCTTTTACATGAGCAGGCAAATAAGCTTAGGGCTGGGCTTGAAACAGCAAGTCCAATGGATGAAGAATTTGCAGTGGCCATTGATACTGGTATGCCACCAGCAGGAGGACTAGGAATAGGTATAGATAGAATGATTATGTTCTTAACTGGGGCTTATTCAATTAAAGATGTTATTGCATTTCCTTTAGTGAAAAGATAATATAATATATAAAAGGGGATGTCTCAAAATGATTAATTTAATCATTTTGAGACATCCCTTTGAATTGCTATATTTAAGCTGCTTCTGATTCTAAATCTTCATTTGTAGCATCTTCTTTTGTTTTTATTGAAATGTTGCAAATTACAAAAGCTAATACAGTAGGTATAAGCCATGAGAATCCAACACTTGCTAGAGGAATAAATTTAAGAAATCCAATGCTATTTGGATATAAACCATTTATAGTATCTAAAATACTTATAAATAGCGCTGTGTATGTAGTTATAGCAACAACCTTATTACTTTTCACTTTATTACCAAGCAATGTAATTACTATAAGAACAATTACAATTGGATATAAAATTTGCAGCACAGGACCTGCGAGTGAAATTATAGCATCAACGTTTTTTGTAGCTATTAATCCACTTACTACAGCCATAATAACAGCAGAAGTTTTGTAAGATACTTTATTATTTGAAACCTTAGCAAAGAATTCTGCTCCACTTGCAAGTAATCCTATAGCAGTTGTTAAGCATGCAAGAGCAACACATAAACCAAGAACAACGGCACCAATACTGCCTAGGTCTAATTTAACAAGTTCTGTAACTAGCTTAGTTCTAGCTATATCTGCTGGAAACAAAGTACTTGTTTGTGTTCCAAGATACATAAGTCCACCATATACAAAGGCGAGTCCCGCTACAGCAACTAGTGCTGATTTTATAGTCATCTTCATTATATCAGTTGCATTTTCATAACCTTTTGATTTAACAGAGGAAATAATTATCCCTGCAAATATAACAGAAGCCATAGCATCCATTGTTTGATAACCTTCTATTAAAGCTTTTGATAATCCACCTTTGTAAGATGTATTTACAATTGGTCCAATAGGATCTATTATTCCTTTAAATATAATTATAGCGAGCATTAACAAAAGTGCGGGTGTAAGTATTTTACCTATATTATCAATTATTGAAGAAGGTTTAAGCACAAATGCAAGCGTTATTGCAAAATACAATATAACTACTATGTTTTGTGGTACAGATGGAAATAGAGGATGTACTCCAAGCTCGAAAGTTGTTGCAGCGGTTCTTGGAATCGCAAATAACGGTCCTATAACAAGAATTAAAGCTATACCGGTTATTACAGCAAATTTTTTACCTACTCTATTCGCCATTTTGTCGTAAGTACCATTAATTTTGGCACAGGCAATTACTCCAGCTAGTGGAAGACCAACTCCTGTAATGAGAAAACCTATTATGGATGCGAAAAATGCGCTTCCAGCGGCTTTTCCTAAAAATGGTGGAAAAATCAGGTTTCCTGCACCGAAAAACATTGCAAATAGTGCAAAACCTATAACAACTGAATGTTTTGTTGAATTTTTCATTAAAGCATTCCTCCAGATGAATAAATTTTTGTAATACATAGATCATTAATAAATGAGTTAATAGCGTCCAAAGTATAAATTTCTTTAATTTCTTTTTTCATAGGTGGCCTCCTCATTATCTTTAAAAGCTGAATTTTCTGAAAATGCTACTTGCGTTTCTATATATTTATAGGATTAGTTCCTATACTATTGTATATAGCAATTATCATGCCGAAATATTTTAATCCTCATATTTTTCTTGAAAAGTTTAAAATTCTCTTAACAATTTTGGTTTAGCCCTACTTACAAGGGTCATTTTTTAGATTTCAGTTGTAAACGTTTATATTTAATTTCTATCTTAATAATAAAAGTGGGCAATTTTTTTCCACCTAGTATGGAAAAAAATTGCCCACTTATATTTTTGTATCACATGTAAGATTATGTTCTAGATTAATAAGATTTTTAACTAGTTGTGTTATAATAATCAATAAAAATATCTAATTTATGAAGGGGGTAATAAAATGATTTATATAAAAAATGATTCAAATAACCCGCATTTTAATTTAGCTTTAGAAGAATACTTTTTAAAAGCCTTTAAGGGAGAAGAATATTTCATTCTTTGGCAGAATGAGCCTGCCATAATAATTGGAAGAAATCAAAACACCATTGAAGAAATCAATAAGGAGTATGTAGAAGAAAATAATATAAAAGTAGTTAGGCGTCTTTCAGGTGGAGGGGCTGTGTATCATGATTTAGGTAACTTGAATTTCACTTTTATTGTAAAAGCAAGCAAAGATAATATAAATAATTTTAAGAAATTTACAGATTCCATAGTGGCTAGTTTAGAAAAGATAGGTGTAAAGGCAGAATTTACTGGCAGAAATGACATTACTATAGAAGGGAAAAAGTTTTCAGGGAACTCTCAATATTATTTTAAAGACAGGCTTTTACACCATGGAACAATTTTATTTAATTCTGACCTTTCTGTGGTGCAAAATGCGTTGCAAGTAAAAGCTTCGAAAATAGAATCAAAGGGTATTAAATCTGTAAGAAGTAGAGTAACTAACGTTTATCCTTATTTAACGGAAAAAGTTTCTGTGAAAGAGTTTAAAGAGATTCTCCTTCATTCTATTTTTGAATATAAGGGTGCTGCTTATAAAGAATATGTATTAGAACAAAATGATATAGATAAAATTCAGTCTATAGCAGATGAAAAATACGCAACTTGGGACTGGACCTATGGAGAATCACCAGAGTTTAATATGGAGAAGAGCAAAAGATACCCTTTTGGGCAATTAAATATTAAACTAGATATAAAAGACGGCAAGATAAAAGTCATGGGTATATATGGAGACTTTTTTGCTAATAAAGATTTATCAAAGCTGCAAGAGGCTTTTCTAGGAGTTTACTTTAAAGAAGAAAGCGTAAGAGAGGCAATCCAAGGAGTGGAGTTGCAAGAGTATATTCAGGGTATAACAAATGAGGATTTTATAGACTGTTTGTTTTACTAATAAGAGGCAGGAGCTTTTTAATGGGACATCCATAGATTTGTTTAAATCAAATCTATGGATGTTTTTTCATATAAAATCAAGCCCTGAAAATGTGAATTGGTTTGTCTATTGCACCATGAGCTGCTTCCATTATAGCTTCAGATAAAGTAGGGTGCGGATGTATTGCTTTTGCTACATCATGAACAGTACCTTCTAATTGCATGGTGGTTACTGCTTCTGCAATCATATCTGTAGCATGGGATGCTAAAATATGAACTCCTAGGACTTCTCCGTACTTTTTATCAGCTACGATTTTGATAAAGCCATCTGTTTCACCTTCAGCAAGGGCTTTCCCATTTGCTATTAAAGGAAACTTGCTGACGATGACGTCGTAGCCTCTTGCAATTGCTTCATCTTCTGTAAGCCCTGCAACACCTATTTCAGGAAAACTGTAAATGCAGGAAGGAATCTTATCGTAATCAAGCTTTGAATTTTGACCTAAAATGTTTTCTACGGCTACAATACCTTCTGCTGAAGCCACATGGGCAAGCATAAATTTGCCGTTTACATCTCCAACGGCATAGACACCTTGTACATTGGTTTCAAGTTTATCGTTGGTTTTTATTGAATTTCTATCTAAAGTAAGATTTAATTTTTCTAAACCTTTGATATTGGCTTTCCTACCCATACTAAGAAGAATGGCATCTGCCTTCAGGGTTTTTATTTCTTCTTTTATTTTTACGGTAAGTTGATTTTTATCAAATTTTTCAAAATTTACTCCATAGATAATATCAATTCCTTTTTTTATGAGAATCTTTTCCATGGTAGTTCGTATTTCAGTATCGATGCTTCTTAAAATGGTTCCTGACCTTTGAAGAATAGTTACATGACTACCAAGTGCATTAAATAGAACCGCAAACTCAATGCCTATAACACCTCCACCAATTACAATAAGTTCATCAGGTACTTCTTTTATGGATAGAAGTCCTTTACTGGTTACAGTGTAACCACCATCCATAGATTCTTTTAATCCGGGAATATCTGGAATCATGGAAGAGGACCCCGTTGCAATGATTAAATTTTTTGTTAATAAGGTTTCGCCATTTACATGTAGTGTGTTTTTATCTATTACATCACCATTTCCAAAATATACATCTACACCGTTTTCTTTTAATAAAGTTTTTACACCACCTGTAAGTTGCTTTACTACGGCGTTTTTTCTGTTTTGCATTGCATCCCAATCTATGGACACGGTATTTTTATCCTCTATGTGAATACCAAATTTTTCAGCATGAATTATATCTTGATATACATGTGCACTTTTTAAAAGAGTTTTGGTAGGAATACATCCCCAGTTTAGGCATACGCCACCAATCTCTGCCTTTTCTACCAGGGCAGTTTTTGCTCCTAGTTGTGCAGCTTTAATTGCAGCAACGTATCCACCAGGACCTCCACCCAAAATAATAATGTCGTAGGTTTTCAATTTAATTCCACCTTCCTTAATAAATTTGTTTTATAAAAAAAGGATACAATGCTAGAAGCAGGGTATCCTTTTCGTGGTTAGCTAAGCACTAAAAGCATTGGATCATCTAAGTAAGCTCTTAATCTACCTAGGAATCTTCCAGCGTCTCCACCATCAATTACTCTATGGTCAATGCATATGGTAATAGTAAGAATATCTCGTATCACAATTTCATTATTAATAACAACTGGTTTTTTTGCTATTTTACCAACTCCAAGGATAGCGACTTCTGGATGTTTAATTACTGGGATTCCAGAAGTAGCTCCAATGGCACCATAATTTGTAATAGTGAAGGTTCCGTTTTGCAAGGTATCCAAGGTAAGGGCTTTATTTTTTGCTTTTTCTGCAAGGAGAGAAAGCTCCCTTGCTATTGGCAAAATACCTTTTTTATCAGAATCTTTTATTACGGGAACCAGTAAGCCATCTGGGGTGTCCACAGCTACACCAATGTTATAGTATTTCTTTAATACAAGCTCCTCTGTTTTATCATCATAACTTGCATTAAAGATAGGATAATCTTTAAGTGCAAGGGTTACTGCTTTTATAATAAAAGGCATATAGGTTAGGTGAACGCCTTGTGCTATTGCCATGTTTTTTGATTGTTCCCTAAAGGCTACAAGTTTCGATACATCTATTTCATCCGTTGCAGAAGCATGAGGAATAACGGATTTTGAAAGCACCATGTTTTTTGCAATGGTCTTTCTAAGCATAGTGAGTGGAACTCTTTCCACTTCGCCTACAAATTTAAGGTCTGGAATTATTATAGGTTGCGCCGCCGTAGGAGAAACTGGAACTTCAGCTGAAAGATTAGAAGCAGCTTTATTTGTTTCCATCTCTTTACTAGCAAGATAAATATCTTCCTTCATAACCCGTCCGATTGGTCCTGTACCTTTAATCTTGTGGATATCAATGCCTAAATCTTTAGCCAGCTTTCTTGCAACGGGTGTTGAAAGAATTTTCATAGTAGGCCCATCTTTAAATGCTACCTTTTCTTCATGGCTAACGGCAATTATTTGTGAGGAAACTTCTAATTCGCCTACAACTCCAGCAGTTTCACCTTCATCTATAGCTTTTGATTCTTCAACTACAGTTTCATTAGGAGAATCATTGCTTTCTACATCATCCTCTGAAGTTTGAATTTCCACAACTACATTTCCAACATAAATAATTTCACCCTCTTTAGCTTTTGTACTAGTAACAATGCCACCAACTGGAGAGGGTATTTCTGCATTTACTTTATCTGTTTCTACTAGGAATAGAGAATCTCCTTCCACAATAGAATCTCCAGAATTTACAAACCATTTTAAAATCTTTCCTTCTGTAATTCCTTCCCCGATATCGGGGAATTTAAATTTAAACATAAAATACACCTCCAGTTAAAAATTAACAACCTCTCTTATTTTATGAGCAATGCGATCTGGGCGAATAATGAAATGATCTTCTCCCTTTGCAAGGGGAACTGTAGTATCAAAGCCTGTAAGTCTAGTTGGTGGCGCTTCTAAATGTAAAAACGCACCTTCGTTTACAGTAGCAATTAGTTCAGCACCTGGTCCAAAGGATTTAAATGCCTCATGAACAACTAAAAACCGTCCAGTTTTCTTTACTGATTTAAGTATTGTTTCCTTGTCAAAGGGTGCGATAGTTCTTAAATCAATAAGCTCCACGGAAATTCCGTCCTTTTCAACTTCTTCAATTGCCTTTTGAACTTCACGAACCATTGCGCCCCATGCTACTACGGTAATATGACTTCCTTCTTTTACAACCTTTGCTTTGCCAATAGGAATTATATAATCTTCCTCTGGGACTTCTTGCTTGAAGGCTCTATAAATTCTTTTTGGTTCTAGAAATATAACAGGATCAGGGCTTCGAATAGCAGCCAGTAGCAACCCTTTTGTATCGTATGGAGTTGATGGAATAACTACTTGAAGTCCAGGAATATGAGCAAAAATCGATTCTATACTTTCAGAGTGATGTTCTAAGGCGCGAATTCCACCACCATAAGGCATACGAATCACCATTGGAAGGGTATAAGTTCCTCTTGACCTGTTTCTCATTCTAGCCACATGCCCAATAATTTGGTTTAAAGCTGGAAGTACGAAACCATCAAATTGCATTTCTACAACAGGTTTTAATCCATTAATAGCCATACCTACAGCGCTACCAACTATTGCAGCTTCAGATAATGGAGTATCGAAACATCTATCTATTCCATATTTTTTCTGAAGTCCAACAGTTGCTCTAAAAACGCCACCTTCAACACCAACATCTTCTCCATAGGTTACAACAGTTTTATCTCTTGCCATTTCTTGATCTAATGCGTAATTTACTGCACCAATTATATTTAAAATAGGCATACTACTTACCTCCTTCCTTTAAAAATTCATTATATTCTTCATATTGCTCCACTAAATTTGGAGTCATTTTTTCATACTGATATTTAAAAATATCCTCTAAAGGTACGATGCCAGAAGCCTCTACTTTTTTAAAGGTTTCATTTACGAAGGCTTCATAGCTTTCTGTTTCTTTTAAATCTTCTGCTTCAGACCACTGACCTTTATCTATTAGGTATTTTTTCATTCTTATAATAGGATCTTTTTTCTTCCACTCCTCTACTTCTTCATCTTTCCTATATAAAGTAGGGTCATCAGAAGTTGTATGAGCCCCAATTCTATAGGTATAAGCTTCAATTAAAGTTGGGCCGCCGCCATTTCGTGCTCTATCTACAGCCTCTTTTGTAGCTGCATACATTGCTAGAACATCATTTCCATCTACTAAAATGTTTGGCATTCCATAAGCAATACCTTTTTGAGCTAAAGTTTCTGATCTAGTTTGGGAAGCCCTACTTACAGAAATAGCAAATTGGTTATTTAATATGACAAATACCACCGGCGATGAAAATACGGAAGCAAAATTTAATGCTTCATGAAATTCTCCTTGAGAAGTTCCACCATCACCAACGTACGCAATGGTTACATGATCTTCTCCTTTGATTTTTGAAGCCATAGCTAGGCCAACAGCATGATTTAATTGAGAAGCTATGGGTACAGAAATTGGTAACATTTTTACATTAGGTGGGAATTTACTTCCCAGTTCATTTCCGTACCAGTATAAATAAATTTGTTCTAAAGATACTCCTTTATAGAGCCAAGCTCCCATTTCTCTAAAAGCGGGAACTAACCAATCTCTTTCCTCTGTAGCAGCAACAGAACCAACCTGAGCGGCCTCCTCACCATGATTTGGAGCGAAGGTTAACATTCGACCCTGTCTTTGGTATTGCAAAGCTTTACCATCTGCAATACGACTATGAAGCATTGTCTTATATAATGTGATTAATTTTTCTTTCTCTAATTTAGGAAGCAAATCTTCATTTATAACTACACCGTATTTATCTAGTACGGAGAACATTTCTTTATTTAATGAATTATATTTTTCAGTAAGCATAATGAACCTCCTTAAGCTATTTGTATATTATATATAGGATATCATTTTAAGTTTAAAATTGCAAGATTATTAGGTAATAATTATTATTGAATAGATAATATTTTAAAGATTAACTATTTTTAAATAGACTGTTAAATTTTAATGAAAATAAAAGCGGGCATTTTTTTCCATTATAGGTGGAAAAAAATTGCCCGCTTTTATTTTTGTATCTCATATTCATTGACTTTATTTTGTAGTTGTCTTCGAGTGATACCGAGTACTGTTGCTGTTTTTGTCATACTAAAGTTATTTTTTGCAAGGACGGTTTCTATGTATTTTTTTTCTATTGCAGACCTAAAGGCTTTTAATGTTTGATCTCCTTCGTAGTCTGTGGCTGGAATCTCATGTATTAGTAAATCATCTTTTGATATAATACCATTTTCACTAAATACTACAAGCCTTTCGATTATGTTTTTAAATTCTCGTACATTACCTGGATAGTCATACTGGTTTAGATATTCCCACACCTCAGGCTCTATGGTGTGTATTTCTTTATTCATTTGCTTTGAAGCCATAGCTATGAAGTTACTAGCCAAACTATATATATCCTCTTTATGTTCCCTAAGAGGTGGTATTTCTATTATGATGGTGTTGATTCTATAGTAAAAATCTTCTCTAAATAGTCCTTGGTCTATTAGTTTTACTATAGATTTGTTGGTGGCTGTTATAAGTCTAAAGTCAACGGGCGTACTTATGTTGCTACCTATTTTTTCTATTGCTCTGTCTTCAATGACTCTTAGTAGCTTGATTTGAGTGGATAATGGCATGTCAGCAATTTCATCTAGAAATAGTGTTCCCATGCTAGCTGATTCAAATCTACCAATTCTTTCTTCATTTGCACCGGTGAAGGCTCCCTTGCTATGCCCAAATAGTTCAGATTCTAATATACTTTCAGATAGAGCATGACAGTTCACTGCTATAAATGGTTTGTTTTTGCGTTCACTTTGAGCATGGATGAAGTTTGCAAATACTTCTTTTCCTACTCCCGACTCTCCAAGCAATATGACGTTCACTGGAGTTTTGGCCACTTTTCGAGCCATATCAATAATTTTTTTAAATTCACTATTTTCTGATTCTAGAAGTGATTTCTCTTTTTTATCATATATTTTAGAGGATACTTCTGATTTTTTGTACTCTTTATATGCTTTTTCTATTTCCTCTATAAGTTCAACAGGATCATTTCCTTTTACAAAATAAGATACTGCTCCTTTTTTCATGGCTTCAACTGCGGTAGATATAGTCGCATATGCAGTCATGAGTATGACTTTGATATCATCGTCGTATGCTATTATTTTTTCTAAAAGCTCTATGCCATTCATTCCATTCATCATTAAATCCGTCACTACCATCTGATATTTCTTGTGGTTGATTTTTACTATAGCATCTTCTGCTGAGAGTACTGTTTCTACTAAATATCCTTCTATTTCAAGTATTTTAGCAAGTCCTTTTGAGTATGCTGCTTCATCATCTACTATTAATATATCATAATTTTTATTAGTCATTTACAATCTCCTATTTCAATATTAATATGGGGTCATTAATCTTTGTTGGAAGTGTAATGATAAACTTAGAGCCTTCCCCAATTTTACTTTTCACTCTAATAGTTCCTTCCATTTTTTGAACTTCATTATAAACAATAAACAGTCCAAGGCCTGTGCCTTTGGTGTCTTGCTTAGTAGTATAGAATGGATCGAATAAGTACATTTGTGTATTTGCATCCATTCCTATTCCTGTGTCAGATACTTCTATGATTATATTGTCATTTTTTTTGAACGCCTGTACCTGAAGTATACCTCCTTGCTTCATGGCATCAGTAGCATTGGAAAAAAGATTTAGTAATATATGTTTCAAAGATTCGCTATATAGCTCTACTTCTAAATCTCTTTCCACATATAGCTTAAATTCTATATGTTTTTGCTTTAAGGATTTCTGATTAAGTTCATAAAGATTTGATATGAAATCTTTGACATCTATATTGTGTACCTTGTTATCAGAAAGCCTTGAAAAGTTTAAAAGATTGTCTATGATTTTATTGGCTCTAGTCACTGAAGTTTCTATTGTATCTATTGCCTCTTTTTTATCCTCTTCTGATTCCATACGTCTAAGTAAATATGTATAGTTCCTAATGATTCCTAGAGGTGTCCTTATTTCATGTGCAATACCTGCGACAAGCTGCCCTACTGCAGCCATTTTACTTGATTGCAACATTTTTTGTTCTGCTAATTTTAGATCGGTGATATCTTCCATCATGATAAGTACTCGTTCTCTAGTGTTTGGTACTTTATCTAAGAGATAAGTTCTCACTTTAAATGTTCTATTTTGATATTCTACTGCTTTTTCTATTGAAGTTCTAGTTTTAAATATGTCTTTAATGAGGCAATCGTCACAGTTACTTCCTAGTATTCCATTGACATTTTTGCAGTGCATATGTTTCACTACATCTACTGAGTATCCTATATACTCACAAAATGCTGTATTGGATTCTGCAACAAAGCAGTCCTCGTTTACCACCACCATTAAATGAGTAGTAAGCCCATTGAACGTAGTCTCCAATTCGTTTTTAGATATATTGAGTGCATTTGTTTGTATTTTAACTTCTTTTTTTAATTCTCTGTTCCAATAGTAAAAAAATAAAGCTACTAGCATTGCTAGGGTTATAGCATATTTAACCAAAAGCATATATTTTTCAGTGTTGGTATTCTTCATGATTAGTGGTGATATGCCAAACCATTTTCCATGTATTCTTTCCATGGTGTTATCTTTTTGCAATTGATATATTGCTTTGTTAAGTATTTCTACTAATCTTTCATTGCCTTTTTTTACTCCTATTAGGGCTGCTCTTTCGTACAAGTAATTATTAAGTATTGAATATTCGCGGCTAAGCCCTTCTTGGGTTAAATAATAGTTTATTACTGATTCATCTCCAAGGACCGCATCTACTTCACTCTTTTCCAGGCGGCTAATAGCGTCTCTTAAATTTTCAGTCTCAACTCCATGTACATCAGTATAATTTTCAGCTAAATGTTCAAATATATAATCACCTTTTATTGCTGCTATAGTTTTTCCTTTTAAATCCTGTGGCGCTTTGATACTTGTATTATTTTTTTTTATTAATATAGCACCTCTTTGATAGTAAATAGGACCTGTAAATATAAAGCTACGAGAGCGATCTTTTGAAGCGTGCATATCACAAAAATCTATATCTCCACTTTCAAGTGCTTCAAGGGCTTGATTCCAAATCATAGGTTTCATCTTTATGTTGACTCCTAGTTCTATAGAAAGCGCATTGACATAATCTATTACAAGGCCCTCGTATTGCCCACTATCTGGATTTAAATATCTTAGCGGTGGAGTATTTTGATCTGCTCCATAGACCAAGTCTCCATATTCTTTCAAATACGCTTTATCTGAGGCATTTAGACGTTGGTCTTTTGCAAAAAATTCGAATATATTCATGTTGTGTTCTATCTTTAAATAACTATTTGCAAATATAAGTACAGTAACTATAATTAAAATTCCTAATACATACTTTTTCTTCATTGTTTTTTTCACCCTATATTATTATAACATGCAAATAGAATATTATTAGTTAATTTTGAAGCCTATAAGTATTAAGTGTTAATTGTTTTTTTATTTTACAATTTTATAGAACCGCTTTTGATTTTTCGGTGTATTGTGCAAGGGTTAACTCCAAGTTCTTTAGAAGCATTCACAACGGAGCCGTGTATTTCTATGGCTTTGGGTATCATTATTTGGTCCACTATACCATATACAGTGTTTAGATTACTATGACCATTTATTATAACGCTAGGCATATCATTTAAAGAATCGTAAACCTCACTTAAGATCATAAATGTGCTAAGGTCCTCCTCGCTGATAATATCATTAGCTGCAAGAACAATTAACCTTTCTATCATATTTTTAAGTTCTCTTATGTTTCCTGGCCAATCATACTTATAAAGAATCTTTATTGCTATTGGTGAAAATCTTAAACATCTATTATATTTTTTGTTATAAAAATTAAGGAAATACTTAATTAAGGGAATAATATCTTCTTTTCTATCTTTGATAGGCGGAATTTTAATGGGTATAATATTAAGGCGATAATATAAATCTTGTCTGAATTTTTTACTATTATGAAGTTCCGCTTCAGATACATTTGTAGCACTAATATATCTTATATTTAACTTTATAGGTGTTGCTGCACCTATTCTTGTAAATTCGTTTTCCTGTATTACCCTGAGGATTTTTGTTTGCATTGGCAAGGGTAATTCCCCGATTTCATCAAGAAAAATGGTACCTCCATTTGCTTCTTCTAAAAGGCCTTTTTTACCACCTCTTTTGGCACCTGTAAAGGTACCCTCTTCATAGCCGAAGAATTCAGATTCCAAAAGTTCAGAGGGTATTGCACCACAGTTTATTGTAATAAAAGGTTTTTCCCGACGAGGACTATAGTTATAGATCATTCTGGCAATAATTTCTTTACCAACACCTGATTCTCCGGTAATAAATATGGATGAGTCATAAGCAGCAGCTCTTATAACCATTTTTTTGATGTTATCAATGACCTTGCTTTGACTAATATATTCTATATTTTCAGGCTGTTTAATATTTAGATTTGTGTTTGTTTGTAATTTTATTAATCGGGTAATATCGCGACCAGTAAGTACGCCACCCTTTAAATCACCATTATTATGGAAAAAAGGTACAGCTGTATAAGCAAGAGTTTTTCCACTTGGATATTTAATATTTCTATAAATTTTTTCTTTGATTTTTAGCATATCAATAATAATAGGATCCTTTACCAAACCTCTTTGTGATATGTCATAAATGCTTTGACCAAGTGCTTCGCAACGATTAAAGGGCAAAAGCACATCACAAAGGTCATTCATTTTTTCAATTATGCCATGTTCATTGAAAATAACAATTACCTCATCAATATCATTTATAATATTCTCTACGGTTTTATTGTTAATAATAGAGCTATCAAACATATACATAATATTGAGTGAATTACCTTCCGAGGTTAGAATATGTATGCTAACAGGGCAAGGGAGGCCATTCATTAAAATACAGCGGTGACTAGTTCCATTTTCTAAAATACTTTCATAATTGAAATCTATATCAAGATCTCGTATATTCTTTAGAATTTTGATTTTAGTATACTCAAAAATACTGTCCATTATGGCATTAGTATATAATACTTGTCCATTGTCGTTACATACAATTATAGGATTATATATTTTGTTTAACATATCTTCTGAAATAGTATTCATATAACACCATGCCTTTCAAAATAAAATAAAGTCTTGAAATTACAAAGTTAATTGTTAATTTAATAACGTTATAATATCATATTTTTATGGAAAAAGATAGAAAATAATTAAATGCATATAAAAATAATGCATAATGCAACGGAAAATTGCATTATGCAAGGAAATTGAATAATTACTAATGCAAAGGTTTGTTAAAAAATAGACTTAGTGTAGTTTCTCAAACAACTTATATTTGGCATGACTTTTGCTACTGCATATAGTGTGTAAAAGTTTACAATCTTTAAAGGTTTATAATACTTAAATATATATAGTGTTTAAATATAAAGAAATATTGAAAGGATGATTAAAATGGATGATAACAAATGGCTATTAAAAGGAATTAAAGTTGTTGAATTTGCAACATTTATCGCTGCACCATGTGCTGCTAGGATGCTTGCTGATTGGGGTGCTGATGTTATTAAGGTAGAGCCTATTTCTGGAGAAAACATGAGGGGTATTGGATGTGTATACTCATCACCTTGCCAGGATGATGAAAATCCTTGGTTTGAAAATGAAAACTTTAATAAAAAAAGTATTTGCGTTAATGTAAAATCAAAAGAAGGCATGGAAGTATTTCATAAATTACTTGAAGAGGCAGATATTTTTGTTACAAATGTTCGCGTGCAAGCTCTTGCAAAACTTGGATTATCTTATGAACAGCTTAAGGCAAAATATCCTGGTTTAATATTTGTTCAAGCTTTAGGCTATGGAGAGGAAGGGCCACTAAAGGATAAACCTGGATTTGACTACACATCATATTTTGCAAGAGGTGGTGTTATGTCTTCACTTATGGAAAAAGGTACTACTCCAACAAATGTTGCTGCAGGCTTTGGCGATCACTACGTAGGCATTGCTCTTGCAGCAGGTGCATGCGCAGCTCTTGTAAAGAAAGCTAAAACAGGCACAGGAGAAAAGATAACAGTAAGTCTTTACCATATGGGCATTTATGGACTTGGTTCTATGATTATGTCTGACCAGTACGGAAATAAAATGCCGATGTCAAGACTTAGTCCAAACTCTCCTGTTTGTAATTCATACCAATGCAAGGATGAAAAATGGATTCAATTAGCATTAATACAATATGATCAATGGATTGAAAGATTCTTTAAGGCTATTAGTAGAGAAGATTTAATGAATGATGATAGATATAATACCCGAAATGGAATGGTGGAAAATGTTGAGTCTATGGTTACTATTGTTTCAGAGGCAATGCTTAAAAAAACTCTTGATGAGTGGGAAAAAGTTCTTATGGAATGTGATATTCCTTTTGAAAGAGTTCAGTCTTGTGCTGACATTGCTGTGGATGAACAAGCTTGGGCAAATGACTATTTAGTAAAGAAAACTTATGATTCAGGTAATGAAGGTATTTTAGTCAATTCACCTGTTAAATTTGGAGAAATGGGTATTAGGGAAATGACTCCTGCTCCAAGACTTGAAGAAAATACTGATGAAATCTTAAGTTCAATTGGATATAGCATAGAAGAAATTCAGACTTTGAAATCAGGCAAATTAGTTAGATAGTTTTAGTAAAATTGTTAGTAAGGCATATTACGCCAAATAGGAAAGGACAGGATAGTATGTATACAATGGGACTCGACATAGGCTCAACAGCAACCAAGGGTGTAATTATTGAGAATGGTATAAAAATCGTGGCTACTTCAACTATACCCTCGGGTACAGGCACTACAGGACCTGCAAGGGCATTGAAAGAATTATTTGGGAAGCTGGATATTTGCCGCGAGGATATAGAAAAGCTAGTAGTAACTGGATATGGAAGAATGAAATATTCTGATGCAGATAAGCAAATTAGCGAGCTGAGTTGTCATACAAAGGGAGTTAACTTCTTAGTACCCAGTGCTAAAACCATTATAGACATTGGTGGGCAAGATGCAAAAGCATTAAAGCTTAATGAAAGTGGTAAATTGGTTAATTTTGTTATGAACGATAAGTGCGCTGCTGGCACAGGAAGATTTTTAGATGTTATGGCAAGAGCACTTGAAGTTAATGTTTCAGATTTAGGTGACTTGTCTGCTAAATCCACAAAAGAAGTTCCTATAAGTAGTACATGTACTGTTTTTGCAGAATCAGAGGTTATTTCTCATTTATCCAATGAAGTAGCAATTGAAGATATTATTGCTGGTATTCATGCTTCAGTAGCTAAAAGAGTTTCTAGTCTTGCAAAAAGAGTAGGTATCCAGGAAAGTGTGGTAATGGTAGGTGGTGTGGCAAGAAATAGCGGGGTTGTTAGAGCTATGGAGCAGGCTCTTGGACTTGAAATTATTGTGCCAGATTTAGCACAACTTACTGGAGCATTAGGAGCAGCTTTGTATGCATTCGATGAACTTAAAAATAATGAACTTGAAAGCAATGAAATTGAAAACTAATAAAAGGTTTGAGGAGGAGAAAAATGAGCGATAAATTATCATCAAAAGAAGTAATAAGCAATTTATTAGCAAAGCAGTACGAAAATGCATTTGAGGCCAAAGCAAAGGGTGAACCTGTAGGTTGGTCCACATCTGTATTTCCTCAAGAGCTTGCGGAGTGTTTTGGGCTTAGTGTATGCTATCCTGAAAATCAAGCAGCAGGAATAGCTGCAAAAAGAGAATCTCTAAAATTATGTGGAATTGCAGAGGACACAGGATACTCTAATGACATATGTGCTTACGCAAGAACTAATTTTGGATTTCTTGAAAATGGCGGTTGTGAAAGCTTAGATATGCCTCGTCCTGACTTTCTATTATGTTGTAACAACATTTGTAATCAAGTTGTTAAATGGTATGAAAATATCTCTAAGGAATTAAATATACCACTTATTTTGATTGACACTACATTTAACAATGAATATGAAGTTAGTCAGGAAAGAATAGATTATTTAAAAGGTCAATTTGATGAAGCTATTAAACAGTTAGAAGTGATCTCTGGAAAGAAATTTGACCCTAAAAAATTTGAAGAGGTCATGAAGATTTCTACTAAAAACGGTAAGCTTTGGAAGTATTCAATGAGTTTACCTTCAGCAAAGCCATCTCCTATGAATGGGTTTGATTTATTCAACTATATGGCAGTTATTGTTTGTGCAAGAGGAAAACAGGAAACAACCGATGCTTTTGAACTATTAATTGCAGAATTAGAAGAGAGAATTAAAAATAAGGAAACAACATTTAGGGGAGAAGAAAAATTTAGAATCATGATGGAAGGAATACCTTGCTGGCCATATATTGGATTTAAAATGAAAACATTATCAAAATATGGTGTTAATATGACGGGGAGTGTTTACCCTGATGCCTGGGCTTTAGAGTACGAAGTCAACGATCTAGATGGAATGGCAAGAGCCTATAGTAGTATGTTTAATAATGTAAATTTAGATAGAATGACAAAATTCAGAATAGATTCTCTAAAATCAGGTGACTGCGATGGTGCTTTCTACCATATGAACAGAAGCTGTAAACTGATGAGCCTTATGCAATATGAAATGCAAAGAAAGGTATACGAAGCTACGGGGTTACCTTATGCGGGTTTTGATGGAGATCAAGCAGATCCAAGGAATTTTACAGAAGCTCAATTTGAAACAAGAATACAAGGTTTAGTTGAAGTAATGGAAGAAAGAAAAATAACTGGAGGTAATGACTAATGAATACTTTTGAAACTGTTTTATCACAGATGAAAGATGTTATTAATAATCCAGGAGCAGTGGTGAAATCATATAGAGAAAAAGGTATCAAAATAGTTGGATGTTTTCCTGTTTACTGTCCTGAAGAGATTATTCATGCTGCTGGAATGTTTCCAATGGGTATTTGGGGAGGAGCCACAGACATTGAATTAAGTAAACAATATCTTCCAGCATTCGCTTGTTCAATTATGCAGTCTTGCCTTGAATATGGATTAAAGGGAGTCTACAATGATTTATCAGCGGTTATTATTCCTGGTATGTGTGACACCTTAATATGTATGGGCCAGAATTGGAAGGTAGCTGTTCCACAGGTTGAATATATTTCACTTGTTCATCCTCAGAACAGGAAACTTGAAGCAGGCATTGTATATTTAAAAAGTGAATACAATAATATCAAAAAAAGATTAGAAGAAATTAGTGGTTGCATCATTACAGAAGAAAAATTAAATGAAAGTATTGAGATTTATAATGACCATAGAAGAACTATGAGGGGTTTTGTAGAAGTAGCTGCAAAGTACCCAAATATTATCACTCCAATAATTAGAAATGCAGTCATTAAGAGTGCTTTCTTCATGGAAAAATCGGAGCATACAAAATTAGTGAAAGTTCTTATTTCAGAAGTAGAGAAAACGCCTGCTGAGAAATGGTTAGGGAAAACAGTATTGTTATCAGGTATATTAGCTGACTCAGAAGAGTTACTGAGTATTCTTGCTGAAAATAATATTGCAGTAGCTGCAGATGATTTAGCACAAGAAACAAGACAATTTAGATTTGACGTTCCAGGAGGATCGGATGCAGTAGATAGATTAGCAAGATTTTGGTCTATTTTTGAAGGCTGCTCCTTGGCATACGACCCTGAGAAAAAACGTGGAGCTATGATAACTCAGGAGATAAAGGAAAAGAATATTGATGGTGTTATTTTCTGCATGATGAAATTCTGTGATCCTGAGGAATATGATTATCCACTAATGAAGAAAGAAGTGGAAGCAGCAGGAGTTCCTACTTTATATCTTGAGATAGATCAACAAATGAAAAATAATGAACAAGCTAGAACTCGTGTTCAAACTTTTGCTGAAATGCTAAGCTTATAATTTGAACATGATTATATATAAATAATGCTATATCAAAGTTGAAATGGAGGATATTAATATGTTATTTAAGAAAGAACATATACTTTTACAAAAGGCAGTTAGAGATTTTGTGAAAAAAGAATTAGACACACTGCCAGCGGAGATGGATAAGACTGGTGTGATGCCAAGGGAATTAATGGATAAGTTGGCAAGGTATAAATTTATAAGCACAATAGTTCCAAAAGAATATGGTGGAGCTGGTGCAGATTATGTTTCATATGCGATAGTTATGGAAGAAATTAGTAGGAAATGTTGTTCCACAGGTACATTTGTTACTGCTGGATCCTCTCTTGTGGCATTGCCTATTATGAATTTTGGTACAGATGCTCAAAAAGAAAAATACTTAAAACCTTTAGCTTTAGGCGAGCAAATTGGCGCCTTTGCTTTAACTGAACCTGGTGCAGGTTCTGATGCAGGTGCACAGCAAGCAGAAGCTGTGTTAGATGGAGATAACTATATTTTAAATGGTAGAAAGTGCTTTATTACTAATGCTCCCATTTGTGATTTTGCCATAGTAATTGCTATGACTGATAAATCTAAAGGTGTACGCGGTACTTCAGCATTTATAGTAGAAAGTAGTTGGGAAGGATTCTCACATGGTGCTCATGAGGACAAGATGGGTATTAGAGGTACAGAAACTTCTGATTTAGTTTTCCAGAATGTTGTGGTTCCAAAGGAGAATTTAATAGGCAAAGAGGGTATGGGATTTAAAATTGCTATGAATACTCTTGAGGCTGGTAGAATCGGTGTTGCGGCGCAAGCTCTTGGAGTTGCTCAAGGTGCTTTAGATGAAGCTATAAAATATACTAAGCAAAGAATTCAATTTGGTAAACCATTGTCTAAGTTCCAAAATACTCAGTTTACCATAGCTGACATGGAGACTAAGGTATGTGCAGCTAGATTATTAGTTTATGATACTGCAGAAAAGAAAGATGCTCATATGAAAATTGAAAAAGAAGGATCTATGGCAAAATACTATGCAGCAGAGGTGGCTAATGAGGTTGCTTATAAAGCACTACAACTTCATGGTGGATATGGTTATATAAAGGATTATCCAATTGAAAGAATGTACAGAGATGCTAGGATTTTATCTATTTATGAAGGTACATCACAAGTACAGCAAATGGTAATCGCAGCCAGTGTTTTAAGATAGAAACAATATAAAAATTTTTATACTTGGAGGTATATATTTTGAAAATATTAGTTTGTGTAAAACAAGTACCAGATACTACAGAAGTTAAAATTGATAAAGAGAAAGGAACCCTTATTCGCGAGGGTGTTCCAAGTATTTTAAATCCAGATGATGCTAATGCATTAGAGGAAGCTCTTAAAATAAAAGATAAATATAAAGATGTTACAGTTACTGTGGTTTCCATGGGACCACCTCAGGCAGATTATATGCTAAGAGAATGTTTAGCTATGGGTGCAGATGATGCGTTTCTATTAAGTGATAGAGCCTTTGGTGGTTCTGACACCTGGTCAACATCTAATGCAATAGTAGCAGGTATTAATAAAATAGGACAATTTGATATAATTTTTGCAGGAAGACAAGCAATAGATGGAGATACAGCTCAGGTAGGACCTCAGATTGCTGAAAAACTGCATATGCCACAAGTTACATACGTTCAGAACCTTGAAATTAAAGGTAATGAATTAGAAGTACAAAGGCAACTAGAAGATGGATATGAGATCATTAAAGTAGATATGCCTGTATTATTAACAGCTGTTAAGGAGTTAAACGAACCTAGATATATGTCAGTAGACAAAATATTTGATGCATATAAAAAAGAAATTGTGGTTTTAGGCTTTAACGATATTGACATTGATACAAATCACGTAGGATTAAAAGCTTCACCTACTAAGGTATTTAAATCATTTACACCACAACCTAAGGGAAAGGGCGTAATGCTTGAGGGTACATCTAAGAAAAAGGTTGAACAATTAGTAGTGGCTTTAAAACAAAAACACATTATATAAGTTGATTTGCAATCAATAGGTTGCATAATACTGAATTTATGGAAAAACAAAATACATTATATTAGGTGGAGGTAAACATGGATATGGATTTAAGTTTATATAAAAATATATGGGTATTTGCAGAGCAAAGACAAGGTAAAATTTCTCCGGTTGTAGTTGAGCTTTTGGGAGAAGGTAAAAAGCTTGCTAATGAAGTTGGGGTTGAATTATGTGCTGTGTTACTGGGAAAAGATATAAATGGACTTGCTAAGGAATTAATTTCTTATGGTGCGCAAAAGGTATATGTAGCAGATAGTTCTCTTTTAGAAAACTATACAACAGATGCTTACACAAAAGTTATTTGCGATGCTGTAAATCAATTTAAACCCGAAATAATGCTACTTGGAGCAACTCATATTGGTAGAGATCTAGCTCCTAGGATGTCATCTAGATTGGACACAGGACTAACAGCAGACTGCACAAAACTTGAAATTGACCCAGAGGATAAAAAAATTATGCAGACTCGTCCTGCCTTTGGAGGGAACATTATGGCCACTATTATTTGCCCAAATAATAGGCCACAAATGTCTACTGTAAGACCAGGTGTTATGGATAAAGCTTTAAAGGATGAATCAAAAGTTGGGGAAATTATTAATTTAGACTTTAAATTGTCAGAGAAGGATATAAGAACAAGGGTAATTAAAACTGTAAAAACAAATAAGGATATGGTATCTTTAGTAGATGCTAATGTCATTGTTTCCGGAGGCCTAGGTCTTGGAGATGAAAAGGGCTTTGAAATGCTCAAAAAGCTTGCAGATAAATTTGGTGGAGTAGTTGGTGCTTCTCGTGCGGCTGTTGATGCAGGATGGATTGATCATTCTCATCAAGTAGGTCAAACTGGTACAACTGTGAAGCCTACTGTGTATATTGCTTGTGGTATTTCTGGTGCTATTCAACATGTTGTTGGTATGCAGGAAGCAGATGTAGTAATTGCTATCAATAAAAATCCATCAGCTCTGATTTTTGGAGTAGCTGACTATGGTATTGTTGGAGATGTATATGATATAGTTCCAATGCTCACTGAGGAATTAGATAATGTTGATGAATTAGTAAAAAGGATAAATGCATAAATATAAGGTGGATTAAAGCTATATATTATAGGACTTGAAATTTTTAAATTCCAATAAATTGTTAATATACAAGGGGGAAATAAAAATGAAATTAATTATGTTTAGTGCAAGAGAAGATGAAGTTAGTGCTGCTAGCATCTGGGGTAAAAAGCGTGAAGTGGAAGTTGAAAATATTTCAGAACCTTTATCATTAGAAAATATTCATTTAGTAAAAGGCTTTGATGGAGTTTGTCTCTGTCAAACAAAAAAGATGGAACACGGAATTTATAAAGGATTAAAAGATAAAGGAATAAAACAAATTGCATCACGTACAGCTGGAGTGGATATGTTCGATATGGTGGAGGCAACAAAACATGGATTATTTATTACAAACGTGCCTGTATATTCGCCTAATGCAATTGCTGAATATGCTGTAACTGCCTCACTTAATATTGTTCGCCATGTGAATCATATTAAAGTAGCCATGAAAGAACAAGATTATCGTTGGAGAAAAGAGATTATATCTAAAGAAATAAGATCCATGACTATTGCAATTATTGGAACGGGTAAAATTGGATGCATAACAGCGCAAATATTTAAAGGTTTTGGTGCAAAAGTTATAGGATATGATTTATACCCTTGTGAAGCAGCTAAAGGGTGTATGGAATATGTAGATACTCTTGAAGAGGCTATTGCACAAGCAGATTTAATTTCATTGCATATACCAGCTACAAAGGATAATTTCCATTTATTTAACAAAGAAATTTTTGATAAAATGAAAGATGGTGCGTTTTTCGTTAATACAGCTAGAGGCACAATTGTTGATACAAAAGCGTTAATAGATGCTTTAAACAGTGGTAAAATTGCGGCTGCAGCTTTAGATACCTATGAAAATGAATTCAACTATTTTACAAAAGATTTTACGGGTAAGGAAGTTGAGGATGAGATGCTAAAAGAACTTACTCACCGTGATGATGTATTATTAACACCACACATAGCATTTTATACTGAAACAGCAGTTAAAAATTTAGTTGAAGGTGGATTAGATGGAGCTTACGATATTCTTAAAAATGGTACTAGTAATTATATTGTAAACTAATTTTATTTTATTTATAGCTCATGGTTGTTTAAAACCCAGTATAATTTCTTATTATACTGGGTTTTTTAAATACAATTATGAGGTAGCATACTGAGGTATGTATAAATTGGAGATAACTACTAAATTCTTAGTTAGAAAATAAAAAAACATGGATGAGAGCAGTCTAGTTAGAGCTTTTATAAACTTTTCCATAGGAATCCTTACATACCACGCTATCGCTTACAGCAAGCTTGCCATTTAATACAACAAATTTAATTCCAACAGGGGCTTTAGTTGGTTCAAAGTAATCTTCGAAACCATTAATTTCTTTTAAATCAAATAAAACTATATCAGCAGTTTTACCTACAGCTATTTCTCCTATATCTTTAAGGCCTAAAGTTTTAGCAGGCAGATAGGATATCTTATATATAGCGTTTTCAAGAGAAAGGACATTTTTATCTCTCACAAATTTACCTATAAAAAGAGGGTAGTTGCCATAAAGCCTTGGATGTGGATTTCCTGCTGGTATGCTGTCTGACCCTACCATTTGCAGTGGATGATTTATTAGTTTAATGGTATCCTCCTCGGAAAATATATTTAGCGTGACTATTGCTACTCCAAACTTTTCGTCCATAAGCAGCTGCAGCGCAAAATCTACAGGGTTAATACCTAGATCTTTAGCAATGACACCTACAGTCTTTCCAAGGTATTTTAAATTTTCCACTTCTTTTACTGAAGTTATGAGTATGCCATCCCAACCTGTAATTAAGCTATAATTGTCCCACCCACTATAGTGAGTTTTGATACTTGTAAGTTCACCTTTAAGCTTTAGGAGCAGTTTTTTATCTTGAAGTCTTTTAAGCATTTGTTCACTCCCGCCAGCAGTAATCCAAGGTGGTAAAAGTTGAGTCATTAGGGTGCTTCCAGATAAATATAAATGCTCATCAAAGGTTATTTTAATCCCTTTTGCTACTGCATTATCTATATAACTTATAAGCGTTTCAGCATCACAACCCAAATCCTTCGAGTTGTAAGACCTCATGTGCGAAATGTGAAGCCTTACATTAGACCGCTTGGCTATATAAATAATTTCCTCTAGAGCATTTGTTATAGTATCATCATGATTTCTAAGATGAACCATAACAATTCCATCATACTTTGCAATAATCGTGCATATAGCTATTAGCTCATCTTTTGTGCTAAAAATTGCAGGCATGTATTGAAGGCCTATAGACATCCCAAAAGCACCAGCTTTCATAGCACTATCTGCTATTTTACACATTCTGGAAAGCTCTTCTTTAGTTGGTATTCTACTATCAAAGCTCATAACACTTGTCTTAATTGCTCCATGGGAAATGAGAATTGAAAAATTATTTTTCAGTCCTTTTGAAGCTATTTTATGTATATAGTCATCGAGATTAGAAAAACTCCAATTAAATGGAGGATCTCCGACTACTCCTCTTATATAGTTTTTCCATATGCTATTTTCTTCTTCAATACAAGGAATGACGCCTAAGCCACATTGTCCTACAAGCTCTGTGGTTACACCTTGCATTAATTTCAAATTTTGAATATTTTCATCCATAAAAGGTACTAAATCATTATGGCTGTGCACATCATAAAACCCGGGCAAACTATAAGTCCACTAGCATCAATAATTTCTAAGGCTTCTTCAACAATATTACTTTCGATTTTCACTACTTTTCCATTTTTGATTCCTAAACTTCTTTGATAAGAAGTATTACCAGTACCGTCTACTATATTTCCGTTTTTTATTATTATATCTAACATTTCAATTCATCCCCTTATGTAGAATATAGTACTTTAACGATTTTTATGCAATAGAAAACTCTAGTAACGTCAGACAATCAAACAGAGGTTTTGGGGAGCAGATAAACAATTTTTTCAAGAAAAAGATAGATAGGATAAGGATAATTTAAAAAGATAGCAAGAGTTTTTATGTAATTAGGTTATAATAGTAGGAAAAACATTTAATTAAAAAGGAGAGAAAGTAATGACAAAAGAACTTTGGATTAATCTGCCGGTAAAAGACCTCAAAAAATCAAAAGAGTTTTTTTATAAGCTTGGATTTTCATTTGATGAGAAGTATACTAACAGTGATGAAGGCGCTTGCTTAGTCATAGGAGAAAAAAATATTGTGGTGATGCTTTTCACGGAATCCGCTTTTAAAAATTTTACGGGAAATAAAATTACAGATTCAAAGCAAGGTACGGAAGTTTTGTTTTCTATCGATGCAGAGAGCAGGCAAGAAGTAGATGAAATGGCAGAGAAGGTAGTAAAGGCCGGCGGTACAATCTATGCTGAGGCAGAAGACAATGACAGCTGGATGTATGGCTTTGGGTTTTCTGATTTGGACGGTCATAGGTGGAATGTGCTGTTTATGGATATGAGTAAGCTGCCCAGGGAGTAAGAAATAAATTTTACCAGGTTAAATCATAAAATGTGTTAATTAAAAAAGGTGTGATATATATAATGGAAACATGTAATAATTCAATTATAAACGTAGAAACTATAGTTAATGCCACCGTGGAAATAGTGTGGAAATATTGGACAGAAACACAACATATAACTAAATGGAATATCGCTTCAGATGATTGGCACACGCCATTTTCTGAAAATGATTTAAGGGTTGGTGGAAAATTTCTTTCAAGAATGGAAGCTAAAGATGGTAGCTTCGGGTTTGATCTTAGTGGTGTTTATGATAAAGTGAAATTAAATGAGGTTATTTCTTATATTTTAGATGACGGGAGAAAAGTTAAAATCACTTTTATAAGTCAAGAAAACAAAACCAAGATAATTGAAGCCTTTGAATCAGAAAAAACCAATTCAATTGAGCTCCAACAAAAGGGATGGCAGCAGATTTTAGATAACTTTAAAAAATATGCTGAGAGCCAACAATTGAAAATGTAAACTGAAAAGCAGTTATTTACCGCAAAATTGTGGTAGATAACTGCTTTATTAGAATTAAATGGTTTAAGTAGGACAGCCTGTTATAGCTTTTATAACACCCATAAATACAGAGAATTTTTGACGCTTACTTTTGTTTATTGTTATTTATACTTTTTCAGTATTACTACTAGTTTTGTTCTGCAATTCATCAAATCTCTTCATAACTTCATTATAGGTATCTTTGCAAATTTGTGGTAAATCACTATTTGTCGCTTTATTAAAATCTAATCCAGCTTGAGAAAAGCCTTTTTCTACTGCAGCTCTCATTTGTTGTAGTTTCTTTGGATCATCTCCTGCTATAGATTTAGCCATAGTCAGAATACGATCAGCCACTGCATTTATAGAATATGCTCCACCTTTTTCTATTGCTTGCTTCGCACCTTCTGGAGTTGTTGCCATTTTTGGATATGCATTTTCTACAGAACCAAATATTTTAGTAAGTAGATCTGTAGTTTCTTTTGACATTTCACTAATTCCACTTTCAGTTGATTTTCCAAGTAGCTTATTCTGATTATTTATTGTATCACTTATGAATTTTTTTATAAAATCTGCTTTTAAGTTTTCCTGTGATTCTTTTAAAGCTGTAACTTCTTCTGTGGAAAGCTTCTTTCTTAGAGGTTTATAGCTTGAATCTGCCTTGTCTTCTTCTGTGGATTTAACAAAAGTATCAGTTCCAAAATCTTGTGTAACCCTTTGGGCGTTTGAAGTATCAATATTCCCAGTATTTTTATTATCTGCTTTTTTTGTGTCATTTGTAATAGTATAATTCGAACTGTTACTCCCTTTAATTTCAATAATGTCCATATGTGTGGGTGATTCCTCCTTTTTATATATTATTGTGTTTATTATACTATCGTTGAATTATCAGTATACTTTATAACAAGCGGCTAGGGTAACTGGCTTTAGTACTAAAGAATACCTTGCTATGGCGCATTAAATACAAGATGAATTTTTTGTAATATTTTTAAGATTCACACTTATTTTTCAGGCAATAGTTAAGAAAATATATCTTGTTTTTTGATTAAAAATTATATATAATTACTCACAGAAATAATTGTGATATGGGGAGGTAGATCCATGGAAAAAATGTCTTTTGAAATTAGAAAAGCGGTTTATACCGACATTGAAGAAATACGAGTACTTGCAAGGGAATCTTTTAAGATGTATGCCGAAAACGCGGCAATTACAGAACTAATCGCACCTCTTGAGGAAACCTATGAGGAGATAAAAAAGGCTATAGAAACTACTGAAGTTTTTGTAGCTCTATATAACGAAGAAGTTATTGGTAGTGTGAGGATTGAAATAAAACATGATAGTACTGCTTATTTAAGTAGATTCGGTGTTTCACTTACACATCAAAATAATGGTATCGGTAAAATATTAATGAATGCAATTGACAACTTAATGATAGAAATCGGGATTACCTCTTTATATCTTCATACTGCATCCAGAATGTTTTCACTTATTAGGTTTTACTATGGAAGGGGCTTCTATATAGAATCCACCACTAATGACCGAGGCTACATAAGAGCCTTGCTATGCAAGGAATATATAGAAGAAAAAAACGAGGCTTCCATAGATGCTAATTATGAAGATCGTTCAGTAGTATAATAGAAACAGTTACTAGAACCTAGGTATTTAAATCTAGAAATTACTGAAGATGAGGCCATGAAAGACCCTGACTTAATAATAAAAATACTTACAGAGTTAAAATCAAAGGGGATTAAAATTTCAATGGATGATTTTGGCACAGGGTATTCTTCCCTGAGTTATATAAATAAGCTTCCTATTGATACAATTAAAATAGATAGATCACTTATAATAAATTTAAAAGATAGCTCTAAAAATAAAGTTATAATTAAAGCTATGGTAGTAATGGCTCATAGCTTAGGCATTAAAGTTGTTGCAGAGGGAATTGAAACAGATACAGAATTTGAACTGTTAAAGGAACTCCAATGTGATTCTATTCAAGGATACTTAATTGGTAAACCAATGACATCAGCTAATTTTAGAGAAAAATTTATCAAGTGAAAACTACCCAGTAGATAGTTCAAGATAGCTGTCTACTGGGTAGTTTTTTGCGCTTTTTATCTGAAATTAACCAATGTATAGTTAGTAAATCTTACGTTTAATTATCAAAAATTCATGATATAATAACCATGAGGTATTTGTATAATAAAAAGAAGAAAGTGAGTTAAAATTAAATGAATTGTAAGCCGAGAATAAAAGGAATAATACTTGTAATAATAGGGGCCACACTATGGGGCGTATCCGGCACAGTTGCTCAATTTTTGTTTCAGGAAAAAGGATTTAGTGCAGAATGGCTTGTTGTAATTCGCCTTCTAGTATCAGGTATAATTCTATTAGTACATGCATTTATAAAAGGAAATAAAAATTTATGGAAAATATGGGAGACCAAGCATAATTGCTGGAGTCTCGTAATTTTTAGCATTATAGGGATGGTAGGTGTGCAGTATACATATTTTGCTTCTATTAAATATGGGAATGCCCCAACAGCAACTATTCTTCAATATTTATCAGCGGTGATAATTGCTTGTTATTTAATTATCTTCAATAAAAGAATTCCAAATTTACAAGAAATAATAGCCATTATACTGGCAATGGCGGGCACGTTTTTTATTATTACGAAAGGCAATATACATACCCTATCTATTTCTAAATTAGCCTTATTTTGGGGGATTTGTTCGGCATTTACGGCAGCCTTTTACACCTTGCAACCTCGTTATCTGCTTGCTAAGTATGGTTCTACAATTGTAGTTGGATGGGGGATGCTCATTGGTGGAATAGCTTTTAGTTTTATCCATCAGCCTTGGAACTTTACTGGTCAATGGTCAATTGCATCAATATTTGCTGTTATATTTGTGGTGTTATTTGGAACCCTTATTGCCTTTTGCTGTTACCTTGAAAGTTTAAAGTACATACAACCAACAGAAACTAGTGTACTATCTTGTGTTGAACCACTATCAGCAGCCTTTTTATCTATTTATTGGTTAAAGGTCCCTTTTGGTCTACCTGAATGGGCGGGAACAGCTTGTATTATAGGTACAATTATAATTTTGTCTCAAGTTAAAAATAAAGAAAACCAGGCAAATTTAACAATTTAAACATTTTATATTAAAGTGAAAAAGAGCCTAATTGGCTCTTCGCATTGTTATAATAATCTCCTAGGTTCTTCTTCTTCTTCTACCTGAAATTATATCTACGACTATGGCGATTGTAGCTATTACAAGTAACCAATGGATCATAAGCCCACCAACACTAAACATAAATCCTAAGAACCAAAAACATAGTACTATTCCACCTATCCAACTTAAAAAACCCATCCAAAACACTACCTTTCATAAATATATATATTTATTAAATCTCTTTAAATATTATAATGACCCAAATTTCATTATGTATACCTATTGCGTTGACAAATATAAACAATGTTAGTATAATAAACAGTGTTCACAAGAAAGGGGGCGCAAATATGGGAATAATCGAAAGGCGAGAATCAGAGAAAGAAGCTATAAGGGAAAAAATATTTGACAGTGCCAGTAAACTCATATTAGAGCTTGGCTACGAAAAGCTTTCTATTAGAAAACTGGCAAAGGACATTGAATACTCTCCTGCTATGATTTACAACTACTTTAAAAATAAAGATGACATTATAAAGGCAATTACCAGTGATAACTATCATAGAATATTTAAAGAGCTTTTATGTATTGATTTTATAAGTATGACACCTAAAACAGCTTTGAAAACAGGCCTTTTAAAACTCTCGCAGCTACTGTTAAAGCGAAGAGAACATTTTAAAGCCACACTTTTAAGTGGTGTTAATGCTACAGATGAGGCATCTAATGATAACGAAGCTATGAATTTACTTATACTTATTTTAAAGCGAGGAGTTACACTCGGAGATTTTGTCATAGATAATACGAAATTCACAGCGGTTTTGCTAACTACAGGTGTCTTTGGTATGGTGAATATGATTGTGCTAAATAACATTTATGATGAAAATATAATAAATACTACAATAAATTCTTATGTAGAAATACTTGTTAAAGGGGTAGGTAAATAATTATGAAATTCAAAAAAACTATAAGTATACTTGTATTATGTATTGCAAATACCGTTGTTATTAATATCCAATTATTTTACTCGCAAAGGCTCATTTAAAGGGAAACTTCTATTGACTGGTACTTTAGGATATTTTCTTTACACATTTATGTCATACACATTTTTATGGATGTATAATAAGTTTTTTATCATTTATGTTTTGTTAATGTCACTCAGTTTATTTGGTTTTATTCTTGCAATGATGTCATTTGATATTGATAACATTGCTCTAAATTTCAAAAAACAACTGCCAGTAAAACTAATAGGAGGATTTCAATTATTCCTTGCTTTTGCTATAGGAATGTTATGGCTTGGGAAAATAGAACCATCAATTTTCAAGGGAATAACAAAGCTAACATGTATTTCTGCTATGATAATAAATTTAGCTTTAAATAACGTGAAAATGAGCATAATTGAGATAGTCATTTTCCCAATGTTTAATTTATTAGCTATAATATGTTTAATTATTTTAATGAAAAACACAATAGAACCAAATAATGTAACTGTTACTAGGTAAAGATAGTAAAATAAAATTAGAAAACTTTGTAAAAGTTAGTGAGGGTAACTACTGAAATATATTAATATATTTCAGTAGTTTTTTTTGCGAAGTTTTAACAATTCATGTATGCTCTATTAGTAAATCACAAAAATCCTTTAAATAGTGAATTTATAGTTATGACTACAAAGAAGAATAATTAGTTTTATGAGGTTGAGATGGTAATAAAAGTTAAAGATAAGCTTATAAATATATTATGCATTAAAAATTTAAATTAAGAATATTGTGAATGCTATATTGCTATAGCACAAGAATGGAGATGCTTTATGGTTAAAATGCTACTAGGGTCACTAATTTTGTTAGTATCATATTTTGCTTTCATTTATTTTTCTGATGTTTTGAAAGCAACAAAGCTCAGGAAAAGGGCGAATAAAAATTTTATTGCTTTTGGTATAATAGGTTTTATAGCAAATTTTTTTGATACTTTAGGTGTAGGAAGCTTTGCTATTATAACCTCCATAGTTAGATTTTTCAAGTTGACTGATGATAGAACTCTTCCTGGTACTTTAAATGTATCTTGTTCAATTCCTACAGTTTTGGAGGCAATTATTTTTTTAACTGTGATTAAAGTTGATATAATAACATTGTTTTCAATGATTATGGCCGCAGTTTTGGGTGCAATAATTGGAGCAGATATTGTTGCAGAATTTGATATAAGAAAAGTAAGAATTGGAATGGGACTTGCATTAATTATGGTTGCTATTACTATGATTTCTGGTCTGCTACATTTTATGCCGGTTAGCGGAACAGCTGAGGGGCTAACGGGAATTAAGCTTATGATAGCCATTGGTTGTAATTTTATACTTGGAGCACTAATGCAACTTGGTGTTGGTCTTTATGCTCCTTGCATGGCATTAATTTATGCACTTGGAATGAATCCTCTTGCTGCTTTTCCAATAATGATGGGCTCCTGCGCTTTTCTTATGCCTGCGGGATCTGTTCAATTTGTAAAAAAGGAAGCATACGATAGAAAAGCATCTATAGCTATTACATTGTTTGGAAGTGTTGGAGTATTAATTGCTGCATATATGGTTAAATCACTGCCACTAAATATTGTTAAATGGTTAGTATTAATAATTGTAATCTATACAGCCATTATGATGTTAGGATCTGCTCATCAAGCACGGAAAAATACATGAAAAATTGATAGGGATATAATATTAGGCTAAAAAAAACTAATAATCTTAGAGTAATAGTCTCTCAATTACTTGTTTATATTTTCGCTACAGAATATAATAAAAGAAATAAATGTTGAAGTTACTATATTAAATTTAAGTGGTAAATTATGATTTTATCTTTTATCCAAGGGGGAATTGTTTTGTTAAAAAAAGTTAAACAATCTAATATTCATAAAGAGATTAAGGTAATAACCGATGAACATACTACAGTTATTCTTGAAGCAAAAAAACAATTATCACAATCTATGGTATGGAACCTACAGAGTGACTTTTTTGCAAACCAGGGTCCGGAAGCCTGGATTCGCGGAATTGTACCTCAATATATAACAACTAATCCTTATATAGCGAACCTATATGCTAAAACTATATTTGGATATTGCAGAGACTATGTTACAAGGACTGATATAGATAAAAACTCCACCATATACATAATGGAACTTGCATCTGGTGTAGGAAGGTTTACCTATACCTTTCTTAAAAGATTTTTACATATAATTGAGAGTTCTTCGCTAAAAGGGTTGAAATTCAAATATATAGTAACAGATTTTTCTGAAAAAAATATTGAATATTGGCAGAAGCATAGCTTTTTAAAGCCTTATTTTGACTCTGGAATACTTGACTGCGCAACCTTCGATATAACGCAAGATGATCAGCTTAAATTAAGAAACAGTGGTGAAATTTTAGCCCCTGGCAATTTAAAGAATCCTTTAATTTTAATTGCTAACTATACCTTTGATAGCCTTCCGCAAGATACCTTTTATGTAAACAAGGGAGAGATTTTTGAAGGTTTAATTACAATAACTTCTACGGATGATTTGGCAAGCTCAGAGGACAAATCAATACTAGCAGGCTTAGATTATTACTATACAGATAACCAAATTCAAGGTGATAATTATTATGAAGATGATGATTTCAATGATATCCTTTTATATTATAAAAATCGCTTAGAGGATACATCTTTTTCATTGCCTATAATGGCCCTGCGTTGTATCTCTAGATTAAAAAGAACGTTTAATGATGACATAATTTTAATTTCAGCAGATAAAGGTTATAAAAATGAAAAATCCATGTTAAATAACTCTCATCCGTTTTTATCAAAACATGGATGTATTTCTATGACGGTTAATTTTCATTCCATGGAACAATATTTTAAAAATATTGGTGGAAAAGCAATACATAGTATCTATGAACATGAGAATGTAAACATGTCACTATTTTTATTAACTAGTAGCACTCATGATTTTGTAGAAACTACAATGGCCTATGATGAAATAATTGAAAGCATAGGACCAGATGATTTTTATATATTAAAAAAAGCAGTTGTGCCACTATGCGAATCTTTAGAAACAAAGCAGATACTAACCTTTCTTAGGTTTACAATTTGGGATGCAAGAACCTTTCAAGAAGTCTATAACATATTACTTGAAAGAATAGATACGCAGGAAGATTTCCCAATAGAAGAGCTAGTTACAGTAATGAATAGTGTTTGGGAGCATTATTTCCCTATTGGTGAAGAAGGGGATTTAGCATTCTATTTAGGCTTATTGTTTAGTTATATTGGCAAGGATAGTGATGCCCTAAGATTTTTTGAATATTCACATGAATTATATGGTGCTACTGCTGAGATCTACTATAAAATTGCGGTTTGCTTTTATAATCTGTGTCAAATTGAAAAAGCCTTAGAGTATACTGATAAATCACTAGCCTTAGATCCGATTTTTGAAGAGAGCATGACCTTGAAAATTTTAATTCAAAATCAAATAGAATAAAACCTTAAAAACTCTTCTCAATCGAATATTATATTGAGAAGAGCTTTTTTTAATACATTAATTATCTAGTATTGAAAAAATATTTTTTGAGACTGTAGATATATCATCCCTACCATCAACGGTAGATAGTGAATGATTTGTCTTATAATAATCTATTAGAGGATGGGTTTGACTCGTATATACATTAAGCCTTTCATTGACTGTCTCTTCATTATCATCATTTCTTTGAATCAGTTTACTAGCACAAAAGTCACAGATACCTAATTCTTTAGGTGGATTAAATTTTATATGGTAGCTCCATCCGCAGGAAGGACATATTCTTCTTCCTATATTTCTTTCGAGTATAAATTCGCTGGGAACATCGATTAGAAGTACAACATCTAAGGTATTGTTAATACCCTGTAGAAATTTACCAAGTTCCTCCGCTTGAAAAACTGTCCTTGGAAATCCATCTAATAGAAAGCCGGTTTTGCAATCCTCTCTCACTAGTCTATCTTCTACTACTTGAATAGTTAGATCATCAGGTACCAGCTGCCCTTTATCAATATATTCTTTTGCTTGTGCACCGAGTGGAGTACAGGTGGAAATGTTCATTCTAAAAATATCTCCAGTTGATAGATGGGTTATGTTGTATTTCTCACATATTAGCTTTGCTTGAGTACCTTTTCCAGCTCCAGGGGCACCTAATAAAATTATTCTCAAAATAACGCCTGCTACCTAAAATCGTAACAAAACAATTTAGCACTCTATTACTTAAATAGAGTGGTGGTATCATTGTATAATGATTAACCACAGTGCAGGATTTTCACCTACCTTTCTTATTATATTTTGAAGTATACCTTTAAATATTTGCAATGTACAAAACGCAGTCGTTAAACTATAAATGTTATATACTAATTATACAATATATTTAATAAATTACCAATTAAGAATAGTTTTGACTTCTATATATTGAAAAAGAAAAATTATATATTTCGAAAGATTGAAAGAAAAGAAAATTTAAAAAAATGAATTAATGCAGTTGACAAACTGCATTAATACGCATATAATAAAAAACAATATAATAAATAAAGCGAAGACGGAGAGAAAGATATCACAGTTGAAACCACAGAGAGCCAATGGACGATGAGAGTTGGCGTTGATACTGATATGGAATAATCACTCCTGAGCTGCTGAGTTGAACTTGAAACTATTGGGATGAAAAGTTGCAAAAGATCCATAGTTTCGCATTAAGTAAACGAAGACGGTTGCCTCCGATATAGGGCTATGGTTGTAGAAATTTATTTTCAAATTGATATTTCTTTTGACCAGAAACAAGGAGGTGATTTATAATTTTAAATTACGAACTAGGGTGGTACCGCGAAATCTTTCGTCCCTATAAACACATATTTAGATATGTGTTTATAGGGATGGAAGATTTTTTTATTTGCTCGGAAAAGGGGGTATTGTAATGTATAAAACAATAAGTGCTAAGGTGGAACATGGTATAGATGCACTAGTAAGAATTACCAATACGTTAAGAAGAAAGGAATTTCAAATAAGAGAACTGGTAATGACAGAAGGTGAAATAGGTGGCTATTCGGATTTGAGGATAACAATAGAAGAAAATACTAATTTAGGCATAGAACAAGCAATGATGCAGCTTAGAAAAATTATAAATGTATATGAAATCAAAGAGTTTGAGGGGGAGAATTAAATGACAAAAATGTATTATGATGGTGACGGAGATTTAGGTTTATTTAGAGGGAAAAAGATTGCAATTGTAGGGTACGGAAGTCAAGGTCATGCTCATGCACTTAATTTAAAGGAAAGCGGAGTAGATGTAGTTGTTGGTTTATATAAAGGCAGTAATTCATGGAGCAAGGCAAAGGAAGCTGGGCTTGAAGTTTTAGAGGTTAGTGATGCGGCGAAGCGCTGTGATGTAATAATGATACTTGCTCCAGATGAATTACAAAGTAAAATTTATCTGGAGAGTATTCAGCCATATTTAAAAGAGGGAGATGCATTAGTTTTTGCACATGGTTTTAACATTCACTTTAATCAGATTGCACCTCCAGCAAATATAGATGTATTTATGGTTGCACCAAAGGGGCCAGGACATTTAGTAAGAAGAGTATATCAAGAAGGAAAAGGTGTTCCAGCACTTATTGCGGTATACCAAAATTACAGCGGAAGTGGAAAAGAACTTGCACTTGCTTATGCAAAAGGAATTGGTGCAACAAAGGCCGGTGTGCTTGAAACTACTTTTAAAGAGGAAACGGAAACAGATTTATTTGGAGAACAGGCAGTTTTATGCGGAGGGGTTACAGAACTTATTAAAGCTGGTTTTGATACGCTTACAAACGCAGGATACCAGAAAGAAATTGCTTATTTTGAGTGCCTCCACGAACTGAAACTTATTGTGGATCTGCTATATGAAGGTGGATTTGAAAATATGAGATATAGCGTCAGTGATACTGCTGAATATGGGGATTACATGGTAGGTAAAAGAATTATAAATGAAGATACGCGAAAAGAAATGGCAAAGGTACTTCTCGAAATACAAAATGGAGAATTTGCAAGGGATTGGTTAGTGGAAAACCAAATCAACAGACCAAACTTTAATGCAATTAAGAGAAGGGAACTGGAACATCCGCTAGTGGGGGTAGGCAAAGAATTAAGAAGTATGATGTCTTGGATTAAAAAATAGGAGGTAGAAATTTTGAAAAGCAAAGTGATTAAAGAAGGAATTTCTAAAGCACCTCATAGAGCACTTTTAAACGCTTTAGGATTAAGTGATGTAGAAATAGAAAGGCCATTTATTGGTGTTGTAAATTCTTTCAATGAAATTGTCCCAGGTCATATAGGGCTAAGAGAGATTGCAGAAGCAGTAAAAAAAGGAGTTCTTATTGGAGGAGGAACCCCACTTGAGTTTCCAACTATTGCAGTTTGTGATGGGCTAGCCATGAATCATGAAGGAATGAAATATTCATTGGTAAGTCGGGAACTCATTGCAGATAGTATTGAAATTATGGCAAAAGCCCATGGTTTTGATGGATTGGTCTTAATACCAAGTTGTGATAAAGTTGTGCCAGCTATGCTCATGGCTGCGGCAAGGTTAAATATTCCAGCCATTATAGTTAGTGGAGGGCCGATGCTTGCAGGAAAAATGAAGGGTAAAAAAATAGATTTGATTACTGTTTTTGAAAGCGTAGGCGCAGTATGTAGTGGGAAAATGACAGAAGAAGAACTAAGTGAATTAGAAGTTAAAGCTTGCCCTACATGTGGTTCTTGTGCAGGAATGTTCACAGCAAATTCCATGAATTGTATGACAGAGGCATTAGGAATGGCATTGCCAGGGAATGGAACTATTCCGGCGGTATATTCAGAAAGAAAAAGGCTAGCAAAAGCAACAGGAATAAAAATCATGGAGCTAGTAAAGGAAAATATACTTCCTAAGCACATATTAACTGAAAGTGCATTTGAAAATGCACTAACAGTGGACATGGCTCTTGGATGTTCTTCTAATACAGTGTTACATTTAACAGCAATAGCCTATGAGCTAGAAATGAAAATGGATTTAGATAAAATTAACGAAATTAGTGCAAAGACACCAACCCTTTGTAAATTAAGCCCTTCAGGGCCTTATCATATGGAAAATTTATATGAAGCAGGTGGAGTAACAGCTGTAATGCATGAATTGAGTAAGAAAAAATTGATTCACTTAGATGCTTTAACTGTAGCAAATAAATCACAGGGAGAACTTATAGAAAGGGCAGAAAAAGTAGGAAATGATGTAATAGCGTCTATTGACAGACCTTACAGCAAAACCGGTGGTATAGCAATTCTTAGAGGAAATTTAGCACCAGATGGTGCAGTGGTAAAGAGAGCTGCGGTAGCTAAGGAGATGCTTAAAACAAAAGCTATTGCAAAGGTTTTTGATGGAGAAGAAGCTGCAGTAGAGGCTATTTTAGGTGGAAAAATTAACAAGGGAGAAACGGTGATTATTCGCTATGAAGGCCCTAAAGGAGGACCTGGGATGAGAGAAATGCTTACTCCAACCTCCGCTTTAGTAGGAATGGGACTAGACAAGTATGTGTCCCTTATTACGGATGGTAGATTCTCAGGAGGAACAAAGGGCGCTGCAATTGGCCACGTATCTCCAGAAGCCTATGAGGGTGGACCTATTGGGCTTGTAAAAGATGGGGATGTAATAGAAATAGATATACCAGCTGGAAAACTAGAACTGCTAGTAGACAGGTCAGAACTTGAAGAAAGAAAAAAAGGAGTAAAAATAAAAGAGCATAACTACAAAGGATATATTGGCAGGTATGCAAAAATGGTTTCTTCAGCGTCAACTGGTGCGGTTTGTAAATAAGTAAAAAGTTAGAAAACACAATAATAAGAAATAATATAATTTGAAAAGAAGGTGATAAAATGCAACTGAATGGAGCTCAAATTCTATTGGAGTGTTTAAAAGAGCAGGAGGCGAATATTATTTTTGGATATCCTGGTGGATCTGTTATTCCACTATATAATGCACTTTATGATGAACTGGAATATTTCACTCACATTAGAACAGCTCATGAACAGGCGGCAGTTCATGCAGCAGATGGGTATGCCAGAGCAACGGGAAAGGTCGGCGTTTGCATTGTAACCTCAGGACCTGGCGCAACCAATACCATTACGGGAATCGCAACTGCTTATATGGATTCCATTCCAATGGTTGTATTTACAGGGCAAGTTCCCAGTAATTTGCTTGGACGGGATTCCTTTCAGGAAATAGATATAATGGGAATTACACTATCTATTACAAAGCATAGCTGTATTGTAAAGGATGAAAAAAATTTAGCAGATACAATAAGAAAAGCTTTTGATATAGCACGTAATGGAAGACCAGGCCCTGTGCTTATAGATATTCCTAAGGATGTTTTCACAAGTGAAACTGAATATACAAAGGTAAAAAATGAAATTGTAAAGCAAAAATCACCTTTTTTGATAGGGATAGAGAAAATACAAGAAGTTGCTAAAATGATTCAATGTGCAAAAAAACCTATAATCTATGCTGGAGGTGGAATAAAAACAGCTAATGCTTCAACCATATTATGTAAGTTTGCAAAAATTGGAGATATACCTGTGGTAAGTACATTGATGGGACTTGGTAGCATTCCTAGAAATCATAAATTGTCACTGGGACTGGTAGGAATGCACGGTTTTAGAGAAACAAATTTAGCAGTGACCAATAGCGATTTAATTATAGCGATTGGTGCTCGATTTAGTGATCGAGTAATTGGAAAAGCAGATGGATTTGCTCCAAAAGCAAAAATCATTCACATTGATATTGATGAAACGGAGATAGGTAAAAATAAGTTAGTAGATTTATCTTTAATCGGAGATATAAACACAATTTTGGAATCACTTCTTATATATATGGAGGCAAAAGATAGAAAGTCTTGGCATGATGAAATAGAAGGCTGGAAGGGTATGGGGGGGGCAAGTTTAAAAAACACTACTAAGGCAGAAAATAAATTTACACATAGTACTGTCCTTCGATGCTTAAATGAGGCTCTTGAGGAAGATATAATAGTTGCAACAGATGTAGGACAACACCAAATGTGGACAGCGCAGCAATGGAACTTTATGAAACCAAGAACATTTATTACCTCCGGGGGGCTCGGAACCATGGGATTTGGACTAGGTGCCGCAATGGGAAGTCAAATGGGGAATTTAGACAAAAGGGTACTTTTGGTAACCGGCGATGGAAGTTTTAGAATGAGCTGCAATGAACTTCAGACCATTTCAAAGTATAAGCTTCCTATAGTTATTGTGATAATGAACAATCAGGCATTAGGAATGGTAAGACAGTGGCAGAGAATGTTCAGTGGTGGAAGATACTGCGAAACGGATATTGAAGATGATGTGAACTATGTAAAACTTGCAGAAGCCTATGGTATTGAAGGATACAGGGTTACCAGTACAGACAAATTAAAAAATGTACTTGAAACCGTAAAAACGGGAAGAAAACCTATAATTATAGATTGTGTAATAGATAAGGATGAAGGGGTATATCCAATTGTACCTCCAGGAAAATCAATTCAAGATTTAGTTTTAAAATAAAAGGAGGAAATAAAAATGTTAAATATAAATGAAAGAATGGATAATATGGAAAATACAGAGAAAGTGGATAATTTTGAGGAAGAATTCCAAAATCCATTTGAAGTTGATAATTCAAATTACAAAGTTAACTATTTTGGATTAGGCCGTGGAGCCGAGGATTGGGAATAAAAAAACAAGCTGGTACTTTAAAAGAAATCTCTGCTTAAGGTGGGGATTTTTTACTGAACGTGGTATAATAGAAATTAAATTAAGTAGAAAGTATATTTTTTATCATTGTTATAATAGGGCGATTTATATGAAATAAGCATCACTAGTTTAAGTAGTAGCTGTTGGTGTTTATTTTAATTTAGTGTCTTAATCCTATTTTGTAGGGCAAATATGGATCGAAAGGGGATTTGCAAATGAAAAAAATAATGAGAAGAATAAAAAAAGAAATTAAAGAAAAGTCTAAGAAATATGGAACCCGTGGAACTGAAAACTTAAGCATAACTCTACTATTAACAGATAGTGAAATAATTGAATTTCAAACGGTGAACCTTGATGATCATTATATTTATGATTTAGAACAAGATGAATTATGCATAAATTATGTAGAAGAAGTTACTGAAAGTATGAAGGTTTATGTTGATGATTTAAGTCAAGTATTTGATTTGAAAAAGTTGGAAAATAATAATGGTATTTTTCAATATAATAATAAAAAATTACGGTTAATTCAAGATGCATATATAAGTAAATTAGTTGGACATGAGGGTGAATATACTGCATTAGCAATAGATAATGGAGGAAGATTATATAATATTATATGGGATATAGTAGACTTTGAAACGGAGGACAGGCTGGAAATTTGTAATTGGGATAAATACACAGTTAAAAAAATATAATTTCAATAAAAAAGGTCTAGGTATTTTACAACAATAACCCTTCACAATATGATACTGTTGTGGCACTATATAAGAAGTAGGTTAATATTCATTGTGTTTTCACAAATAAATATGAAAAAAATATTATAAGAGTCTGAAAAGTAGATTTTATTCGAAGGGTGGAAACGGAATGCCTAAATATTTAAACAAAAGCATCATTAAGAATATTTTTTTAATAGTAGTAGGAAGTTTGATATCTTCACTTGCTATTAATCTGTTTATATCCAAAGCAAAACTTTTAAGTGGTGGCGCTTCCGGTATAGCTTTAATTATTCAATATTTATTTGACTTTCCCGCTGGATATTCGATTTTATTATTAAATATTCCATTATTATTTCTAAGCTATAAATTTCTTAACGAACGATTTACTATTCTTACATTTATAGGTACAATCTCATTTTCACTGTTTTTAATTTTAACAGCTCCACTAAAAGGTGTAATTAATACAACGGATACCTTGTTATTATGTTTATACGGTGGAGCACTAAACGGAATTGGCATAGGAATAGTATTCAGCAATCACGGGTCCGCAGGAGGAGTCAATATTATTTCAGCACTTATAAAAGTGAAGCATGATAACTTTAAAATAGGACAAATATCCTTTTGTATAAATATTGTAATTGTTAGTATCGCTACATTCTTTTTTGGAGTAACCAGTGCGCTATATACTATAGCAGCTATGTTCATAACCGCTGAAGTTACTGATAGAATAATAATTGGAATTGGAACACAAAAATTAGTCCTTATTATTACTGCAAAAGAAAAAGAAATTTGTAGCGAAATCTTGTATAAAATGCATAGAGGAGTTACTTATTTATATGGGGAAGGGGCATATACTGGTAAGCATGAAAAAATATTATTTTGCACAGTGCCACTCCATGAGATCCCTGGATTAAAATTAATTGTTAAAGAAATAGACAAGGATGCTTTTATGATAACAGTTGATGCATCTGAAGTAAGGGGAAAGGGGTTTAAGAATGATTTAATATAGAACAGTTAATGTACTTTACGAAAATAGAGGTAGGGGATAAATATTTATCCCCTACCTCTATTTTAAAGTTGAATTCATTTTTTAAAGAATCAACCCCATCATAATTGTATTACCATAAACTTCATTTACATAATTATCTTTTTGAAGTATACCTTCGACTTCAAATCCAACTTTTTTATATAACTCCATGGCTCTATAATTATTTTCACTAGTCACAAGGCTTATTTTTTTAGTGACGCCATTTCCATTTGCCCACTCTATAAGATAATCTATAATTTTCCTGCCTAGTCCTAGATCACAATATTGCACTGCTATAACTATTCCAAATTCGCCTACGTGCTTAAATCTAGATTTAGGACTAGAATTAATTGTGGCTATACCAATTATCTTATGATCAATTTCTGCAAGCAATATTATTGAATTATCTTCTTTGCGGGTATTTTCTAAAAAATTCTCATACTCATTTAAATTTCTCACAAATTCATTTTTCCCAAAGGAAAGAAAATCTGTTTCTCCACCAACTAGATTATAAAAATCTATCATGATCTTTGCATCTTCTTTTGAAGCCTCTCTTATAATCGCTTCTTTCCCATTTTTTAAATACATTTTTTTCATTTAAACCAGCTCCCTCTAATTTCTCAATTGTAACAGTAATATTTCTATATACGTGCTGCTCTCTATATTTAAATTTTTCAATTTAAATATAGAGAGGGTAATTAAGCATTATTATATCATAGGCTACTTTAGTATTTTTCCTAATATGTATAATAATAATAGCGCATTATCATTGAATTAACAATAACAATTGCGCTCCTTTGAAATAAAATACCAATTTTGTAAAGTAATAAAATTGAAATAAATAAGGTTTCTTGAAGGGAAATTATGGTTTGTATCGAATTACTTTAATTATTGATATAATATTTCATTAGAAATTGTAGCAGTCCTACTTTGCACAAAGCAATTTGTAAGTCAATTTCTATTAAACTACAAAAGGAGTGTTTATTATGACAAAAAAAATAGTACTTATTTTAAACTGTATTATTGTAATAGAGACAATTACTATCTTTTTTCTAAATACACTATTAGCAAGCCTGTTCTTATTTTTAGGAGTCATAGCTAATTTTATTATTTATCAAATAATAGGCTCTTCTGGAAGCTCAAAGGAATACAACACAAAGACAGAAATAGATTTGGTAAAAGCTGCAAAAAGTGATTCATTGACATTGACAGAAAAAACACCATCTATCGTTAAAAAATTAGTCGAATTTATGGCTAATTTAAACAGATCACTATTAGTTTCTTCGTGCCAAGTTATTAGAGTTATGAAAAGTCTAGTTACAATTTCTTCGCAGCTTAAGGAGGCCTCGGTCGAAATATCAGGGGCTATAAGTGATGTAGCCAGTGACATGGGCAATCAGAAAGCAAAAGTAATGGAAATATCTAATTTACTTGAAAAAATTGTTTCTAATGTCAATGGTCAAAGTGATAAAGTTGATAAGGCATATCAAGTTAGCCAAAAGGCTAATTTGCAAGTTGAAAGCTGCAATCAAGCATCTAAGTCAATGAATAATCAAATGCTCGAGATAAAAACAGCAGTAGATAATGTTGTGAAAATTTCTGATGGGCTAGAAAAAAAATCCTCTGGAATAGATAATATTGTTGACTCGATTTTAGAAATAGCTGATCAAACTAATTTACTCGCACTAAATGCAGCTATTGAAGCAGCTAGAGCAGGGGAAAGTGGTAGAGGGTTTGCGGTAGTTGCGGGTGAAGTGAAAAAACTTGCAGATCAAGCGAAAGAGGCTGGAACTAATATTATTCATGTAACAAAGGGCATCCAAGAGGATATAACCACATCACGAAAAATGATGGATGAAGTTCAGATAAAAACTGAAATAGGAACTAATATTACAAAGGATACTATTTCAGCATTGTCTGCTATATATGAAATTATAGACACTGTATCAAATGAGTTTAAAGAAGTTAAAAAAACAAATGAAACGCTATGTGAAAATAACCAGAAAATTAAGGGCTATATAGAAATTCTTGCAGCTATTACGGAAAGGACTTCCGCTGTTAGCCAACAGATAAGTGCCTCTTCACAGGAGGTGAGTAATTCACTTATAGCAATGGATACTTTAGCTAATGAAGCATTAGGAGAAAGTTCATACCTTCAAGAAAAAATATCCGAAAGAACAATTAATGTAGAATCTTTATTAGAAATTGGTAAACATCTTCAAAAAATTGATATTGATAGAGAGCTTAAGCAAAGTGATCTAGATACCATTAAGAGTGAATTAGGTTGTGATTCAGTTTCTATAACTGATGAATTTGGAACAATTTATATATCTTCAAGTGTAAGTGATATTGGATTCAATCTATGTGGATTTAGTGCGGAAGACAAGGAGGTACTTGAAAAGAGGAGAGAAAATTTTGTTACCCCACTTATTAAAGCAGAAATGACGGATAGCTTCTGGAAATTCCTAACATGTCCTAGGCTTAAAACAAAAGGTATTATTCAATATGGGTTTTTAATAGATAGATTCATATAATTATGGCTATAGATTCATTATTTTATTATATGTGGGTCTCGATTAATGAAGAACTAGAGATTAGGAGGGTAAAATGGGAAATTCAGAAAGCATAATATCAATTAAAGATTTATATATGAGCTATGGGAGTACTAAGGTGCTTAATGGAATAAATTTAGAAATTCCTAGAGGGCAGATAATAGGATATATAGGGACTAATGGTGCTGGTAAAAGTACAACTATAAAAATAATGCTAGGGATTTTAGAAGGATATGAGGGGACAGTAGAAATACTAGGACAAGATATAAGTGACGGAAGCATAGAATATAAAAAGAAAATAGGTTACGTACCAGAGTTTGCAGATATATATGAAAACTTAACTGCTTCTGAGTATATAAGTTTTTTAGGTGAAATATATGGATTAGAGGAGGAAAAACTTATTGAGAGAGCGAAAAGGATGATGGACTTATTTGGAATTAAGGTTGTTATAAATGCAAGAATATCCTCATATTCAAAAGGTATGAAGCAAAAGCTACTTATAATATGTAGTTTGATTCATAATCCGGATATATTATTTTTTGATGAGCCTTTAAGTGGACTAGATGCTAATAGTGTTATGGTGTTTAAAGAGGTTATGAAGACTCTTGCAAAGCAAGGAAAAACAATATTTTATTCTTCTCATATAATGGATGTTGTAGAGAAGGTAAGTGATAGGATATTACTTTTAAATAATGGACGAATAGTTGCGGATGGTAGCTTTGAAGAGCTTAAGAATAATCAGAAGGAAGGTTCACTTGAAGAAATATTCAATCAGCTAACAGGCTTCAATGATCATGAAGTCATTGCTGATGAATTTGTTTCTTTGGTTTGCGAGGTGTAATTATGAAGAATTTCACCATACTTAAGATATTAGATAAATTTCAATGGTTATATAAAAGATCAGGGGTTAACTATAAGACTATGAGAATAATCCTGCAACTAAAACTAACAATGGATGGTCGTAGAGTAAGTACTGTTATGGGAAATAATAAAAAAACAGATGAGAATAAGGGAAACAATAACTATCTATTCTTATTGCTTTTTAATTTATTTATAAGTATCTTTATTGGACTCATAATGACGGGTAACATGCCAGCTATGATATCTACTAATATTGTAATAGGGATAAACCTATTTATGATGATTTCTCTTATGATATCTGATTTTTCTGCAGTGCTCTTAGATGTAAAAGAGAAAAATATATTATTACCTAAACCCATTGATAGTAAGACATTTAATGCAGCAAAAACTACTCATATATGTATTTATTTAATGGGTTTATCATTGTCACTAAATTTGATTCCCCTAGTGATTGGTACATTAAAATATGGAGCTTTGTTTTTTGTGTTATTTGCTCTGGAAAACATACTTATAGTATTAATAGTTATAGCTTTTACAGCACTTTTATATACCGTTGTTTTAAAGTTTTTTGATGGAGAAAAACTGAAGGATATAATAAACTATTTTCAAATACTATTAGCCTTTCTCTTTGCATTTGGGTATCAATTGGGTGCTAGGGTTTTTAATCTTAAAAATATGAATGTTGAATATATACCTAAATTTTACCACGCTCTACTTCCATCCATGTGGTTTGCATCACCCTTTGGAATATATATCGATGGGAATAATGAGCCATTTTTAATATTTTTGTGTACACTTGCAATACTCGGACCTATTATCCTAATGGCACTTTACATTGAAAAAGTAGTACCTTATTTTGAAAAGAACCTTCAAAAATTAAATGAAAATGGTGGGGCTGTAAGTAAGAGAAGTGAAAATATTCAAGAATTTATAGCTAGAATCGTTTGCAGGAATAAAATTGAAAAGAGTATGTTTAAATTCACTCAAAACATGATATCAACAGAAAGGAATTTGAAGCTTAAGGTGTATCCGTCTCTAGCAATGGCTTTATTTATGCCAATACTATTTATCTTTATAGATAACGGAAATGGTGAATCCTTTATGAATAATATTCAAACTGGCTATGATGGGAAAATTCATTTATTAATGTATATAAGTATATTTCTGCTATGCTTTTCTACAGCGTTTATTAATAATAGTGATAATTATAAGGGGGCGTTTATATACAAGGTATTACCCATAGAAAATCCGGGAGTAATATTAAAAGGGGCAGTAAAAGGAGCTATATTCAAACTAATAATGCCGATATTTATATTAGAGGCTATAGTGTTCACAATATTAAAAGGTCCATCAATAATTATTGACTTAATAGTAATGTTTTTAGTTCTTTTAATATCATCATTAGTGTATTTTAAAGTATCAGATAAGGCATTGCCCTTTAGTATAAAGTTTGCTACAACAGATAGTGGTAAGCTTATAATACCATCCATAGTCACAGGTTTGGTGCTTGGAGTATTTGCTTTAATTCATATAGCTATTAGAAATAATATAATATTTGTTGGAATTTATGTAGTGGTGCTTTTGATAGTTAATGTAGTACTTTGGAAAATTAGCTTTAAGGAGTCATGGAAGGACATAGAGATGTAAAGTGTGTGTATGGGAAAAATATGTATAGAGAAAAATTTATTGATTTAATAATTGAAGAGCTGATGAAATCAAGCAGGATAGATAAATGCTTGATACTCGAATGATTACAGAAAAAGGAGATAATTTTAATTATCTCCTTTTTTTATAAATTAAAAGAATCAAAACCATTCATCATACTTGCAAAAAATGCACCGAAAAACGCAAGATATAATATAAGTACAAATGCTAACACAATTAATTCAGCTTGACAATAGGTTTTCTTACTCTTGTTTACATCCTTTCCAAATGCCCAAACAAATAATAAGATTATGTTCACAAAAGGTATTGCAAGCAATAAAAATGTAATTATCCAATCTCCCAAAACCATTGGTTGATCATTGACATCCCTAACTTGAATTTGATTATTATTTTCCAAAATTAATACACCCCTTTTTACTTATCTTTAAGTAATAAAAAAACTTCCACTTCCATTTTATTCCGAATATTATAGAAATGTTACAGATAATGGGGTTGATTTATGCTATAATTATATAGTGAAAATAAGTGTTAATAAGATGCCACTGCCACGTGGGTGGTACTAAATATAGGAAGTGAATATAGTGTTAGATAGAGAGATGCATGTTCCATTATACATACAACTTAAGGAAGAATTAACTAGTAAGATTAAAGAAGGCACCTGGGAGATAGATTCTCAAATTCCCACAGAAATAAAACTTATGGAGGATTACAAGGTTGGTAGAGCTACTGTAAGGCAGGCTGTATCCTTACTTGAAAATCAAGGCTATTTGTATAAGAAACAGGGAATAGGTACTTTTGTAGGTAGAGTACAGCCATCGCTGGGATTTGAACCGCTTATAAGTTTATCATTCTCATTAAAAGCTCGAGGGATAAATCAAAAGAATATTATTGTGGATAACAGAACAATTACACCAGATAAAAAACTTTTGAATATTATGAAGTGGAAAGAAGTGAAGGACTGCTATTATATGAAAAGGATAAGGTATGCAGAGGGTATACCTATTGCTGTGGAGCATTCTTATTTTAAAGATGAATATAAAGAGGCGCTTAATAAATATGACCTTAGTGGATCTGTGGCAAAAATCATAATTGAGGATTTGAAACTTAATATTGTGAAGGTAAATCAAATTATTGAACTCAAAATACCAACAAAACAAGAAATTGAGGAACTTAGGTTAGAAAAAAATATAAAACTTTTGAATATGCAGAGATGGATTTATATTGATGGTCTTGAAGAGCCATTTTTCTATTTGAATTTTATTGTTCCAGAAAATATATATTCTTTTCCTATAGAAAACTTATAAAAATAGGTTGTAAAATATTTAAAACATTCATATACTTATGATTAGGGTGAGAGGTTCGGACGTCCTAATGTTAAGGGGTGATTATTTTGAGTAATAGTTTGCGTCGACTTGAAAATGAGATAAGAAAAAAAGTATCTCTAGATGTTCATCTTCGGGAATGGCATTCTTCTATTGTGATAGAAGGTATGGTTTTAACTTGGGATGAATTAATTAGTGCAGGGAAAATGTGTACAAACAGAGGCTATAAAGGTGTAGTAAACAGACTTAGGGTTAATAATTTAGAAATACCAAAAATGAGAAAACCGAGACTTTGTGATAAATTTTTAGATGGTAAAAAGTTTGATGTACTAATAATTGGTGGAGGAATAACGGGCTCCTCTATAGCAAGAGAACTTTCTAAATGGAAGCTTACAATTTTACTTGTGGACAAGGAAGAGGATTTGGCAATGCATGCTTCTTCTAGGAATGATGGCATGATTCATCCAGGTATTGAAAGTAGAATAGGGTCTAAAAGAGCTATATTTAATGTTAAAGGAAATCAAATGTATACTAGAATTTCTGAGGAGTTGGATGTACCCGTTATCAGATGTGGTTCTAGTATTCTATACGATAATAAATGGCTAGCAATGTCGAAACCTGTGCTAAATATACGAGCTAAAAAAATGGGGGTAATTGGGGCCAGGTTTTTATCAGCGGAAGAAGTACTTAAAAGAGAACCCAATATTGCAGTGCCAATTGCTGGAGCTATTCATTTTGATACTACAGGAGTAACGTCTCCCTACAAGATGACAGTGGCTTATGCAGAAAATGCAGTGGAGAATGGTGCTGAATTTTCACTTAATACTGTGGTACTTTCAATAAAGAAGAATAATGAAAAGATTATAGGTGTAGAAACAAATAGGGGAACTGTAATTCCAAAAGTAGTTATTAATGCTGCTGGCGTTTTTGCAGATAAAATCGCAGATATGGTAGACGATCAATTCTTTTCTATTCACCCAAGAAAAGGAGAAATAATTTTTCTTGATAAAAAGAAGGGAAGACTTATTAATGGAGTTATAGCAAAACCAAGTTTAGCGTTATCGGCGGGAAATACTAAGGGCGGAGGAATAGTAAAAACAGTAGATGGAAATGTGTTAATTGGCCCAGATGCCTACGAGCAACCCTTTACTGAAGATTTTACAACTAACATGAATAATATAAATGCACTAATGAAAAAACATTTTCCTATAATAAAAGGTTTTAGTCCTTCTGATGTAATTACCTATTGCGCTGGCATAAGGGCTGCTACTTATGAAGAGGATTTTGTCATTGAAAGGTCTGAATGCGTTGGAAATCTAGTATATGCAGCTGGAATTCAATCTCCAGGTTTTGCCTCAGCACCTGCTATAGCAGAAGAAATAGAAAGGATAACTTGCAAAGTTTTATCAGAGGTTATGGAAGTTAAGGCAAAAGAAAACTGGAATCCTAGAAGAAAAGCTATTCCAGATTTAAGTAAGATGGACTATGAAACCAGAAGCAAAATAATTAAAGAAAATCCTTACTATGGTGAAATTGTTTGTAGATGTGAGGGAACAAGTAAGGGTGAAGTAATAGATGTAATTAACTCCATAGTACCAGTATATACAGTAGATGGAATTAAGAGAAGAGTAAGAGCAGGTATGGGAAGATGCCAGGGCGGCTTTTGTCTTCCAGTAGTTATGAATATATTATCTGAGGAGACAGGGTTAGCAATGACAGCTATAACCAAGAAAGGAAATAACTCAAATATATTAGTAGAAGAAACAAAAAACAGTGCTGAATATGAGGTGAATATGAATGAAGAAATATGATGTTTTAGTTTTGGGTGGCGGTCCGGCTGGTCTTTCAGCGGCAATAGCAGCTTTTGATAAGGGAATGAACACCCTAATAATTGAAAGAGAAAAAAGACTAGGAGGAATACTAAAACAGTGTATTCACGATGGCTTTGGACTGGTTACATTTAAAGAAAAATTAACTGGGCCGGAGTATGCAGAAAGGTTTATAAAATTAGTTATGGAAAAGAATATTCCAATGCTTCTGAATAGTTTTTTGATTGACGTAGAAAAAGCAGATGATGGGTTTAAGCTTACTGTGGTAAACTCAAAAAATGGTGTAGAACGTATATGGACTAAATCATTAATACTTGCCAGTGGGTGTAGAGAAAGAACTGCGAAGCAGGTTTTTATAAACGGTACAAGACCTGCAGGCATATTAACAGCTGGAACTGCTCAACATTTAGTAAATATTGAAGGGTATCTACCTTGCAAGAATTGTGTGATTTTAGGCAGTGGAGATATTGGTCTTATAATGGCAAGAAGACTTACCTTAGAAGGTGCGAAGGTATTGGGAGTTTATGAGGCGAAAGGTACTCCGTCTGGACTATCCAGAAATGTTGCTCAATGCTTAAATGACTTTAATATCCCCCTTCATCTATCAACTACTATAACAAAGGTAATTGGAGATGACAGGGTAAAAGCAGTTGAAATAGCTCAGGTAGATGAAAAAATGCAACCCATAAAAGGAACAGAAAAAATAATAAAATGTGATGGAGTAATACTTTCAGTGGGCTTAATACCTGAAAATGAAATAGCAGAAATGCTAGGAGTTAACTTCGATTATGCAACCAAAGGTCCTGTGGTAGATCAGAATTTCATGACCAACGTGGAAGGTGTGTTTTCTTGTGGAAATGCATTGCATGTAAACGATTTAGTGGATTATGTTTCTGAAAGTGGAAAACTTGCGGGAGAAGATGCTTGTGATTATGTTGTGGGAACTCCTGCTCGTAAATTTATAGATGTAAAAATGCTTGGGAGTGAATTTTTATATGTTGTGCCTCAAAAAATTGATATAAACTCTAAAAATAAAAGCGCAGTTTTGTATTTTAGATCTAGGGATGTTAGAGATAATATGGTGGTTATCATTAAATCAGGAGATAATATATTATTTACAAAAAGATATATGAAGCTTAAACCACCTGAAATGGAAAGGGCTCATTTGGATTTAGAAGTTGATTTTTCTAGTGGCAAGGTAGAAATTTTAATGGAAGCGTTTTAAAGGGGGGGTATCTAGATGGAAAACTTTACATGTATATTATGTCCTAAGGGTTGTAGCCTAACAGTTGAAATGGTGGGGCAGGAATATGAGGTAAAAGGTAATAAATGCCCTAAGGGAAGGGAATTTGCAATAAACGAAATCAAGAATCCAAGAAGAAGTGTATGCTCAACAATAAAGACTACATTTGAAAAAGTTCCGAGATTACCGGTAAGAACAAATGGAGAAGTTCCACTAGAAGATATATTTAATGTAATGGCTGAGATAAACTCAAAATCTCTTGGCATGCCAGTGCATGCGGGTGATGTGGTAATAGAAAATGTGGGTGATACAGGTGTAAATGTAATTGCAACTTCTGATTTGTACTATTTATTGGGGGAGGAAAAGAATGAGTAGTAATGGGGGCTATATTTTAACTCTTGATTGTGGTACTCAAAGTGTACGAGCAATACTATTTGATGATAGTGGAAGCATAATTGGGAAAGAAAAGGTGGAATTTGAACCTTATTTTTCTAAGGAGCCGGGATGGGCAGAACAAGATCCAGATGTTTTTTGGAATAATTGTTGCACTGCCTGTAAAACACTAAAGATAAAACTACCTAAGGACTTTGAAAAAATTATTGGAGTTACAGTTACAACTCAAAGGGATACTGGAGTTATAGTTGATAGTGAAGGTAAACCACTAAGACCAGCAATAATATGGTTGGACCAAAGAATGGCAAAATGTGAAGAGCCGCTGGCATTTTATGATAATGCTCTTTTTAAGACTATTAGAATGGATAAGACAATTGAGATGACAAGAAGAAAAGCAAAATCCAATTGGATAATAGAAAATGAACCAGAATTATGGGAAAGCACACATAAATATCTTCTACTATCAGGCTATTTTATTTTTAAACTAACTGGTAAATTTGCAGATTCTATAGCAAGTCAGATTGGTCATATACCCTTTGATTATAAAAACCAATGTTGGCCAAAGTCTAAAATCAGTTATAGGTGGAAAATGTTTGGAATAGAAAGGGGGAAACTATATGATTTAATTGTGCCTGGAGAAATAATTTCAGGGATTACAGCTAATGCATCTGAAGAAACTGGAATTAAAGAAGATACACCGGTTATAGCAGCAGGTTCAGATAAAGGTTGTGAAACATTGGGAGTAGGGTGCCTAGACCCTTCTACTGCTAGCATGAGTTTTGGAACTACTGCCACAGTTCAAATTACTTCAGATTTTTATATGGAGCCTCTTCAGTTTATGCCACCTTATCCTGCATCTAGACCAGGATATTATAATCCTGAGGTGGAAATATTTAGAGGATATTGGATGATAAGTTGGTTTAAAAAAGAGTTTTGTGCTAGAGAAGTGGTAGAGGCTAAAGAAAGGGGAATATCTCCGGAGAGTATACTTAATGAAAAATTAAACGATATTCCTCCAGGATCTCAAGGTCTTATACTTCAGCCATTTTGGGGGCCGGGACTCAAGATGCTAGAGGCCAAAGGTTCACTTATTGGATTTGGGGATGTTCATACTAGAGCCCATATCTATAGAGCAATAATAGAAGGAATAAATTATGCTCTAATTGAAGGACTGGATAAGATAGAGAAGAAATCTAAAATAAAAGTAAAAACAGTAATAGTTTCTGGTGGGGGTTCCCAAAGTGATGCTATATGCCAAATAACTGCTGATATGTTTAATAGAACTGTGCTTCGCGGACAAACTTATGAAACTTCTGGACTTGGCGCAGCAATAAATGGATTTGTGGGTCTGAAAATATTTAAAAGTTATGAAGAGGCGGTAAAAAGTATGGTTCATTATACTAGTACCTTTAAGCCAGATAGTGAGAATACAGAAATATACAGAAAACTATATAAAAAAGTATACTGCAAAATATATCCAAAGCTAGAAAGTTTGTTCAAGGAAATAAAGAAAATCACTGACTATCCTAATATATAAAACAGTTTCAAGGGGGAATAAATTATGAGTAAAAAATACACAGGCTTTACACCAGATTGGTATGAAGAAACGGCCCCGGAAAAGTCTTATAGGTCCATTTTAAGATGGGGAAATCCAAAAGAATTTAAACATCCTAACTGGAGACTCTATAAGCTTATGAAAAGCACCTTTAATATGTCAGATGAGGATTTTAAACAAAAACAGAAAATGGGATTAGAAGAAGTTTCATTTAACTTGCAAATTGCACTTACAAGGAAGCAAATAGATTTATTTAAGGAAATGGTGGGTATAGAAAATGTACTTGAAGATGAGTATTCAAGACTTCAAGTAGCGTATGGAAAGACAATGCTTGACCTTATGAGACTAAGGGAAGGAATTGCTGAAAATGTACCGGACATAGTAATTCATCCAAGGGACAAGGAAGATATAAAAAAAATAGTGGAATATTGTAATAATGAAAAGATAAATATTTATGTGTATGGTGGAGGCTCATCGGTAACTAGAGGTGTTGAGTGTACAAAGTCAGGAATTACTCTTGATATGAGAGTTCATATGAATAAAGTAATTAAGTTTAATGAAATCAATCAAACAATAACTGTAGAAGCCGGGATGTCTGGTCCTAAATTAGAAGAGACGCTAAATAATGCAAAGCAGCTATTTAATGCAAAAAGAGCATATACTTGCGGACATTTCCCTCAATCCTTTGAATTCTCAGTGGTAGGGGGATGGGTGGTTACAAGGGGAGCGGGGCAAAATTCCACATACTTTGGGAAGATAGAAGATATGGTTATTTGTCAAGAATATGTTACCCCAGCAGGAATAATCAAAACTGAGGAATATCCAGCAAATGCAACAGGTCCATCCATTGATGAAATAATGATGGGTAGTGAAGGTGCATTTGGGATTTTAGTCTCTGCAACACTTAAAATATTTAAATATATGCCTGAAAATCAAAGGAAGTTTTCTTATATGTTTAAAAACTGGCAAGATGCTATGGATGCTGCTAGAGAAATAATGCAAGGTCAATTTGGTTTTCCATCTGTGTTTAGACTCTCAGACCCAGAGGAAACAGATGTGGCTATGAAACTCTATGGAGTAGAAGGTACACCTATTGAAAAAATCATGGAAATGAAAGGCTTTAAAAGTGGTGAAAAGTGCATGTTCCTTGGCTTTACTGATGGAGAAAAGGAATTTACAAAGGTTGTTAAAAAAAGTGTTCATAAGATATGCAAAAAATATGGTGCCATGTATACTACTAAATATGTAACGGAGGGCTGGGAAAAAGGAAGATTCAGAGATCCATACATGAGAGAAGACCTTCAAGACTATGGAATAATGACAGATACGCTAGAATGTAGTGTGACCTGGGATACTATGAAAGACGTACACGAAGGGGTAAGGAAGTATTGCAAGAGCAGACCGAATACTATATGCATGACTCATATGTCTCATGTTTATCCACAAGGAGCAAACTTGTATTTCATATTCATAGCAAAAATAAATAATATAAATGAATATCTAGATTATCAATATGGAATATTAGATAACATACAAAAATATGGAGCAGCAATGAGTCATCACCATGGTATTGGCAAGATGACTGCACCCTGGCTGGAAGATCAAATTGGGAAAAATCAAATGGAGGTGTATAGAGCACTAAAAAATCATTTTGATCCTAACAATATAATGAATCCTGGTGGAACTATTGGACTTGATTTACCTTGCGATAAAAAGAGGGTACCTGGGACTAGGATGCAGTAGTAACTTATAAAATTATGATTATATGTGAGTATTATTGCTACCATATAATGTTACTACACTCTAAATTTCCTTCTGAAGTCGTTAATATTGCAGCATCTCAGATAATGATTTAACAAATCTAATAATCTTAAAAAACAGATTGTAGCCTAGTAATCTGTTTTTTTTATTGATTTTAAAATATGCTAAATCGATTTCTAATATTGAGTTGTAGAATAACAGGTAACTGGATTTATCTTGTATTTTATCATGTTATGTATAAATTTGAAGGATATTTGCAATGTCTATAGAATATAAGCAGAGATTGTAAAAAGTATGATATACAAAAAAGAAGGAGATCGAATAATGAAGATAAATTCTAACATTAAGTTAAGAGGTAAAATTTTAGGTATATTTATTTCTATTTTAGTATTATTGAGTACACTTGTCTTAGTAATCGTTTATAAAGAAGTGAGTTCCCTAGCCTTTAAAGATATTGAAAGTCAATTGAATTCTACTAGTAATGTAGGATACTCTTTATTGTCTCAGAAATATCCAGGAGATTGGAAGGTAGAAGGAGGTGTTCTGTATAAAGGAGATAAAGTAATAAATGAGGACACGGATTTTGTAGATACTGTTAAAAAAAATACGGGTAATCTTGCCACAATATTTTTAGGAGATACAAGAATATCAACTAATGTTCTACAAAAAGATGGTACAAGAGCCCTAGGAACTAAGGTCTCTGCCAATGTAGCCACTATAGTTTTAAATAGTGGACAAGAGTATGTTGGTGAAGCTACAATACTTAATAGTTTATATCAAGCAAAGTATGTTCCAATTAAAGATGCTAGGGAAAAAGTAATTGGAATTTGGTTTGTAGGTGTTGATAAGGCGAGTATTAACAATAGTATTAACAATTTAATGTCAAAAATAGTAGCTATAAATATTATAGTTTTGATATTAGCAATTAGTCTTGTAGTTATTTTTGTAAATTCGCTAAAGAAAAATATAAGTATAATTTCTACGTCCTTAAATTCAGTAGCAAAGGGCAACTTAGATGGTGAGTGTATAGTAGAATCTAAGGATGAATTTGGTGAAATTGCTGAGTATGTTAATTCTATGATCTTAAATCTAAAGGAAATTATCCAAAAGATTCAGGGTAGTTCTAAGATGGTAGACTCTTCTTCCAATAATTTATTGGGCATTTCTAATGAAATGAGCTCTGTATCAGAAAATATAGCAAATTCAATTGGAGAAGTTGCAAGTGGGACCTTTACGCAAGCTAGTGATATGATGAACATTACTGCATTATTAAATAGTTTTGGAAGTGAAATAGATTTAATTGCGCAGAAAATCAGCAATGTAAATGAGTCTTCTGGCTACATAAATACTATGGCAAGTGAAAGCAATGAAGGAATGGAGTCTTTAGTAAGTTCAATTAAAAAGGTTAAGGAAGCTTTTGATGACTTTACCACTAGGTTTAATGTTTTAGGCGTTAATTTAAACAAGATTAACGAGATAACGGATTATATAAAGGCTATCTCCGACCAAACAAATTTATTAGCGTTGAATGCTGCCATTGAAGCTGCTAGAGCTGGTGAGGCTGGAAGAGGATTTTCTATTGTAGCTGATGAAATTAGAAAGTTAGCAGAACAATCCAATGAATCATCTCAGAGTATAAATGAACTTATTAATACTATTTCTATTGAAAATAAGATTATTATTAGATCTACGGATTTAATGAAATCAGAAATAAGTAATCAAGTTACTGCTATTAACTGCGCAACTGATTCTTTTAGAGGAATACTCGTGGCAGTCAGTGAGGTAATTCCTAGAATTGTGGAAGTCAATGATTCCATCTTAATTATAAATAAAGATAAAAATATTATAATTGATAAAATAGAATCAAGTTCTTCAGTTGCAGAAGAAATATCTGCTTCTTCACAGCAAATTGCAGCGGCTTCACAGGAGTTAAATGCTTCAGCGGAAGAAGTTTCTGCTACCTCATATATATTAAATTCTATGACTAAAGAAATACTAGAAATAGGTAATAAATTCAAGCTATAAAGTGAATAACTAAGGAATATATGAAAATAAAAAGCTGTCTCAAGAAAATTGAGACAGCTTTTTAAACACCTGATAAGTAAAAATATAATTAAAGATTTGGGAAATACTAAAGATGTTGGAAGTGGACTTCATGTGTTACAATAAGATGAAATTCGTAAAAAGGAGCAAATCGATGACTAATATATTTTACATTGTAACATTTTTAATACTTTTTTTTACACTCTGGATTCTAATAGAAGCTCAAGTTTATAGAGTTCGAAGGATTAAAGTTGTGAATAGCAGGATACCAAAAGGGTTTAGACATTTTAAAATCATTTTTATATCCGATATTCATTATGGAAGATTCTTTAGGTCCAAAAGGTTGATAAATGTAGTCAATAGAATTAATAAATTAGAGCCAGATATTATAATAATAGGTGGAGATTATTTAGATATTTCAGTAAAAAGTAAGAGAGATGTAAGTGAGTATTTATATAAAGAGTTTGATATATTAAGAAAACTTAAAGCAAAGTTAGAAATTTATACTGTTCTAGGAAATCATGATTATTATAATGGACGGGATGCGCTATTAAATGAAATTAACTCAAGTTCTTTTAAGTTACTTAAAAATACAAAGGAAATTATTAATATTGGCGAAGATAGTATAGAACTAATTGGGATAGATGATTTATTTGAAGGAAATCCAGAAGTTAATATGCTTAAAGAAAGAAGCAATGATTTTACTATCGCTATATCTCATAATCCTGATTTTTTCAGCGATTATAAAAACTTGATTAATTATGATTTAGGGCTATCTGGACATACTCATGGAGGTCAAATGAATTTTTTTGGATTATATGCACCATACACATCTTCTAAATATGGTCAAAAGTATTTGAAGAAGATAGTGCATGAGGAAAATAGAAATATAGTATTAACCCGTGGAATAGGCAATGGAATGCTGCCTATAAGATTTTTTGCTATGCCAGAAATTTTAGAAATTGTTTTGGAATAATAAGGAACTGATGCGGAAAAAATAATTTTAAAAGGAGTAAAAATGCAGAATTTTATTTTTTCACTTAACGTAGTTTTACCGCTTATAATAATGATGTGTGTGGGATGGGTACTAAAATATTTCAAGGTATGTGATGAGAATTTTTTTAAAACAGCAAATAAATTAACTTTCAAGCTTTTCTTACCGTTGATGTTGTTTAACAATATTTATTCAAGTGATATACAAAGCAGTTTTAATCTAAGACTCATTGTTTTTGTAGTATCCTCTATTCTTATAACTGTTATTTTACTAACCTTAATTATTCCAAGAATTGAGAAGAAAAATAATAATAGAGGAGTGTTAATTCAGGCACTTTTCAGGAGCAATTATATATTGTTTGGAGTGCCAATTTGTATGAATTTATTTGGACAAGCCGATTTAGGAATAACTTCAATGCTTGCTGTTTTTGTGGTTCCATTATACAATTTCTTATCCGTTGCAGTGCTAGCAATATATGCAAACAAGGAAAATAATGAGGGTAGGTCAATAAAAAAGACCCTTATGGATGTAGTTAAAAATCCATTAATTATTTCTTGTGTTATTGGTATAGCAATGGCTGCTACAGGTATAAAACTTCCCAATGTTCTTGAAAAAACTGTTTTAGACATTTCTAAAATAGCAACTCCTTTTGCACTTATTATATTAGGCGGAGATTTTGTGGTTGGTGATGCTCTTAAAAACATTAAATATATTATTTGGGTTTCTACATTTAAGTTAATTGTTATACCCGGAATTATTATTATCTCAGCGGTTTTGATTGGATTCAGACAGTTTGAACTTGGAGTTTTGCTTTCCATATTTGCATCACCTATAGCAATATCAAGCTATGTTATGGCACAGAATGTGAAATCAAATGATGAACTAGCGGGACAATTGGTAGCAACTAGTACAATTTTATCCTCTTTTACAATATTTTTATTTGTTCTTATTTTAAAAAACTACAACCTCATTTAGTATTATAACCATTTTTTCTTTTTGAAAAATAGGATTTGGAATATAGAACTAAAAATCATTATAAATATAACAATAAAGTAACTATATTTAGCACGTAGTTCGGGCATATTTACAAAATTCATGCCATAGATTCCTGTTATTATTGTGAGTGGCATCATAATTGTACTGATAATAGTTAAAACCTTCATTACTTTGTTCATGGAATTAGATAATTGCGAGGAATAAAGCTCTAAACAAGATGTAATCATTTCATGGTCAGATTCAATTAAATCATATATACGAAGTATATGGTCATATATATCTGAGAAATACAATCTGTGTTTTTCAGTTATAATATCATCATGTCTCAAAAGAGTATTTAAAACTTCGCGCATAGGAGAAACAACTCTTCTCAGCTTGATAACGCTTTTTTTTACTCTCATTATATTATTAAGAGTGATTTGAACAGGGTTGTTCATGGTTTCTTCTTCTAAAGTGTTAATTCTTTCTTCAAGTTTATCTGTTATAATAAACAATTGATCTATTGCTTCATCAAGAATATGATACAAAACAAAGTCACTTCCATTAGAAACAATATCTAACCCATTGTCTATGTCATTTATAATTTTTTTCACTGATTTATTTTCGCCGTAATGTATTGTTATAATATAGCCGGAGGTAATGTACACATATATGTTGTTATAAGAAAACGTATTATTTGGATGACTATCGGATGTAGTAATAATCAAAAAATGATAATCATTATAGTCAGTTATTTTACTTCTCTTAGTCTTATGAATGCAGTCATCAATAGTAAGATGATGAAACTTAAATTTATTTTTCAGAAACTCAAAATCACTATTAGTTGGATTATTTATATTAAGCCAAAACACTTCTTTAGTATTTGCTTTTTTATTTGCAAAAGCTTTTTCTATGGCGTCAAATTCATGCACTTCACTATTAATATAAGTAATCAATAAAATCACTCCCTTTTGAATTCTCAACCTCTTAGTCTCGCCTCTTAAATGGTTTTAATCTATACATTATAACATTATAAATCTATAAATTCAGAGGTTTATAAATTTTTTAGAAATATCATGTTAGTTTGTCTTTTATAGCAAATTAAGGGTATAATGTATATAGAACAATATTATTTAGATATAATATAACTTAGTGAAAAACACTAAATCAATTGGAGGTACGTACATATGTTAAAACAAACATTAAAAGATGATATTATTAAATATATGAAAAGTAAGGATAAGATAAGGCTAACTGCTTTAAGGACTTTAATGGCTGAAGTTAAATATAAGGAAATGGACTTAAAGAAAGAACTTGAAGACACTGAGTTAATTGGTATTATTGAGAAAACAATTAAACAATTAAATGAAACTCTTAGCTATGCGAAACAAGCTAATAATGTAGATATTATTACTGAAACAGAAATCGCTATTGAGCTGTTCACATTTTATATGCCAGTGCAATTTACTGATGAGCAGGCAAAGGCAATTGTCATTGAAGTTATTGCAGAAAATGCATTTAAGGGAAAGGGTGACATGGGAAAGACTATGAAGGCTGTTATGCCAAAGTTAAAAGGAAAGTATGATAGCAAGAAGATAAATCCTCTTGTAAATGAATTACTGGCATAAGAGAAAAAAATATGGTGGCTAAGGGCCACCATATTTTTTTGTTGCATATTCATTTATAAGACATAATATTATTAAATAATTTAAAGTGTTTTAGTATTTAATAGTAAACTTTTTTTACGGTTATATTCTTCTTCGTTTATTTCTCCAGCTGCAAATCTATTATTTAAGATATCTAAAGAAGTATTTCTAGATCCTATATTTTTCAAACTACCATTATGACCTTGATTATAAACTACAAACACAATCACTCCAATTATAATTATAGGAATTAGCATCATTCCAAACCAACCTCCCAACATATTATATCCATGGCCGCTTCTCATCATATTATATCCATATCCCATCATATCAATCTATCCCTTCTTTTAATTATTTTCTCTTAATATACATAGTTTACTACCCAATTGTGTTGCAATTATGAAGTAATAATGCCACATTGCTATTAGTGTAGGGGACATTATCTTACAAACAGAGTTTTTGAAGGATTTGAAGGTTATATAAGCTTTAGAGTAAATTGATATTTTTTGAATGTTATGTTATATTGTTAATGAAACATTGTTGATGCAAAATTAATGTATCGTAAATAATGATGTTTAGTGTTTGGAGGAAAATTAATGAAAATCGGAACAGTGAAATGGTTTAACACAGAAAAAGGATTTGGATTTATTGAAATTGAAGGTGAGAAAGATATATTCGTACATACATCTGCAATTCAAGATTCAAGAAAAAGCCTTGAAGAAGGCCAAAAAGTTCAATTCGAAACAGAAGAAGGCCCTAAAGGACTTCAAGCAATAGAGGTTTCAGCAATATAAATAATATTTATATTACAAAAAGCCACCTTTTATAAGGTGGCTTTTTTTGCGATTTGGTGGCTTAGTTCTTTAGAGACTATATCATGTTAAAAAAGGATTAGTGTAAAAAAGTATTATTGCGGTATAATAATAAGATAAAATAAATTGCTAATTATAAGTAGGGGGTATTATGAATTGGATAAATTAAGTCTTCAACGTAAAGAAATAGAGGAGGTTTATGGCAAAATAAGCCCATTTGAACTTAAAGATAAATTAATAAATCTTGCAGATGAATCAAAGAAAAGCGGTACGCATTCACTACTAGATGCAGGTAGAGGAAATCCTAACTGGATTGCAGCAACCCCAAGAGAAGCTTTCTTCACCTTTGGTCAATTTGCGATTGAAGAAAGTCGCAAGGTATGGAGTGAAAACGACTTAGCTGGAATGCCAAAAAAAGAAGGAATTACAGAGCATTTTACAGATTTTATAAAAAAACATAAAGATGCACCAGGAATAGAACTGCTTAGTAAAATGATTAATTATGGTATAAAAGTGAAAGGATTTAATTCCGATGAATGGATTTACGAATTAGCAGATGGAATAATTGGCGATAATTATCCAAACCCTGATAGGATGTTACATCATATTGAAAGTGTAGTTAATGATTATCTTATTCAGGAGTTAGGTTACGATGTATCCCCTCAAGCAAAGTTTAAAACTTTTGCAGTTGAAGGTGCAACGGCCGCGATGTGCTATATTTTTGATACATTAATTGCAAATAATATATTGTCAAAGGGAGATAAGATTGCACTTATGTCGCCAATTTTTACACCTTATCTTGAGATACCTCATTTACCACGTTATAATTTTGAAGTTATTGATGTCTTGGCTGATGAAATAGCAGAAGATGGCAGGCACACATGGCAATATTCTTCAAGTGAAATTGAGAAGATAAGCGATCCAACTATAAAGGCAGTATTTATAGTTAATCCAAGTAATCCAGCTTCTGTTGCAATGAGGCCAGAAACAGTAAAACAGATAAAAGACATTGTTAAAAATGATAATCCAGATTTAATGATTATTTCAGATGATGTATATAGCACTTTTGTAGATGATTACCGTTCATTAATGGTAGATTTACCATACAATACAATCGGAGTATATTCTTATTCAAAATACTTTGGAGTAACAGGCTGGCGTCTTGGAACTATTTCACTTTATGAAGACAATGTATTTGATAAATTATTAAGTCAGCAAGATGAAGATAAAAAGGGAAGAGCAAGAAGAAGATACGGCGGGATTTCTACTAATCCTGATAGCATTGCATTTATCGATAGAATAGTAGCAGATAGTCGTCAAGTAGCACTCAATCATACTGCAGGGTTATCAACACCACAACAAGTACAAATGGCATTTTTTTCGTTATTTGCTATAACAGATAAAGAAAATAGATATAAACAATTAACAAAAGATATCTGTCGTAACCGCAAAAGGCTTTTGTTCGAAGGACTAGGATTAGAGATAGAGGCAGATCCTTTCGATGCATCTTACTATGCTCAATTTGATTTACTGGAGTGGGCAGGCCGAAATAATAATGTGGAATTTATGCAATATTTACAAGCAAATTATAAACCAGTAGACATCCTCATACGTCTAGCAGAAAAATCTGCTATAGTGTTATTAGGTAGTAGTGGATTCAATGGTCCAGAGTGGGCTATTAGGATATCTCTTGCAAATCTTAATGATGAAGCCTATTCTAAAATTGGGGAAGTTCTTCATAAAGTATTGGAAGATTATTTAAAAGAATGGAATGAGTCTAAAACAAGGTAAACAAGCGATATATGCGTAGCTTTATCTAATTTATCTTATATTTTACCAATAAAAGGATGCTACTTGGTATGGACTGGCAAACATCCAGTTTCCTGATCTGGTTTTTCTACCCTCCTTCACAGTTATTATTGGCTTTAAGTGGAAATTCTAAAATTTAATAAAGCTGATGAATAAAAAAGCCGTTTAAAAAAATACTAACAGTAGGTATACAAGACAGAAATAAAAATTATAGGGAGGTAGTAAAATGAGTAAAAGAGTATTAGTACCAGGAGCAGTGGGAAAACTTGAAAAATTTAAAATGGAAGTAGCAGAAGATATGGGACTAGGTAACTTTGAAAGCAAAAGTGTATATATGGGAGATGTTCCTAGTGGAATTGTAAATAAGATAAAGAATTCAGGTAATGTTGGTGGAGAGATGGTAAGGCGAATGGTAGAAGCAGCAGAAAAAAATATGGTGAATAATAAGTAAAAACAACATAAGAAATCACAAAATATAAGCAGATATTGCTATCTGCTTATATTTTCATTCCCTTTTTTGTTCTAGTAAATTTTTTCTATACTTACTTCATAATTACCCTCTGGAGCTATAACAATGCAAGTAGCACCAAGGGATTTTTTATATATTGCCATTCCAAGTGGAGATTCAATACTTATATTCATTAATTCTGGGTCAGTCTCTACTGTGGATACAAGACACACTTTCTCAATTTCATCTGTATCAAGAAATTTAATATCAGCCTCGCCGCCAAGACCTAGATGGTCATCATTACTGTAGTCTTCAACTACTGTAGAGCTTCTAAGCAATTCTTGAATCTTAATGACTCTATCATTATTGGTTGCTTCATCATCTTTAGCTGCATCATATTCTGCATTTTCACTTAAATCGCCATGGCCCTTTGCTTCTTTAATTGCTGCTGTTATTTCTTTTCTTTTTTCTCCTGTGCGCAGTTCTAATTCTTCCTCTAATTTTGCTACTCCGCTAGGTGTTAATATTGTATTTTTCATAATTTTGTCACTCCTAACAATTTTTAAGTATGTAATTTTATTCCTATTTTTATATATTAGCCAAATTCTGTTAAGTTAAATATAGATAAGACAATAAAGAATTATTATATCATATTTTTGGTGAAAATATTTAATGAAATTTTAAAAATCGATAATTTAAAAGAATAAAAACATATGATATACTAGAAAGTAGTTAAAGGAATGGTTGATTTTCAAAATCCAAACATTTTTTATATATATTTTTGATATGGAGGATATTTTTTATGAATCAAACAAAAGAATTAGGAACAGAAAGTATAGGAAAACTACTTTTCAAGTTTTCTATACCTGCTATAACGGGAATGATTGTTAATGCCTTATATAATATTGTAGATCGAATTTATATAGGACATATTAAAGGAGTAGGATCCTATGCACTGTCAGGACTTGCTATCACCTTTCCCATATCAGTTATTATAATGGCTTTTGGTATGCTTGTTGGTATAGGCGCTAGTGCTGTAATATCAATAAGATTAGGGGAAAAAAAGAAGGAAATCGCAGATGATATTTTGGGAAATGCAGTGATACTCATAATAATAATATCATTAGTAATTAGCATACTTGGAATATTGTTTTTAAACAAACTTTTAATCTTATTTGGGGCAAGCGAAAATAGCATTCCCTATGCAAAAGCTTATATACAAATCATACTAATGGGGGCCGTTTTTCAAAATATAGGCTTTGGTATAAATAACATAATTAGAGCCGAAGGTAATCCAAAAATGGCAATGATTACAATGGTATTTGGTGCAATTATTAATATTATCTTAGATCCAATATTAATATTCGGTTTTAATATGGGAATTCAAGGTGCTGCAATAGCAACCGTAATTTCTCAAGCGTTTAATACACTATGGGTGCTTAAATATTTTACCTTTAAAAATAGTGGAAGCGTACTTAAAATAAAGAAATCTAATTTAAAGCTTCATAAATATATTATAAAGGATATTTTTGCTATTGGTATGGCGCCTTTTTCTATGCAAATTGCATCAAGTCTTGTAGTTATTTTATATAATAAAGGTCTTTATGCTTATGGGGGGGATCTTGCAATAGCGGCCATGGGGATATTAAATAGTATATCAATGCTAATTTTTATGCCCATATTTGGTATAAGTCAAGGAATTCAGCCTATAATAGGTTTTAATTATGGAGCAAAATCCTACCCCAGAGTTTTAAAGGTTTTGAAGTATGCCATAGCTTTCGGCACTGGTATTGCTATAATTGGGTTTATCACGGTACAACTATTTGCCAGGCCTCTTATTGGTATTTTTGTAGGTAACAACCCTGACCTGATTAATCTAGGTGCACGTGGACTTAGAATTGATTTAATCTTTTTACCTATTTTAGGGTTTCAAATTTTAGGAGCAAGTTATTTTCAAGCAATAAATGAGGCGAGAACCTCAATGATTTTGAGTATTTTAAGACAGGTCATAGTATTAATTCCTCTTATTCTTACACTTCCATTATTTTTTAAGTTGGACGGATTATGGCTTTCACAACCTTGTGCAGATTTAATTGCTACGGCATTAACAGCATTTTTTCTTTACAAAAGCATTAATAAACTTAAATAGTGCCACCCACGTGGCACCAATTTTTCTATTTTCTAATACCATAGCCACCATAGATAGTTTTAGTATCTGATAGGGATATTACAGCTTTAATATTTGAATTGGTTATTAATCGTAATACTTTAGATTTTCTTTTTCTTTTAACATGTAATAAAAGTATTTTTTTAGCTTCTTTTAAGCCCTCAGCATCCATAATAGTAACACCTACATTCTCTGATCTCAATATTTTAGCTAATGTTGGTCCATCTTTTTCAGAAACGATTGCTTGTATGGTTATGAGTCCTAGTGCTAGTTTTTCTTCTAAAATGCAACCAATATAATTTCCACAAGCAAATCCTAATGCATATGCTACCATTTTGAAGGGTTCCTCATTTATTCCAATAAGTACCGTGGTAATTAAATATAACCATATAATTACTTCGAAAAAGCCGATAAGTGAACCGAAAAATTTTTCACCCCTAGTTATCAGTACTGTTCTAACTGTGGCTAAGGAAACCTCAATTATTTTAGCGAGAAAGATGAGGATGTAAATAAACATATGCAGCGCTCCTCTATTAAAATTTATAGTTTGTAACTGTTCTATTATATTATAAAATTTGATTCATTAAAAGGGTTTTATCCACACCTATTGAGGAAAGTTAATATATATTTTTATTATAAAAATAACTGTAAAAATAACATGGGAAATAGACAAATAACAAGATACTAAGTAACATATTAAACTACTCATTGTATCTTGTCATTTATCTAGATATAAAGTTCCTATCTAATTTTAAAACATCACTGTCTAAACAAAATCCTGCATAAATTCACTGATTTTATTTAAATCTATTTCCAAATTTATAAGTGGTTTACCATCTCTTAAAAAATCAATTTTATCATGGAAATCAGGTTTGATTTCTTTGTATAAAATTCCAAGTGGAATTTTATCATTCCATTCCATGGATTTTTCAATAGCTTTAAGCTTATTAGTTGGATCATAACCTTCTTCCAATTTATATACTCTTTTATTGTACCACTGGAATGTATTAATTTTATTAAAACTTACGCAGGGTTGTAGAATATCTACAAGTGCATAGCCCTTGTAATTTATTGCTTCTTCCATTATGCGTTTAAGGTGTTCCTTGTCGCCACTAAACGCCCTTGCTACGAAGCCCGCACCTAGAGAAATGGCGAGAAGCATTGGGTTCATTGGAGTATTATTTGAGCCATATGGTTGTACGTCAGTTACATGTCCAACATCAGTTGTAGGAGATGCTTGTCCTTTTGTAAGCCCGTAAATCTGATTATTATGAACAAAATGTGATATATCTACATTTCTTCTTATATTATGAATAAAATGATTTCCGCCCTCACCATAGGAGTCCCCATCTCCAGTATCTATTATTACCGTCATATTCTTATTAACAATTTTTGCAGCCGCTGCTGGAGGTAATGCTCTTCCATGGAGACCAGAAAACCCATTAGTATTTAAGTACTGGGGAGTTTTAGCTGCTTGACCTATACCACCAACAATAAGTACCTCATGAGGCTTTTTACCAAGAGAAATAAGGGTTTCTTTTAAAGCATCCAAGATAGCATGATCACCACAACCTGGACACCAAGCTGTTTCAAATGTTGAAATACTACAATCTTTCACTTTACTTTACCTCCTTTAGCTTATTATATATTTCCTCAGCCGAGATTGGCCTTCCATCATATTTTAAAATACTACTGTTGAACTCAATACTTGTATTTTCTCTAATAAGTGAAGCCAATTGTCCAGTAGCATTTTGTTCAATGTTAATAAGTTTTTTTGCCTTTTTTGAATTTTCTTTAATTGAATTTTCTGGGAATGGCCAAACATCTCCAAATATTAATGCAGAATATTTAGTCCTACCATCTTTATTTAGAAGTTTTATTGCTTCCTTTATAGGACTATATAGAGAGCCCCAACCAATAAGCAAGGTATCAAAGTCATCTTTCCCAATAAATTCTGGTTCAATTAATTCCTTTTTTAAAAGTTCCATCTTTCTTAATCTTTTATCATTCATTTGAACTCTAACAGATGCAGATTCAGTTATATGTCCATATTCATCGTGCTCATCACTATCCACCATAACAGAATTATGTGATATGCCACCTGGAATTATTCTTGGAGAAATTCCCGTTTTTGTTATTTCATACCGCTTATATTCTCTGCCGTCTAAATATTCATCATCACTTAAATATCTCTCGTTTTTAACTGAGTTAAAATCAAAAGGTTTTATAGTTCTCTGGCAATCTGCCAGATATTGATCACCTAGAAGTATAACAGGTATCTGATATTTATCAGCCAAATTAAATGCTCTTATAGTTTGATAAAATGAATCTTCTGGATTTTTTAATGCAATAACCATTCTTGGAAATTCTCCTTGTGAACAGTTGATAACAAATTTAAGATCGCTTTGTTCAGTTCTTGTAGGGAACCCTGTGGTTGGACCTGGTCTTTGAATTTCTGCCACAACAAGGGGTACTTCAAGCATGCTGGACAATCCTAGTGCTTCTACCATTAGAGCAAAACCTCCACCTGAAGAGCCTGTCATGGCACGAGCACCGGCATAAGATGCACCAATAGCCATATTAATGGCTGCTATTTCATCTTCAGCTTGTTCCACTACGATTTCAGCCTGTTTAATTTTAGAAGAAAGGTAGTTCATTATACTTGTAGAAGGTGTCATAGGATAGGCTGAGTAAAATTTACAGCCAGCGGCTAAGGCTCCTAAGGCTATTGCTTCATTTCCATTTATTAATATACTATTATCTTCGCTTTTAACTTCAATAGGAAATTTAGAATGGGTTAATTTATATCCCTCTTCAAAAGCAAGTAAATTTTGCTTTGCAATTTCTGGGCTAAATGTTTCATTGAGTAATTCTTCAACAAATTTTAAATCGAGCTTGAAAAGATTCATGATAGCACCAAGTGCAACATTACCAAATACTCTTGGATTTCCAATTTTTTTTGCTATAGTTTTTAGGGGTAATCTAATTACTCTATCATCATTATATTCAATCTCCTCATCAACAATAATGAAGCCACTTTCATTAAGGTTATCAATGTGAAGGGAGATAGTATCGCTGTTTAAAGCAATTATTCCATCAATTTTATCGCTGTGAGAGTTTATTTCTTCGTTACCAAAGCGAATCTGAAAAAAATTATGTCCCCCTCTAACGCGTGACATGTAATCCTGTAGTGTGAAAGCATCAAACCCTTTTCTCTTAAGTAGTTTTACAAGTACTGAAGCAATAGTCTCCATACCTTGACCGGCGGCGCCTCCAATTAGAAGATTATAAATCATAAAATCAGCTCCTTTTTATTTTTCTTTTTTATAAGTTTACAGAAATACTTATAGTTTGAATTTCATTCACAAACAAATGTGCTTTTGTAGAAAGATTTAGAATAGTATGTTTACATACTAGCATTGGCTACATTACATTTCAATGTTTTTGACAATTAATTTATTTAAATTAATATTTCGCAATTATTAAACTGGCAATGATGGTATAATATTTTTAATATTATTTGATTATTTTAATTATAAGAAAAGAGGGTTAATATGAAGAAAAGGACAGTCCTGTTGTTTTTTGCAATATTGATATTTTTTAATAGTTTTTACTCAAACGCTTTTTCTTCTCTTGAACATAAAAATAGAGTATTATTTATAAGTTCTTATAATTCATCCTTTCCAGTTTTTTTTCAACAAATAGATGGAATTAAATCAGTTTTAACAGATGAGGATTTTATAATAGATTTAGAATTTATGGATAGTAAAAGATTTTTTAAAGGGGAAAACATTAATAACTTTTATAATTTAATAAGATATAAAATAAAAAATAATCCGCAAAAGTATGATGCAATTATTGTAGGGGACGATAATGCTTTTGATTTTGCTATGAAGTATGAAAATGATCTATTTAAAGATATTCCTATTGTTTTTTTTGGCATAAATGATATTGAAAAATCCATAAAATCAAAGAAAAATCCTATGTTTACTGGAGTAGCAGAAGCCGTTTCTGTTGAGGATACCTTGAAGGTTGCCATGAAGGTAAAGCCCAATGCTACAAAGGTTGTTGCTATAGGAGACTCTACGGAAACTAGTATTCAAGATGTAAAGAGCTTTTATAATGAACAAAAACATTTTACTAATCTTGAATTTTCAGATATAAATTTAGGCGATTTGACTATTGATGATTTTAAAATCAAGTTAAGAAATATAGACAATAATACTATCGTAGTTTTTATTGCTGCGTTTAGGGATTTAAATGGAAATGCAATTGATTTTGAAACAGGAGTTAGCTTTGTAGCGGATAATTGTAGACAACCTTTATTTGACCTATATCTTCATGGTATAGGAAATGGCCTTTTAGGCGGAAAGGTTGTTAGTCATATAGAACAAGGAAAGACTGCAGCTGAAATGGTGAAAAAAATACTTTCTGGAACTAAAATAGCGGAGATACCAGTTCTAGAGAAAAGTCCTAATAAGTATATATTTGATTATAATCAGTTGAAGAAATTTAATATTAAAGAAGATATACTACCAGTGGGTAGTATATTAATAAATAAAGAGATATCTTTTTACGAAAATTATAAATATTATATATGGGCTATTTCTATTGTTTTTTTTATTATGGTAGTTTTTATTGTATATTTATTGATTAATATTAAATTTAGAAAAAAAGCTGAGTTAGGGTTATTAGAAGCTAATATGGAACTAAGCGCTACCTATGAAGAGTTAGAGGCATCTTCAGAAGAACTCAGTGCACAATACGATGAAATTCAAATGCAAGATGAAATATTAGTTAGTGCTAAAGAGAGTTATAGGTTAATATGTGAGGCTAGTACAGGCGGAACTTGGGACTTCAATATAAAAACAAATACAAGCGTGTTTACAGATAGCTGGTATAAAGAATACGGTTTTTCAGACGGATATGTATTTAAAATAAAAGACTGGGTGGAGCACATACATCCTGAAGATAGGGAGATATTTTTAAATTATAAAAGATCCATTAAAGAAAGTCTCCAAGATAAGCATTCTTGTGAATATAGGATTCAAGCAAGTAATGGGGAATATAGGTATTTTATAGAAAAGTGTATAGTTTTACGTGATAATAAGAACATAATTCAACGTATTGCTGGCTCGCATACAGATATAACAGACAAAAAGCTTCAAGAGCTTAAAATTGAGAAACTGGCATACCATGATATTTTGACAGGACTTCCTAATAGAACTTATTTAACTAAAGAGTTAAATTCTATTTTTATAAATCTAAACAAAAATTATTTTTGTGGGGCCATCATTTTTATTGGTTTGGACAATTTTAGTCTTATAAATGAATTTTTCGGACATGAAACAGGGGACAAGTCGCTTATTTATATAGGTAACAGATTTCAAGAGACCTTTGAAGAGTGCGATAAGGTATTTGTATCTAAATTTGGTGGTGACGAATATGTTATTCTTATTGAAGAATTAATTGGTGATGCGGACATCACAGAATATATTAAAAAGGTCTTAGAAGTATTTGAAGAAAAGGTTGTAATTGAGGATAATGAGCTTTATATAACCATTAGTATGGGGATAGTGTTATTTCCAAAAGATGGAGACACAGTAGAACAACTTTTTAAAAATGCTGACGCAGCATTACATAAGGCAAAAGAATTAGGAAAAAACTGCTATAAATTTTTTGATTATTCTATGAGCGAAAGCATAGGCGATAAAATATTGCTACAAAGCAGTATAAGAAAGGCATTAGAAAATAACGAATTTGTTTTATATTATCAACCACAGATTGACGTAATAACTGGTAAGTTATGTGGATATGAGGCATTAATAAGATGGATAAGCCCAAAGCATGGCTTTGTACAACCAGATAAGTTTATAAAGCTCTCAGAAGAAAATGGATCAATTGTGCCCTTGGGTAGATGGGTACTTAAACAAGCTTGTGAGTTTTGTAAGAAAATTAATGTTAATGAGGATGATAAATATGTTATATCAGTGAATATTTCCGCTATTGAACTTATGCAATATGAATTTGTTGATAAGGTTAAAGATATTATTAACAAAAGTGGAGTTACTCCAGAACTTATTGAAATTGAAATTACGGAATCTTCACTAATGGAATCCTTTGATATGAATATTGAAAAACTTAATAAGCTAAAAGAATTTGGTCTAAGTATAGCTATGGATGATTTTGGAACAGGGTATTCATCATTAAAATATTTAAATTTATTGCCTATTGATACCCTGAAAATAGATAAATCCTTTGTGGATGATATAGAAAATAGTAGTACTAACAAAAATTTTATTGATATTATTATTGTGCTGGCACATAGAATGGGACTCACGGTTGTAGCAGAAGGAGTTGAAACAGAAATTCAGAAGTCAGTGCTTACAACACAAGGATGTGATAAAATACAGGGCTATTTCTTTAGTAAGCCTTTGGCTGAACCCGATGCATTAGAATATAAAAAAAACTTTAAATAAGGGTATCAATAAGCATTGGTATAAGGAAAGGAGAATTAAGATGATATAAATATCATCTTAATTCTCCTTTCAGTTATTTATTATATAAATCTGTATTTTCAAATTTATTACCCACAATAGTTCCCAGCGATACATCAATAATACTACGACTTAAAGAACCTTCTAACTCTTTAAGCTGAAAATTTGATATGGTATCATTCCAAATCACCGTGTAGACAGTAGATGAAATTTTTATATAATCGCCTTCATATACATCTACTTCATTATTATCAGTTAAGTATACCCATTGAAGCAATTCATATTCCTCAATGGGTCGCCAAGGCACGCCAGGAAGTTTAAGTGCAGTTGGGACTGAGCTTTTTGCATCGAAAGTCATGCCTTGTAGTTTATGCATTTTCTGCCTATAATTATCCCAAGCTTTAAATTTTAATTGATTCAATTTAAGTTACCACCTTTTTTGTTTGAAATAAAACTTATTATTTTGTCAAATTCATCAATGTTATTTATAAGTTTTTTAAAAATTCAAGAAAAACCTTCAATATTTTTCTGAATAATGCAATAATATATATTTATCTAATCTTTGGCTCAATTTTAATACATCCTTATGATTTAAGCCTTTTAATGAGATAAGGGTTTCTAATTCTTCTCTAAGTTTTTCTGTAGCAAGTATAACATCACCCACTAATATTATTCCTTTCTGAATTGTTATAATTTCCATAAATACAAATTATACTATAAACCCATTAGAATACTGTTATAGTAACGTATAATGATTTTTTATGCAACAACTCCATCCATAAAGGTTACATGAAAATAGGAAATTTGATCTCCGCTTATATATACGTTAATATGTTTATATTTAAGGGGGTAAAAATAAATATAAACATATTAAAACTTCAAATGCCTTCATATTAGCAAATAGAGAAGGCTTTATAAAGAGATTTTATTAATTTCTAATTCTATACCTATGTAATTTATCAATAAAATAGATAGGTATAGAATTAGGTTATATTTTAAGCGTATTTAAAATATGGTATAATGTAAAAAGACAAGGGGGGGTATAATATGGACCATTTTTATGAACAACTAATAACCACATCTAAAACAGGCTTTTATAAAACCGTAAATGGAGCAATGTTTGTATTTGCATTTATGGGACTAGCATCCTTTTCCACAAATTTAATTTTGGTGGTAATTTTACTGGCACTAGCAGTAGCATGTTATTTTTACAAGCAAAAATTGTTTATAGAGTATGAGTATCAATTTACAAATGGAGAAATTGATATAGAAAAGATTATAGAAATGAAAAAAAGAAGTAAAGTGGTTACTTTTAATATGAAAGAGGTGGAATTAATAGCACCAGATGGGAGTGCTGCTGTAAAAGATTTTTACAACAAACCCAATACTATAGTAAAGTGCTATCCTACTACAGCAAAAGCAAAAGTCTATGTTGCAATGGTTACAGAGGGAAACAATAAAATGCAATTGATGTTTGTGCCGGATGAGAAGTTTTTAGACCTTTGTTATAAAACTAACCCAAGGGCAGTGAAAAAGCAATAAATAGATTCGGAAAGTAGAATATACGTTTAAAGGAGTAGGCATTATGGTTGACTTAAAAAGCATGAGCAATAAGAAGAAAGTTGAATATATCTGGGAATACTATAAACTACATATTATAGGAGTTTTAGCTGCCATATTTATAGCAGTATCCTTTATCCATGGACAAATTACAAGAATAGATTATGTTTTTAATCTTGCTTTGGTTGGAAACAATGTAGATGAGAATAAGAAGACAGAGGTAGAAAAACAACTTACCAATATTGTCATCAAAGCGGGGGAGCGAAAAAAGCAGGCAAGGATAGAGGTTATTCCACTTGAAGGTTCAAGTAAAGCCAATGCTTTAATGTCAAACGGAAATACGCAGAAGTTTATTGCTGAAATATCGGTTGGGGAAATCGATCTTGTAGTTTTAGATAAAAGTATGTTTGAGTCTTTTGTTAAACAAGATATGTTTTCAAGATTGGATAATATAAGAGGGCTTTCCTTAACCTCCATAAAAAATAAAAAAATTGAAGCTATGGGAAACGGTAATATTAAGGCTGTGTATGCTATAGATGCAGGAGATATTAAAATAATTAAAGATATGGGATTTGATACAGAAGGTATGGTAATTGGTATTATTAGTACATGTAAACAAAAGGAGAAGGCAGCGACGGTAATTAAATGGCTGCTAAATAAATAGCAAACGTAAAAGATGGTAATGGGGGTTAAATTGTAATTTTATCCGTTAAATGATACAATGTGTTCATAAGTAAGGATAGTTAGAAACAATAGTTAGCTTTATAAATAAATATTTTAAATTCATGAAGGGGGTGAAGTCTGTGTTAGTATATAATAATATTGGTTATACATTTAAAAAACATTTAAAAACATCTAACATAGGACTAGGTAAATTTACTCTTGTGAAAGTTAATATGAAATTGAATTATAATTTAATTAAAAACACCTAGAAAGTGATATGTGCTTTCTAGGTGTTTTATTTTATGCTATCCTAAGCTAAAAAAATATGTGCAATTAAAAGGAGAATAATAATGAATAAAAGTGAAATTATAATTAAGGGATTACCTGTTAAGACAACTAGGCTAGAAAATGGGGACGTTAATTTGCTTTTTAAAGTAGGCACTTATGATAATTCACAATCAATTTATAGAGTAATTGTAAAAAGGGATTATTGGAGAGATGCAGTAATAGGTATGAAGGATGTAAATTACTTTGTGATTAAAGGGGAATTGAAAGCCTGTGTAAATAGTAAAGGTACGCCTTTTATTTCAGTAGAAGCAACATCGATTAAAATATTCCATTTGTTAAAAGATGAGAATGGACAAATAGATTTAAATTATGAAATGCCAACTGGAACTGATGAAATAATGGATATTTCAAAGCTAGTAAATGAAAATGAAGATCTTTCAATAAAACGTTCAAAAAACAAAGCAATAAATTTTATGAAAAGTAATAACAAATTTAGCAAACCAATTATTGTTAAAAAAGGAAGCCTTGTAATAGTGTCAGGATATGATGAATATGCTGCAGCACTGGAACTTGGAATAAACAATGTACCAGTTTCATATGTTGAGAATTAATAAGTGGGAATAGAGAATGTTTATAGATTTGTGTAAATAATTTTAGACAAGTATATTTCAACTGAAATTAGTATGGGAATTCACTCCTGTACTAATTTTTTATTTTTATGGTAATACTAATA
>NZ_JAHLEF010000021.1 GCF_018861755.1 Clostridium sp. CF012 | reverse complement strand
GACCGGGATGGACAAACCTCTGGTGCACCAGTTGTCACGCCAGTGGCATCGCTGGGTAGCTATGTTTGGAAGGGATAAACGCTGAAAGCATCTAAGCGTGAAGCCCACCCTGAGATGAGATTTCCCATAACTCGCACGTAAGTGCGGTGTTAGTAAGACTCCTGGAAGAACACCAGGTTGATAGGTTAGAGGTGTAAGCATGGTAACATGTTCAGCTGACTAATACTAATAAGTCGAGGGCTTGACCTTAATATATATGAAGCGAAAAATTTCACTGTGCAATTTTGAGAGAATATTAATTTTCTCAATCTGGTGATTATGGCATGAAGGTAACACCCGTTCCCATACCGAACACGAAGGTTAAGCTTCAATGCGCCAATGGTACTGCAGGGGTGACCTTGTGGGAGAGTAGGTTGTCGCCAGGTAAGAAAAAAACCACTAAGTCTAACTTAGTGGTTTTTATTTGCATTATTCTATAGAGTGTGATTTTAGTTTAATTTAGCTATACAACAAAATAACAAGAAAGCAACATGCTTTCTTGTTATTTTGTTGTATAGCTTTTTTATGATAGCAGAAATAGGATTAGTGGAAGCGATTGCTATTACTATATATTATAACAATTATATCCCTCAAAGCTAAAAGAATATGAAAAAAATGTCGCATGGTATTTGAATAAAAGACAAAATTCCCTACTATTAGTGCAATAAAATAACGAAAGTACAAAAATTCTATAAAATTGGCGGTTATAATGCAGTAAAACATTGAAATTTATGCCATGAAAAAATATCTTAGTGGGTTATTATTAAGATAAAACAAATAGTAGTTTGTGGCGGTAATATATTGTTATGGGAACGTTATATTATGCCTTGCTTAAGTAAAGTTAAATTCTAAGGCAACTAAAACTATACAAAGAAATTTCTAAGGACCATGTGAAGGAAAAGGAGGAGATAGCACTCTCAGATGGTTTAACCCCTACTAGGGGAGGTCATACAGGTACTATTAAAGGCGTAGGTAATATGATTTGTGGATCAATGAATATTGGAATTGTTCATAACTTTAAAATCTTAAAAGGTCTTCTTGATAGACCAGAAGAAGAAAACAACAAAAATATTGGAGGTAATATTATGTCAGAAGCAGTAGCTAATACGACTGCAGTCGTAGCTAAAAAAAAGTTATTATCAGGATTTTTTAGAAAAGGAATTACAATTGGTTTATTCTCAGGATTTTCATATGGATTATTTTCGGCATTTTTGGCATTAGCTATGTCAAAGGGGATTTGGGGAGATTGGTATGGAGCAAATACATCTGGTTTATCTTCATTTGCTCTTATATATGTGATTGGTGCACTTGGTTGTGGCGTAAATGATACTTGCAGTGCTGTTTGGGCATTAGGTATGGCAGCTGTTAGAGGTAAACTTGGAGATTTCTTTAGAACGCTTAATACTAAACCGGGCCGCATGATTATGTTAGCTGCACTTATGGGAGGTCCTATTGCTAATTCAGCTTATGTTATTGGTCTTGCATCAGCTGGTTCAATCATTGTTCCAATTTCTGCCCTTTGCCCAGCTATTGGTGCTATTTTAGGCAGAGTTTTATACAAGCAAGCATTAACAAAACGTATGATTTTAGGTATTACTATCTGTGTTTCTGCAAGTGCTTTGATTGGTATATCAAGTATTACCGGAGGGGCACAAGAAGGTGTAGGTATAGGTATTATAGCTGCTCTTGTAGCTGCTATCGGCTGGGGTATTGAAGGTTGTATAGCTGGTTACAGTACATCAATGGTAGATTCAGAGATTGGTATTACTATCCGTCAGACAACATCAGGCCTTGCAAATTTATTTATATTTATTCCTATCATAGCTATAGTAGGTGGTAATGCAGGTCTTTCATTCCAGGTTATTGGTCAAGCATTTACAAGTGGTAATGCTATGATTTGGTTTGCTGTTAGTGGTCTTTGTGCTTATCTTTCATTTATGGCTTGGTATAAGGGCTCTAGTATGACTGGTGTTGCGCTTGGTATGGCAACTAATGGAACTTACTCTTTCTTCGGACCATTCTGTTGCTGGATAATACTTGGTGTGGGTTTCGGTATTGAAGGTTGGACACTCTCTCCTATTTCTTGGTTTTGTGCTGTATTAATGGCAATTGGTATTTTGATAATCGCAATGAATCCAATGGATTTATTAAGAAAAAAGGAGGCGTAATTGATGAAACCACTTAATTTTGCTATTTTAAAACATTTTACAAAAATTAAAGGAGCATGTGCAGATGACGTTATTGAAGCTTTAAAAGGTCAATATGGTAACTTCAAAGCTTTTAATAAAAATGATGTTATGTCAGCTTTAATGACAGCTGAAGCAAATGGCCTTCTTGAAGAAAAAAGTTTTGATCTGGATAAGTCAGGTAATTTAAGGATTTACTATCATGCGAATGATGAAGGCGCAGCTACAATTAATAATTACATTAAGGATTAATGACTTGAGCTATTATATGAATATTGACTTACACAATGGATAGAAAATATTCATATGCATTAAGATCTAGGAGAAAAACGTCTTATAATATCTTGATAAAAAATAAATTAAGACTATTAGTGCAAGAATGTAACGATAGTACAAAACTTTGAAAGAACAAGTGGATATAATGCGGTAAAATACCGCACTTTATACCATGAAAAAATGTGTTATTCAGTTATTATTAACTTAAAGTCAAATCATAGTTCCAGATGAGAATACTATATAAAAGAAAACGTTTAATGCATTGATGGTAGAGTCAAATTTAAGAAAATCAAGATACTTAATAAGTGTATGTGTAAAAAATCCGGAAGATATAGCATAAAAGGAGGAATATGTAGTGAGGTATTATGGAGAAGAAGCGTTAGGGGTTATTGAAACATTAGGTATGGTTCCAGCAATTGAGGCGGCAGATAAAATGCTTAAGGCAGCTAATGTTGAACTGGTAGCATATGAAAACATAGGTTCCACTCTTGTTACAGTTATGGTAAAGGGTGACGTTGGTGCCGTTAAGGCGTCAGTTGAAGCAGGAGCTGTGGCAGCAGCTGCAATAGGTACATTAACAGCACAAAATGTTATGCCACGTCCGATTAAAGACATTGGAGACATTGTTTCAGTATATCAATTACCTGATACAGAGGAAGTAGTATCAAAGGGTAAATATAGAGCTTTAGGATTAATAGAAACTTTTGGTATAGTTTTTGCTTTAGAGGCTGCAGATGCAATGTGCAAAGCTGCAGATGTTGAATTGATTGGTTTCGAAAATGTAGCCTCTGGTTATATTTCTGTATTGGTTCGTGGAGATGTAGGAGCATGTAAAGCATCTGTAGAGGCTGGTATACAAGCTGTAACAGATATGGGTGCTGAAGTTTATAGCTCAGTCGTTATTGCAAGTCCACATCAAGACCTTGAAAAAATTATTGGACTTTATTCACTTGAAACTTTAAATCCTTAATATGTGGCTGATGTATCAGCACTGAGTTAATGAAAATGAAAAGAGGAGTCAGGAATGAATATTATTGACAATGATTTGCTATCAATTCAAGAAGCTCGAATTATTGCCGAAAATGCTTGTGAAGCACAAAAGCTACTAGCAACTTTTCCGCAAGAAAAACTAGATGAGATTGTTGAGCGGATGGCAGAAGAGATTGGGAAGTATGCCCGTGAACTTGCCATTATGTCACATGATGAAACTGATTATGGCAAATGGCAGGATAAATATATCAAAAATCAATTTGCCTCTGAGCATTTACCGAACGTACTTCGTGGAATGCGTTGTGTAGGTATTATTGATGAGAACCTCGAAAAAAAAACCATGGATATAGGCGTACCTGTGGGTGTAATTATTGCACTATGTCCTGCTACCAGTCCTGTTTCCACCACCATCTACAAGGCGTTAATTGCAATCAAGTCTGGTAATGCGATTATCTTTTCTCCGAACCCTAGAGCGAAGAAAACAATTTGCAAGGCACTTGACATTATGATTCTTGTAGCTGAGAAATTTGGACTTCCAGAAGGAGCGCTTACATATTTACACACTGTGACTACTTCTGGGACAATCCAGTTAATGAATCACAAGGGAACCTCCTTGATTATGAATACAGGTGTACCTGAAATGCTTAATGAATCATATAAATCTGGAAAACCTGTGATTTATGGGGGAACTGGCAATGGACCGGCATTTATTGAACGCACAGCTGATATTAAGCAAGCGGTGAGCGATATTATTGCTAGTAAGACCTTTGATAATGGAATTGCATCAGGGGCGGAACAATCTATTGTTGTAGACGGCTGTATTGAAGCTGAGGTAAAACTTGAGCTACAAAGCAAGGGTGCATATTTTATGACAGAGGAAGAAGCAGAAAGACTTGGTTCTCTCTTTTACCTTTCTGATGGGAGTTTGAACTCAGAATTGGTAGGGAAATCTGTACAGGAACTGGCTAAGAGAGCAAGTTTTTCTGCTCCTAGCAGTACAGTACTTCTGATTTCCCAGCAGAAATATGTTTCCGAGACTAATCCTTATTCTAAGGAAAAGCTCTGCCCAGTATTGGCTTACTACATCGAAGATGATTGGATGCATGCTTGCGAAAAGTGCATTGAGCTGCTCTTAAACGAGAGGCACGGACACACCCTTGTTATGCATTCAAAAGATGAAGATGTAATTCGCATGTTTGCATTAAAAAAACCGGTGGGTAGGATGCTTGTGAATACACCTGCTGCCTTTGGTAGCATGGGTGCTACAACTAATTTGTTTCCTGCTATGACTCTTGGTAGCGGATCCACGGGGCAAGGTATGACTTCAGATAATGTTTCCCCAATGAATCTTGTTTATATACGAAAAGTAGGGTATGGTGTTCGGAACATAGAAGATATTATTCATGGAGTGCATGTAGAGAAAAAAACTCCATTGCCAGCCGCGCAAAAGCTGTCAGAATATAATTCAGAGGACCTACAGATGTTGCAGAATATATTAAAAAAAGTTCTTCAAGAGGTTAAATAGAATTATAGATCTGTATGTAGGATGATAAATAATAGATATAGGTTTTGAAAATAAGAAGTAAAAATTTAGAATAATTATGGAAGAGTGAGGGAGAAGAATTATGGATATTCGTGAATTTTCAAGTAAATTTGCAGAAGCAACTAAAAGTATGTCTGCAGAGGAGCGATCAGCTTTAATGAAGATGTTTGAGGGAGTTTCAAAAGAAATTACAAAAAAAGATGAAGTAGATTCTGTGACTTACGTAGCATCTTCTGACAATGATGGAAAAGTTCCAAATGGAATTACAGAGCGTCTGCAAAGACTGAAAGAAAACTATTTAAAATGGACGCCTACAATCACAACTCATCGTGCTCGTGCAATTACTAAGATGGCAAAGGAAAATCCAGGAATGCCTAAAAGTGTATTCCGTGGTAAAAGTTTCAGATATTGTTGTGAAACAGCACCTTTGTTAATACAAGAGGATGAATTAATCGTAGGAGCACCTTGCGGCGCACCTCGTGCTGGAGCTTGTTCTCCTGATATTGCATGGAGATGGATGGAAGATGAACTTGATACTATCGGAACCCGTGCTCAAGATCCTTTTTATATATCTGATGAGGATAAAAAATATATGCGTGAAGAACTTTTCCCTTTCTGGAAAGGAAAATCCGTTGATGAATACTGTGAAGATCAGTATCGTGAGGCAGGCCTTTGGGAACTATCTGGAGAATCTTACGTTTCAGATTGCTCTTACCATGCAATAAATGGTGGTGGTGATTCAAACCCTGGATATGACATAATCCTTATGGAGAAGGGAATGCTAGATATTCAAAAGGAAGCAAAAGATCATTTGGAAAAGCTAGATTACCAAAATCCAGAAGATATAGACAAGATTTATTACTATAAATCTGTTATTGACACTACTGAAGGAGTTATGATTTATGCTAAACGTTTATCTGATCATGCAGCACAGTTAGCTGCAAAGGAAACTAACCCTAAGCGTAAAGCAGAGTTACTGAGGATTTCAGAAGTAAACGCACATGTTCCTGCACATAAGCCTCGTAATTTCTGGGAAGCAATTCAGTCCGTTTGGACCATTGAATCACTTCTAGTAGTTGAGGAGAACCAAACTGGTATGTCTATCGGTCGTGTTGATCAATATATGTATCCATTCTACAAGGCAGATATAGAGCAAGGTCGCATGAGTGAGTTTGAAGCATTTGAACTATCTGGTAGTATGCTTATTAAAATGTCTGAGATGATGTGGATTACAAGTGAAGGCGGTTCTAAGTTCTTTGCCGGATATCAGCCATTTGTAAACATGTGCGTTGGCGGTGTTACTCGTGAGGGTCTTGATGCAACAAATGATCTAACATACCTACTGATGGATGCTGTTCGTCATGTTAAAATTTACCAACCATCCTTAGCTACACGTATCCACAACAAGTCACCTAAGAAGTATATGAAGAAAATTGTTGACGTTGTTCGTGCTGGTATGGGATTCCCAGCTTGCCATTTCGACGATGCTCATATTAAGATGATGCTATCAAAAGGTGTTTCTATGGAAGATGCTAGGGACTATTGCCTTATGGGTTGTGTTGAACCTCAAAAATCAGGTCGTTTGTATCAGTGGACTTCAACTGCTTATACCCAGTGGCCAATATGTATAGAATTAGTTCTAAACCACGGTGTTCCACTATGGTATAAAAAGCAAGTTTGTCCTGATATGGGAGACTTGGATAATTTCAAAACTTATGAACAGTTCGACAATGCTGTTAAGGAACAAATCAAATATATTACAAAGTGGTCAAGTGTTGCTACTGTTATTTCTCAACGTGTCCACAGAGAACTAGCTCCAAAGCCTCTAATGTCCATTATGTTTGAGGGTACAATGGAGAGTGGTAGGGATGTTTCTGCTGGGGGCGCTATGTACAACTTCGGACCTGGTGTTATATGGTCAGGACTTGCTACTCATGCAGACTCTATGGCTGCTATCAAGAAGTTAGTATTCGATGAGAAGAAGTATACTTTGAAGCAACTAAATGAAGGATTAAAAGCTGAATTTGTAGGATATGAACAGATGAAAAGTGATTGCCTGAAAGCTCCTAAGTACGGTAATGATGATGATTATGTAGATTTAATTGCTTCCGATTTGATTAACTTCACAGAGAGAGAACATAGAAAGTACAAGACTCTTTATTCTGTGTTAAGTCATGGTACACTGTCTATCTCAAACAATACACCTTTTGGACAACTACTTGGTGCATCTGCTAACGGCCGTGAAGCTTGGTCACCATTATCCGATGGAATCAGTCCGACGCAAGGTGCGGATTTTAAAGGGCCAACTGCTATTATTAAATCCGTTTCCAAGATGGCTTGTGACACTATGAACATAGGGATGGTTCACAACTTTAAGCTTATGGCGGGACTACTGGATACACCAGAAGGCGAAGAGGGTATTCTTACATTACTTCGTACTGCTTGTGTCTTTGGCAATGGAGAGATGCAGTTTAATTACCTTGACAATGACACATTGATTGCAGCACAAAAGAATCCACAGCAGTATCGTGACTTGATTGTTAGGGTTGCAGGTTACAGTGCATTCTTTGTTGAATTGTGCAAGGATGTTCAGGATGAAATTATCAGTAGAACTATGCTGACACATTTCTAATTAGGGTATTCCATTGACTCTAAAATGAGTTAACTGACGCCCGATTCTCTTATGCTGCAGGTTATGCTAGAGGATTGGGTCCAGTTGAATTATTTATTTGAACGGGAGATTAGATATTATGAGCAATACAAAAGTAGCTGTAATAGAAAGAAAAGCATTGATTTTCAATGTTCAAAAATATAATATGTATGATGGTCCGGGAGTAAGGACACTGGTATTTTTTAAGGGATGTCCATTGCGTTGCAAGTGGTGTGCTAACCCTGAAGGTCTTGAACGAAAACATCAAGTTATGTTTAAAAGAGATTCCTGTACTAATTGTGGTGCCTGTGTTAGTGTTTGCCCCGTTTCCATACATACTATTTCAAAAGAGCTAAAACATGAGATAAACCATAGCATTGATTGTATAGGTTGCCGAAAATGTGAGGAAATTTGTACTGAATCTGCATTATCTATTGTTGGTCAGGTAAAAACTGTTTCGCAGCTTATGGAAATTATTCAAGAAGACATTATGTTTTATGATGTATCAGGTGGTGGCGTTACGTTAGGTGGCGGAGAGGTACTTATGCAACCTGAATTCGCAACAAATTTGCTTATGACATGTAAGCAAGAAGGAATCAATACTGCTATTGAAACATCAGGCTATGCAAAACTGGAATCAATACTTCAAGTTGCGCAGTTCACGGATTTATTCCTTTTTGATATAAAGCACGTTGATGCTGAGCGTCACTATGAACTTACGGGAGTTCACAATGAGAGAATACTAGAAAATTTAAAAGAACTTTTAAAACGTAGGTATAATGTTAAGGTGAGAATGCCATTGCTTAAAGGCATAAATGATAGACGGGATGAGATTGAGAGTGTAATTGAATTTTTGATGCCTTTCCGTGAATACAAAAATTTCAAAGGAATAGATTTGCTTCCTTACCACAAAATGGGTGTAAATAAATACACACAGTTGGAAATGGAGTATCCAATAAAGGGAGATCCAAGCTTAAGCAGTGAAGAACTTGACATGATCGAGAGCTGGATAAAAAAATATGATTTTCCAGTTGTGGTTATCAAACACTGATAAAAAGTTTGTTAAAATAAAAAATAGATTGAGAGGTAACTTTTATGGGAACAGTTGGTGAAAATGCTATACAACGTGTCATAGAAGAATCAGTACCTGGAAAGCAGGTTACAATTGCTCATGTTATTGCATCCCCTATGCCGGACATTTATGAGCGCTTGGGGATAGACAATAAAGGGTCAATTGGAATTTTAACTATAACACCATATGAAGCGGCTATAATTGCAGCGGATGTCGCAACAAAGGCTGCAGATGTTGAAATTGGATTTTTAGATCGTTTTACTGGGTCTTTAATTCTTGTAGGTGATGTTCAGAGCGTTGAAACAGCACTTATTGCAGTAAATGATACATTGAAAGATTTGTTGGACTTTGCCATAGCGAAAATTACAAGAACATGAGAAAGAAACGTGTAATGGTAATAGGGCCAACACATTGTGGTAAGACCACATTGGTGAATATCCTTAATGATTATGATGGTCCACTCAGGAAAACACAGGATATGATTTATGGAAAGAATACTATAGATGTACCAGGGTCTTATATTGAAAACCCTTGGATGTACAAACATTTAATTGCAGCTGCACAGGATGCATCACTTGTTTTGATCTTAGTTGATCAGTCAAAGTACAGTAATATCTATTCCCCAGGTTTTGCCAAGGCGTTTAGATGTCCTGTAATAGGTGTAATAACGAAAATTGATTTAATGCCTGAAAATCAGGAATTGTGTTTGAAACAGCTTAAGCACATAGGAGTATCTGAGCCTTATTTTAACATTAGTGTTTCCAGTGGGGTGGGCATAGCTGATTTGAAACAATATTTACTTACTTTTGAAAAAAAAGAGTAAAGGGGGACTAAGATGAAATTTATTACCGAAAATGATTTGCGGGATTTAAATAGAAGAGAACCTTTTACAAATTATGAGATAGAGCCAGGAGCGAGACTTACGCCTGGAGCGCGTCAGTTCCTGTCGGATCGTGGCATTAATATGTTTGACACTGATTCTTATACAAAACAAAACACTGTAAGTACAAAGAAGTCATCTGAAGTAATCCAGAGGAAGGTTAATTGGAAAAAGAAGAAACTACGCAGTAAGATGAATTCTACGGAAGCCTTGTTTCTTCAATCTTACGAAGAACTTTTGAGTGGGGATGCTTCTTTGGCACAGAGTGTTATTAATTTAGGTAAACAGTTCTCCTTCATTAAAAATCATATAGAGGGTAAGGCCGCGGTGGAAAACTTAAGTTTCACTGAATGCACAGGCATAAAGGCTGATAAATTTTCAGAAGATTTGGATGACTGCTTTGAAATCACAGAGTCCCATATGGAACTTAAACAGGGAAGGAAGATTATACTTATGCACAGACTACGATGTGATCTTCGTGAAATTGAACCAGTTGTTTTAGAACTATATGAGGACAGTGATGATGGGAAGGAACTATGCACAGAAGTTATTGGGAAGGTTAATCAGATTATTAATACCTTGTCTCAAATGATTTGTTCGGTTTTAGGAGGTAAAGAATGTCAGAGAAAAAGTTGAATTTTGAATACTGTGATCAGCTTGTTAGGGATTTTGAATATGTAGTGGAACACCCTATTGTGAGTAAATCTTCCGTTTACTATACAGGAGTTGATTTAGGTACTGCATGTGTTGTTTTAGCTGTTTTGGATGAAAACTACAAACCGGTAGCAGGTGCTTATAGATATGCAGATGTAGTTCGAGATGGTATGGTTGTGGATTATATTGGCGCAATTAAAATTGTTAGAGAACTTAAGCAGGAGATTGAGGCGAAATTGGGTGCAGAACTTTTATATGCAGCTGCTGCAATTCCCCCTGGGACAGATGCTTTGGATTCAGGTGCAGTTAGCAATGTGGTTCAGGCTGCTGGGTTTGAAATTACATGCGTGCTTGATGAATCTACGGCTGCCAATAATGTACTGAAAATTTTAGATGGTGCAGTTGTGGATGTTGGCGGCGGAACCACCGGAATTTCTATTCTAAAGAATGGAGAAGTTATTTATGTTGCTGATGAGCCAACAGGAGGTACACATTTTTCCTTGGTTGTTTCTGGTGCATATAAGATGTCTTTTCCAGATGCAGAAATATATAAGCGTAATCCAGAAAATCACAAGGAAATGTTACCAGTACTTAAGCCAGTAGTTGAAAAAATTGCATCTATCATTAATCAGCATATCAAAGGTTATGATGTGCAAGAAATATGTTTGGTTGGTGGAACGTGTTGCCTTACAGGTATTGAAAAAATTATAGAGAAGCAGACAGGTATTTATACTCATAAGCCGCAAAATCCGATGTTTGTAACTCCTTTGGGAATAGCACTTAGTTGCACCCAGGAAAGCATATGATAAGGGGGAGGATAAAATATGGAGTTTCGAATTATTAAATCGCCTACGGCGGGTACTATAGATATTCTTATGAGGCGTATGGGGGCAGGAGTTAGTAAAGACACCATTTGTACTGATGCAGTTGGTCTGGTGCAAGGGAGAATGATAGAGATGATTTGCGCAGCGGATATTGCAGAAAAGGCGGTTGGTGTCATGGTAGAAGATATTAGAGGAAGTTGTCCTCAGAACATGATAATGATTGCAATTTTTGGCGATACTTCATCTGTTGAGTCTGCCATTGAGGAGATTAAACGCAGCATGAATAAGGAGAAAAATTTATGATAATAGCGAAACTGATTGGTAGTGTATGGGCAACAAGAAAATCAGACTCACTTAATGGACTAAAGTTTATGCTGGCGGAAGTAATTGGCGGCACAAGTGCTGGTCAGCGATTGATTGTTGTTGATACCATCAGTGCCGGTATTGGAGACAAGGTTATTGTATGCACGGGTTCCGCGGCTCGTCGAATGCTTGGTGATGATAATATCCCAGTTGATGCAGCAGTTATCGGAATCATTGATGACGATTGCAACATTGAATAGAGAACTAACAGGAGGGATAAGAATGAGTCTTCTTGATATGGTTAGAGAAGCTGGTGTTATTGGTGCAGGTGGTGCAGGATTCCCTACTCATGTAAAACTAGCATCAAAATGTGAATATATACTTCTTAACGGAGCTGAATGTGAACCGTTACTCAGGGTGGATCAGCAGTTGATGAAGCTATTTCCCGATGAAATAATAAAAGGATTTGTAGCAGCTGGCAAGTTTGTTTCTGCAAGTAAAGCTCTTATAGGTGTTAAAGGAAAGCATAAAGAAGCGATTTGTATTTTGCGAGATAGGATAGAAGCGCTACAGGTAAGTGATTTCGTTGAAGTGAAAGAGCTTCCCGATGTTTACCCAGTAGGTGATGAACAAGTTCTGGTTTATGAACTTACTGGCAGAGTTGTTCCTGAAATGGGTATCCCGATCCAGGTTGGATGTGTAGTAGTAAATTCAGAAACGGTATTAAATCTTTACAATGCCTCTATGGGACAGCCTGTTACAGAAAAATATATCACAGTTGCAGGAGATATACCGAAAAGTTTGACTATAAAGGTGCCAGTTGGCACACCTATTATAGATGTGCTAAAGCAAAGTGGTATAGAAAATTTTGATGACTATGCAGTCATTGACGGTGGTCCTATGATGGGTCCTGTGATGGATAATATTGATGGATATATTACAAAGAAAAATAAGGGATTCGTAATTTTGAAAAAACAGCATGCTCTGATTCGCAAGAAATCTATGAATATTGAACAGGCAAGAAGAGTGAATAGAGCTTCCTGTGAACAATGCCGGATGTGTACGGATATGTGTCCTCGTTTCCTTCTTGGACATAATGTGCAACCACATAAGATGATGACAGCTTTAAACTATGCACTAACAGATGTTGAAGGACAGAAGAATGCCCAGCTATGCTGTCAGTGTAATTTATGTGAACTGTTCTCTTGCCCGGTAGGACTTTATCCGAAATCTGCAAATGTCTATTTTAAAGAGAAACTGGCAAAGCAGAATATAAGGTATAAGCCAGTGCAGTCGGAATTCACTTCCCGCAAAAGCCGTGAATATCGATTGGTTCCAAGTAAGCGTCTTGTGGCAAGACTAGGGTTACGTGATTTTGACAGGCCAGCTCCTATGACGGAAGTTGAAATAAAACCTGAATTAGTACATATTGCAACAAGGCAGCATGTAGGGGTGCCTGCAGTGATCCTTGTTAATATAGGGGATCATGTGCAGCTTGGACAGTTAATTGGTAAAATTCCTGAAGATAGTTTGGGTGCTGCAATTCATTCAAGCATTTCGGGAACGGTTATAGAGTGTGGAAATGATTTTATTGCAATAAGGAGGGATTAATATGTCCATAGCAATAGGAATGGTTGAATTTACAAGTATTGCGCGAGGTATATATACAGCAGATCAGATGTTGAAAATTGCTGATGTAGAAATAGTTACAGCCAGTTCAGTTTGCCCCGGAAAATATATAGTTATTGTCCAGGGTGATGTTTCATCAGTTCAAGATTCAGTGAATATTGGTGAAAAATTGGCAGAAGAATTTTTGGTTGATTCTATTGTTATACCAAATGTAAGCCCCGCAGTATTCCCAGCAATAACAGGTACAACTATGCCAGATGAAATTCAGGCACTAGGAATTATGGAGTCTTTCTCCTTGGCCACCATGGTTATCGCCGCTGATGCAATACTGAAAGCTGCTGATTTACAGCCGATAGAACTCCGTTTAGGAAATGGACTAGGTGGTAAGTCATTCTTTACTTTCACTGGCGATGTGGGTGCAGTCGAGACTGGTATTGAAACAGGAAAGACTATTGCAAAAGAAAAAGGGCTGTTAGTGAATGCAGAGATTATAGCTTCACCCTCAGATAGACTGTTGTCATCTTTGTTCTAATATTTTAGGACTTATATATAAAGGTGTTTTCAATGACTATACCAATAAATAAAAGGATGTGAAGTAATGAAAAAATTGATTAGTGTAAAAAATGTGGAAGATGCAGTAAAACAGGGACAAAAGATAATGTATATAGATAACGATACAATTATTACTCCGTCAGCCAAAGACGCAGCGAGAAATTGTGGAATAGATTTTTCTACAGACGCCCCTGTCTGTGAAATAAAGTCTTCTTGTGAAGAAAAAACTTATGTACCAGTAAAATCTTGTGAGGAAAAGAGTTCTTGTGAAGGAATGGCTTCTGAACTTGCCAAAGCCTGTGAAGGCGGAATAGATGCTGATATGATATATAAGGTATTTAAAGCTATGATGGATAAAGGACTTCTAAATGGAATTCTTGATTCTGTTTCAAGCAAGCCATATATTTCTGAAAGTGATCCTTGTGGTTTGAAGGTAGTTCGTGGTAATACCGTAAAGATGGAAGTTCTTGATACTGGAAATCCAGATGATAAGGTATTTTATCAGGAAATTATCAGTGCTAATGATGGGTCTTCAATGAATGCAGGATTTATTACAATTGAAGATTGTACCTTCGACTGGGAAACCGCTTGTGAAGAAATTTACTGCGTTGCGGAAGGTACACTGACAGTAACAGTAAACGGAAAGGTTTATACTGCAAATCCAGGTGATTCAGTATTCTTCCCTAAGGGAGCTAAATTAGCATTTGGTTCACCAAACAAGATGAAAGCATTCTATGTTACACATTAGAACCTTTCAGCAAAGTTAAGGGGGTTAAGCAATGCAGGCACTTGGGTTAATCGAAACAAAAGGACTTATTGCAGCTATTGAGAGTGCAGATGCAATGCTCAAGGCTGCAGATGTGAATCTCTTGGAAAAGACATATGTAGGTGGAGGTCTTGTTTCAATTATTGTAACTGGAGATGTGGGTGCGGTGAAAGCAGCTGTAGATGCTGGTGGAGCAGCAGTTAGAAAAATAAATAGCAATCTTCTGGTCTCAGAGCATGTGATTCCACGCCCACATGAGGATTTAGAGTATATAATTATACCTGCAGCACCGCTCAAAAATGGAGAAATGGCAACTTATCAGTTAGCAAAAACTGAATCTGATGAGGAAGACACTGCAAAGGTTACTGTTGAAGATGAAGAAATAGTAGTTGAAAATTCAGAAGGAATGGAATTCTTGCCAGAAAAAACAGTTATTTCTTTAGAAATTGATTTGTGTGAATTGAATAATAAGGAAGCTGTAGATAAGCTGGTACTTGAATATGGCTTGGAAGAAGCTATTAAGATTCTGAACAAGTTTAAAGTGATAGAACTTCGAAATTTAGCTCGTCAATATAAAAACTTTGGTATCACAGGCAGGAGAGTTTCTAAAGCTAATAAAATGCTGTTGATTACAGAGTTAAAAAAATATTACGAAATTAATTAACGTAGTTATAAAGCTTTATGAGAAAAGAATGGAGGGGTTTTAATTGGATAAGATGGATTATGATTTACGTTCAGTACAAGATGCAAGGAATCTAGCAAGACTCGGAAAAATTGCGGCAACTGAGATTTCTGATTATACAGAAGAGCAAATAAATAAGATATTGTGTAATATGGTTAGAGTTGCAGAGGAAAATTCAGTTTGCCTGGCCCAGATGGCCGTGGAAGAAACTGGTTTTGGAAAAGTTGAGGATAAGACTTATAAAAATCATATGGCTTCTACTTTGGTGTATAATGCCACTAAAGATATGAAGACTATTGGTATTATTCGCGAAGATGAGGTTGAAAGGGTAATTGATATTGCTGAACCAGTTGGTTTGATAATGGGGATTGTACCTTCTACAAATCCAACATCTACTGCTATTTTCAAAGCAATAATTGCAATTAAGTCACGTAATGCAATTGTATTTTCACCACATCCTGCTGCACTAAAATGTACAATGAAGGCAATAAACCTTATGAATGATGCTGCAGTAGCGGCAGGAGCACCTGCCAATATTATCAGTAGTCTTTCTAACCTATCTATAGGGGCTACAAATGAGTTAATGAAATGTAAAGAAGTTGCCTTAATTATTGCAACTGGAGGCCCAGGAATGGTAAAAGCCGCTTATAGTGCGGGTAAGCCTGCATTGGGTGTTGGTGCTGGTAACTCTCCAGCTTATATTGAGAAAACTGCGAACGTTAAGCAAGCGGTTAGCAATATTATAGCAAGTAAGACTTTTGACTATGGAACTATTTGTGCATCTGAACAGTCTATAATCGTTGAAGAGTGTAATCATGATCAAGTAGTTGCTGAACTTAAGAAGCAGGGCGGTTATTTTATGACAGCTGAAGAAACTGCAAAAGTTTGTGCTTTATTATTTAAGAATGGACACACAATGAGTGCTAAATTCGTAGGCAGATCTCCTCAGGTTATTGCAACTTCTGCTGGTATTTCCATTCCAGAAGGAACTAAGGTTCTTATAGGGGAGCAGCAAGATGTTGGTGAGGCGTATCCGCTGTCTTATGAAAAACTGACAACAGTACTAGCTTTCTATACAGTGAAAGATTGGCATGAGGCATGCGATCTTAGTATCAAACTACTTCAGAACGGAATCGGACACACTATGAGTATTCATACAGAAGACAGAGATATTGTAATGAAGTTTGCTAAAAAACCAGCAGCTCGTATTTTAGTTAATACTGGTGGAAGTCAAGGTGGTACCGGTGCAAGCACAGGACTTATACCTTCATTCACACTAGGTTGCGGTACATGGGGAGGAAGTTCTGTTTCAGAAAATGTTACTCCAATGCATTTGATTAATATCAAAAGAATTGCATATGGCACTAAGGATTGCAGTACATTAGCCTCCGCTGATCCGACTTTCAACCACCCTGAACTCTCTGGTAGTTGTGAAGTTCAAAGTGGCGTAGGATGCGGTAATTTAAGTCCGGATTCATATGCAGCTGCATCTGCATCTAAGAACGATTGCACTGATAATGAAAAGCTTTTGAAACTTGTAAATGAACTGGTAAGCGCAATGAAGGGAGCCAACTAAAATGGATAAGTATAATGCTGTTCTGAAACTTTTGCTAGAGGCTGTTCAAGCTAATGCTCCTTCTACAGAAGTGAAAGAAGACATATATGAGATTCCAGTTGGAGTTTCCAATCGTCATATTCACCTTTCTGAGGCAGATTTAAATAGTCTGTTCGGAGAAGGATATCAGTTAACAAAAAGTAAAGATTTATCGCAGCCTGGACAGTATGCATGTAAGGAAACTGTAACAATCTGCGGACCAAAGGGTGCCATTGAGAAAATTAGAATTCTTGGTCCTGTGCGTAGTAAGACACAGGTGGAAGTTCTCACAGGAGATTCCTTCAAACTTGGCACCGTTTCACAGGCAAGGTTATCGGGTGATTTACAGGGAACACCGGGAATTACGTTAATTGGTCCCAAGGGATCTGTTCAGACAACAGAAGGTTTGATTGTTGCACAAAGACATATTCATATGACACTTAAAGATGCACAAGGCCTTGGTGTGCATGATGGACAGATGGTATCTATTCAGATTAATGGGGAACGTGGGGGCACTTATAATAATGTGGCAGTTAGAGCTAATGAAGCTTCTGCACTAGAATGTCATCTTGACACAGAAGAAGCAAATGCTATGAATCTTAATTCCTTATCAAAAGTTATAATTACAAAATAAAAAATTAGGAGGAAATAAAAATGAAATATGATGCATTAGGAATGATCGAAACAAAGGGTTTAGTTGGAGCTATTGAGGCTGCAGATGCAATGGTTAAGGCAGCAAATGTATACTTAGTTGGTAAAGAATTTGTTGGTGGTGGTCTAGTAACAGTAATGGTAAGAGGCGACGTAGGTGCTGTAAAGGCAGCAACTGATGCTGGTGCTGCTGCAGCTCAACGTGTTGGGGAACTGATTTCTGTTCATGTTATACCTCGTCCACATGTGGAAGTTGAAGGCATTCTTCCTAAAATGATAAAGACGGAAGAATAGTAAAATATATTCTGACCATCAGTAGAGTAATTCATATAAATTATATTGGTATCATGGTGGGTCAATTTTTTATAAATTATAATTACAAATAAAAAATTAGGAGGAAATAAAAATGAAATATGATGCATTAGGTATGATCGAAACAAAGGGTTTAGTTGGAGCTATTGAGGCTGCGGATGCAATGGTTAAGGCAGCAAATGTTTACCTAGTTGGTAAAGAATTTGTTGGTGGAGGTCTAGTAACAGTAATGGTAAGAGGTGATGTAGGTGCTGTAAAGGCAGCAACTGATGCTGGTGCTGCAGCAGCTCAGCGCGTAGGGGAATTGGTTTCTGTTCATGTTATCCCTCGTCCACATGCTGAAGTTGAAGCTATTCTTCCTAAATCAACAAAGAGAGAAGAAGACGCAAAATAGTTTAAAGATTGTGATTTAAACTCCAATATTAAAATAATGGCTGTTTTGTAACTATAGGGCTGATCTATACAACTAAAGAAAATTTAGTGTGTAACAGCCCTATTTTTTTTGTGCAAATTAAAATGCGGGTCCCAAAAGACCCGCAAGTGTTGTAAAATTAAGTTATGAACTTAAATATATATGGCTTGGTCAAGAGAAAGTGAATTCTTTCGGTTTTGAAGCACATTTACATTTTCTATAGATATTTGGAGTCAGGTTCATCTTCGCAGAGAATACCCTGTTGAAATAAGAGGGATCTGAGAAGCCACATTCAATTGAAATCCGGTAAGCGGGGTAAGTAGTTGTTTCCAGTAATCGGCAGGCATATTGAATTTTAAGATTAATTACGTACTCTGTAAATGAGGTCCCAATCTCCTTTTTAAAAACATGGCTGAAATATTTGGGATTCATAAACACCTTAGATGCTACCATTTCCAAAGTTAATCTCTCTTTAAATTGTTCTTTAATATACTTTATAGATTCCTCAATAAAGTTATGTTGGTATCCAGTGGGTTCTAGGATGGCTTTTTCAGCCGTTTCCTCCAATAAAGTGGGATATTCGGCTACGGAATCCAGCATTTTACGAAAAAGTTCTTTGAAGGCTTTGGGCTTGATAGGCTTTAACTGGTATTCAAAAACCCGAAGTTTAATGGCTTTCTGTGCATTGGGAAAATCCGCATAGGCGGATAAAATGGTGATACAAGCACTTGGTAGAAATTTTCTGATCTCATGAGTGGCGCTTAGACCATCCATTTCTGGAATCATCACATCCATTATGATAATATTCGGTTGATGCTGCTTTGCTAGGTTCACAGCTTGAACCCCGCTTTCGCAGGTCAGCAGCGTATCCTCTGGAGAAAGAGTTTCAAGCACAATTGCTTTGAGAAAATTTTGTTCAAGTATTTCATCTTCCACAATTAAGACAACATTCATAGTAATAACCCCGCAATAGGCTGGGTGGGAATGGTGATAGTTACGGTACTTCCGCTATAGTCAGACTTTACTATTTTAAGTCCGTATTGCTCCCCGTAATATCGTTTTAAACGTTTATCTGTATTTCCAAACCCTAGGCCTGATTTATTTTCAAATTGTTGTATGTTCTGCAAAACATCCTTTGGAAAACCGTTTCCATTATCAATAATGGAAATAACGACCTCATTTTTATATTCTTCTGCGTAAATGCTTATTGTTCCTCCATCTCGTTTTTGGGTGATGCCGTGAATAACAGCGTTTTCAACAAGGGGTTGTATCACCATGTTGGGGATTCTGTAAGCATTAATATTCTCCGGGATGAGGATGTCATATGTCAAACGGTTTTTAAATCTTACCTTCTGGATAAATAAATATTTCTTAATGTTGTCAATTTCGGCACCAATGGTGTGAAGCTGATTGTTTTGCTTTAAATTGTATCTGAGCAAATCGGAAAGGCAATAGATAAGTTCCTCCGTTTGGGAATTCTCAAAATATGCTATGCGGGCAATACAGTTCAAGGTATTAAACAAAAAATGGGGATTGACCATGAGAGCCATGTTTTCACCCTCTAAGTCAATGATTTTTTTCTCTAGTATTTCCTTTTCAATTGACAACCTTACCGCAGCTGGATCTGTATGGCTGAGGATCTCGGACAAGTCAAGTGAAATATTTTTAGCAATATGGGCACATAGCTGCTCGTGTATTTTAATTTTATTTGATTCCACGGTTTTCAGCGATAAAATAGATTTGGCGATAAATTCTAATTCTGTACTTTTATCTTTTTTTAGGGACTGTACTTCAATCATGTATTTTCGATATTCATTGTCCTCTAAAAATGATTGTACACCAACTATATAACCTAAAGTCTCATCCTGAAGCGTGATGGGAAAAAGGATGTTTTCAAGGCCATAACGGCAGACAAATCTATTCTCACCGCTGGGCTTTAGTCTGCATTTGTAGTCGGAGCATACTTGACCTTTATTTTCCTGGCATATATAGGTGCAAAAATCCGGGGATGGAATAAATTCAAACAAAACATCTCCATTTGTATCTACCAAAAACAGAGGAAGATCAGACAGAGATAGAATACTCATATAACGGGTATATAAAATATTGGAGGCTATTAAATTTTTCAGCAGATTATCAGTTTTATTCATGCTTTAGCCACCTTCTGCCATATAATTTATATTAGAAAGAAAGGAATTGTTCAAGTATAGGGGGTGTAATTCTCTTTCAAATTTAAGTATGGCTTTTATACTATTATAATGTATTAATGTATAATAGTAAACAATCTACAGCTAATTTTAATAAAAAATTTGTCGGAAAAGAGACTAAAACTTTGTATTTTTGGTTTTAACTCTTTTTCGGCAAGCTTCAATATTTTACACAAGTATTAATAACATTTTTGATAAATACCAATAAGTTCTTTCTTGGAAGGGTGCCTTGGATTAGTGGGTGTACAACGATCCTGAAGGGCGGCTTGTGACATATTATCTAAAGCATTTTCAAATTCCTTCTGATCAATTCCAAGGGCCCGAATATTCGTTTCCACTCCTAGGAGTTTTTTTAGTTTATCTACAGCCTGGATGAAATTCACAGTACCTTCACGTGGCGTACGGGCTGGAAGTTGCAGAACCCTGGCCAATTTTGCGTATCTTTCTGCAGCATAACCGTTGGCACTTCCCCTTAAGTCGGAGTTGTATTCCATAACTGAACTAAGTAAAATGGCATTGGAGCGTCCGTGGGAAATGTGAAAAGTTGCTCCAAGGGCATGCGCCAAGCTGTGATTTATACCAAGACCTGTATTCGTAAATGCCATTCCTGCCATGCAGGAAGCATTTTGAACACGATCCCTGGCATCCGAATCCTTGGGGTCCTTGTAAAGTGTCTCAATATTTTCGAAGATTAATTTTACGGCTTTTTCCACAAGAGCGTCTGTAAAATCCGTTGCATTTGTTGAAACATAGGCCTCAACGGCATGAACTAGAACATCTACACCTGTATCTACAACCACACGTTGAGGAACATGCTGAATACAAGTAGAGTCAAGAATTGCTATATCTGGTGCTATAAACTCATCTACAATACATAACTTTGTACCTTCAGAAGTAATAACAGTGAAGTCCGTTACTTCCGAACCGGTTCCACTCGTGGAGGGAATCGCAATAAACAGTGGCCTATTCATTTCACCATCCGCTATACTTTTTAATTTCCAAGAAAAATACAAAATTCCCTTTGCTGTATCGATGGCAGAACCTCCACCAAGTGCTACAAGGACATCTGCACCACTTTCCTCATATAGTTTTAGTCCCTCCGTAACTACTTTAACATCCGGATCAGGGCGCACTCCTGAAAAAACAATGGATGTTATTCCAGCTTTGGCTAGGTAATCTACAGCAGTTTGAAGATATCCCAGTGTTTCCATTATAGAATCCGAGACAATAAATGCTCGGGTACCTTTAATCTGCTCTAAAAGTTGCATAGATTCCTTATTAAAATAAACTTTTGACTTCAGTTTAAACTTACCTTCCATGATATGTACCTCCTATTCTTTGATGTTACAGTAAAGCTCATAACATATGATATCATACAGAACAATTAGTTTATTGCAGAAATAATATATAGTTTTAGCACTATTGTATCAAGTTAAAATCTTATATTGTACAATATTGTTTTTCTTGAACAATAAGCTACTTTAAAAGTAGAGTTCTTTTAGCTTTTTATTCTTTAAGATAAAAATGTGCTATAATAGTAACATATTCAACATTTATTCTGCAAAAATACACTTTACAATTAGGAAACAGTGTGATAGACTATCGATACTTAATATTAGGAGCTTTTAGTAGAAAATGTTAAGAAAATTTAAATTAAAGTGAACTTTAAAATCAAAGAAAATAATAGATTGAAATATGTGTGGTGGAAATATTAATGAAAATGGAAGAATTAGTACAAGAAAAATTACGTCTCGTTTTTAATGATGATAGTATTATGTTCGATAAGTCAAGGTTTGCAGGTGGCCTTACTAATTACAATTACCTTATGAATATCAAGGGAATAGAGTATGTTGTTCGTCAACCGGGCGGAATGACCAATTTGATGATTGACAGAAAAATCGAAAAACATAATAATCATATCGCCTGGGGGTTTGGCATGAATTCTGAGTGTGTTTTTTTTGATGAGGATAGCGGGATTAAAATCAGTATATTCATTAAAAATAGCAAAAATATTGCTCAAACAGATCCAAGTGCTCTAACAAATTTGAGAGCTGTTTCTGCTCTAATGAAAAAAACCCATTCTAACCCAAAACATTTTCCAAATTCCTTCGATTGGCAAACGGAGCTTACTAAATACGAAAAAATTATTCAAGAACTTAAGGGTGGTTTTTTCTTTGACTATGTGGCATTGAAAAATCAATTGGTCCTTTTTATGCAAGAAAATATAAAAAGGACAATCTCTGTTCCCTGTCATAACGACACAGTGCCCGAAAACTTTGTGGCCGATGATAATGGCAGAACTTACCTTGTAGACTGGGAATATTCTGGAATGAACGACCCAAGTTGGGATGTGGCTGCGTACATTCTTGAATCTAGACTAAGCGAAGATGCAATTGAATATCTTCTTTTAGAATATTATGAAGAGGCTCCTACACCTGAAGAAGTATTAAAAATAAAATGCTATATGGTAGCGCAGGATTTACTTTGGATGGTATGGGCCATGATTAGACACTATAGCGGAGACGATTTTTTGGACTATTGCAGTGTAAGATACCAACGTTTTCAGAAGAATGTCAACGCAATCACTGTTTCATCAGATTATTCTATTGCCGATATGGTAAAAAATTAGATTGCCATAACCGCTATATAGAAAATATGTTTAGATATCTGAAATACACCCCATTGAATGGACACAACTAAAAAAGAGTTGTGTCCATTCAATGGGGTTATTTTTTTATGCTGAAAAATGGAATAAAGATTAGGTTCCTAACTGAGTAGGTCTGGGCGGTATGATTGAAAAAAGAATGAAATTTCAGTTAAAGTCTTATAATTAAGCTATTAGTGCAATAAAATAACGATAGTACAAAAACTTCAGAAAAATGGCGGATATAATCCAGTAAAAAATTGCACTTTATGCCATGAAAAAGCGTCTTATTAAGGTATATTAAGAATGGGTTCAGTTCTAAGAGTTAGGCACGGATTTTTTTTAAGAAAACGGTTTCTAATTCCTTGCTAGGCAAAGTTAAATTCTAAGGTAATTAAAGTTATATAAAATTATGCAAAGAAATTTCTAATGGCCATATTAAAAAAGTGCTCATTATAAATTATAAATTAATGCTACTATATTAAAAATATTTCAAAGAGGGGGTTTTTGTTTATGAGCGAAGTGAAAGTATCACTTGATGCGTCTGCAGTTGCTGCTAAAAAGAAGTTATCATCACAATTTTTCAAAAAAGGAATCTCAATCGCTTTATTTTCAGGTCTTATGTATGGATTCTATTCAGCATTTTTGACCTTAGGTATGTCTAAGGGAACGTGGGGTGACTGGTACGGTCTTAATACAGCAGGGTTATCTGCTTTTGCTGTTACATATTTACTAGGTGCAATTGGTAGTGCGGTAAATGATACTTGTAGTGCTGTTTGGGCATTACTTTATGCAGGGGTTAAAGGTAAACTTGGAGATTTCTTTAGATGTATCAATACTACTCCAGGTCGTGTAATGATTTTAGCGGCTCTTGTAGGAGGCCCTATTTCCAGCACAGCATATGTTGTTGGTCTTCAGATGGCTGGATCAATTGTTATTCCTATTACTGCCCTTTGTCCAGCTATTGGTGCAATTTTAGGTAGAATATTATACAAACAAAAGTTAACCAAGCGTATGATGTTTGGTATTGCTATTTGTGTTGTTGCTAGCTTTATGATTGGTAGTACAAGTATTGCTGGAGATGCACCAAAAGGTATGTTCTTAGGTGTTTGTATTGCTTTCATAGCGGCTCTTGGTTGGGGTTTTGAAGGTTGTGTAGCTGGTTACGGGACATCTATGATTGACTCTGAGATTGGTATTACTATTCGTCAGACAATATCAGGTATTTCAAACTTAATTATTTTAATTCCTGTTTTGGGTATGATGGCAGGAAGTGTTAGTCTTTCAACTAATCTTGTTGTTCAGGCATTTACAAGTGGTCCTGCTATGATTTGGTTTGCTTTAGCTGGTCTTTGTGCATTTGTTTCATATATGAGCTGGTATAAGGGCAACAGTATGTGTGGTGCCGCTCTTGGTATGGCATGTAATGGTACATATTCCTTCTGGGGTCCATTCTGTTGTTGGATAATACTTGGCATATTCGCAGGTCTAGATGGTTGGTCATTACCTCCTATCGCTTGGGCTGCTGCTGTATTAATGATGGTTGGTATCTTAGTAATCTCTATGAATCCTATGGATTTGTTTAGAAAAAAGGAGGTAATTTAGTATGAAAGCTCTTAATTATGCTATTTTAAAACATTTTACAAAAGTTAAAGAAGCTTGTGCAGAAGAGGTTATTGAAGTTTTAAAAGGTGAATATGGTAATTTCAAAGCACTTAATAGAGATGATGTAATCACAGCATTAATGACAGCTGAAGCTAATGGCCTTCTTGAAGAAACAAGGTTTGAAATGAATAAGGAAAAGGTCTTAAAAGTTTACTATCATGCAAACAAAGAAGGCGCAGCTACAATTAATAAATACATTAAAGACTGATGATTTTTAGAAAAGATATCCTCTTTTCAAATTATTCCATAAGAAAAGCAATAAAAATGAGCTATCTCTAAATAGAAATTAATTTCTATTTAGAGATAGCTCTTTCTATTTAATATAATCCTTTAATAAAGAGGTTATCTCCCCAAAAGGCACATCTCCGAAATTGCTTACAATTATAGCTGTAGTATTTGCTTCCACATTTCTAAGTATATAACTTCTATAGCCGGAACCTACTCCATAATGCTCATAGTAAGTCTTTTCATTTGAATCTTTAAATACATACCAGCCATAGCCATAATTATTTTTATAAGGTGTATACATTTTATCATAGGATTCTTTATTTATAAGTTTTTTATTTGTCAAAGCCTTATCCCATTTTATCAAATCTTCTACTGTAGAACAGAGCCCTGAAGACCCACGAACTACTCCAATATTTGTTTCAGTCCAAGATGTTTCTGCTTTATCTTTTTTATAAGATAAATACCCTACAGCCAAGTTATCAATAAAAGAGCTTTCATTTTGAAAGCCGGTATTTTTCATATCTAGTGGATTGAAAATATTTTCAGCAAAATAATCATCTAAAGTTTTAGAAGATGCTTTTTCGATAATATAACCTAATAAAATATATCCTGTATTGCTATAACCAAAACTTGAGCCTGGTGCGAAGTCTAGAGTTACTTCCATTTTTTTTGCAACTGCAGTGTCTATTTTACTTGAAGGTCTAAATTTTCTTATATCAAATTTATCAGGATGTTCTGGCAATCCAGAAGTATGATTTAATAATTGATGAATTGTTATTTCATTTCCATGTGGAAACTGAGGTAAATATTTATCAATTTTATCATTCACGTTAAGCAATTTTTTTTCTTGGAGCTGCAATACAGAAAGGGCAGTAAATTGCTTTGTTAAAGACGCCAAATCAAATTTAGTTTGAGATGTATTGCTTATTCCCTTTTCGAAATCAGCCTTTCCATAACCTTTGTCTAAAATAATGGAGTCATTTTTGGTAACATACACATACCCACTGAATTTACCTGCTCCAAAGAAATCAGTAAACAATGTATCGGTTTTTGAACTTACTTCTTTTAATTTTTCATTTTCAGAATTAACAACGGAATCCTTATTATTAGTAACAACGGAAACCTTATCATTATTTTTTGCTCCACAACCCATAAATAGAGACGTGGATAAAATTGCAATGATACTAAATATTGCTGTTTTTCTCATGTAACTACATCTCCTCTGTAAATACATTTTTTAACTTAAAATACAATTTTAACATGAGGGAGATATATTAGCAAGTTTAAATATTCATAGAAATGTGGCATGAATTAATTAGAAAAGGGGTTGCCTCTTCAAATGATTTTATAATCATTTTGAGACAGCCCCTTTTTAATATTTACTTTAATTTAGCCGCACATTTGGGACAAACATTCCATTCGGGATCTACAGCGCTTCCACAGGAATTACAATTCTCTTTAAGTTTATATCCACAGAAGGGGCAATTCATAAAGTGTTCATCTACAGTTTTTCCACAGCTTAAGCAGATTTTCTTAGTGTAGGAATTCCTTACTACGAGATATATTATTAAACCCATAAGGTTTGGAACAAATATTGCTATTGTGGTCCAAAGCCAAGGATCCATACCTCTTTGCTTTGAATCTTTAAATACAAAACGACCAATTAAATAAATTGTTCCAAAGAATAATAAAAACATTAAAGGTAGTATTATAAGTGGCGGAATAATTTCAGCGATATTTCCATTTGCATAACTATAATCTGAGGCTACACCAAATATACCTAGAATAACAATAGATAAAATGAATAGGGAAAGCAATGTTATAAGAATAAAAAATATTTTTTTTGAATTTTTCATTTAAATCACTCCTCGTATAATGCTTGTGAATTTTAATTTGGACTGTCCATTGATAAATACTACAGGTAATATAGATAAGCTTGAAATAAAACTCCATAAAACAAATAATCCTATAACACCTTTAAAATTAAACTTAAAATATACAATAACAATTAAACTTACAAGTGTAATAAGATTTAAAAAAATTGATATACATAGTATAGATAAAAAGTGCTTGTTATTTATTTTTTCCTTGGTAGTTTGAACTAAATTTATAGGAAGATTAATATCTTCATTACCCAGCTCAAAGAGAAGATCTTCTAAATATTTATCCTCCATAGTTATTGCCTCCATATATTCTTTTAATAATTTTTTAGATTTATTTAATCTAGATTTTACAGTTCCTACCGGTATTTTTAGAATTTCTGAAATTTCATTTTGCTTTAGTCCATTGTAGTAAAATAGTATGATTACCATTTTGTATACGTCTTTTAAATTATTGACAGCATTTTGTAACTGCTCTTTATTTTGGGAATTATCATAAGATTCCTCAGGAAGATAAGTAGTCGCCTTTATATTATCCATTACAATGTTTTTTTCATTAATATCAAAGAAATCTATAGATTTTGAAAACCATCTTTTAACCTTTCTATAAGTATCCCTGTATAGATTAACAGCAATTGTAAAGAGCCAAGGTTCAAAATTTTTACTTCTGTCAAAGTCATTCATATATTTAAAAGCTTTTATCCAAGTATCTTGAAATAAATCTTCAGCATTAGTGCTATTTTTATGCAAATTTACACAAAGCTTATAAAGAGGAGTTTTGTATTTCTCTATAAACAGGTGGAGGCCTTGATTTTTATCAGTATCAAAAATTATCCAAATTAACTTATCATCCAAAACCTTGCCCCCTTTCACTATTTACTACGTATGAGAATATAAAAGGTTCACTAAATGAATTAAAATATTTTAATTAAATCTGTATAATGTTAATTATAGCGTTTAGGTAAATAGTGCACAATATAAGAAAACAGGATATAATAAAGTGTAAAGTAGAGTCATTTACAAGCTTAATCCCAATATGGGAGTATTAATGTGGAATTTAGTTTAAATTCAAATGAAGAAGGAGTTTTATTTAATGAATGAATTAATTAAAGAAATTGAGTATAATAACGGGAAGTTTCCAGAAGTACAATTAAAGGAGATAATTAACCGCAGGGAAGAATTTATACCTGAGTTACTTGAGATATTAAAAAATGCCAAAGAAAATTATGAGGAGATTTTAGATAAACCTAATTATTTTGCACATATATATGCAACTTTCTTATTGGCACAGTTTAGAGAAAAGCAAAGTTTTAAGCCAATTATAGATTTAATTAGTTTACCAAAGGAAATTCCAGATGATATTTTTGGTGATTTTCTTACAGAGGATTTACATAAAATTTTAGCTTCAGTTTGTGGGGGAGACACAGAGCCAATAAAGAGATTAGTGGAAGATAGCAATGTTAATGAATATGTTAGATGTGCTGCTATTAAATCCTTTATTGTACTACTCGGTGAGGGTGTTATATCTCAAGGTGAAGTTATTGAATACTATAAGACTTTATTTGAAGGAAAACTTGAGAGAGAATTTTCACAAGTTTGGAATGAGCTTATATATGATTCCTGTGAAGTCGGTCCTAGTGAATTATATGAACACATAAAAAAAGCATATGAGGATGAACTAATAGATGAGGAATGCATATCTTTAGAAGAAGTGGATGGGGCTATTAAAATTCATGATAAAACAAAATTCCCAAAATTAAAAGATGAAGGATATTCATTTGTTGTGGATACTATAGAAGAGTTAGGGTGCTGGAGATGCTTTACTAAGAGTAGTAGTGAGCCTAAATCACAATTCATGCAAGGCATTAATAAGATGAATAAAAATAATAAAAACAAAAAAAATAAAAAGCAGGTAAAAGCTACTAAAAAGAAACAAAGAAAAAAATAACTAAACAACCTAGAGATGTTAACAGTTGTGGAAATATAAGAAAAGAGAGGATCATATGATAAAAGAAAAATTTGAAGACTTTAAATTAAGCAGTGACTTATTAAAAGCAATTACTATGTTGAACTTTAAAAATTTAACAAAAGTCCAGAAACATGTTATACCTGCTGTGCTGTCACAAAAGGATGTAGTAGTAAAGTCCCAAACGGGAAGCGGGAAGACTGCAGCCTATGGCATTCCTATTTGTCAGCTCGTAGATTGGGAAGAAAATAAACCTCAAGCTCTAGTGATTACACCGACAAGAGAACTTGCTATCCAAGTCAAAGAAGATATTTTTAATATAGGTAGATTTAAAAGACTTAAAGTAGCTGCAATTTATGGGCAGTCCCCTTTTTATAATCAGAAAAAAGAACTTGCACAAAAAACGCATATAGTAGTTGGAACACCTGGTCGTATTATGGATCATTTAGATAAGGGGACCTTTGATACATCAAATATAAAGTATCTTGTAATAGATGAAGCTGATGAAATGCTTAATATGGGATTTGTAGATCAGATAGAAACAATAATAAGGGGCCTTCCAAAAGAGCGTGTGACTATGTTATTGTCAGCTACAATGCCAAAAGATATAGAGAATTTATGCAAAAGATATATGAAAGATCCTATCCGCATTGACATAGAGGACCAAAATAAAGCGGCAGATAGAATATGTCAAGAAAGATATGACGTAAATGAACAGGGTAAAATAGTGCTTTTAAGCGATATAACTGTAGTAGAAAACCCAGATAGCTGTATGATATTTTGCAATACAAAAATAAAGGTAGATGAGGTTTATAATGAGATGGTTAAGCTTCATTATACTTGTAAGAAAATACATGGTGGTATGGAACAAAGTGATAGATTAAGAGTAATGAATGATTTTAAGAGTGGTTATTTTAGATATTTGGTAGCTACAGATGTTGCAGCTAGAGGAATAGATATAGATGACATTACTCTTGTAATTAATTATGATATACCGGAAGACAAGGAAAGCTATGTTCATAGGATAGGAAGAACTGGTCGCATAGGAAAGCTGGGCCGCGCAATTACTTTTGTGACCCAAAATGAAAATAGATACCTAGATGATATAGAAGAATATATCGGTAAAGAGATTCCACTTAAGACAAGACCAGAAGTGGAAACTGTAGATGATGCCAAAGAAGAATTTGAAGATAAGATGAATACAAGACCTGAAGTTAAAGAAGCAAAAGGCGCAGAGCTAAGCAAAGAAATCATGAAATTACATATTAATGCAGGTAAGAAAACAAAGATGAGGGCCATGGATATCGTGGGTACTCTTTGTAGTATTGAGGGAATGACAAAGGATGATATAGGAATTATCAATATAGTTGATATATCTACTTTTGTAGAAATATTAAATAATAAAGGTGAATTGGTTTTCCAACAATTACAAAATAGACCTATCAAAGGAAGGCCTCGTACTGTAAGTAAAGTGGACATATAAAAATTACAAATAAGGCATTGAAGCAAAAAAGGCAATCCATTAGTAAAAATTAATTTACTAATGGATTGCCTTTTGTTATATAAATTATTTTGAAATTGCTTTAACTTTTTATTTAGAAGATATATTTTTTTTCATAAAATATATAGGTAATCCTATTACTGTAACTAAAAGGCCTAATCCTGCATTCATAGGTTGAGTAAACATTGTGTTTATTATTATATAAGCTCCACCTATTATAGCTATCAAAGGAACTACTGGATATAAAGGTACTTTGTAAGGTCTTACAAGATCTGGTTGCTCCTTTCTAAGAACCATTACTGCAATAAATGTCATAACATAAAAAATCCAAAGTACAAATACTAATAAATCTGTAAGTTGATTAAAATTTCCAAGTAATGTCATAAAAATTGCAATAACTCCAATTAATATACCACAGTTGATTGGAGTACCAGTTTTAGGATTTACTTTTGCTAACCATTTGCTGCCTGGTAATTTATTTTCTAGTGCCATAGCATATGGTACTCTCATTCCTGTTAGTATATTACCATTTAAAGCTCCAAAAATTGATATCAAAACTCCAACGGTAATAACTTTTCCACCAGCTGCTCCAAAGAGTATTGTTGCTACATCTGTAGCTGGTGTTTTTGTTGCTGCAAGTGCAGAGGCAGGCATTACAAATAGAAATGCCATGTTAATCAATATATAGGCAGCCATTACAAATAATAGTCCACCAACAATTGCTCTCGGTAAATCTTTTTTTGGATTTTTTAATTCCCCTGATATGTTTCCAATGTGTATCCAACCATCATAAGCAAACATTGTCGCCAAAAGTGCTGAACCTAAACTTGTAGCTATTGGGTGGGTAGCAACTGATATTGGAAATAACCTTACCACCCCGCCATTACCGTTAATAAATCCAAAAATAATAATTCCTAATATGGGAACCATTTTAGCTATTGTAAATATAGATTGAATATTTCCACCAACTTTTGCACCTAAACTGTTCATACCTATTAAAAATATAGTTCCTAATATTGCAATTGGAACTATCATTCCATCATTGAAACCTAACAAAGAAACAACTTGCGTTGCAAATATTATTGAAAGTGCAGCTATATTGGCTGGGAAAGATATTACTGTTTCAACCCAACCCAATAAGAATCCCCAAATTTCTCCATATGCTTCCTCAAGCCAAACTATCATTCCACCAGTTTTAGGTATTGCAGCTGCCACTTCGGCTGCCGTAAGTCCTCCCGCTATAGTTATTAATCCTCCTACAATCCATGCAATCATTCCGAGTCCCGGTGCTCCCGTTGCAGTATAAATAGCCGTAGGTTTAAAAAATACTCCAGAACCTATAACCATGCCTATAACAACTGCACTTGCTGATAATAAGCCAATTTCTTTTTTTAATGTGCTTTTTTCCATTTCAATTTCCTCCATTACATATTATTATAATGTACCTTTTTATTAATTTATTGTTATAGAACAGTAGGCGAGTTTATTTTCATGTGCCTTATTTTTAATGTTATTTAGCGCCAATTCCTTTAGCACTTAATTTTTCAAGCATATCAGTAGTCATCTTTGCCAAATCATATTCAGTTTTAAAGCCCCACTCATTTTTGGCACAAGTTGGATCAATTGAATTTGGCCATGAATTAGCAATTCCTTGTCTTATTGGATCTACATTATAATCCATAGTAAAATCTGGTATATGTTTTTTAATTTCAGCAGCTATTTCTTCTGGTTCAAAACTCATAGCTGTTATATTAAATGCATTTCTGTGAATCAATTTTGATCCATCAGCTTCCATTATTTTAATAATTGCATTTATTGCATCTGGCATATACATCATATCCATCTTCGTTCCTTCACTAATAAATGAAGTGTATTTACCTGACTTTAATGCTTCATAATATATATCAACAGCATAGTCAGTTGTTCCTCCTCCTGGAAGAACTTCATAAGAAATTAGTCCTGGGAAACGTACGCCTCTTGTATCAACTCCAAATTTCTTAAAGTAATAATCACATAATAATTCTCCTGCAACTTTGTTTACACCATACATAGTTGTTGGTCTTTGAATTGTATCTTGAGGAGTATTATCTTTAGGTGTAGATGGACCAAAGGCACCTATAGAGCTTGGTGTAAAGAACTGGCAATTCAATTCTCTAGCAACTTCTAAAGCATTTACAAGTCCGCCCATATTTAAATTCCAAGCGAGAAGAGGTTTCGCTTCAGCTGTTGCTGATAATAAAGCTGCTAAATGAACTAATGTATCTATTTCATATTTTTTAGCAAGTTCAAGCATAGTTTTATGATCAGTTACATCTAATAATTCAAAAGGGCCGGTAGTAACTACTGGGCTGCCCTCTAGCTTTCTTAGATCAGTAGCTATTACATTATCATTACCATAAATTTCTCTCATTTTAATTACTAATTCTGAGCCTATTTGACCTAATGCTCCTGTTACTAATATTTTTTTCATTTGTTTCCCTCCGTATTTAATTTATTATTGATATAATCTTATACTTTTTAGTTTCACTTAATTTATTTGTTAAATATCATAAACATCCTCTTGCTCATATTTCATAATCGTATCAAAAACATTAGTTGCCACATCTTCGGGTATTTCAGTATTTAAAAATAATAATCCGATATCGTTATATTTAGTACCAATAACATCTTTTACAATTACCTTTCCACTATATTCTTTTAATATATCAGTAATATGCTTTCCAAGTTTATCAGGAAGTTCCTTTTGGTTCCATGATGTAAAACCAATCAATGATTTTGATACTCTTGGATTAATTCCATTCTTTATTAAAACTTCATGCCAAGTTAAGCAGATTGAATCAGTTTTTGTTAGCATAGGGATACACCTCGCAAATTTAATTTATTATATATTATATAGAATTGTTTTTAATCCTGTAAAATATACAATTTTTTTATCTATAAATATTTTTTTCTATTTTTTTATCAATATATATTATAGAATATCGATGAAAAATATTTAAATACCTGTTTTATAACAGGTACTCTTACCATGATGCTAAGGAGTATCCTTTCAATGTTTATATAAAACTATTAAGTATAAAAGAAAGAATCAGGGGATTTATATATAGCCTTTATTAATGTTTAAGTGTAGCTAAAAATGAATGGGAAGTTCAAGATGGGTTTAAAGAAGTCAAGAAGTTTATGCAAATATATTCCGTTTGTGTACTAAAATATGCGTTATGAGTTTCATGAGTTGTATTATATAAAAAAGTAAGTAAAATTTAATTATAAGGATAAATGAAGGTGGTGATTATGATATGTTTAGCATCTTTAATATTTATACTAATGAATCAATGTCAATGATCTTATTTACATTCCCATTATTAGTTGTTCTAACGTCATTAATAATGCAACTTATATTTAAGAAAATGATTATTATTTTAATCATTAACTGTGTAATTTGGTTGATTGTAACATTTACTGTATTTAATTCAAGTTTTCTAATTTGGTGTTTTATATATACCTTCATTTCTATGTTTGGAACACTGCTTGGAGATCTAATAATTATACATAAGGAAAGTGCCACTCGTAAAAGAAAAAGAATACTGGATTAAATGAAAAAAAATAGCAACAAAAACTTTTGTAGTTTCTGTTGCTATTTTATTCGACTTATTCGGTAAAACCAAATAGGTTCACATTAGAAGCTTTCTTATCATTGCGTATATTTCTAAAGAAGGCTACAGCACATATAATATTTAAAGCGATACTGATTAATGCTACGATCATGCTTAATGAGGCATTTCTAGGTACATGAAGCTGCATTGATTCTGTAAAGCGAGGTGCTGTAAAATAATACATAAACCATGCTGCTAAAGTAAAAGCACGAGCCTGAAGCCAAGTACCCTTTTTAATAAAGAGTGATGGAATAGTGCAAGAAAGAATTACCATGAATTGTGCTGATGCAGAGCCTGGGAAGTTAAGATATACGAAAACAAAGTTCCAAACATCATAAGCGAGTATCCACAAAATAGTCATCTTAGGCCAAACCATGTCATGCTGCTTGCTATTATCGATATGTATACCCTTCCATCCATAGAAGAGTGTGATAATAGAAAGAATACCTGCAATTCCATTTAAAATATTTGGTGCATATCCTAGTGAGAAATCCTGGGTTACAGCTTCAGTAATATTGAGGGCTATAAACATTCCAGCAATTAATCTAGGAAATACCTTTTTGCTCAGTTTTGTATATCTCATACAGGTGAACCATATACATGCCGTTACAACTGAATATACTTTCGCCCATTTAAACCAGTAACTGACACCATGACTAGCCCATAATGGTATTAGTGCAAAGGGTAAAATAAAGTAAAATATAATAGTTGGAAATTTAAACCTTCTAAAAATTTCATTAAGAGCCATCAAAACTACTAAGATTAATATCCAATGAACGAATGCTATACCATTTTTATGTTCTTTAAAATCCGTTTCGTAAAAACCATCTTTATATTCAATAGTATTCGCATCAATAAATTTAAATAGAACTTGGTCACCTTTATCAAAATCAACTATATTAGCATTTGGACCACTAATGATTTGAAGATTATCACCATTTTTCTTCCAGGTTTTATCTTCCTTTTCGTCATGACCGCCATATTGCTTGATAACTGTAACTGTTCCATCCTCACGAAAACTAAACCGATAAAAAAATGACCCCTCTCCTTGTTTCCCATCTACAATACCTTGCCAAGTTCCTAACGCCTTATGATTATTAGCAGTAAACCCATTACTAGGTTTAGCAGATACTGAAGACACCATTATCATAAATAAACAGATGCTTATGACAAAGGTCTTAACAGACATTTTAATTATTTTCACAGAAAAACGCCCCCCAATATTTATTAGCAAATTTGCTTAGAGTATAACCCCTATATTTTAAACTTCAAGGGTATAAGTAGTTTATGAACTTATGGATTCAACGTGTCCACGGCGGAAGCGGGTCTCAGATTTTCCTGTGTGAAGCTGCCAAGTGTGCCAGAATACATATGGTATAATCAATATTGCATTTATGATACCCCAGTATTTCAAAATATTTGGGTTAAACCATGATGAGGAATCCATTACTGCAGGGAACAGGTTAGGCAGGCAGGCACGAAATAGCATGTGTGTTGCTAGTGTATATACCCTAGAAGTAATGTAAAGTTCTGGACGTCCTTTGATAAGCGGATATATCTCTGCAGCCAAAAGGATACATACTGAACTTGCAAAGAAATTAGGACTCTCACCATACACAAAGCACAAATTCCAGGTAGTATATAGGAAGTTCCAAGCAATTGTAGTATATGCGAGTAGATCGCCACGGTCGCCGCGCTCTGTGGATAGCTTCCAAAACTTTGGAGCATAGGGCATGGTTACGCAAAGTAGGAAACCACAAAGTGAGTTAAAGTAGTTGCCCGTTTGCAGATCTTTCACAGTGGCTTCCATAATATTAAGGAATAGAACACCGAAGAGTACCCCAAGCACCCAGTCTTTTTGAAGGGCTGTCCAGAACTTGCCTTTCTTTTTTTCATAGGCGGCAACTCGAGAAAATCCTAAAAATATGGTGGGAAGGATAACGCTTATGATTTTAAACCAACGAAACCAGCCTACTACCCCTCCTGACATAAGCCAAATTGGAAAAGTTAATAGCGATGCAAGCCAGAACCAATTCGAAAACTTATAGTATTTACGCATGCAACCTACGATAACCAGGAGTAGGGTAAAGTACGAAGCCATGGAAAGTATATACTTCCATACAGGAATATTCATAATAATGTCCCCCTTTTTTTTCAATGAACCCAAAATACACAGAATACTAATATTTAGTACACTGCGAAGTAAGATTAATAATGTAATTTTATTTTTAAATGTAAACGAAAACATAACAAGCGTTCGGTATAATATTAGTATAGCATCTCTAATGTCATTGTCAATATATAACTGTAAATAAAATCTATATTATAAAATATGATGAAATCTTGTATTTTTATAGAGGAGATGAAATGTAAGCAATATGCTATAATGGGAGGGAAAACAATAGGTTTGGAGGTAAATAACGCATGTCAATAGAGGGGAAATCACGAATTGTCCAAGCGGCTAAGAGTGTAATTAGTCGAAGTGGTATAGCGGGTGCCACCATGAGAGGGATCGCTGAAGAAGCAGGTCTTAGCACCGGGGCTATATACCATTATTACAAAAGCAAAGAAGATATTCTCTATGAAGTTATGGATGAGAGCCTTTCGGAAACACTGCGAATAGCTGAGAAATCTAAGGGGATAAAACGCAGTCGCGAGGAGCTTGTTGAAGAAATTTTTGAAAATATAGTAAAACGATTTGAAAAGACTGATGAAAATCGTATCCAGTTATATCTGGCTCAGGAAGCCATTCAGGGTAATTCTGAACTTAAAGAAAAATTCAAGGAGAAATATCAAGAATGGGTAGGTAGAACAGAAGAATTAATGCAGCATATGTACGGGAAGGCACCTACTAAATATAATAAGGCATTGTCATCTCTGCTTATTGGCGCTATAGATGGTATTGTCATGCAAACTCTACTGGGAGCGAATCCTGCGGAATTGAGTGATATTTTAAAAGTTTATCATCAGATTCTTAAAGATGGGATTCCAAAGTTTTTGGACCAATTGGCTGGAATATAAAATATGCAACAGAAAAAAGGTAGTTCATTTTACGAACTACCTTTTAATATATACTATATTTAATTTTTAACTAAGTCGAGCATAGTAATTATTTTTTCAATTAAAGTATTGTTCTATGTCTTTTACATATCTTAAAGACCTCTTACTTATAAATTTGTACTACCCTCTAAAAATTTAATATGGACCATTGGACTATCCCCTTTCTATTAGCAAATTATTTTGTATCTCTAATGAAAGTAAATATCTAAGTGGAATCATTTCCACTTTTTATATTGGTTTAAATCTTGTTTGTAAATATATAATAACATGGTAATATGTATTTGTAAAGAGTTATTTTTAAATAATAATTAATATTGTGTGAATAGTTAAAAATTCAAAAAAATGGTGTTGGATTTGAATTGGTTTTATAGAATACTAATTGTAGTGTTTAGGTAAATAGTGCATAAGGTAAGAAAAAACGATATAATAAAGTAATTGGTGGTGATATAAATGAACCGTAATCAACTAGATAATTTAATAAACAACTTTAAGCACTCTATTGAATATTTAGAAGAATTAAGAATTAAAAGCTTTTATAAAGGCTTTTCAAACTTAAACAAACAGGTTTCATTAAATGAAACTCTTGCTACATATACTAAAAATGATTTAGATGATATAAGGAAAGATTTACATATTTCAGGTATCAGCTCATTAAATAAGCAAAAGCTTGCTGAGGCTCTTGAGGGTAATATTAAAGGATTACTCTCAGAAATATTAAAAAAATTTACTGATATTGAATATAAATTAGTTAAAAACATGGTAAAACATAAGGGGATATTAAAATATAAAGAGGAGTTATTTAAGGGCTTTTCTTACTTAAAACGATTTGGTATAATAGGCTGCTTTAAAGATAACAATGATCAAAATTATATTTTTATACCTGAAGATATATTAGAAGGTATTAATTCATTAATAAACGACATAACCATTGTGGGTGCAATAAAGCAAAATGAAAAGGTAAATATGCTTTTAAGAGGGCTTTTATTTTATTATGGTGCAATACCTTCCCATAAAACCTATGATATGATAACTAATTATATTAAAAAAGACTTGGGTATGGTTAATATTTTTAATATTATATATGAAAGTTCCATAAAAGATAATGAAGTGAATTTTCATAAGGATTACTGGTATTTAGAAGATATTAGGAGTATAGATGAGTTAATTTCTCAGCATAAAATGAAAAGCAATTTAGATTATTTTTCTCTTACTGAAAAGCAAGTAATAGAAGCCTCTAAAGTTGATTTCGTGGAGTGGAACGAATATGATAGAAAACTAATTAATTATCTGTGTGATAATTTTGAAGTTTCAAAACAGCAAGTTATGGGATACATTGAAGGCATTAAATTTAATTTTAAAATCGGATATGATTTTAATGAGATATTAAAAGAATTTTTATCGAGTTTTGAAATGGAAGATTTAGAACAGCTAAATCAAGTGGCAGAGATATTTACTTCGGTTTATAATAATTCTATTCAATGGTATTTAAAAGGGCATAGTCCAACTCAGGTACGTAATGCAGAAAAAAGTCAACTGCAGTCCGTTCCAGATAATACTAAGCAGGCTTTAAATACTAAAATTGGTAGAAATGATCCTTGTCCTTGTGGAAGTGGTAAAAAATATAAGAATTGCTGTTTGAAATAGTTTCCTGAATTTCTAAAGAAAGGGTGTATTCACTTGAGAGAAATTAGTTTTAATGAGATAGAGGGATTTAAACTAGGGCATGCAAAAAATGAAAAAGCTGTAACAGGTTGTACTGTTGTTATTGCAAAAGAGGGTGTAACTGCAGGAGTAGATGTTAGAGGTGGGGCTCCATGCACAAGAGAGACAGACCTTCTAGATCCAGTTAATCTTGTAGATGTGGTTCATGGAGTTTTTATTTCAGGAGGTAGTGCCTTTGGACTTGATGTAGCTACTGGAATAATGGAGTATTTAGAAGAGAAGGATATTGGTTTTAAGGCGGGATTAACAAAGATACCTATAGTAACAGGAGCAGTGTTATATGACTTAAGTATTGGTGATAGTAAGGTAAGACCAGATAGAAAGATGGGCTATGAAGCCTGTGTTAATTCAGAAAATGAAAAGGAGATATATGGTAATGTAGGAGCCGGACTAGGGGCAACTGTTGGGAAATATAAAGGATCAGAATTTTCTATGAAGGGTGGCCTTTCAACCTATGCCGTGCAAGTACGCGATTTAAAGGTAGGCGTAGTAGTAGCTGTTAATTGCATGGGTGATGTAGTGGATCCAAAGACTGGTACTATAATTGTAGGAACATTAAATGATTCTAAGGATGGGTTTGTTAATTCAGAAGAATTGATTATAAGTGGGTATGGTGAATTAGAGAATCCATTTATTATGAATACTACCATTGGTATTGTGGTAACTAATGCTAAGCTTACAAAAGCTCAGGCAAAGAAAATTGCATCTATGGCACAGGATGGATATGCTAGAACAATGAGACCTTCTCATACCATGTTTGATGGGGATACTATATTTGCGCTTGGAACAGGAGAGATTGAAGTGGATGTGAATCTTGTAGGATTATTAGCTGCTAGAGTAGTAGAAGAAGCAGTATTAAGAGGAGTTAAAGAAGCAGAACCTATTGAAGGATATAAGGCCTATAAGAATTTTTAAAACAAATGCAAATAAGAGATTGAGAATAAATATAAAATATCATAGTAACTCTGATATTAGAGTTAAAAAGGAGAAAAATTTATGGCTATTAGAAATATTTTGTTTGATTTGGATGGGACTTTGTTAGATACAAATGAATTAATTATACAATCATTTAAACATACTTATCAAAAACACTTAAACAAACAAGTGAATAACGTGGAGATTATCAAAAACTTTGGGGAAATTTTAAAAGTTACATTAGATAGAGAGCTTGGGGATGCAGGAGTTGAGGGGATTAAAACCTATCGTGATTTTCAAATTGGAAATTTTGAAAAGTTAATTTCCATCCATAGCGGGATAAAGGAAGGGGTAATAGAGCTTCATAGGCAAGGCTATAAGCTTGGAATTGTCACTTCTCGTTTAAATGATTCCGCCTTGAGGGGATTAAACCATTTCGGACTTAAGGATTATTTTGAAACTATTGTAGGAGCAGATAGTACGGATGTACATAAGCCAGACCCTACCCCAGCATTAATGGCTTTAAAAGAATTGGGAGGAAAACCAGAGGAAACCTTACTTGTGGGAGATAGTCCCTATGATATTTTGTGCGGAAAAAATGCAGGAATTGCGTCTGTGCTTGTTGGTTGGAGTGCACTACCTATGGATATGCTCCTTAAGTATGAACCTGATTATGTTGTAAATAGCATGGAAGAACTGGTGTCATTGGTTGAAAAATTAGTGGATTAATCCGAAGTAACGGATTAATCCACTATATCATACATCGTTCTATACTCTGATATATTTATCGTTATTTCTAAATATTATAGTAATTTTACTAAAAAAGAAAACTTTAGTTAATAATAAAATAAAAGCTCATAAAAAGAAGGGAAGTGACTATTTGGTGTTTTTGTGTACTTGTAACTACACTATCGCTAAATATAATATATGAAAATAAAAGAAATAAAGGGAAATACATTTTGTATTGATACGGGTATGACGTACATACCTTTTTATAAAATTAATCATGAGGAAATTATTATGTTGGATTCAGGTTGGGCAGAAGGAGAAAGAGAAGGAATAGATAAGCTTCTAGAAGAAAACAATTTTAAGGTAGTTGCTATAATATGTACTCATGCTCATATAGACCATATAGGCAATAATACATTTTTCAAGAAAAAATACAACTGTATTATAGCTATGCCAGCCTATGAAGCTCTTATTTGCAGTTCCACAGTCAATCTCAAGCTTTATTATAATAGCCAAACATTAACTGAAGTTACAGAGCATTTTGGACATATGGTTTGTGAAACAGACATTATGATTTTGAATAACCAGGATAGTATAGCAGTTCGGGGGAGTAAATTTAAGGTTGTTCATACACCAGGTCACAGTCCGGCACATATATGTATCATTACTCCTGATGATGTTGCGTATCTAGCAGATAGTCTTATAAGCTATGAAGTTATGAGGGGTGCTAAAATGCCCTACGCCTATATCCTTAGTGAGGATTTGAAAAGTAAAGTAAAGCTTTATGATTTTAAATATAGCAAATATGTAGTGGCGCACAAAGGTATGTATGATGATATTACAGAACTGATAACTGATAATATAAATTTCTATAAGGCTCGAGCATCAACAATATATAATGTTATACAGGGTTCTATGACAATGGAAGATATCCTGAAAGCTGTCATTGAAAGTTTTAATATTCATATAAAAAGCAGATATAGATATACCATCATAGTAAGAATGCTAAGGTCCTATGTTGAATATTTAAATGAAACAGGAATGCTAGAGTTAAATATGGATGAGGGATTTCTAAAATATAGTGCCATCCACGTGGCAAGGACACCGGATACCTGTTTATACGTAGATGATAAAGAAGAATAAAAAAAAGCATTCATAAAATGAATGCTTTTTTGGTGCAGATGACAGGAATTGAACCTGCACGCCGTAAAGCGCTAGATCCTAAGTCTAGTGCGTCTGCCAATTCCGCCACATCTGCATAGATGACGTTAATGAAAACGTTCCATCAACATAAATTATATTATCATCTATGCATATATATGTCAATACATTATTTTATTTACTTTAAACTAAAGCATTTATTATTTTGCTCTCATTGTCTTTAGTTATTGTGCCTACAGCGACAAGGGTATCTAGCCTTCTATGCAATTCTAGTTTTTGTGAATCATTATTGGGAATTTTAGCAAGATTTATTACAGCTGCCCTTTGAACAGCATTGATAGTTCCCAATGAAATTAACTTATCAAGTTTGGACAATAAAATGTCATTAATAGTTTTAGAGGTTGATTTTTTACAATACATAAAGCTATTTAATACAGTAGTTTCTTGATCTTTAGTTATAGTGTTACTGCTAACAAGGGTATTAATATCTAGCAATTCCCCTGTGTCGGTTTTAGAAGTAGGATATAAATTCATAATTTCTTTTTTCTGGAACTCGGTAATAGTGTCTAAGTCTACAAGTGTGCCTAACCTAGAGCTGAAATTATCCTTAATGGCTTTTGAAATAGAAAGGTTATAAGTTTCAAAAAGATTGGATATAATAGCTTCTTCAGCTTTAGTAACTGTTCCAGTAGTGGATAATTTATCAATATTTGAGTTTGGCATTGGTTGTTTATAAGTTACAAGATAATTTATCACAGCGGCCTTTTGGAATTTATTAATACTGCCCGCGGTAACAAGGTTATCTAATTTCCCTATAATATTAACACCATTTTTATAATGTTGTAAATTTGAAGTATTAGTATTTGATGATTTATTATTTGAGGTCGTAAGTGCATAAGCTGGTGATCCTGAACTAGATACAGATACTATGATTGCTAGTGCAGCAATTTTATTAAATTTATTTTTTTTTATTTTTTTCATTATTATTTCCTCCAAATATGTATATTTTATTTGTGACTTGTGAACTTTATATTCAATTTAAAATATACTGTATTTATAGGATAATACATTTTAATGACAAAGAGGTGGCAAAATTGTAAATCTTTAATGAATGATATGACTAATTTTCATATTTTAGAATTAATTGTATATTATATGTTTCTACATCAGTTAGTTCTCCATCAGAACCTTTAAAGTTAGGGTTTGGTGTATACCAAGATTTTTTACTGAAATAGCTCTTAAACTGTTCACCTTTAAATACAAGTCCATGTCTAGCATAAATTTCATTTCTAGCTAAGGTTAAGTTTTCTTTGATTAATTTAGAAACATCAGCTTCTATTAGCTTTTCACTTCCGCTTTTAGGAAAGATATAATAATCAGGGGAATCCATGTTGCTTATATCAGTTTTATCTGTAGGTGCAGGAACATCTGGTTTTATAATAGCATCTTTTTTAGGGGGAGCATCAGTAGGGGTAACCTTACTTTTTGGCGTTGTATCCTCCAATTTTTTAGAATTATCAGAGAAAAATTTTGTAACCGAAATGTAATAGCTACCAAAGCCTACAGATAATAATAGTATTAAAATACCAAGGACAATAAAACCTTTAGGTTTAGTTTGTTTAGTATCAATTTTTTTTGAATTAGCTCGCTTACTAGTAACTTCTTTAGGCTTAATTTCTATAGTGTTATTTTCTATATTATTAGTTTCTTTTGAAGTAGTATTTAAATCTAAGTTTGATTTTTTTTCATTAGGTGTTAAATTATTATATATATTTTTACTACCACATTTTCTGCAAAAATTCGTGCCATCTTCTAACTGATAGCCACATTTAGAACAATACATAAATTATCATCTCCTCACTAAGCTGGATAATAACTATTATACTAAAACAAAGGCAGGTTTTAAAGGTTATAACATAGAAAAGTCAACAATTCATAATAAGTTTATATTAATTTAATAAAGCATCTATAAAATCTAAATATAAGGAATAATGTATAAATTCAATTTATTCGCAATAATTTTGTTTGTAATAACCAATTGAAAATGTATGATTTATGCAAGATAGCTATAGGATACTTAATACAGTAAATGATATGTCTATTTTTCTTTTGAGCACATTATTAAATATAGAAAACAATGTAAAATATCTTGACTTTGTACTATAATAGTGCTAAGGTGATAGTATCAAAGTAGTACAAAGAATAAGAGATTTGCATAGTCATAAAAATAACAAATAACAGATAAGAAAGGAAAAATGATTATGAGAAGTATAGATGTAAAAAATAAAGATGGGTTAACAGAAAAGGAATTTTTAGAAAGTTATATACCAGGGAATTATAAAAGTGCAGCGAGTACAGTGGATATGCTACTTTTTACTGTAGATGATGTACCCGTAGAGGGAAAAGACCCTGATAAAGCACTTAAATTGCTTTTAATAAAAAGGGCAGACCATCCATACATGGGATGCTATGCTATTCCAGGAGGGTTTATACATATTAATGAAGCCTTAAGCACCGCTTGCTATAGACTGCTGAAGGAAGAAACTAATGTTGAGAGTATATATTTTGAACAGTTAAAAACTTTCGGTGATTCATTAGAAAGAGACCCAAGAATGAGAGTTATTTCAATAGCTTATTTAGCCTTAGCAGATAAAACTAATATTAAGGAAGTAGCGGGAGATGACGCTACTTGTGCACAATGGTTTACTGTAAGAAAAGATTTTATTTCCTCTAATAATTCAGGAATAGAGAGAGTTGATACCTACAATCTAACTTTTGTTTCTGATGATGGTGAGGTTAAGATAGGGTATCTTGTCACTGAGCGATTTGTTAATAATGGTATTATTTCAATTAAAGTACCTTCATATGAGCTTTTAGCGTGGAGTAAAGAGGAACTTGCCTTTGATCATATTGATTTAGTATATTGTGCTATTGAAAGATTAAAAAATAAAATAGAATATACACCTATAGCATTTACTCTTTTACCTGAATATTTTACATTAAGAGAAATTCAAAAGGTTTATGAATCGATATTAAATGTAGAAAGGCCATTTTCAAGAGCTAATTTTAGAAGAAAAATTAAAAAAATGGTAATAAAGACTGAAAAGGAAAAATTGACATCAGGAAGACCTGCCATTTGCTATAGGTTTAATGAAAGCTGGGAACATAGTTTTTTTGATGAATAATGGAAAATGAATTATACTAATTTAAGTATAAAAATAGGAAGGTGTATTTTATATGATGGCTTTAATGATAAATAAAATATTTGATATGGAAAAGGAAATAAGTGGTAAAATACTTAATTTAGGAGACCTTTCAAAAGAAAAAACAGCACTAATTGTGATAGATATGGTAAATGGATTTGTAAACCAAGGTGCATTATCATCACAAAGAGTTACAGAAATAATAAATAATTTAGTAACTATTAACGAAAGAACAAATGGGTTTAAAAAAATATTCTTTTTAGATCAGCATAATGAAAATTCAGTGGAGTTTAATAATTATGCTAAGCATTGTTTGAAAGATAGCATAGAATCCGAGCTTATTAAAGAGTTAAGGGAAGCAGCTGCTACCTCTCATAGTAATACTACAATGATATCTAAAAATAGTACTAATGGTTTTCATGCACCAGAATTTAAAGTATGGCTTGATGAGAACGAGGAGAACATTGAAAATTATATCGTTGTAGGCTGTGAAGTTGACATTTGTATAAGTCATTTTGCTACAACCTTAAAGACATATTTCAATCAAAAGAACCTGTGCAGAAGAATTATAGTTCCCGTGGACTCAGTTGAAACCTTTGATTTTGGAGTCCACGATGGGAATTTAATGAAAGTTATTTCTCTCTGGGAAATGCAATCAAATGGTATAGAAGTAGTAGATAGTATAATATAGAAATTAAGAGGGAGTGATTTATTTGAGTAAAATATTAAACAACTTCAATATTAAAGATGAAAGAAATCTATCAATGCTAATGGATTTCTATGAGTTAACAATGTCAAATGGATATTTTGTAAATGGACTTTCAGACACTATTGTATATTTTGATATGTTTTACAGAAAGAATCCGGATGGAGCAGGTTACTCAGTAGTTGCAGGCCTTGAGCAACTTATTGATTTTATTAAAAAACTTAAATTTACCCAGGAAGATATTGAATACTTAAGAAGCAAAGGGATTCTATCAGAGGAATTTTTACAATACCTATTAACTTTTAAATTTACTGGAGATGTTTATGCAATACCTGAAGGAACACCAGTATTTCCGAATGAAGCACTTGTAACTGTTAAATCAAAGGTAATAGATGCACAACTTATTGAAACAATGCTGCTATTAACAATTAATCACCAAAGCTTAATAGTTACTAAGGCTAACCGAATTGTTAGGGCTTCAAAGGGAAGACCAGTTTTGGAACTTGGGGCAAGAAGGGCGCATGGAGCTGACGGAGCTATAATGGGAGCAAGGGCTTCTTATATAGGGGGTGTAACAGGTACCGCCACAGTAATGGCGGAAACTATGTTTGGAGTTCCTGCAACTGGTACAATGGCTCATTCCTGGATACAATTATTTGGAGATGAATATAAGGCATTTGAAACCTATGCAAAAACCTACCCAAACTCCTGTACTTTGCTTGTTGATACTTATAACGTTTTAAAAAGTGGTATTCCTAATGCTATTAAAGTTTCGAGGGATGTGCTGGAACCAATTGGAATGAGATTAAAAGCAATTAGACTAGATAGTGGTGACCTTGCATATCTTTCAAAAAAAGTAAGAATTATGCTCGACGAGGCAGGTCTTACAGACTGTAAGATAGTAGCTTCAAATAGTTTAGATGAATATATAATTACAGATCTACTAAACCAAGATGCTAAAATAGATATATTTGGCGTTGGTGAAAGAATGGTTACCGCTAAATCAGAACCGGTATTTGGTGGGGTTTACAAATTAGTGGCTGTTGAAGAAAGTGGAGAAATTTCGCCTAGAATTAAATTAAGTGAAAATGAAGAAAAAATTATTAATCCAGGATATAAAATGATTTGGAGATTATATGATAAGAAAACTAATATGGCAATCGCTGATGTTATAACATTGGCAAGCGAGGTTATAAATGATTCAAAGCCTTATATTATATTTGATCCAGTTTCTATTTGGAAGAAGAAAAAGGTCACTAATTTTTATGCTAAAAAGCTTCAAGTTCCAGTTTTCCTTAAGGGAGAATGTGTATATGAATTACCAACAATTGAGGAAATAAGGACTTATTGTAAGACTCAAGTAGACAGCATATGGGAAGAAGTTAGGAGATTTTCTAATCCTCAAAAATACTATGTAGATTTATCTAAGGAACTTTGGATGGTTAAACAGAAATTAATTGAAAGGTATAAAAATTCAGAGGAGAAATATGAAGCATAGAATTCTATCTTATACTCCAAGAAATTTTATTTTTCTGTAACCATTTTTTATTTCTATGTAACTATCTTATTTTAAATAAGGTTTAGAATAGAAACATAGACAGGAAAAAATAATTAAGGGGTGTTTTATATGAATAGAAAAGCTATATTAACGTTTTCGCTGGTGGCGTCTTTAATGTTTATAGGGGGGTGTAGTGCACCAAGTCCAAGTGAATTAATAGTGTCACCTAAAATTTTAGAATCACAGGTTAAAAAGGAAGACATAAATTCAATAGCAAAACAATTTTTACCTAATAAATCAAAGCTAGTGGATGTATTAAAGATAGCTACAGGGAAACCTGTTATTAAGGTGGATGTTGATAATGATAAAAAAGATGAGATTATAGGATTTTTTGATATTCCAGAAGCCTTTGAAAAGGGGTTTGTGGTAATTAAAGAAAAAGACGGAAAATGGAATAAGATTTATGAGTACAAAAATCAAGGAAATAATATATTAAAAAGTGAATTTATAGATTTATATGGAAATGGTAAAAAAACCTTGCTGTTTGGAAATCTTATTTCTACCCATGCAGGGACGACATATAACTTATTTACGTTTAATGATGATGAAATGAATAAAGTAGATTTAGGAATATGGAATAAGATGGAGATACTAAATACTTCTTTAGAAAATGATAAAAAGGGATTTGTTTTTGCAGGATGGTCAGTATATGGACCAGATAAATCCTATGGAATTGACTTAATTAGATTTGATGGTGAAAAATTTACTTATGCTAAAGATTTATATCCACAATATTTCAAAAGTGTAGTAAAATACTATAAAGATATAATGGCTAAGAATTCTAAGGATGTTGCACACTGGTACTTTTTAGCTGATTCACAGGTAAAAGCGAATATGTATAATGATGCTATTAATTCTATAAAGATAGGTATTGCTGCAAATAATGATAAAAATGGAACCTTTAAATTTTTTACTGACACTGAATTTTATTTAATAAAGGCACAGGCACTAAATGGGCTTAAAAAATATGATGAGGCAAAGATTGTTTCGGAAGATGTAGCAGCAAAACAACTTAAGAAACTACAAGCAAATAATATGGTTAAAGATGATAAAAATGATTTTAGTTATATGAACGATGAAAAAACTTTATCAAATATTTATTTGGAACTTGCAAAATCATACTATAAACTAAAACAAGATGATAAGGGAATGGGATATTATCAAAAATATTTGGACGTAATTAAAAGCCTTGAAAAAAAGGAGTATTTTAAAAATGAAACTGTAAAAGACCATGTAGAGCTGAATGAAATAAAATAATAATTCGGGGTGTGGGTTAATGAATGAAAAGGTTCTTGTTGTTGAGGATGAAAAACATATTAGGGACTTTATAACTTTAAATTTATCTTTAAGTAAATTTAAAGTTATAGAAGCATCCTCTGGGGAGGAAGGACTGATTAAATATGAAACTGAAAAACCTGATGTAGTAATCCTTGATATAATGCTACCTAATATAGATGGTTATGAGGTATGTAAAAGATTAAGGGGAAAGGGTTACGATTGCTGTATAATTATGTTAACAGCAAAGGCACAGGATATGGATAAGATAATAGGACTTGATATCGGTGCAGATGATTACATGGTCAAGCCCTTTAATCCAATGGAGCTTATATCAAGAATAAATGCTAATTTAAGAAAAACAAAAAGAAATAATGATAATTCAGATATTCTCACTTATATAGAATTGAAACTTAATAAATCATCAAAAAAGTTCTATAAAAATGATGCGGAAATAGAATTCACCTTTAGAGAGTTCTCTCTTATAGAGGTATTGATGGAAAATATAAATAAAGCTCTTTCAAGGGAAAACCTTTTAGATTTGGCCTGGGGAGAGGACTTTTTTGGAGAAATAAAGACTGTTGATGTCCATGTAAGGAGAATTAGAGAGAAAATAGAAGATAATCCATCAAAGCCCGTTTATATAGAAACGGTTTGGGGAGTGGGATATAGGTTTGGAAAATGAGGGGAGGTTGTGTATTGAGAAGTATTAAGACAAGGCTTACAGTAAGTTACTTAATACTTATAATTTTAATTGTAGTTACATCTGAGACTATATTTATGATTAGTATAAAAAAATATTATATAGGCACCATTGAAAGTACATTAAAAAATCAAGCTGAGATATCAAGTAACTTTTTCAAAAAATACTCTGTGGGTACAGATATTTCAAAGGCATCTAATGATATAATGGATAATTTATCTTATTTAACAAACTCGCAGATTCAAATAGTGGACACAAATGGAGTAGTAATTAGCGATAGTAAAGGTGTATCAACTGGAATAAAGATAAAATCACCAGATATTGATGAAGCACTAAATGGAGAAATAGCAGTATTCAAGGGCAAATATAAAGAGAGTAGCGAAAGTGTAATGGCAGTTTCAAAAGGTTTAACATCAAATGGTAGTAAGGTTGGAGTTATACGATTTATAACATCAATGGAAATGGTAAATAAACTGCTTAAAAATATATTTTTCATATTTGTGTTAATAGGAGTACTTGTTATTTTAGTCACAGCAATACTCAGTTTCATTATGTCTAAAACTATTATAGAACCTTTAAAAGTTGTAACAAATGCAGCTAATGAAATGGCCAGTGGTAAATTTTCAATAAAAGTAGATAAAAAATATAATGATGAAGTAGGTGTGATGGCGGATACTTTAAATTACATGTCTGAGGAAATATTAAAAAATGATAAATTGAAAAATGAATTTATCTCATCAATATCACATGAACTTAGGACACCATTAACATCTATAAAAGGTTGGGCTTTAACATTAAAAAGGAAAGAATTTATTGATGAGGTTAAAAAAGAAGAAGCACTTAATATTATAGTTGAAGAAAGTGAAAGATTAGCATTAATGGTTGAGGAGCTTTTAGACTTTTCACGATTTCAATCTGGCAGGATTACTCTTCATATAGATGAAATTGATATAGGCAAACTTTTAAAAAATATAATTATGGAATTTCAGCCAAGAGCACAGAAAAGTGGAATTATGTTAACTGGAAGCTTTGAGCAAACTGCACTTATTGATGGAGACCAAAACAGGCTAAAGCAAGTTTTTATCAATATACTAGATAACGCATTAAAGTTTACAAATGATGGGGAAGCAATTTGTATATCCTATAAAGAGAATGAGGAAAATATAGGAATAACCATTAAGGATAAGGGTATAGGAATAAGTGAAGAAGATTTAAAAAATATTGCTAAAAAGTTTTATAAAGGAAATTCAAAAAAATCAGGAAGTGGACTGGGACTTGCAATATCAAATGAAATAATAAAACTACATAAGGGTGAATTAAATTTTGAAAGTGAATATGGAAAGGGAACTAAGGTTGAAGTGAAATTGCCTAGAAAATAAGCAGATCTCCAAAATTCAATGAGAAGTTTTAAATTGTAATACTTTAATGAAAAAAGGGAGTTCACTTTATGAACTCCCTTTTAATATATAAAATATTTAATTTTAAACTTGGTAACTATGAAATCTATTCCATTCAATTCTAAGCTACATGAAGCGCTTGAATGTTAAATCTTACGTGAAATATGCTAGCCTAATTATATCTTTTGGACGCCTTTTATTCCAAAGTAAGTCTAAATTGATCTCTCGACGCTCTCCGTAGGTGGAGACTGATATATAATATATATTATCTTTAGAATTAAGTTTTAAATCAGTTATAGTCATCCAGTGCCAAGTATATTCTTTAAATTCAACTAGTGGATGTTTAAGAACTAGGATGGCAACGGGAAGTCTTTGAGATAGTGCATTAGAAATAAAGTTTATAGCGTCTTGAATAGTAGAAGCATTATCATCTAGAATATGGGAAGCTAAAGATATGCCTCTTTTACTTGCAAAAGACAAAACACTATCTGAGAACTTTCGAACAGAGGTAAGTCCAAAGATTCCTGGCTTTACGTATTTTCGGAGTTCAATCATATGCAGAGTAAAATCTACCTTACTTACAATACCCTTATAAGTATATAGTGCATTATATTTATCAGCAAAGGTTTGAGCTAAATATGCAGTTATATTTGCAGCAGCAACAGGTCCACAACCGCTAAGTTTATGAAATTTCTTTGGGAACCAATACTGACTGCCACCATAATATGAAATTTCTGAGTCGTATATATTAAATTGAATTTCTTCAAAGCTAGTATTTTTAGGTGTAATGAAATTTCCCATGGTTATCTCCCCTTTTTATGGTTTTTTAATAATTTTGAGCCAAATATCAAAAATCAAAAATAATTTTAGTTGATATATAATATACTCTAGTTTTTATAAGGTGTAAAGAAGGTAAATATGGCATATAAATAATATTGTAAAAAAGGGATTTTGGAAGTGAGTATAGAAAATTATAATATAGATGAATTTATTGAAAGTGAGAAAGTGATACAGGAGGGGAAAATATGGGACTATTTGACTTTATTAAGAATCAATTTATTGAGGTAATAGAATGGACTGATAACACTACAGATACAATGGTATATAGATTTCCAGTAGAAAACAAAGAAATAAAAATGGGAGCACAATTAACTGTAAGAGAATCTCAACTTGCTGTATTTGTTAACGAGGGTGTTATAGCAGATGTATTTTACCCAGGTAGATATATTTTATCTACCCAAAATATGCCTATAATTACTAAGCTAAAATCATGGAAGTTTGGCTTTGATTCTCCATTTAAAGCAGAAGTGTATTTTGTTAATTCAAAACAATTTACAGACCAGAAATGGGGTACTTCAAATCCTATAATGATGCGTGATAGTGAATTTGGTATGCTTAGATTAAGAGGGTATGGTATTTATTCATATGGAGTTACTAATGCTGAGATATTTTTAAAAGAGCTTTTTGGAACTAATCAGCAGTTTGATATCGAAAGCATTTCAGGACAATTAAAACGTACTATTCTATCAGGTATTACAGATTTACTAGGTGAAGCTAAAATACCTGCACTGGACCTTGCTATGAATTATGATGAGTTAAGCGAGCAAGCTAAAAATAAATTACAGCCTAAATTCTATGAATTTGGCTTTGAACTTAAAACACTAATAATAGAAAATTTATCTCTTCCAGAAGAGGTTGAAAAAGTGCTGGACAAGAGAACCTCTATGGGGGTGCTTGGAAATCTAAATCAGTATACTCAGTATCAGGCGGCAGAAGCAATAAGAGATGCAGCTCAAAATACTTCTGGTATTGCTGGAGCAGGAGTTTCTATAGGGGCTGGGGCTGCTATTGGAAATATTATGGCAGAGTCACTAAAAGGAAATTCACCATCGCAAGATACTTCTGTGAATAGTACAGTTAAATGTCCTCACTGCCATTCACAAGTGTTAAATAATCATAAATTTTGCCCGGAATGTGGAAAACCATTAGAGCAGTTAAAGAATAAATGTAATAAATGTGGAGTAGATATTGATAGTAATGCAAAATTCTGTCCAGAATGTGGTCAGGCTCAGAATTTAGAAAAACTCTGCTCAAAGTGCAGCGCTAAAATGTCTCCAAATGCTAAGTTCTGCCCAGAATGTGGGAGTGCAAATAATTAGGCTTCCCAAATAGTAGGATGAAAAAATATGATAGTGTACTGAATATTATTTAAGAAATATATTAGGGGGAGATTTTATGGTGGAAACACCCAGCACTGAAAATAGTGATATTAAGCAGGAACAAACAGAACGTTTTCTTTGCACGACCTGTGGCGGTAATATGGTATTTGAGCCTAAAAAGCAAAAATTAGTATGTTTGTATTGTTCAAATGAAAGTGAAGTTAATTTTGAAAAAACAAATATAATTGAAAATGATTTTTATACTGCAGAGAATACTGAAAATGTGAATTGGGGAAATGAAAAAAGAATAATTAAGTGTGAAAGTTGTGCTGCAGAGACCATACTAGATGAAAATAGCACAGCACAGTTTTGTGCCTTTTGTGGTTCTTCACATATAATAAAAACTGAAGCAGCAGCAGGTATAGTCCCTGAATCACTAATACCCTTTGTTATATCCAAAGATAAAGCGGGAGAATTATTTTCAAACTGGATAAAGAAATTGTTTTTTGCTCCTAGAGCACTTAAATATAGTTATAACATGAACAAAATGAATGGCGTATATATACCTTTCTGGACATATGATAGTGAGACGTTTTCAGATTATACTGCAGAAAGAGGCACCTACTACTATGTAACTGAAACTGAATGGGTTGGGCAGGGTGCTGAAAGAAAGCAGGTTACAAAGCAAGTTAGAAAAACTTCATGGAGTTATACATCCGGTAATTATTCTAAGTTTTTTAATGATATATTAATTAATGCGTCATCTCAAATTAATAAACATATAATAAGTAAACTAGAACCCTATAATCTAAATGAGCTGGTCCAGTATAAACCAGAATTTTTATCCGGTTTTTTAGCTGAAAGATATAGCATAGATTTAAAATCAGGTTGGAATTTAGCTGAGGAGAAAATAGAAAGTAGTTTAAGGGACGAGATTCGGCAGCAAATAGGTGGAGATGAAGTGCGAAACTTAAGCTTTTCAACTTCCTATGATGCAGTAAAATTCAAACATATTTTGCTACCTGTATGGATTTCTGCGTATATTTATAAAGTTAAAGTATACAGATTTATGATAAACGGGCAAACCGGTGAAGTTGATGGAGAATCTCCAGTTAGTGTTGTAAAAGTAATGTTACTAATTTTAGCCATTATAGCTGTGGGTGGGGGAGCATATTTCTATCTTTCAAATAGGTAGATGAGGTGCAGGTTCGCTGGAAAAAATAAACTTATATATTAATTAAGGACTAACTCAAAAGAGATAGTCCTTTATAAAGTGCCAGGCACTTGGTCAAAAATGTAAAGGTGAATATAAAACCTTAGGTGAAATATGCTAAGATAATTTTATTTATATGGAATACTAGTTTTCTTTGCTCCAATCAATGTAAACAACAGGCTTAATTAAATCCCTTGGCTTGTCTCTCATAACGTAGAATGCTTCTTCAAGCTTATGAAAGTCATAGTACCTATGAGTAATCATTTTGCCTGGCTCAATACGACCATAGCGAATCATATTAAGTAAACGCTCTATACGAACACGTCCACCCTCGCAAAGATCACCACGTATGGTTTTACCTGCCATGCCTCGACCAAAGGCTAAAGTAGGAATTGGTAAATAGTCTGAGCCTGTAAAATAGTTGATGTTTGCGATGTTTCCACCACCAAAACGTGTCATTGCAATTGCTAAACCAAAGGTTTCAGCGTCGCCGCCTGCGATGATAGTTGCATCAGTTCCGCGTCCACCAGTAAGAGTAAGAATTTGTTTGGCAATATTACCTTCTTTGTAGCTTATGATATCTGTTGCACCGTATTCTTTAGCTAAAGCTACACAATTAGGACGGGTGCCCACTGCAAAAATACGACCAGCACCACGAAGTTTAGCTCCTGCAATTGCCATTAGACCAACAGGTCCAATACCAATAACACAAACACAATCACCGAATTTAATGTCAGCCATTTCAGCACCACTAAAACCTGTAGTAACCATGTCAACGGTCATAATAGCATCATCAACAGAGACATCTTTTGGTAGCAGAGCCATGTTATTATCCGCATCATTTACCATGAATAATTCAGCAAAAACTCCATCGCGTGTTCCAGATAACATAAAACTTGAGAATGGACCGCTAGAGTGCTTAAAGTTATGTTCTTGAATTCCTCTTGATCGCCAATCAGGAGTTCCAGCAGGAACAACAACTTTGTCGCCCACTTTAAAGTCTTTTACCAAATCGCCAATTTCGACAATCTCCCCAAGTGCTTCATGTCCAAGTACAAAACCAGAAGGTTTTTGTGCGCCACCCTCGAAGGCAGTGTGAACATCTGAGGAACAGGGAGCAATTACAGTAGGACGAATAATTGCGTCATATGGTCCTGCAATAGGTCTTTCTTTTTCTATCCAAGCAATTTTATTTGGTTCTATTAAAGCTAATGCTTTCATAATATAATCCCTTCTTTCAATAATTGTTTATTAATACCACTATTGTACAACTTTAACATAAAAATAGCAATTGCAAGGCATTATAAAGGTAAATATTTAATTTTATGATATTATTTGTAATAACATTAAGATTCAAGTCTTAATTCCTTTGTTTTATATTTTATTAGCTTAAGCCCTAATAGAGAGTCTTTACTATAATATCTTTAAAAGCTCATTATACTAATAAGACAATCTTATAATTGAAAGGTAAATAAAATTATTTAATAATATTAATAGGGTTTCTTTAGAGAAGTTTTTAGCTTTAATGGATATGTATAATGATTTGGAGTATATTATAATTAGACACTTTAATTTTATGAAAATGTAGTATAATAACCTAAAAATATATAATAGTAATATTTAAATTATAAAAGGAGTGATTAAATTGATTAAGTTAGTATTAATAAGACATGGCGAAAGCCTTTGGAATAAAGAAAATAGATTTACCGGTTGGACAGATGTAGATTTATCAGAGAATGGTTTAATTGAAGCAAGGAAAGCAGGCGAAATACTTAAACAAAATGGCTATACCTTTGACATAGCATATACTTCTGTATTAAAAAGGGCAATTAGAACTCTATGGATTGCACTGCATGAGATGGATTTAATGTGGATTCCTGTATATAAGTCATGGAAGCTCAATGAAAGACATTATGGCGCTTTGCAAGGTTTAAACAAGGCGGAAACTGCAGAAAAATATGGCGATGAGCAAGTTCATAAATGGAGAAGGTATGTGGATGTAAGACCACCAGAACTTTTGAAAACTGATGACAGATATCCAGGTAAGGAGTTAAAATATAGTGAATTAAGAGAAGACCAAATTCCTACGACTGAAAATTTAGAGGATACTATAAAAAGGGTAATGGAAGAATGGTTTCAGGAAATTGCACCCAAAATTAAAGAGGGCAAGAAGATTATAATTTCTGCACATGGAAATACTTTAAGAGCTTTAGTGAAATATTTGGATAATATATCTAGTGATAATATAGTAAGCCTCAACATACCTACAGGAATTCCACTCGTATATGAATTAGATGATAATTTGAAGCCTATTAGGCACTATTATTTGGAGCGAGATGGTAAAATGCCACAAGAGGCAATCCCAAAAACATTTAAAGAATAAGACAATTAGTGAAGGATAACAACGAAAAACTGCTGAAATATTTAAATATATTTCAGCAGTTTTTTTTATGAAAAAGCTTATTTTTTAATTTACCTAGTAAAATTAAAGATATAGATTTTTTTTATTTTCTTTACTTAAATATACAAAAAGCTTAAAATTAGCATTAGATTAGTTTGAATTATCATTATATTAAGTTAATTCATTGTTTTAGAAGGGGGAATAAAAGTATTGAACTCCATATTGAAGAACATACAAGAAGCAGTAATTAAATATGCAAATATTATATCCCAGATTCTTCAGGTAGAAGTTGAAATAGTAGATGATAATTTAATTAGAATAGCAGGAACAGGCATTTATAATGAAAAAATAGATGTTGATATATCAAAAGAGGGATACGTTTATAAAAAAGTTATAAAATCTGGAGAGTCCCAGATTATATATGATCCAGGAAAAGATAAACTTTGCATACCTTGTCCTAAAAGAGATTTTTGTGGTGAAGAATTTGAAATGAGTACACCTATAAAATTAAATGAGGAGACTATTGGCGTGATCGGGCTAATATGCATTAACAACGATCAAAAAAAACATCTAATGGCGAACTTTGATGTGTATATGGCTTTTCTGCAGCAGATTTCTGAGTTTATAAGCAGTACCGCCTATGAAAAAAGAGAAAAAATGAAATCACAGACCTTGCTTCAACTACTGAATTTTGTGGTTGATAAAACTGAGCAAGGTGTAATTATAATAAACAAAGATAATTGTATTACTCAGATTAATGAAAACGGTTTAAAAGAATTAAATTTATCAGGAAATTTTACAAATCATAAAGTGCAAATTAAAGTAAGCGGTGATAATGTTTTTGACCTTCAAGAATATGAGCTAATGGTAGATAAAGAGGTTTTTTTTGTTATTGGAAGTGTGCATTCTATAAAATTTAATGAAGCTCAATATGATAGGATGTTTTTCTTTCAAGATGCAAAAAAATTCAAAGAGAAGTTATCAAATTTTGCTGCTTTTAATAAGGTAATAAAAAGTAAGGACATTTTTGGTAGATCAGAACAAATTCTAAAATTAAAGCAAAATGTTAAGAAAATTGCGATATCATCATCTACAGTACTTATAACTGGAGAAAGTGGTACCGGAAAAGAGTTGTTTGCAAGAGCTATACATGATGAAAGTAACAGAAAGGAGAAATCTTTCATTGCTATAAATTGTGGGGCGATACCAGACATGCTACTCGAAAGCGAACTTTTTGGATATGCAAAAGGCGCTTTTACAGGGGCAGATCCTATGGGGAAAATGGGCAAATTTGAATTTGCAAATAAAGGTACTATATTATTAGATGAGATAGGAGATATGCCTCTTTACCTCCAGACTAAACTACTTAGGGTGCTTCAAGAAAGAACCATAGTGCGAATAGGCTCAAATAAAATTATAGATATTGATGTTAGGGTGATTGCAGCAACAAATAAAGATTTAGTAAAAGCCATAAAAGAAAACAAATTTAGAGAGGACTTATACTATAGATTAAATGTAATCCCTCTTGAAATACCGCCTCTAAGAGAAAGAAAGGCAGATATAAAAATACTTATAGAAACTTTCCTCCAGAAATATTGCAATTTATTTAATAAAAATTTCTTGGATATAAAATTAGGGGATGACATATGGCAAATATTTTATAACTATGAATGGCCAGGTAATGTACGAGAACTAGAGAATACTGTTGAATATATTATTAACATGATGGGTACTGATGGGATAATAACAAAAGAGATTTTACCTAAAAGTATTTTTCATAATAAAACTAATATTTTTAATAACGAAGATGAAATATATACGTTAAAATATCTTGAAAAGAACGCAATAAAAAATGCACTGGAGAAATATGGTGAAAGTACTGAAGGAAAAAAAAATGCAGCTATGAAACTTGGAATAGGAATAGCAACATTGTATAGAAAAATTGAAGAATACAAATTATCAAAATGATAATTTGTATTTTATTTACACTTTGAATGATTGAAAATTCAGAAAAGTTTTGGTTTATCAAAATGATAATTTTTATCAATATGATAAAAACTATGTAAGTTTTTAGCAAAATAGGTAGTCTAATCATTGGCAGTGGCTATGTAGTACAGTAATGAATTTGGCACAATTATTGCTAATATAGAATTATAGTTTAAAACAATTTGATTATAAAATATTTTGAAGATAACAAATAAAAACAATATACACAGAGGAGGGGTTAAAGTGAAAAACTTAATAGATTTAACTATCAATGAGGAGCAACTTAAAAAAACCGTAGAGAGTGCTAAAGAGAGAAATGTTGTTATACCAACTTTTGCTCAGATGAAAGACCCTAGTAAGATACCTGCAGAGATCAAAGAAAAATTGAAGACTACTGGTTTATGGGATATTGATCCTGTTAATTTGTTCAGAATTTCTTGGAAAAATCAACCTGTAAAAGAGGGCGGATTATACAATGATTTGCCAAACTATATAGAAATCCCTTCAGAAATATCAGGCGTTAAAGCAAGAATTTTTGCAATGGTTGGAAAGTATTTTCCAGTTGGATGTCATAAGGTTGGAGCAAGTTTTGCTTGCCTAGTTCCACGTTTAGTTACTGGACAATTTGACCCTACTTTTCATGAAGCAGTTTGGCCATCAACAGGCAATTACTGCCGTGGTGGAGCATACAACTCAGCGTTACTTGGATGTAAAGCTGTTGCTATATTACCTGAAAATATGAGTAAAGAACGTTTTGACTGGCTTTCAAAAGTAGCTGGAGAAGTTATTGCAACTCCTGGTTGTGAAAGTAATGTAAAAGAAATTTATGATAAAACATGGGAACTTAGAAATACTAGAGATAACGTTGTTATATTTAACCAATTTGGTGAACTTGGCAATCATTTATGGCATTATGAAGTAACGGGCAATGCTATGAACGACATTGTTAAAGCTGAAGCTGGTGAAAATGGAAGACTTGCTGGTGTATGCTTAACTTCAGGTTCCGCAGGTACACTTGGAAGTGGAGACTTTATGAAAGATCAATACCCAAATGCTAAAATTGCAGTTGGTGAAGCGCTTCAATGTCCAACGCTATTAAATAATGGCTTTGGAGATCATAGAATTGAGGGTATTGGTGATAAACATATTCCTTGGATTCATAATGTTCGCAATACAGATATGGTTGTTGCTATTGACGATAATGATGCATTGGCTATGTTTAAATTATTTAATGAACCAGCTGGAAAAGCATATTTAAAAGAGCAAGGTATTTCTGACGAGCTAATTTCTAAACTTTCATATGTTGGTATATCTGGTGCCGCAAATATCCTAACCTGTATTAAATTTGCTAAATACTATGAGTTAACGGAAAATGATATGGTGATGACTGTTCTTACAGATTCTGCAGAAATGTATGGATCAAGACTAGCAGAAATGCAAACACAAAGAGGCAGAGATTATTCAGAAGTTGATGCTGCCATAGACCATAACAGAAGTGTTTTAGGTGTTAGAACAGACAGCATGGAAGAGTTAACATACCAAAGTAAAAAACGCATTCACAACCTTAAGTACTACACTTGGATTGAACAACAAAAGTACGATTTGGATGAGTTAAATGCACAATGGTATGACTATGATAATTATTGGGGAAAGTTACATCAGATGGGACCAGAACTAGATAAATTAATTGAACAATTCAATGAAAGAACTGGTCTTATAAAGACAAAGTAATCTATAAAATAGAAGCTAGTGCTTAGATGCAATAGCTTCTATTTTTATATAAAAAGTTTATTAGTATATCCCTTTGATTACATAAAATATAGACAAGCCAACACTGTCTGTAGTTTCAGTAAAAAAATAAATAAACTATTAATTGTAATAAAAATAGAGTATATTATTAAATAGTGGGTTATTAGCCCACTATTTTACTATAAAAAGAAGGTGGTAATTTGAAGGATTTTAGAATTCTTTTAGTTGAAGATGAAAAACTAATGTCAATGTTCGTTGAAATGGAATTAAATCATGAAGGATATGATGTTGACTTGGCCTACGATGGACGAGAAGGTCTAAATAGCGCAGAGGAAAATCAATATGATTTAATACTTCTTGATATTATGATACCTGGAATTAATGGAATTGAGGTTTGCAGAAGAATAAGACAATCCTCAATGGTACCTATAATTATGCTTACGGCAAAAGGTGATATATCAGACAAGGTCTTGGGTCTTGATGTAGGTGCAAATGATTATCTTACAAAACCCTTTGCAATAGAGGAACTATTAGCAAGAATTAGAGTGTATGAAAGGAATAAATCCATAAGCAATAACAGGGATGAAATCAAAGTAAAAGATATTGTCATGGATAATAGAGCTCATAATGTTAAGCGGAATGGCAAGGAAATTGAACTTACAAAAAAGGAGTATGACCTTTTAGAGATGCTGCTGATAAATAAAGATGTTGTGCTCACAAGATCGCAATTAATTGAGAAGGTATGGGGTTATGATTACATAGGTGATACTAATGTAGTAGATGTGTTTATAAGGTATTTGCGAAGTAAAATTGATGATGGATTTGAAGATAAACTTATAACTACTATAAGAGGTGTTGGATATGTTGTTAAAGGTGAATAGTTATGGATTTTAAAATTATCAAAAGTGCAAAAGTATCTGTGAAATTAACTGTAGTTTATGCTGTGATGTTCTCATTAGTTTTACTGATTTTAAATGCCTCAGTTTTATACGGAATAAAATATTACTTGTATAGTCAGGCAAATAAGCAAATTGAAGATGTTAAAATAATGGTTTTAAATAAGGCTATGTCAAAGACAGAACAAGTAGAACTATCCGATAAAAAATTAATTTCAGATGTTCCATCTAAAGAAAATATATCCATAAGAATACTAAAAGAAGAGGGGAAGGTACTAAATATATCAAGGGAATTTAATTATAGTATTAAAATTAAAGAACCTTTTGATAAAATTAAAAAAATTAAAGAGAATGATAAGCATTTGGTATTTAAAAATTTAAAAATTGAAAATGTGAAATATGGGCCAGCGTATATTCAAATAGTGAAGAATATGGAGAATGAATATGACTTCCTGAAAATCCTATTTGCACTTATGGCAATAGCAGATTTTATAGGGATTATTGCTTCAATTTTACTTGGGTATAGTATAAGCAAAAAAATGTTGGAGCCAATAGACTATATAACTAAGGCTGCTGACAATATTAGCATTAATAATTTAAAGGAAAGAATAGAGGTCACAGGTCCCGATGATGAACTTAAAAGACTAGGGAATACTTTTAATAAAATGATAGATAGGCTCCAGGGAGCTTTTGATAGGCAAATTCAATTTGTATCTGATGCATCCCATGAGCTTAGAACTCCTATTGCAGTTATCCAAGGTTATGCAAACCTACTTGATAGATGGGGAAAAGATGATAAAGAAGCATTAGAAAAGTCTATTCATGCTATTGTGCTAGAAAGTAGTAATATGGAAAATTTAGTTGAAAAACTATTAATTCTTGCAAAGGGTGATAGTGGGAATCAAATAATAGAGAGAAGTGAATTTTGGCTAAATGAGCTCATTTCTGAAGTGGTAAGTGAAAGTGTACTTATAGACTCTAATCATATTATATCAAGCCACAGAAATGATCCTGTAAGTATATTTGCAGATTATAAAATGATGAAGCAGATGCTCAGAATATTCACTGAAAATAGTATTAAGTTCACGCCAGAACAAGGGAAAATTGATATAAGTTCAGAGATTGTGAATAAAACGGTAAAAATTATGATTAGTGATAGTGGCGTTGGAATACCAAAAGGCGAAATCCAAAATATATTTGAAAGATTTTATATTGTAGATAAATCTCGATCTAAAGAAAAAGGTGGTACTGGGCTTGGATTATCGATTGCTAAATGGATTGTAGAGATGCATAAGGGAACTATAAATGTAGAAAGTGACGAAGACAGTGGAACAAAGATAACCATAATATTAAACATCTAGATTTCAGATTTATCTGTTATTTAGGTGTTTTTTATTATTGATATAATAATTCTTAAGCTAAATCTCAGACCCTTTTAATCTAATTTTAATCTTTCATATATACAATATAGAAATTGGAAGATTGCAGAATCAATTGTAACGAAAGGGGAAAAATTATGGATATTTTAATTAAATTAATAAATGGATTAATGCATATTGATAAATATTTAGCTTTAATAATACAGCAGTATGGCATATTAACATATGCTATTCTTTTTAGTATTATCTTCATTGAAACAGGTTTGGTTGTTATGCCAATGCTACCAGGAGATTCAATGTTATTTGCAGCGGGAACCCTGGCAGCAATTGGATCAATGAATATATTTACACTTCTAGTAGTAGTATATCTTGCTGCAGTACTTGGAGATACTGCTAATTATTATATTGGTAAAAGGATTGGGAAAAAGATACTCGCGAAGGAAGAAGTGCGGTTTATTAACAAAGAATATTTAATAAAGGCTCAGAAGTTCTATGAAAAACATGGTTCAATGACAATAGTGATAGCAAGATTTATTCCTATAATTAGAACCTTCGCACCTTTTGTAGCTGGTATTTCCGAAATGAATTACTCGAAATTTATAGCTTATAATTTGATTGGTGGGGGATTATGGGTAAGTTTATTCTTAGGTGGGGGTTACTTCTTTGGTAATCTATCGTTTATAAAAAATCATTTTTCTTATGTTTTAATAGCTATAATAATTATTTCATTACTACCTGGAATTATAATGTTTATAAAAGAAAAGAGGAAAAAAGGTAACGATAATAAGAATGATATTCTTAGTACAGAGAGTAGATAGTTCCATGAAAAATTAGTTGTTTTTTATAAAAATATATAAAATTTTAAAGTAGAGGAGAAATTATATGAATATTTTACAAGCTATCATTTACGGAATAGTACAGGGGATTGGTGAGTTTCTCCCAATATCTAGCACAGCTCATTTAGTATTAATTCCATGGATTTTTGGATGGAAGGATCCAGGGGTTGCTTTTGATGTAGCATTACATTTGGGAACTGCGGCAGCCGTAATTATGTTCTTTTGGAAAGATTGGATTAAATTAATTAATGCTGGAATTCGGAAGCCGAAATCAAAGGATGGAATGTTATTTTGGCTATTGGTTTTAGCTACAATTCCAGGTGGTTTATTCGGAGTTTTATTAGATAAATATATGGTAGTCTTTAGAAATCCTGCTCTTATTGGAGTTACACTTATTATTTTAGGTGCAATATTATATTATGCTGATAAAAATAGTGCGGAAAAAATTAAATTAGAAGATATTGGACTTAAAAGAAGTCTTATAGTTGGTATTTCTCAAGTGTTTGCAATAATACCAGGGGTATCACGATCAGGTATTACCATGTCCGCAGGTCGTTATTTAGGAATAGAAAGAGAAGCTATAGCTAAGTTCACTTTTTTACTCTCAACTCCCATAATAATTGGCGATGCACTATATAATGCAACAAAAATAGGAAATGTTGCAATAGATAAAACGCCATTTATTGTAGCTGTTTTAACAGCAGCAATTGTAGGATTTTTAAGTATTAAGTTTTTACTGAATTATTTAAAAACTAAGGGATTTGGAATATTTGCTATATATAGATTTGTTTTAGGTGCTTTTGTTTTAGTTACATATTTTATTAGATTTAAATAATATCCTCTGACCTATTTTCAGTTTTATTAAAAAAGTTAAAGGATTAATGTATACTATTATATGCAATAATTTTCACTATCATGAAATATATTTCATAAACATATAATATATATATACAAGAACGTTTTCACGTATTATAATAGTAATTGTAATATTACAAAAATTAAGAATATTAACAATTACTTTATAGTTAAGAGAAAAATTTAGGGGGAATTTATAGATATGAATAACGCATATTTTCAAATTAAACTTCCGCAAAACGAATCTATAAAAGGCTATATGCCGGGATCGCCTGAAAGAGCTGAATTAAAAGCAGAAATTGAAAGGCAATTATATGCTTCCTACCACCTGTCACGTTTACTTTGGTTCAGTTATTGGAGCTACTCCTAATGGAAGAAAAGCTTTTATGCCTGTATCTGAAGGTATTTCTCCTGACAAAGGTGCTGATGTAAACGGACCAACTGCAGTTCTTAAATCTGCAGCGAAAATGGATCACTTAAAAACTGGAGGAACATTACTCAATCAAAAATTTACACCAGCTGTTGTAGAAGGTGAAGATGGCTTAAATAATTTATCAAATTTGGTAAGGTCATACTTTAGATTAGATGGTCATCATATTCAATTTAATATTGTAAGTAGTGATATTCTACTCGCTGCACAAAAAAATCCTGATGACTATAATGATTTGATAGTAAGAGTTGCAGGATACAGTGATTACTTTAATAACCTAGATATTGCTTCAAGATGAGATAATTGGAAGGACAGATCAATCCTTTGGTGGATGTGGCTGTTAGAAAAATGATGAAAATACACTAATGAAGAAATTAATAGGAGTTATAGGATGGAAAAATTAAAAAAGCCTATGCTGGGTTTGATCTAGTACCTATAGGCTGGGCACTAAAAGAGTGTTTGGCTATAGGTACTTTTTATATAATTATTTTTTAAAAAGATTTGGTGTATGTACTGTTAATATTTTTACAGTTCTATTAGTGTTGTTTGCTCAGCTATGTTCAAGGTTAGAACTGTGATGGGTGCTATCTCCAGGAAATAATTCATGTCTTTCATTGTTAATTAATAAAGTTAGAATTCCTTCTAGAACATACACAAACTCTTCGGCAAGGTGTGAATATGAAGTTATATCTTAATTGTTTATTGTTGGAAGTATTTCAAAAATCCTTGGAAGTAAATCTTTTCTTTCAATGTCATTTGTCAATTGAATTTGTATAATTTGATTGTTTTCGACTTGAAATACTTCTCTTTCATAACTACGGATAATAAAATCCTTTATATTTTGGTTCATCTAAAAAATACGATAATGTAACATCTAGAGCTTTAGCAATGTTGATTAAGGAATCAACGGCTACAGTCGTTAACCCCCTTTCCAGTTGTGATATATAGCCAATGGATAAATTAATTTTTGCGCTTAAGTCCCTTAAGGTTATATGCCTTTGATTCTTAATTCCTTTATTTTCTTACCGACATCCGAAGTCATAATAATCCACCTCACTTTGTTATTAGGTGCACTCTTGAAAACTCTCAAGGCACTAATATGTCTTAATTGGTTTTTGTACAAAAATCAACTTTACCTCAGAATTAATTCAAGTTTTATATTGTTTCAATTTAAGGGGTATTATTTATGCTAACTGTTTATTATTTTCACAAAGAATATCAATCTTTTCTTGAAACTCTTGAAATTAAATTATATGCAGAAGGTTACGATTCTACATATAATGCCAACTCAGTTTATCTTTTAAGTATGAATGTGTTTATAACAAAAGTTCATTTAGTTTTGGTTTAGTAATTTTTGACAATTCTATTATACCAAAAATAAATGTTTTTGTGGCAAATAGTTAATTTAATATATACTGCTATCCCCATCTTTGGGGTTATTCTTTCTGCTATATTTTTAGGTAAAAACATTTTGGAAGTTATTCGAATGTAAAAAACATTATAGTGCGGCCACTTTAATTATGGCGAATTACTCATATATAAGCTAAATAACTATTAAAATTATTCTTGAATGAAATTATTTTTGTGAATATGAATATAATTATTGACTTCTTAGCAATAATATCCTATGATAATATTGTTAGCGCTGACAATATTTATATTTTGTAAACCTTTTCAAGAAAGGATATGAGTTTTTAACTCAATCTTATATATTATTTTAAGGGGGAAGATATTATGAATGAACAAACTTCTGTGATATTAGCGACAAAAGTAAAGCATCCTAAAGCACTCTACGGAATAGGTTTAGCCATGGCCTTTGAAAGATTTGCATACTATGGATGCAAACCACTTCTTATACTTTTCTTATCAAAACAAATAATTCAAGGTGGTTTAGGCATTACTAGAGCAGATGCGGCAATTATAGCTGCAAACTTAGGCGCATTTACTTATCTAGCTCCAATAATAGGTGGGATCGTTGCTGATAAATGGTTAGGCTCAAGATATTGTGTTATGATAGGCTCAGTTCTTATGAGTGCAGGTTGGGCATTAGGTTATTTTGCAACAAGTGCCGCCTGGATAAATGCACTTATTATAGTTGTATCTATAGGTACAGGTTTCTATAAAGGGAACATAAATACCTTAACTGGTGATTTGTATGAAAAGGATGATCCGCGTAAAGATATGGCTTACTCAATCACTTATTCCTTTGTTAATGGAGGAGTGTTAGTTGGTTCCCTTGTAATGGGTATTTTTTATACTTCAACCTTTGCAACAAGGAATGTGGCTGGACAAGTCTTGACTTATGGTTTTAAGGAATGTTACTTATTAGGAGCAATAGTTACTTTGATTTCAGGGCTTGTATTCGCTTATACTTGCAAGGAATTAGGTGATCTTGGAAAGAAGCCTAATAAATTCGCCTTACCCTCTGGTGATGAAGCAGCTATAGAATTAGCCAATAGGCCATTAACTAAACAAGAAAAAAATAAAGTTGTTGTTATATTTATTTTAGCATTATTCTCAATCTTTTTCTGGACATTCTATTTACAGTCAGATGCTTCACTATTGTTGTATGTAGATAAATATACAAATTATAATATAGGTGGTTTTTTAGTTCCTACAACCTGGAGTACAACCATGTTAAATGGATTGCTTTGTGTAATTTTGGCACCAATAATGGTAATAATTTGGAGGAAGCTTGCTAATACAAGAAGCGGTGGAGATTTTACTATGACTCAAAAAATAGCTCTAGGAAATATATTCTTAGGTCTAGGCTTTCTAATTATGGTAGGAGCAGAGGCTGTAAGAGGTGGAAATACTGGTGCTAATTCTAGCATATTCTGGGTACTAGGCTTTACATTATTTCAAACTATAGGTGAAATGTGCTTTTCACCATTAGGAACATCTGTTGTAAGTAGAACTGCACCTCCTAAATATCTAGCATTACTTATGGGTGTATGGTTCTTCGCTACATTTATAGCTAATAAAGCATCTGGCTATGTAGAAACAGCAATATCATCACTAGGAACTATGGAAGTATTTGTAATTATATCAGCAATTCTTTTTATAGGTGCAATTGTATTATTTGCTTGTAACAAGAAAATTTCAGCGCTTACTGAATAATTCTAAATAAGGAAAGATTTTTTAAAATATTAATCTAAATTTCTAGGGGGGGAATGAAAATTTGCCCTCATAATTTAGATATACCAAGATACGTGGGTTTTCAATAAAATAGATAGGGGGAATTAATATGTATAAAGAAAGAGTATCAAAGCTAAGGGCTTTAATGAATGATAAGGGTATTGATGCTGTTCTTCTTGTAGGCGACCATAATAGAAATTATTTAAGTGGGTTTACAGGGAATGAGAGTTTTTCACTTATAACTAAAGATAAGACATTTTTTATTACAGACTCAAGATTTACTGAACAGGCAAACTCACAGGTTAAGGATTATGAAATATTAGAATACAATAAAAATTTTCCTTTTGCAAATTTTTTAGGTGAATTAATTAAGGACAATAACATAAAAAGACTTGGATTTGAAGAAGATGTACTTTCCTTTAGCACTTATACCCTTTATAAGAGCAAAGTTCAGTGTGAATTTGTACCTATGGAGAAAATGGTTGAGAATATAAGAACGATAAAGGATGAATCTGAACTAAAGCTAATAAGAAGAGCAGCGCAAATTACAGATGAGACCTTTGAACATATGGTTAAATTTATCAAGCCAGGAATGACAGAAAGAGAGATAGGGCTTGAGCTTGAATTTCATATGAAAAAATTGGGGGCACAAGAATTATCCTTTCCTTCAATTATTGCATCCGGTGTTAGATCAAGTTTACCTCATGGGGAAGCTACTGAGAAGGTTGTCACTAAAGATGAATTTTTAACTCTTGATTTTGGTTGTGTTTATGAAGGATATTGTTCCGATATGACAAGGACAATTGTAATCGGAAAACCTTCTGAAAAAATGATTGAGGTTTATAATACTGTATTTGAAGCGCAAGAATTAGCTTTAAAAACTTTTAAGCCTAATATGCCTGCTATTGAAGTAGATGAAGTTGCAAGAAATTATATTAAAGAAAAAGGTTATGGAGAATACTTTAGACACGGACTTGGTCACGGTGTAGGAAGACAAGTTCATGAAGCACCTAGTATTGGGTATGGAAGCCGTGAACAACTGAAATCAGGTATGGTGGTCACAGATGAACCTGGAATATATATACCAGGTTTTGGTGGAGTAAGAATAGAGGATCTTCTTGTTATTACTGAAGATGGAATAGAAGTATTGTCAAAGTCTCCAAAACACCTTATATGCATAGACTAACAATTACTGTAGAGTAGATTTTGATAAAACTTGACTATCATACTTGATTATTATTTTTTTAATGCACCGTCATAAAGGTTAAGGAGATGTGTATATGTCAACAGTTGTAGAAAAGTTTTTAAAATATGTGAGCTATGATACTAAATCTGATGAGGAATCCACCACTGTCCCAAGCACAGCTGGGCAAATGAAACTTGCCACAGAATTAGTTAAGGAATTAAAAGCAATGGGTCTACAAGAGGCAAGTGTAGATAATAATGGATACGTAATGGCTACAATACCATCAAATATAGAAAAAGCTGTACCAATTATAGGGTTTATAGCTCATATGGATACTGCTCCAGATATCTCAGGAAAAAATATTAACCCTAAATTTATTGAAAATTATGATGGGGAAGACATAATATTAAATAAAGAAAATGATATAGTATTATCACCAAAAGATTTTCCGGAATTAAAGAATTATATAGGGAAAACTCTTATCACTACTGATGGAACTACATTATTAGGAGCTGATGATAAAGCTGGAATTTCAGAAATAATGACTATGGCAGAATATCTAATAGAAAATCCTCATATTCCACATGGAAGGATTAGAATTGCATTTACACCGGACGAAGAAGTAGGCCGTGGTGCAGACTTTTTTGACGTGAAAAAATTTGATGCAGAATTTGCATACACACTAGATGGAGGTGCTATTGGTGAATTAGAGTACGAAACTTTTAATGCTGCAGTAGCAAAGATTTGTGTTCATGGAAGAAATGTTCATCCAGGTACAGCGAAAGGGAGAATGATTCACTCTTCACTTATAGCAAATGAATTTATGAATTCTTTGCCACCAAATGAGACACCAGCTAGAACAGAAGGTTATGAAGGATTCTATCATTTGATTAATATTAATGGAGAAGTTGAAGAAGCAAAGCTTCAATATATTATAAGGGATTTTAATAAAGAAAGGTTTGAAGATAGGAAGGCATTCATCAAAAATATATCAGATAAATTAAATAATAGATATGGTAATGGCACAGTTGAGATAGAAGTTAAGGATCAATATTTTAATATGAAAGAAAAGATAGAGCCAGTTAAACATATTGTAGATACGGCGTTTTTAGCTATGAAGGAAGTAGGGATAACTCCTATATTGGTGCCTTTTAGAGGTGGTACAGACGGTGCAAGGCTTTCTTTTATGGGACTGCCTACACCAAATATATTCGCAGGTGGGCACAATTTCCATGGCAAATATGAATTCATACCTACATTTGCTATGGAAAAGGCTGTTGAAGTACTACTGAAGATAGTTGAGCTATATGCTGTAAAATCATATTGAAACAATTTCATTTATGTAATATTTATCTTAAATAAAATAGAAAGAAGTATCTTAATTAACTAAGATACTTCTTTTTTATTAGACAATATTGAGGATTAATGAGTATAAAATTGGCTTAGCTATTGTGACAAGCCAATAAATTGTTCTACATATTTTAAATGCTGTAGCTCTAGATTTGTTCTTTCTTATTTGATATCTTTGCAATTAAAGGCAAGATAAGTCCGAGTCCTAAAAGAACAAATGGTGTTAATAAATTAAGCATAAGTTGGAAAGTATACTCTGGTGTGTTTGGTGCTACTTTTGGGAACATTCCCATAATACATGCGAAAGCAGTAAATACAAAACACCATAAACCTATTACGAATGCAACCTTATCATTCTTTATAAATTTATATTCAGAAGAGAATTTATTTTTAGTAAAGCCCCTTAAAGCCATATATGCTAAAAACACCCACAAATATCTTATTGGCATAACAATTGAATTTAAATCTAATAACCAGTTGTATAAGGTATTCATATCTCCAATACCTAAAGCTGGTACAATTATTATAATTCCAACTAAAACTGCAGTCATTTTATATCCATTAATTGGTGCTCCATGTTTATTTGTTTTCATTAGAATAGCGGGAATATATTTTTTATCTCCTTCTGCAAATAATATTTTTAGTGGAGCATCAATGGAGAATGCTAATGCAGAAATCTGAGCAAGCATATTCGCAATTGCATATAAAACTAAAAATAAGTTTCCTACTCCATAGTAGTTCCCCAATGTTTTAAATGCGTAATACTGTCCATTCATTTTCAAATCTGCAGGAATGTTATTTCCATCAAACATCATTCCCATTGCAACTGAACCGAGTAGTGCTGATACTGCAACCATTATTGCAAGAACAATCATTCCCTTAGGAAAGTTTTTTGAGGGATTTTTTGTATCGTTAACATAAGGTGCTATTTTTTCACAGCCACCTACTGCAAAGACAAGCATAGATATTGTAGTAAAGTATGCAAAATTAAAATCTGGAATAAATGATTTTAAGGAAATATTTGCTGTTGCAATTTTTGCACCTGTAATTGAAGGTGCTGCAATCATCATCACTATGTATAGCATTGACATTACAAATACTGATATCCCTGCTATAGTTCCTATTTTCTTCAATGAATTAACACCTTTTGAAGCAAACCATAGGAAAAAGAGAAATAGCAATAATGTTATTGATTGTAGCACCAGTGGGCTAAAACCTTTAATAAATTTCCCGTTTTGTGTCGTTACCCAGCCTAATGCAATTAAAATTGACTGGGGTTTTTGTGCTAAATATGGTACATGTACTACCCAATAAGTCCAGCCTGCGAGATAAGCCAGGGTTGGTCCCATTGTAGATTTGATCCATGTACTAACTCCTGCTTTTCCATCGTTAAATGTAGAACCTAATTCCCCCACCATTAAGGCATAAGGGATAAAATATAATGAAATAATAAGTACCCATGATCCAACAACTGCTAAACCTTGATTGGCAAAGTTATTAACAACATTTCCAAATCCCCATACCATAACAAAAGCCATCAGGGCAAGATTTTGCCAAGTAAGCTTTTTAACTCCTGTCTCGTTCATATTATGAACTCCCTCCAATTAATTATTTAATGATTGCTTTTAATCGATTACAAGGACTATATTTCACCAGAATTTTCCTTGATACCTGTATAGAATAACATTATTTGCATATTTCTACAAGATTTCATGTCGTTTTTTTTGAAATATGAATTATTATATACCATTTTTAATTCTTACTAAATTTTTTGTATATTTTGTGCACAGTTAATTTTCTTAGAAATAGAGATTCTTATCAAAGGTTTCACTCTAAAGTTAAATTTAATGTATGTTTTAAAGTTATTTTAAAAAAAACTAAAAAACATTTAAAAATCATAGAGAAGAGAAGAAAAGTGTAGTATACTTAACTCAAATTGATGCCAAAATTTACAATCATATTTAAAATTATGTAAATTAATTTTAAATATGAAAACTATGGGGTGTTCAGGGAGGGCTATATGAAAAATATCTTTAAAGCATTTATATTTATGATTTTAACCTTTGCATTGTGTATACCGATGCAAATAATAGTGAAGGCTAGCACGTATACAGACGGACCTACAAAACCAAGTGATTTCACTGTATGCATTGATCCCGCACAGTACTTTAAAGAAATTACTGGTGAAAATGGTGCTAAGGCTAAGGATATAAATTTAAATACGGCGTTAAAACTAGGTAATATACTAAAAACTAGAGGATTCAAAGTAGTATATACTAGAGACAGTGATTCAGTATCTTGGAACAGTCTTAATGAGGATGATGCAAAAGCTGCAATAGCAAAGAATGCAAACGCTGATGTGTTTTTAAGTATAAATACTAATTACTATTCACTAAATACTTCAAATGGAATTGAAACATATTACCTATCTGATGTTAGTAATAAAAATAAGCTGTTAGCAGGTTTAATGCAAAGCGAACTTATAAAAGCAACAGATGCTAGTGATAGAGGAATAAAAGAAGGAAGTTTTGAATTATTAAAGAAGACAAGCTGTCCGGCGGTAGTTTTGGAATTAGGGTTCCTAAGTAATCCAGAAGAAGAGATATTATTAACTCGTGAAGATTATCAAAATAACGTTGCAAAGGCTATAGCTAATGGGTTAATGAAATATGCCGGCTTTGCAAATACGGATACTAATTACGATTCGATTTTTAGTGTATCTTCAGTGGGAGATATAATAGTTAATTTAGAAGTTGGTAACAAATATACCTTTCCTAAAACTGTACTGGCTACTATGAGTAATAACTCAAAAAAAGAGATTGGAGTAGAATGGCTTCAAGATATAGTTTCTCTTACTAAGGTAGGTACGTATACCTATGAAGGAGTTATAGAAAATTATGACAAGAAAGTTAAAGTTATAATTAACGTGAAAGAGGCAGTTAGTGCGAAGTACAAAGTAGTTTTAGATGCAGGTCATGGAGGAGCGGATTCTGGAGCAGTAGGAGCAATGGGTACTAAAGAAAAGGCTATAGTGCTAGCAATTACTTTGAAAGTAGGAAATATATTAGCTAAGAATGGTGTTGACGTGGTATACACAAGAACAATTGATAAAACGCAGAGTCTTCAAGCTAAATGTGATGTTTCAAATATCGCTAAACCAAATTATTTTGTAAGTATTCATGCCAATAGCTATTCAGTTCCCACAGTAAGTGGCATTGAGACTTTTTATAAGAGGGGTAGTGCAGTAGGACAAAAATTAGCTCAAGCTGTTCAAACTGAGTTAATTAAAGCGACCGGAAGAGTAGATAGGAAGATTAAAACTGCAGGTTATTATGTTTTAAATAATACACGTGCTACGGCTATATTGGTAGAAACATCCTTCCTTTCTAATGCAACCGAAGAAAAACTGTTAGTTACATTGGCTTATCAAACTAAGTTAGCTCAGGCAATCTCAAAAGGTATTCTAAAAAGCTTGGGAATAATTAAAATAGTATTTTAAAGTTATTTGGTATTGTAAAAAAGAGTGAAATATATAGGGATATATTTCACTCTTTTTTCTTTGCTAATATACATAATTGTCTTATAATTATATTGTGCATTATGTTAAAATAGGGGGTTTCACAAATGAAAAAATCACTATTAACTTTGGTAAGATTATTTATGGGTCTTTTTCTATACGCAGTTGGTATAGTTTTCACTATTAATGCAAGTCTAGGATTATCTCCCTGGGATGTTTTTCACCAAGGAGTATCAAAGCTCACAGATATTACAATGGGACAAGCAAGTATTATAGTTGGACTCTTGATTGTAATATTAGACTGGGTACTGGGGGAGAAAGTTGGACTGGGCACTATATTCAATATGTTGTTTATAGGTATCTTTATGGACTTATTGATGCTTAATCATTTACTGCCTATTTTTAATAATATAATAGCAAGAGTAATAATGATGTTCCTTGGAATGTTTATTATAGGGATTGCTAGTTATTTTTATATTAGCGCAGGGCTCGGTTCTGGACCTAGAGATGGCTTAATGGTATCACTAACTAAAAAAACCGGGAAATCTGTGAGATTTATTAGAAATTTTATTGAGTTTACAGTATTAGTTGTTGGTTATTTCTTAGGGGGAACTGTAGGTTTTGGAACGCTAATTATGGTTATTGGGGGAGGCTACTTTGTTCAGTTTGCCTTTAAAATATTTAAATTTGATGTTAGAAAAGTTCAACATAGATTTATTGATGATTATGTAAAAATTATAAAAAACAAGTTAGCATACAAGAAAAAAGACTCAAGTGTTAGTTGATGTATAATAAATTTAGGGAGTTGTATGTGGCAAATGTTTTAATATTGGTTTATACTTAAGCTAATAATTAGAATATATGGAGGGGTTTTTATGAAAGTTGCTTTTACTACTATCGAAGTTAAAGATTTAGAGGAATCAGTTGATTTCTATACAAAAATATTGTGTTTTAAAGAAGTCAAGAGGTTTAGTCCAAATCCAGAAATGAAATTTGTTTTTGTTCAAGGGGAAGGTGGCGGAATTATTCAGCTTGCTGAAAATGCTAATGCTTTAAAAGAAACTCCAACTGGAGCTCATGCTCTAAAGGCAGTTTGTATAGCAGTAGATAACTTGAAGAATCTTGTTAGTATTCTTAAAGAAAATAATGTTGAGTTTATTTCAGAATTAATTGAAACTCCTGAAGGAATTAAAATGTTATTTATAAAAGATCCAAATGGCGTAGCTATAGAGTTAATAGAAGGTTTTGAAATTTAAATTATATGCATAAAAATAATTTTAATAATATAAGTATTACAAATGCAGAGCAACAATTATTGTTGCTCTGTTTTTGCTTTAAAAATATACCGTGTTAAGCCATGAAACTATAGCACACCTCAAATTGGAGATAGTGACTTATGTGAAGATTCTGGTTAAGAGTAGTGGGAGGGAATATAAAGTAGATATACAGTAAGTATTAGTTGAATATATTCGACAAATAATGATATAATAATCCTAATAATGACGCCTTACTTTGAATTTTGTTTGGTTCAGATACAACGATTATTTCAGAAAGAGAGGATCATTATTTTTTTATTAAAAAATAGCTTAAAACCTTGCTAAAGTTTTGGCATTGGGGTCAAGGTGATATTGTATTTTTAGAATGAAATAGGTTAAACCGGAGAAACTATCATAGGGACTATTGTCATGGAGCTAATAAAGTTTGGGTTTGGATATGGAGAAAAATTAGCAAATTGAAATAAATAGTTTCGTATTGAAGGAGGAGTTTTTATAATGGCAGAAGATAATAAGAAATTAGGACTTGGGTTACTTGTGGCTTTAGGAATAGGTACTATGATTGCATCAGGTATTTTTAATAGCCCTACAGACCTAATAACAACAACAAATCCTATGGCGGTTCTTATTTCGTGGGGTATTGGAGTTTTTGGCGTAATAATGATAGGATTGGTATTTTACATGCTTTCAAATAAAAGACCGGAATTACAAGGTGGAATTTATTCCTATGCCAAAGAAGGGTTTGGTGATTTCGTAGGCTTCAATTCAGCTTGGGGGTACTTTACAAGTTCTTTTCTTGGAAACATTGCATTTATTATTTTAATTTTCAAGACTATTAATAGTTTAATTGGAGAAGGTTATACTATGCCTCCTATTTTAGCATTTGTACTCGCTTCTATTATTTTGTGGATATACTATTTTGTAATAAAAAGAGGCATTAGACAAGCTGGAATACTGAATTTAATAGTTACAATCGCTAAAGTTATACCGCTATGTTTAGTGATAATTTTTGGGTTTTCAGCTTTTAAAATAGGAATATTTAATGTGACGAATTGGCAAACAATTTTAGCATCCAGTGGTGAGACCGCTAGTTTAGGTAAACAGATAAGTGGTGCCATGGGAACGATTTTATGGTGCTTCGTAGGTGTAGAAGGTTTAGTAGTTTTGTCTCAAAGAGCGGAATCACAAATATCTGTTGGTAAAGGAACAATAATTTCACTTGTTATTACAGCAATACTTTATGTGGCAATATCTGTCTTGTCAATGGGTATTATACCAGCTAAGGATTTAATTGCAGCACAAACACCACTGGCAGCAGTACTCGCACAAACTGCATTGGGAAGTGCAGGAGGGATTATAGTTAAAGTTGGAATTTTAATTTCTGTTATGGGTGCTTTGCTTTGCTGGCTTTTGCTAACCACAGAAATTCTCTATATTCCAGCAGCACAGGATGGCTTAATGCCAAAGTGGTTTAAAGTAAATAATGATAAAAATGTACCTATTAATGCTTTTTTATTTTCAATGATAGCAACACAAGTAGGAATGCTTGCAATGCTTTCACCAGCACTACAAAAGGCTTATTATGTTGCCACACATATAGGTACAACTAATATATTAATACCATATTTATTATCTTCTATGTTTGCATTTAAGGTATATAGTAAAGAACGTGGTTATTTTAAGGAAAAACTTATAGCGATACTTGCATGTATATATTCAATTTATGTTATATATGCAGTAGGAATTGGGTATTTAGGGCTAGCATCCATAATTTATGCAATTGGTATAGGTTTTTATTTAAGAGCCAAAAGAGAAAAAAATGAAGCTATTACTCATAGAGAAAAGGTAGCAATGACAGCAATGATTATATTGGCAATAGTTATGACAGTAGCAGCAGTTACTGGTAAGATCAAAGTTTAACGACATTTTAGAAGGGAAGTCTCCCATTTCTATAAGTGGGAGTGCATGCTTTAACAAATAGAAAACGTATTTGAAAAATCAAATACGTTTTTTTATTTTGCTAATTACTTGACAGTGATAATGATTTACAATAATATTATATACAATGGAATAGTTCCAAATGGAACTATTTTTTTATGAAAATAATATTGTGTATAGGGGTGTTTTTTCTATGAAGACAACAATTTACTATTTTAGTGGTACGGGGAATTCTTTAAAGGTAACAAAGGATATTTCAGCTAAATTAAAAGATACAGAGATTATACAAATTTGCAGAAATTCTGTGGTGAATAATCACGTAGCGGGGAATAAAATTGGAATTGTCTTTCCTGTATATAATTCTGGAATGCCTCTCCTAGTTAAAGAGTTTGTTGAAAAAATTGAAATTCCAAAAGATGCCTATGTTTTTATAATTGTAACATTTGGTCTGGCAGCAGGCGCATCTATTTTCCAATTAGAAAAGTTGTTAAATCACAAGGGGATCAAGCTTTCAGCAGCGTTTAAAGTTAAGATGCCAGGAAATTATCAAGTAATGTATCCACCTTACTCAGAGGAAAAACAAAAGAAGGATTTTAAAAATGAAGGTGGAAAAATCACTGAAATTGTTAGAAGTATTAACAATAATGAAATAGTAAAATTCACCGGGGTAGGCGAAAGTATAATGAAAGCTGTTGGTGGTGTGCTTTATACTAGCTTTAAACCTTATGAAAAAGATAAAAATTTCTGGACAGACGAGAAATGTAATGGTTGTGGTATATGTTCAAAGGTGTGTCCTGCTAATAATATAAAAATGAATGAGGGTAAACCTCAATGGCTACATAAATGTGAACAATGCGTTGCCTGTATGCAGTGGTGTCCACAAAAATCAATACAATATAAAAAAGTAACAATAAATAGAGGTCGGTATCATCATCCAGATATATTGGTAACGGAAATATTTCATAAGTAAAGGGAAGTGTGATTATGTGCTATTCAGGTGGTTGTGCGGAAAAACTAATTTCACTATTTAAATCCATTCAGGGATGTTTAAAATTAATTTCACAAGAATTTGAACTTACAATTCCTGAAATGATGATAATGCTTGAGTTGTATGAAAATAAAACGCTGTCTTTGAATGAACTTAGTGAAAAAATAGAGCTACCTAAAAGCTCAGTTTCAAGGATAGTAGAAGGACTTGTAAATAGAGAATATGTTGCCCGGGAAATTCCAAAAGAAAACAGAAGAATGGTTAATTTATCTATATCTACGAAGTGCTTAAAATGCATTGATGTAGCTGGTATTAATGATAGATTTGAGGCTGTAGTTGTTGGGGGACTGGAGCCCCAAAAGGCGGAGAGAATGATTTCGGTATTAGAGGAGCTTAGCTCAATTTTAAATAAAGAAAAGAAATGAAAATTTAATTTATTAGGGAATAATTTTAAATTAAAGAGGGGCGGGTATTCGTGGTGAATAAGGTTTATTTTAAGGCTATCGATTCGTATTCCAAAACTGAAGAGATAAGTAATGCTGCTAGTAAACTATTAAAAAAGCTTGTAGAAGAAGAAAGTATAGGTCTTGAAAAGTTTATACCACTTAAAGTTCATTTTGGGGAAAAGGGAAATAAGACTTTTATAGGACCTAAAAACTTTTCTGGAATAGTAAATTATTTAAAAGAAAAAAATATAGATAGCGCATATATAGAGACCAATGTTCTATATAGAGGAGAAAGAACTACAAAAGAAAAGCATTTAAAGCTTGCTAAGGAGCATGGCTTTATAGAGATTCCTATAATAATAGCAGATGGAGAACATGGAGAAGCGTTTGAAGAGATTGAGATTAATAAAAAGAATTTTAATAAGTGTAAAATAGGAAAAGAAATTGCTAATAAAAAACAACTAATTGTTATAAGTCATTTTAAAGGGCATGCACTTGCTGGATTTGGTGGCGCTATAAAACAACTTGGAATGGGCTGTGCATCAAGAGGTGGAAAACTTGCACAACATGCAAACTCAATACCTAAGATAAGCTCTTTTAAGTGTAAGGCTTGCAATGCCTGTGCAAAAATATGTCCAGAGAATGCAATAACTGTGGATAAAAAAGCAAAAATCCATAAGGACAAATGTATTGGTTGTGCTTCTTGTATGGCAGTATGTCCCTATGGTGCTATCTCCAATAGTTGGTTTGCTTCAATTTCTAAGTCCTTTAATGAACGGCTTGCAGAATATGCCTATGCAGCTACAGTGGATAAGCATAATATATATATAACCTTTGCTTTTAATATAACTAGAAACTGTGATTGTGATGGTCATAATATGAAACCAATAGTAAAGGATGTTGGAGTATTTGCATCTATAGATCCAGTAGCCATTGATAAAGCTTGTCTTGATGTTCTTGATAAAAACAATGGTAAAACTGTATTTAGAAGAGGAAGAGCTACTCTTGATTATGCAGAAAAAATAGGCTTAGGTAGTAAACAATACGAACTTGTTGAAATGGAATAGCTTCTTTACTATATATTACTTAAGTAAATAGTGCATAAGGTAAGAAAAGAGCATATAATAAATTGAGTTAGTCGATTAACTTTTATTCAGGGGGGTTTTATTATACAGCAAATAAAGGGGTACTTAATGATTGCATTAGCAGGAAGCTTATGGGGAACTGTAGGTTTGTTTGGGAAAATATTTTTTAACTTTGGATTTGACCCGAAACTTGTGGTGTTTTGTAGACTATTTGTAGGATGTCTTATAATGTTTATCTTTATTTTACTTAAAGATAAAAAATTATTAAAACTTGATAAAAGGGGATTAAAGTATACAGCTTTAATCGGTATTTTTTCGCAAGCGCTTTTCAATTTGATATATTTTGAAACCATCAAAAGGACTACTATATCTACAGCAGTTATTTTATTATATACAGCGCCTATTTTTTTAATAATTATGGGTAGGATGTTTTATAAAGAAGCTCTAACACCAATTAAAATTTCTGCACTTATTTTATGTATTGTAGGCTGTTTTTTAACTGTTACCGGGGGCTCACTGGATACTTTAAATATCAATTCAGTAGGTGTTTTACTGGGAATAGGGGCAGGATTTACTTATGCTTTAGTTACCATTATAAGTAAAGCAATTATAAATGATTACCACCCATTAACCATTATTTTATATAGTTTTCTGTTTGGGTGGATATTTTTAGTGCCATTTTCTAACCCATTAAATCTTTTGTATGTAAAATATAGTTTGCCTATAGTAGCAAGCATTATAGGACTCGGGTTAATTCCAACAGTACTTTCATACATTTTGTATATTACTGGCTTATCTTATGGAGTTGAAGCATCAAAAGCAGGTATAATATGTTCATTAGAAATCGTGGTTTCTGTTATCATTTCATATTTATTTTTTAATGAAGTGATTTTAGGAGTTAAACTATTGGGTATTATAATGGCTTTAGGTTCTATTTTCATAATTAATTTTGATAGACGTGGAGTAATTCTTGTTGAAAAAAATGGAAATATGGATGAAAAGCTAAACTGTATAAACGATAGTCTGGAAGAGTAAATGGAAACTCCAGAAATGATTGACGGTATTTGCGAATTAGAAATTCCTTAAATTATAAAAAACACTGGTGATTAAGCTAATAAAATGTATCCTATAGAGTAGACAATTTAAAAAAAGTCTACCCTATAGGATATTTTTGTGTATAATAGAAAAAAAGCAGGAAATGGTGGGGTTGAAATGAGTAATAAATT
>NZ_JAHLEF010000020.1 GCF_018861755.1 Clostridium sp. CF012 | reverse complement strand
GTTGTTTTAACTGTGAATGTTATTATGAGGAGCCGTATGCGGGAAAGCCGCACGTACGGATTCTGTGAGGGGCTTACATTGTGAGGTGTAAGTCTACTCGACTGTAGAGTTAAGTAACATAATTTTAGATTTAGTTGTGTCGTATCTTTCTTAAGTTACGTCACAACCGTAATCAATTGCGTACCACTGGTTGTCTAAACACAATTACTTTAAAATCTCGAAAGAAGACTCTAAGTAAGGGGGGCTTTAGCATGAATAACAAACTATCTATTGAATCAGAATTAAGTAAAGAAAGTCTAAAAATAATTGAAGATGGATTAAGAGCGTTTAATCTATCTAAAACATCTGAAGAAAACATACCACTAAATATCCTATTGAGGAGTGATGATAAGATTATTGGTGGACTCCAAGGAAACTACAATGCACAGTGGTTGTACATCAATTCACTCTGGGTAGATAGTACATATAGGGGAAACGGATATGGCAGGAAAATGATGCTTGCAGTAGAGGAAGAAGTAGTAAAAAGAGGTGTTACTAACTCATACCTGCAAACTACACATGCACTAGGATTTTATCAAAAATTAGGATATGAAGTTTTTACTGTTATAGAAAATTCCCCTACAGGATTTAATATGTATTACGTAAAAAAGTCTTTAATACTTTAAGATGATGCGAATCTTTCTCATTAGGCGTCACAAACAATAAGAGTTTGTGGCGTTCTTACTTGTGACGACTTAGGAAAACATGGTGCAGTAAAGTTTGGACTATTCCAATTTTTACTGTTATGTCATATAATGGTAACAATGATTCGGAATCGTAATCTAAGGTGCAATAACAGGGGGTATCTTAAAATGAAATATTTTGGCTATTTAGTATTAGGATTTATAGTTTTTGGGATTGTTGAATTCCTATCCGCAAATGTGGAGGGGGGTGGTATATCGGTACTTTGTGCAATTGTAGTAATATGCACAGTAATAATAGTTGATACCATCAAAAATAATAATCATGAGAAGCAAATAGTTAATTCGCTTTCTTCAGATATTAGGCGTCACAAACAATAAAAGTTTGTGGCGTTTTTAGTTGCTACGATTTAAGGAAAATAGTCCGACACAACCAAAGGAAATCCAAGAGCATTTTTGCCCCTCTAAAATGGTTTTGAGTTACTAAAATTCTTTTAAGTTGGTAATACTACTTTTGGAGGTGTTACAATGTCTGAAATAGAAGATTTACTTAAAGATGTAGAAATTTTAAGAGAAAAATTATTATTCTTAATTGACAAAAAACAAGATAACTTAGTTGATCCAGAGGTAGTAAATATAAGTAAAGTTTTGAACGCAGCATTAAATGAATATAATAAAGTTTTAGAAAAAAAGTTAAAAAGATAAGAGGATCTTAATGGTCCTCTTTTTAATGCAAAATATATAAGGAAAGAAGTAATGGGAATTGACAAATTGTTAGATAAACTAGGCTTGATTTTTGCAGGTGCAGCAACACTACTTACTTGGGCTTTTGGCATATGGGAAAAGGGAGTGCAGGTATTATTTTGCTGCATGGTGTTGGACTAATGTATGATTACATTTTAATGAGATGGACTATGGCTTATGTAACTGATTTATGGGTAATGGATAGAGTATCAAAGTTTCTTACTGATGCTCAATCTGCAGTAATTTTAAATACTACATAAACTCCTGGGACATTATTATCAAAAATGGCAACGGTATAATTTTAAAGGGTAAAGTGACACTCAATAGGGTGTTTTTATTTTGACCTTTTACTAAACAATTTGAATATCTCTAATCTTTATATTTATGCTATAATATGGTATTATTAAGTAACAATTGTATTTTATTGTGCGATGCATAGATTATTTATGTACTATGTGCTAAATACTGATAGGAATGAGGGTGATAAATTGAACAGAGATAGAAATTGGACGGTTTTGTTTATAGGCGGTGCCTCAGGTATGGGTAAATCAAGTGTTGCCTATGAACTGGCTCATTTTTATAACGTGAATGTCATGGAAGTAATTTTGTCAAAACAGGCAATGTCGTTAATTTTAAATTAAGGTCATATTCTTCATATTAGACGTCACAAACAATAAAAGTTTGTGGCGTTTTTACTTGTGACGACTTAGAAAAATATGCTGACATGAAGATTAGGATATATCTATTATTTATATTTATGATAAATTATGGTATTATTAAGACGGAATCGTAAACTTAAACGAATTAATATATATAAAATATGGGGGATAAATTATGAATGATTTATTTTTAGTTGAACCAAATAAAAAATATCAAAAGAGTTTTGAAAATTATGTTTTAGCATACAAAAATTCAGATGATATTTATTATTTTACTAAGTACAGAAAAGGATTAGAGGATTTTGATGGATATTTAAATGACCTACATAATATTTCTAAAGGAATAGATCTACCTCAAGGTTGGGTTAAAACTTTAACCTTTTGGCTAATTGATAATAGTGAAGTAGTAGGAGTAGTAAGAGTTAGGCATCAGGATGTAGGTACAGATGGGCATATAGGTTATGATATATCACCAAGTTATAGAAAAAAGGGGTATGGTACTGAAATTCTTAAATTAGCATTAGTTGAAGCAGAAAAAATATGTATAAAAGAAGTAATAGTTACTTGTAACATAGAAAATATACCTTCAAGAAAAATTATTGAAAAGAATAATGGTAAATTATTAGGTTCAGTTTTTGATGAAGAAGAAAATGAAAATTTATATCGATATAGTATTCTCACATCTATGATATTTCATTAAATAATGACATATTTATTGAAGTTGATAATACGGAATGTTTTTATTAGACGTCACAAACAATAAAAGTTTGTGGTGTTTTTAGTTGTGACGACTTAGGAAAATATGCTGACATGAAGATTAGGATATATCTATTATTTATATTTATGATAAATTATGGTCTTATTAAGACGGAATCGTAGTATTATACGCAATAAATGTATTAAGGAGTAGATAATTATGAGTGAGATTTTCGATATTTCTTATAATGACATTGATATCATCAAGAACCTTTGGGAAAAGAACAGGTTGCATCATGAGGATAGTTCAGAATATTTTAAAGAATCATATCGATCCATTAGCTTTGATGAAAGAATAAAGGCTTTTTCTATGTTTAATAAAGATACAATGAAAATAACTGTGGCTAAAAACAATGATAAATATATAGGATATTGTATATCAACCATAGTGGATGGAACGGGTGAACTTCAATCACTGCATGTTGGTGAGAGTAATCGAGGTAATGGAGTTGGGAGGCAACTTGCATCCAAACACATAGAATGGATGAAGGAAATGGATTGTAAAGTGATTGGAGTAACTGTGTCCCAGGAGAATGAATCAACGATATGTTTTTATAAGAAGCTTGGATTTCATCCTAATACCTTATATATGCAACAAAAATAGAAAAGTTATAAATGAATTATTTATAAAAATACCCTATTATTCTGAAAATTGAATTTTACGGTGTTTTTATTATGTACGATTGATTCTAAATTATGATTCTTCACAATGTTCATTTTAGGCGTCACAAACAATAAAAGTTTGTGGCGTTTTTACTTGTGACAAGGAGGTTTTATTTAGTGGAAGAACTATTAAAAAAAAAGAAAATACTTGAAGATAAATTAGAAGAACGTAAGATACATACAAACATGCTTATTACATTAGTATTTAAAATAAATATCAAAAAGAATATGATGAAATAATATTAAAAATTAAAGAATTAAGTTAAGTGACAACTGGAAAACATGGTGCAGTAAAGTTTGGACTATTCCAATTTTACTGTTATGTTATATAATGGTAACAATGATTCGGAATCGTAAAAAAAGGTGTCACAAAGAGAAAAGGAGAATTGGAATTATGAAAAATAAGTCAAAGAGGTTAATTTATATTGATGAATATGTATCAATTAATGGTATTAATCAATATCTATTTCATTCTGGTACAAAGTATGATAATCCAGTAATGTTGTTTTTGCATGGTGGTCCTGGCAGTGCTGAATCACTATTTGCACATGCCTTTCAAGAAAAATGGGAAGATATTTTTACAGTAGTTCATTGGGATCAACGTGGCTCTGGAAAAACTCTTACAAAGAATCCTGATAAATATCCTACAATTGATTTGATGATAAAGGATTTGTTTGAAATTATTCAATATCTAAAGAAAAAATATAATAAACAAAAGATAATTATACTTGGTCATTCTTGGGGAAGTGTTTTAGGAAGTACGTTTATAAAGCAATATCCAGAAGAAGTAGCTTATTATATTGGAGTCGGACAAGTTGTTGGTTTTCTTGAGAATGAACGCGTTGGGTATGAAAAAGTTAAGGAATTAATTATAGAAGCTAATGATAAGAAAGCTCTAAAAAAAATTGAAGCAATAGGAGCTTATCCTGGAGATCAGTATGACGCTAAATTTATGGGTAAATGTAACAAAATACGTAGAATCCAAGGTAAATATAACTTAGCTGTTAAGATTGATTTTTCCATATTTATAACTGCATTTAAAAGTCCTATTTTTAAGTTCTCAGATCTTTCGGCATTGATAAAAGGACTTAAAGCAAACGAAAAGGTACTAGAATTTTTAGGAGCCTTTGACTTAAGATCAGAACCAGCAGAATATAAAGTACCGATTTACTACATTTTAGGCGGAAATGATTGGCAAACGCCCTATGTTATTGCACAAGAATACTTTAATAGAATAAATGCTCCATATAAAAAATTTTATTTAATACCTAATGCTGGACATATGACAATGCTGGATCAGTCACAATTATTTTTTGAAGCACTATTAGAAATTAATAACAAGGAGATATAACCCCTATAAGAATAAGTAAATCGCTATGGTAAAACAATTCCAGCTGAGGAATTTGCAGATAGTATCTATTATTAGGCGTCACAAACAATAAAAGTTTGTGGCGTTTTTACTTGTGACAACTGGAAAACATGGTGCAGTAAAGATTGGACTATTCCAATTTTTACTGTTATGTTATATAATGGTAACAATGATTCGGAATCGTATTTTATGACGAAGTTTAGTTCAAGAAAATTTTTAGGGAGAGTGATATATAGATGAAGTTTGTAGATATAGAAAATTGGGAAAGAAAAAATCATTACAACTATTTTAAACAACTTGATTATCCTCATTTTAATATTTGTGGGAATGTTGATATTACGGAGTTTTATAGATTTATTAAGGAAAAAGAAAATCCGTTTTTTATATCAATGTTGTATGTTGTTACAAAAACAGCAAATAGCATAAAGGAATTTCGTTATAGGATAAGAGAAGATAAAATAATTGAACATGAAATGGTCAATCCTTCTTTTACAGTAATGACTTCAAATGAAATATTTAGTTTTTGTACAGCAGAATTTATAGATGGATTTAAAGAATTTAAGATTAACACATCAAATGAAATAGAAAAAACAAAAAATAATGTAAGTGTTGGAAATGAACCATGTCGTGATGACCTCCTATATACTACAAGTATTCCATGGGTTTCATTTACTAGTATAACTCACCCAATTCAAATGAAACCTGTTGCTAGTGTCCCAATGATAGCATGGGGTAAATTCTTTGAGGAAAATGGGAAGATAAAGTTACCACTATCTGTTCAAGTACATCACTCACTGGTAGATGGCGTACATGTTGGGCACTACTTTAATAAAATTCAAGAAATTTTAGATAATCCTGTAAAGTATTTATAATATTTGCTTTTATAAAAAATAATTTTGCGTTTATTCAGTTGATTCGTAATGTTCATTTATGTCGTCACAAACAATAAAATTTTGTGGCGTTTTTACTTGTGACTATTTAGGAAAATATGCTGAGATAAAGACTGGGAGTATCCTAATCTTCAAATTTATGTTATATTATGGTATTATTAAGATGGAATCGTATTTTTAAATGAACTAACTTATTTGAGAGGAGGTAATTTGAATGAGTGAAAAAAAATTAATTGGAATTTTGGCTGGAATGGGTCCAAGGTCAACAGCGCCATTTATTGATCTAGTTATTGATGAATGTCAATTTCAATACGGAGCAAAATACGATGAGGAATTTCCCGAAATGATGATATATTCTTTACCTACTCCATTTTATATCGACCGTCCAATAAATCATGAACTTATAAAAAAAACTATAATTGAGGGATTACAAAAGATTGAGTCAATTGGTGTGAGTTTTATTGCAATGCCATGTAATTCAGCACATATATATTTTAAAGAATTGAAAGAATCAATTAATGTCCCTTTATTAAATATTGTAGAAGAGACCTTAAAGAAATTACCTAAAGTTTCACAAAAAATAACTTTATTTTCAACAAGCTCAACATTTGAGTCTACAATTTATCAGAAGGGTATAATAGATAGTGGTCATGAATTTATTTTTAAAGATGGATGGCAAGTAAAATTAAATAATCTTATTCAAAACATAAAAATAGATAGTGAGAATGCACAGAACATTGACATTTGGAATGAGCTTATTGAAGATGTAGAAAAGGAATCTATCGAAAATATAGTGATGGCTTGTACTGATTTAAATGTAGTATTAGAAAAATCACATCCTCGGATTAATATCATTAACTCATCAAAATGTTTAGCTGAATCAGTTGTTAGTAATTATTTATAATTAGTCAAATAAAGTTAGTTAATTATATTCTTATTAGACGCCACAAACAATAAAAGTTTGTGGCGTTTTTAGTTGTGGCAACTTAGGAATATATGCTGACATGAAGAATAGGATATATCTATTATTTATATTTATGATAAATTATGGTATTATTAAGCCGGAATCGTAATCTAAGACAAAGAAAGGTAGATATATATGATTGAAAGCGTAAGCCATATTACTTTTGTTGTGAAAAATTTAGACAAAACTACTGAATTATTTAAAGAACTATTTAATGCTAAAGAAGTTTATTATAGTGGTGAAAAAAAACATTCTTTATTTAAGGAGCGTTTTTTTATTATTGGTAATCAATGGATAGCTGTTATGGAAGATACAAATATACTTAACAGAACTTATCATCATATAGCATTTAAAATATCAGATTCTGATGTAAATAGTTATTTGGATAAAATTAAAACTCTAAATTTAGAATTAAAGCCTCCAAGGAAAAGAGTATCTGAAGAAGGCTATTCTATATACTTTTATGACTATGATAATAATTTATTTGAGCTTCATACGGAAATATTAGAGAAAAGATTAGCTTCGTATATAGAGATAGATAGTATATAAACGTTATTTATATTAAGTCATATTATTCTGGTAGCTGATAAGTTAAGATTAGAAAATAAGGTTAGCTAGCTCGTAGCTTCAAATGAAAAAAAAATTGCAAAATAATTAAATGAGGTTCATTTATAGGCAACTTTAATAAAAATAATCATATTATATTAATAAGCACTATTAGGAGGAACATCTTTGCTTTTCATAAACAGTTTATTAGATATGATTGGAAATATTACATTTTTGACAGCTTATATAACTGGGAATAATTCATTCCCTCAACCATTATGTGAAGAAGAAGAAAAATCCTATTTAACAAAGTTTAAGGAGGGTGATTTACTAGCTAAAGGCATATTAGTTGAACATAATTTGAGACTAGTTGCTCATATAGTAAAAAAATATTCTTACCCTGGAAAAGACGTGGATGACCTCATATCAATTGGAACTGTGGGACTAATTAAAGCTATTGATTCCTTTGATATAAGTAAGGGTACAAGGATTGCTACCTATGCTGCAAGGTGCATAGAAAATGAAATACTCATGCTTATACGCAATAATAAAAAGACAAAGGGTGAGGTGTACCTGCAGGACCCTATTGGCACTGATATGGAAGGAAATGAGATATCCCTTATAGATGTATTAAGTAGTGATGAAGATTCCATTTTTAAGATAGTAGAAAATAAAATGCAAATTAAAAACCTTTATGATAAAATAAATTTTGCTTTGAAGGATAGAGAAAAAACAATAATCCAAATGCGTTATGGAATACCTAACGGTATCCCTTTAACTCAAAGAGAAATCGCATTGATTTTAGGAATTTCTAGATCCTATGTTTCTAGAATTGAAAAGAGCGCATTGAAGAGGCTTAATAGGGAATTAAAGGATACTAATAATATAAAATAGAGCCTATAATTATATGTATCACTGGATTATTTTACCCTTTCCATTTTTCGTAAAATGATATACAATATATATACGAACATATGTTTGGAGGGGTGATATGAAAATTATAGCAAAGCCTATAGAAGTAGTTTCTTGGACTGATGCATTAGGGAATATAAATCCTGTGAGATTTAAAATTACTAATGAAGATGAAAGTAATTCTGTTGTTAAAATAGATAAAGTTATTTGCGTTGATAAAGAAAAGCTGGCGGGAAACAATATGCTGGTGTTTAAATGTCAGAGTGTAGTAAACGGAAATGATAAGCTGTATGAGATAAAATATGAGCTAAGTACTTGTAGGTGGATATTATTTAAGATTTAGATTATAGATTAAAAAAACACTACTGCACTTGGGGGAATCCAGTGCAGTAGTGTTTTGAATATGTTGTTTGTTATTAATTAAATAATTTAACATTTTCTCCAAAATTCGCTAATAAGCGTTTGGTGTGGTATAATGAACTTAGATACCGATTAACTGTGAAGATACTAATTTAATTGCATATTGTTTTATTAACGGAGCGCCAGCTGATTTTAATGTTACATTAAATAATTAGTTAAGGTGACTTTTTTATTATGACAGATAACAGTATTGGTCTTTCAACTGCAAATTAAAGTGAACTACTTTAACCACATTGCAGCATGGCAGAAGATGATTTAATACATGAAAAATAAGACTTTATAATGACACTTTTGCGAGAAAAGTGTGCTTTAAGGGACTAACTATTAAGGAGGAAAACTTATGAAAGCATTATTTCTTGTAGATGGAGTGGGGACTAACTTAGAACCATTAACTGACGATTTACCTAAATCTATGATACCAATGATGGCTAAACCACTTTTAGAAAGAAACATATTAAAACTTAAGGATTATGGTGTTGATGAAGTTATACTTAGTACAGGCCATAAGCCACAAAAAATTGAAAAGTATTTTGGCGATGGCACAAAATTAGGATTAAAAATCCATTATATAGGTGGGGATATTACTTTAGGTACAGGAGGTGCAATTAAAAATGCTGAGGAATTTTTCAATGATACTTTTATCGTATTTACTGAGGATATATTAAGTGATATTAATATTGAGGATATGATGAAATTTCACAAAGAAAAATGTGCATCAGTTACAATTGCAGTAACGAAAGTCGAAAATCCTTTTGATTACGATGTTATTGAATATAATGAGAATCTTTATGCTGAAAGATTTATTGAGAAATCAAAGCATTCAGAAATAAAATCAAACTATATTAATGCTGGAATATATATATTTGAACCAAATGTTTTAAAGGAAATCCCAGATTCACAGGTAGTATCAATAGAAAAAGAAACATGGCCACTACTATTAAAAAAAGGTTATCCTATTGCAGTTTATAAAAGTGATGCATATTGGATGGACATAGGGACCCTTGAAGAATATATTCAGGCCCATGAGGATATTTTAAGTGGAGACTATCCTTTATCAGAAATTAAAGGTGAGCACCAGAATATATTTGTAGGTGAAAATACAACAATTCATAGTTCTACTAAAATTATTGGTCCTACGTATATTGGTGAAAATACTAAAATTGCGGCTAATTCTATCATTGGTCCAAATACGATCATTGGTAATGATTGCAGAGTGGGACCAAACAATACAATCATTGACTCTATTGTTTGGGACAAAATAACACTTGAAAATAATTCAACAGTTTCAAGCGTTATTATTAACTCAGATTTTATGATATCCAATAGTAATCAAAATGTGAATAATGTTAAAACAGATGCTTTAAATAAAAAGATTGAATAAATAAAAGGTAGTAAATGTACCGATAAAGAGAAAAGAGATAGCCTGAGGCTATCTCTTTTCGGGTCTGTATTAAACTAAATGGCTCCATAAATCACAATTTATGGAGCTAGACATCCACAGCGCCATATATATTATTATAAGGTTAGCAATAGAGGTTTTTTTGTTATTATGAAGAATAATGTACTAATGGTAAACGTAATCCTAATTATTTTTTTATAGTATCATAATCACTTGTAAATCATTAAATATAAATCTTGGAGGTCTACATATGAAAATAATTATAGCACCAGATTCCTTTAAAGGTAGTCTCTCAGCCCTTGAGGTATGCGAAAATATTGAAATAGGAATAAGAGTAGTGTTTGATAATGCGGAAATAGTTAGAGTTCCTATGGCTGATGGTGGAGAGGGTACTGTTCAATCACTTGTAGATGCTACAGGAGGAAAACTAGTAAAATTAAAAGTAAAAGATCCACTTATGAGGACCATTGACGCCTTTTATGGCATACTTGGTGATGGTAACACTGCAGTGATTGAAATGGCTGCTGCATCTGGAATCACATTGTTATCAAAAGAAGAAAGAAATCCTATGAAAACAACAACCTATGGGACTGGGGAAATAATAGTGCATGCTTTGGACATGGGATGTAGAAATTTTATTATTGGCATAGGTGGTAGCGCAACTAATGATGGTGGTGCTGGTATGCTTAATGCATTAGGTGTAAAGCTTTTAGATGGAAACGGTGATGAAATAGGCTTTGGCGGTGGGTACTTAGATAAACTTGAAAATATAGATTTATCAAAAATTGATAGCCGAATAAAGCTATGTAATATAGTAGCAGCTTGTGATGTAGATAATCCACTTTGTGGTGAGAAAGGTGCATCGAATATTTTCGGCCCTCAAAAGGGTGCTGATGAGAATATGATTATTACCTTAGATAAGAATTTATCTCACTATGCAGATATGGTAGAAAAGTACTTAGGAATTTCAATTGTGGACTACCCAGGAGCTGGTGCGGCTGGGGGACTTGGTGGAGGGCTTCTTGCATTTTTGAATGCAAAATTACGGCCAGGTATTAACATTGTTATAGAAACTACAGCACTTGAAGACAAGCTAAAGGATGCGGACTTAGTTATAACTGGAGAAGGAATGATAGACTATCAGACTCAATATGGTAAAACACCTTATGGAGTAGCAAAGCTCGCTAAAAAGTATAATATTCCAGTAATAGCTATAGCTGGTGGTATAGGAAGGGATGCTGAAGAATTATATTCAAAAGGATTTGATAGTATTTTTTCAATTGTCGATAAGCCTATGTCGCTAGAGGAAGCAATGGAAAATAGCGACTTACTTTTACAAAAGACCGCAGAAAGAATTATGAGAGTCATAAAAATGAATATGTAGATAATGTAACTTAATTTATTTTATTATATAAAATAAGCTATGTAATGCCTTAAAGGCATTTCATATAGAAAATCTAAAGGGGGACAATATAATGGTACAAGGACCTATGTTAATCGTTATCTTGTTATTAGCAATTATCTTTATAGTACTTGCTACATCAAAGTTTAAACTACATCCATTTTTATCATTGATAATTGCATCATATGGATTAGCTTTTGCTGCAGGTGTGCCAATTGACAAAATAGCAGGCTTTATTTCAGCAGGTTTTGGAGGTACATTAACAAGTATTGGACTTGTAATACTTGCAGGTTGTATTATTGGTACTATTCTAGAAAAATCTGGTGGTGCTATTAAAATGGCAGAGGTTGTAATCAAGGCTGTAGGGGAAAAAAGACCTACAGTAGCTATGAGCATAATAGGGTATATAGTTTCTATACCTGTCTTCTGTGATTCAGGCTTTGTAATTCTTTCTTCTTTAAATAAAACTTTGGCAAAGAAAACAAAAACTTCTCTGGTAGCTATGTCAGTTGCACTTTCTACTGGACTTTATGCAACACATACGCTTGTTCCACCGACACCAGGCCCTATTGCAGCAGCGGCAAACTTAAAGCTTGATAACTTATTATTAGTAATCGTAATCGGTATGCTCGTTGCAATACCAGCTGTAATAGTAGGTAATGTTTTTGCGAATAAAGTAGCCTCAAAATATAAATCAAATATTGATACATCAGTTGATACGAGAACTTATGAAGAAGAACTGAAAAGGTATGGTAAGCTCCCCTCAGCAACAAAAGCTTTTGCACCAATAATTGTGCCTATAATTCTTATGGCATTAGGGTCCATTGCGAAGTTTCCAGGTAACCCTTTTGGTAAAGGCTTAGCATTTAGCATATTTGCATTTTTAGGTACCCCAGTAAATGCATTATTCGTAGGCGTTATATTTGCATTTATGCTAGTTCCAAAGCTTAATGAAGAGACACTTAATGGATGGGTGGGAACAGCCCTTAAGGATGCAGCCATAATACTTATAATTACTGCATCAGGAGGTGCCCTTGGTAATGTCATAAAGGAAATAAAAATCGGAGATTATTTAGGACAAAGCTTACAGACCTTAAATATAGGAATTTTTGTCCCATTTATAATAGCTGCTGCCTTAAAGACAGCACAAGGTTCTTCTACGGTAGCAATTGTTACTACATCAGCTTTATTATTTCCAATCCTACCTGCTTTGGGCTTTGATACTGAGATTGCAAAAGTTCTTGTGGTTATGGCAATAGGTGCTGGTGCAATGACAGTTTCGCATGCTAATGACAGTTATTTCTGGGTTGTATCACAATTTGGAGGAATGGATGTAAAGACTGCATACAAAACCCAGACAGTAGCCACATTGCTTCAAGGTATTGTCACAATATTAACAGTATTTATATTATCATTATTTCTTATATAAAATTAAGCCTGGATCTCATGGATTCTCCAGACATCAAGAAAGCATATCTAGGTGGCTAATATAAGCCCCCCACCGGGGGGGATTGTAAAAATATAGTGGAAGACAGTGATGGGAGCTGCTGAAGTAATTCAGTAGTTTTTTCGTCGTTAAAATGTAATATAAATATTAAAAAATGAAGAATAAGGAATATATGGCTTCTCAGTGGTGGCTTGTGGTAAAATGTAGATGTAAAAAGAGAATAAGAACTTAAACATTATGTCGTTATATGTATAAAAATTAAAAAAAGGGGGAATAAATTTGAAAACGGCTATTATTTTTCATAGTGTGTGTGGAAATACTTATTTGGTAGCAAAGGCTTTTTATGAAAGCTTTTTAAAAAAAGGAAAAGAAGTAGAGATTTACCGCGTATGGGATGAGAATCTAGAGGAATTATCAGAGCGATTTCCAGTAGCGAAGGAATATTTAGAAGAAATAATGAATATACCCATAGCAAAATGGGGGGATATATTAGATAAAGAACAAATTATTTTAGGATGTCCTACTTATTACGGGAATGTTTCTGCAGAAATGAAAGCGTATATGGATGCTGCATCAGAATTTTGGGCAGAAGGAAAATTAATAGGTAAAAGATTAACCGTATTTACATCTGCAGGGAGCCCGGAAGGTGGAGGACATTTGTGTCTACAAGCCTTGAATACTTTTGGACAGCATATGGGCATGATGCTACAATCAATTCCACCTAACCTAGTACCTAATGAAGATATTCCTGCATATGGAATGATTCATTATTCAGGAGCATTAGGAGACCAAAGACCTGGTGAAAAACTATTATGTGCAATAGATAAGTATGTAGAAAAATATGTGTAACGACCGATAGGAAGGGAAAATTGTTACCAAGGAGTAAAAAATATTAATACAGATTGTACCATAAACTTCAAGTTTATGGTACAGCACTAAATGATAAGTATTGAGTATTACCGTATACCGACAATACTCCAAGTGATACTACAATAATCGCCATTCAAATCTGGTATATTAAGTCCTGAATACATGAGCTCGTCCCCACCATAAAAGCCCTCTTTACCTATAATATTGTAATCTATATCGGGATTGAGGCCTCTTAAAGCTAATTTTTGCGTAGGCTCATTTGCCATAGCAAGAACCTTAAAATAGCTAATGAATGCTTCTGATTTATCCTCAGATACAAACATCCAGGCAGTTTCATTCCCAGCGAAGGGGCTAAGTAACCGATACAAATCTCCATGCTGAATTAGTTCTCTTAATTGTTTGTACTTTGAAATCTGATGTTTTACTTGTTCTTTTTCACTATCGGAGAAATTTGTAAGATCTAACTCATAGCCAAAGTTTCCAAACATGGCTACATCTCCTCTCATTTTAAGAGAGGTATTCCTAGCTACTTGGTGATTGGGAACATCAGAAACATGGCAGCCCATAGTGCACACTGGATAAACTACGCTAGTTCCGTACTGGATTTTAAGCCTTTCCACTGCATCTGTATCATCGCTAGTCCAAGTTTGTGGCATGTAGAACAAAATTCCAGGGTCAAAACGTCCGCCGCCACCAGAGCAGCTCTCAAACAATATATTAGGGAAACTTGTTGTTATTGTTTCCATTACACTATAAAGTCCTAAGATATACCTATGGGCTGTTTCTCGCTGCCTTTCAGGTGGCAATAAAGCAGAGCCTATTTCAGTCATATTTCTATTCATATCCCATTTAACATAGCTAACTTTAGCACTTCTTAAAACACTACTTACTGCATCAATAATATAATCACAAACATCACTTCTTGATAAATCAAGAATTAACTGTGTTCTTCCAAGAGACCTAGTTCTATTTGGCACATGAATGCACCAATCAGGATGGAGTCTATACAAATCACTGTCAGGTGATATCATCTCCGGTTCAAACCATAAGCCAAATTGTAGACCAAGATTATTGACGCGATTTGCAAGGTTATCTAAGCCCTTGGGAAGTTTATTTTTATTAACTACCCAATCACCTAAGGAAGTTTTGTCATTATCTCTTTTTCCAAACCATCCATCATCCAATACAAAAAGTTCAATGCCAAGTTCTTTTCCTACCTTAGCAATATCCTCTACTTTCTTTGCATTAAAATCGAAATAAGTGGCCTCCCAATTATTTATTACCACTGGCCTCGTGGCATCTCTAAATTTCCCCCTGCATAATCGTGTTCTGTATAGCTTGTGGTAAGTCCTAGACATCTTACCAATACCCTCTGAGGAATAAACCATAACAACTTCTGGTGTTTGAAAAGTTTCCAAAGGTTCTAGTAGCCATGAAAAACCAAAGGGATTAATTCCCATGGACACCCTAGTAGTACTATATTGGTCAATCTCTGCTTGAGCTAAAAAATTACCACTATAAACTAAACTAAATCCATATACCTCGCCATGTTCCTCAGTAGTATCGCGGCGTAGCAGAGCAATAAAAGGATTTTGCTGATGACCGCTGGCGCCTCTTCTACTCTCAATAGATTTATTCCCAGTATTAAGGGCGATTCTTTCAATATGTCTTTCTCTTCCCCAAGCTCCTGAAAGCTGCATAAATTCATACTTATCTACATTAAAATCCACACTCATGCTCAAAGTACGAAGAAGCTTTAAATTAGTAGTACCATCATTTATAAATCGAACACTTCTAGTAATAGCATCATGTTTATCAAAAACAGTATAAGATAAAAGAACCTTAAGACCAATTAGTGCATCGAGCATTAATATTTCTAATGTCAAAGCTTCAGCTTCATTTTCTACATAAGTTGAGGGGAGGCCTTTTAATACAGGTTTTCCCTTTAAAATCTTATAAGAGTCAAATCTAAGGTCTGTTACCGTTGTTCCGTTTTCAAGTTGTACTTCATAAGCTGGCATGCGATAATCTGTATTACCATAAGCAGGATATTCTTGTGGAAAAGTGTCCAGAGTAAAAACATCGTCTTCATTATCAGGGTTAGGAGAAAAAGAACCTCTTGCTTTTAAAGAAAGAAGTTCGCTGCTGACAGCCTTTCTTAAACGCTTCCCCCAATAAAGATGTGCCAGATACCCATCTTTATGTATCTGCATAATATAGCTTGTATTTTCAGTTTGCAAATGAAAAGATTTTGTAGCTCCATCAAAATTTATATTCACAGAAAAGCCTCCTATCTATTAATTTAATTCTTACCTTCACTTTTCTAAGCATTTCCTCATTATAAATTCAAAATGAATATCCTTTGAGGAATCTATAAGGTATTCCTTGTGTACTGGTGCTCCCCAGCTATCATCCCCACCTATTCCCATCTGCTTTGCGGCAATGGTTACTACTGTATAATTTATGTTTGGGAGTTCATTGTGATGCAATGCATTTTGAAGCTCAAAAGCGGTATATGGAGATACTCCAAGTTCAAAAGGGGAGTTAATAGCTTCAAACTCAATACCAAATCCATTTTTATCTTTTATCTTCGCCCATCTAACGCAAGTACGGTTTCCACTTTCCTGAGGTACAATATAACCTGCAACATTTTCTTTTACAGATTTTTTATGAATTCCTAGTGAAGCTCCATGAAGCCTGTCTATATAATTCTCTTCAGGTCCTAGGCCATACCATTTGAAATTATCATAATCAGAGGATAATTTAAATGCCATTCCGAATATTGGAAGCTCAGGTAGGCCTTTGATTCCTTTATAATCACAAGCTACTTTAATTTCACCATTTGAATATACAGTATAGGACACTTTTACTTCACTTTTCATTGTAGCTAAAAGTGCATATGTATATTCTACAGTAATAGAGAATTCATGTTCAATTACACGAACATCTATGCAGCGTTGGAACATACTGGCTTGAAGCCATTGTCCACACCTATAACCATGACTAGCTCCCTTGTCATTATCCGTCATAGCTCTCCAATAAATAGGCATCGGCGTTCGCGTTATCATTTCTGCGCTTTCATACCTAAGAGATACAATTCCACCTTCTTGTTTTGAAAATAAAACACTAAAATCCTCATTTTTAACCCCAATATTTACATCGCCATAAACAACTTGAGGATTAGTAAACTTTTTAGTAGGGAGGGCGCCCTCTAGTTCAAAAATATATTGATCAAAGGCTACCACATGTCCTGCCTCTGCCCAAATATTACTATTTTTAAGTTTGAAGGAAGTATTCAATATATATTCTCCAAAGGTATTTACCTCGGGGAGATTAAGATTTATATGCATATGCTGGCCAGCGTCAACAATAACTGCAATAAAATCCTTATAAATTTCACTTCCATTAAAAGCTAAGGAATACTCTAAAATGTAATCAGAGGTATCTATAAACAGGTTTTCATTTTTAATTGTTACTCCAGTTCTGTCCCCAATTAATTTTAAATTTGCATAAAGTTTTTTTACCTCCTGTACCTTTGGAGAGGGTTTCCTATCTGCATAAACAATACCATTACCACAGAAATTGTAATCCGTGGGTCTATCATCGAAATCTCCTCCATAAGCCAAAACTTCCTGATCTAATCTATCCTTTTTAATTAGAAACTGATCTATATAGTCCCAAATAAAACCACCTTGGTAAAGCTGAAATTTGCTTTCTAGTTCCACGTATTTAAACATTGCTCCACAAGAATTACCCATGGCATGCATGTATTCACAGCTTATATATGGTTTTTCTGGAGAGTTATTTAAATACTCTTCAATTTCAAAAACCTTAGCATACATTCTGCTCTCCATATCACTAGTATCATTAAAACTCCTATCCTGGAATACACCCTCATAATGAACTAATCTTGAAGGATCTTTCTCTCTAAAATACTCAGACATCTTGTATATATTTTCTCCACCAAAGGATTCATTTCCACAAGACCATATCAAAATTGAGGGATGATTCTTATCCCTTTCTACCATTGAAATTGCTCTATCAAGTATAATGTCTAACCACTGCTTTTTACTACCAGGAATAACCCAATCAGGTTTGATTTTGCCCATCTTTTGCCAAGAACCATGAGTTTCTAAGTTGCATTCATCTATTAAATATATTCCATATTCATCACAAAGCTCATACCAATAGCTTTGATTTGGATAATGGGAGGTTCTCACTGCATTTATATTGTTTTGTTTTAAGAATTTTATATCCCATAGCATATCTTCTTTAGTTATAGCCCTACCACTTCTGGCGTTAAATTCATGACGATTTATTCCCTTAAATATTATGCGCTTACCATTTATGTGCATAACCTTATTTATTATTTCAAAACTTCTAAAGCCAATCTTTTGTGTAGTGACCTCTACAATGATGCCAGAAGCGTCTCGAATGACAGCAGAGAGGGTGTAAAGGTATGGATTCTCAGCACTCCAAAGCTCAACTTTGTTAACATTTAGGGCTAAAAACATGCTATTTTCTGTGGAGGTACCTGTATTTTTTGCTACCACTGCGCAAGCTTTATCCAAGAGCTCTAAATCTATAGTAGAATTAAGGTCGCCCACAATATTTAAATCCAACCTTAAAACTGCATTTTTATAAGACTTATCTAAGTCCGTTTTTACAAATAAGTCTTGAATATGAGTTTTTGGAATAGTATATAAATATACCTCCCTAAAAATTCCTGAAAAACGCCAAAAATCCTGGTCTTCAAGCCAGCTTCCTGTGGATCTTTTATACACCTCTAGGGCCAGCTTATTTTCTCCTTCTTTAATATAGCTACTTAAATCAAACTCAGCTGGTGTAAAGCTATCCTCACTATAGCCTACAAATTCACCATTTAACCAAAGGTAAAATGCGGTTTCCACCCCTTGAAAGGAAATATATACAGGCTTTCCACTAATATTTTCATTAATAGTAAAATACTTTACGTAGCTTCCTACAGGATTATATTCTTCTGATATTTCCGGTGGTAATAAATCGCTATGTCCATCCCAAGGATACATGGTGTTTATATATTGAGGTTTATCATAACCTTGAAGCTGGATATGTGCAGGAACTTGTATATCCTTAAAACAATGGCAATCAAATTCAGGTTTATAAAAATCTTTAATTCTAGAGCTTGGATTTATTGCATAGCTGAATTTCCAATTTCCATTTAAACACTGCCTAAGAGACATTTCTCCAATTGATTCTTCCGTTTTTGTCAAATAATATCTATGATCTGAATGAGCGTTTATTCTGTTAACAGCGAAAACCGATGTATCAGAAAGCCAATCTAAACTTGGAATTCTAGAATTCATAAATTCATCTCCTTACATATTTTTTAACATATCATCCTTTAACAGAACCTAGCATTCCTGCAACGAAATGTTTTTGCATTAAAAAGAAAACTAGTGCCGTTGGAAGTGTAGCTATTACAATTCCAGCCATAATCATTCCATAATCTGGAGAATAAGATGAGCCCATGGTAGAAATAATTAGCGGAACTGTTCTATTTTCTGGACTTTGAAGCGCAATAAGTGGCCACATATAATTATTCCAACTACTCATAAAAGTAATAATTGCAGCTGCTGCATAAGTAGACTTCATTGTAGGTACATAAATTCTTGTGAATATTTGAATTTCATTTAATCCATCGATACGTCCCGCTTCTAAAATCTCCTTTGGGAAGGATTTTGTATTTTGTCTAAAAAAGAATATTAAAAATGCAGTAGATATACTTGGAATTATTACTGCAGCCGCAGTGTCTAGCCCAAAAATACTAAAGCTGCTAAACATCTTAAATAAGGGTATCATCAGCGCTGCAAAGGGAATCATCATAGATAGTAATAGTATATGGAAAATTCTATCCCTAACTTTATTCTTATATATTTCGAACCCATATCCCGAAAGAGAAGCTACTATTAATGCTAAAATTGTTGTAATAATCGCAATTTTAGCCGAATTCCATAGGGCGGTAGAAAAGTTTAAATCAGAATTAAATAAATTCTGCATATTTTTTATTAAATGCATTCCTGGTAATAATGAGCCCCTAGAAACATCTACTGATTCATTTGTCATACTTATAAGCATCCATAGAAATGGAAAAATAGAAATTATAGATAGTAATATCAAAAATATATATTTAAATGAGTTTCTAATCTTATTCATTTATCATCACCTGCCACTTTAAATTGTATTAAGGATAATGCAACTATCATTATTACAATAGTATATGAAACCGCAGCTGCATAACCAAAATTAGGACTATATTTAAAACTTAAATTGTATATATACTGTGATATTGTAGTTGACGCATTTCCAGGACCACCTTTAGTTATATTCATTACTTCATCGAATAATTGCAAGGTACCGGTGGTCGAAATAATAGTAGTAAATAAAATAATTGGTTTTAATAAGGGGACAGTGATATAAAAAAATTGTTTAACTCCAGAAGCTCCATCTATTTTTGCTGCTTCATAAATGCTGGGATCGATATTTTGCAGTCCTGCTAAATAAAATATCATATTATAACCAGTCCAACGCCAAGTTATAGCAATGATTATAGTGATTTTAGCCCAAAAGGGACTTGTAATCCATTCTATGGGCACAGTTATTAAATGTATGTTTAATAGCAATTTATTAATTAACCCGTCATTTGAAAATAAGCTTTTAAATATTACAGAATATGCTACCAAGGAGGTTACACATGGCAAAAATATTGCAGTTCTAAAAAAAGCCTTCCCTTTTAAATTTTTATCATTTAGAAGTACAGATATAAACAATGCCAGTAGAATCATTATGGGAACCTGCACTACTAAATAAATTAGAGTATTAATTACGGATTTTTGAAATATGTTATCAGTAAATAACCTAGAATAATTAGAAAGTCCTACAAATTTCAGATTATTACCCATACCGGATTTTAATGAGGTAATCAATGCTTGTATCATAGGATAAAAAACGAAAGAAATTATAATAACTATGCTAGGCAACGTAAATAACCAACCTACCATATCATATTTTTTATTTAACTTGTTTTTTTTCAACGGCTTAGCCCCCTTTTTATAAGTTAATCCCTTGTCAATCATTGATTAACAAGGGATTATGTTTTAAGATCAGCTATTTAACCACAGCAGATTCTGCTTGCTTTTGTGCATCTTGAAGTGCTTTATCAATACCTACACCACTCTTAACTATAGATTGAACTGTTCCAGTTAATATGTCCTCTATACTATAAGTGTATAATCCATAGTTTACTGAAGGTATCTCTGAGGTCCATTTAGAAAAATCTAGTAATATTTTTTGGCCACCATAAAAATCAACAGATTTTTGATAGTTAGTTGTAGTTGAAGAAGCTTTTAGAGTGCTTGTAAGATTAATTTTTTCGGCTAATGTATTCATAAGGTCTTTATTTGTACCAAAAGTTGTAGCAAGAAAATCTGAAGCAAGTTCTGAACCTTCAACCTTATCTAAAACATACCAACTTGCCCCTCCGATGTTAGAAGCATTTACTGAGGTTTTAACTGCCCCTAATTTTGGTATTGCGGCTACTGCCCATTTTCCACTTTGATCTGCGGCTTTAGTCACTGAACTTGAGATCCAGCATCCTGTTGGAATACTAGCAACATCTCCCTTTTGGAAGGCACCAACAAATTGATCCCAATCAGAAATCTCTTTTACTATTCCTGATTCCATAAGCTGTTTATATATTTTAATGCCTTCCTTTAATGCTATATTTTTTTCTAAATTTACAGTCTTACCATCCTCTTTTACATACCACTCACCACCTGATTGCATCATTATTCTTAATATTCCCAAATCGTTAGGATCTAAGGTGAGCATTGCTTTTCCAGTTTTTGCTTTTACCGCTTTACCAATTTCTATGAATTTTTCCCAAGTTATATTTTCCATGTCTTCTTTTTTATATCCAGCCTTTTCTATTAAATCTGTTCTATAAAATAGTGCAGCTACGCCACTGTCAAAAGGAACTCCATAAAGCTTCCCATTTGAACTATCGGATTTAAGCTTATAATCCATGAAATCCTCTGACTTAATCTTGCTAGACATATCTTTAAAAGCATCAGGATATGAAGTTAAAAAGTTTTGTGATCTGTAATCTTCAATAAGAACTATATTAGGTAAACCTGCCGTTGTATTAGAACTAAGATTTGTATTTAATTTTTGTACAATATCGTTTTGAGCCATTTCTACTACTTGTACTTCTACTCCTTTATGGTCCTTTTCATAAATCGCTTTTGCTTCTTTAGCAGCAACTACATTAAATGTTCCATCCCAAGCCCATATTATAAGTTTTTTGTTTGTGGTATCTGTAGTAACGCTTTTTTTAGTATCCTTTGCACAACCAGCCATACTAAGAGTCATAATTGCAGTTAAAGCAAGAGCTATTAGTTTTTTGGTTTTCATAATTTAAATCCCCCTCTAAATTTGATTTTTTATTTATTAAACGTTTTCAATGATTCATAACTTTAGTTTATATCAAATTTAAAAAATGAAATAGTAATAAATTTATAGAAACTTGTGTTATTTTAATAAAGGATATTTTTATGTAAATATCAAATTTGTACTTTTTTGTGATTCTATAATTACTTTTGTATACATTTACATTGGGCTAGCTTCTAGTATTAATTGAAATTATGTTAATATTACTATATACTGAAATAATACTAATACAACTCAATTATATAAAATAATTTTAAAGGATCTGATACTCTTGAGTGACCTATGTAAAATTTTAATAGTAGATGATGAGTATTTGTTAAGACAAGGCTTAAAACACCTAGTGGATTGGAATAAGGAAGGCTTCGAAATAATAGGGGAAGCTTCTAATGGAATGGAAGCTTTAGATTTTATAGAAAAGCACAAACCTCACATCTTAATTTCAGATATAGTTATGCCTGTTATGGACGGTGTAGATTTAGCAAAGATAGTGAAAACAAAATATCCTGAAATACAAATAGTTATTTTAAGCGGTTATAGTGATTTTAATTATGTTAAAGACACCTTCAAACTAGGTGTAAATGATTATGTTCTGAAGCCGAAATTAAATCCTCAAGAGCTTATTTTGCTTTTAAAAAACACTGCTAGTAATATACCTAATTATATTATGCCTACTTCTGAGAATAGAAGCAACTTAAATATTAACAATATTTTAACTAAATTAACTTCTGGCTTTTATCCCGATTTCAATGAAAAAATACTGGAGGATACATTTCCTCTTGATTCTTTTTTTCTTATAGGGGATAATATCAAGAAAATAAATAACATTAATTCCATGAGTTTGTTATCTCTAAGATCTATTTTATCAAAAGCTGCAAATAAATGTCTAAAGGACGTAATATATTACGAAGTGGAAGCAGAAAGTAATTTATTTACACTTATAATAAATTTAAAAGTCAAAAATTATTCTGTGGTTTTGGAGAAAATAAACCTCATGCTCTTAGAAATTTCAAAGGATATTCCAGAGATATTTTTTGTGGTAAGTAAGCTTTTTAATTCCTTATATAAATTAGAAGATATTTATATAAATAATTTCAAACCCCTACTTGGATATAAGTTTTACTTTAAAGGTAAAAATCTTATTACTTATGAGCAATTACCTAAAAATAGTTCGAAAGAAAAATTCGACTTTAAGTATTATTCTGACCAGATATATATACTTAATATAAATAAGGCTTTAAATTATTTAAAGGAGTACATCTGCCAGTCTATAGTCAGTTGTAGCATTAATGAATTCGAATTAAAAACACTTTTTGAAAATGCACTATATAATATTATTAATATTTTAGATGAGCTTAATTTCAATATGGAGGAAATGAATAATTCGAAGTTAGAATATTTTCAAAGAATAGATGAAACTAAATCTTCAGATGAATTATTAAATTTGCTTGATATCATAACAAAAGAGACAAGCTACTTATTAAATAATGAGGAAAGTAAACTAAATGATCATATGGTAAATAAAATTATGGAATACATCTCAAATCATTACGATGAACAATTGTCACTTAAACAAGTGGCGAATAAATTTCATTTTAATTACTACTATTTATCTTCATATTTTAGCTCTCATAATGCGGAGGGGTTTAGTGAGTATCTTAATAAAGTCCGCCTTGAAAAAGCTGTTGAACTTTTGGGGAATGAAAAAATTCCAGTTTCAGAAGTCAGTTTTATGGTGGGATATTCAGACCATAGTTATTTTTGTAAGGTATTTAAAAAGATTAAAAAGCTTACTCCAAGTAAATTCAGAAGAAATATTTTAGATGGCAAAAGAGGTTGACCTATGACTAAATTTATAAATAAATTAAAAAATAATAGCTTATTTTATAAGCTAACACTGATTATGTTAATTAGCAGTATTACTATTTCTGTTATAACTGCAGTTACAATAATGAATATTTCTAAGAAAATATTCATTAATAATTTTAGTATCACAAACACTAAGATACTAAATCAAATAGGAGCGAGTTCGTCAGATTTAAATGATAAAATTATAAGTCTTATGAATACTGTGAACAATAGTTGGGCTTTTAGACGATATCTTAGCGCATATAACACTAGTATAATAGAACAATCCAATATTATATATAATCTTAAGCAGCATTTAAAAATTGATGATGCTAATTTGGATTCGAAAGACATTGATTTTTTATTAATTGGCGTTAATAATTCCACGTTTATAAGAAGCACTGCACTATTAACCACTCCTGTAATGGATATAAAAGAAAATCAAATAACAAAAAACTCCCTTAGAAACCCAGATAAATTACTATATCAATATAGTAACTCAGGATTTAATAGCTTGACTCAGCATAAAAATGTTATTATCGCTACGAAGGTATTGCAGGATCAAAGAACAAAGCAGCAATTTGGCATGATTTATATAAGTATAAATGAAAATACATTTAAAAAGCTTTATTCAAATTTTACAACTAAGAGCAATGATGTTGCAATAATATCTTCCGACGGCACTATTGTTTCTTCAAATAAAGGAAGTATTATCGGTTCTAAAGATATAAATTTGCTTAATATAGCAAAAAAAATAAATAGTGATAATCTTAAATTTAAAAATATAAAAATGGACAATAAAAATTATACGGTAATAGCTGAATACATGCCCATTTACGATTTCTATTTAGTGAATCTTGTAGATACAAAACTAGCTTTAGTAGATATGTATAATATAAAAGAAATAGTTCTGATTTGTGGGATAATAATAGCTATTTCAGTTTTAATACTATTTGTAATTACAAGAAAAACTACAAAGCCCTTAAGAGTTTTAGTAAAAGAAATGTCTAAAATAACTGAAGGAAACTTTAATAATCATATAAATCTAGGAGGAAGTTCTGAAATAAAAAAACTAAGCAGCTCCTTTAACTATATGTTAGATGATATAAATAATTATATTGAAAAGTTACTTATGTCACAAAAGCAGCAAAGGAAATTAGAACTTGCTGCGCTGCAAATGCAAATTAACCCGCATTTTATCTATAACACCCTAGCTTCTATTAAATTACTGGTTCTAAAGGAAGATAAAGAAAAGGCAAGCGAAACCATAAATTCCTTCATATCACTTTTACAAAATACCATTAGCGAAACCAGTGAAACCATTACGGTAGAGCAAGAAATAGAAAATTTAAAAAACTATGTATTTATAAATGAGACTAGATGCGGGGATAGTATAAAGGTTGATTTTCACGTATTTGAGCAGTGTGAGAATTATAGGCTACCAAAGCTAGTACTTCAGCCTTTTATTGAAAATGCTCTCTTCCATGCATTTCCAGGAAATGCGGAAGGTCGTATACACGTATTTGTATCCGCCAAAAACAATAAATTACTCTGCGAAATAATAGATAATGGAACAGGCATGGAAGAATCTCAACTACAAAATCTATATGCTACTCCTACTTCAAAGCATAAACATTTTACGGGTATTGGAATAAAAAATGTGGACAATAGGATCAAGCTTCTTTATGGAACTGATTATGGGGTAACTATAACTAGTAAGGTAGATGTGGGGACTACAATTAATGTTTATTTGCCCTTGATGGATAAATAAACCATGGGGATTATATTGAAGGAAAGGTATATGCAATTGGTGGTGGAGTGTCTAATGCTAGAGAAAAAATTCTAGTTCCTATAAAAAAGAAAAGGTAGAAAGATTGACCCCAGTTTCATGTAAGCTAGAAATTTAGGTAACTGGTACTTATTAGAAGGTACCAGTTACTTGGGGAAAATAGTAGATCATAGTACTTACTTAACGATGTGAAGATAACTTTTTGAGTCCTTACCTCCTACTAACTTATTAATTCTTCTGGAATATATTAGTTTATAAAGTATATGTTTTAAAAATAAGTAGGGAATGCAATATGAAATTAAATACAGTATGAAGTCAACCCATTGATAAGGAAATCCTATGATTTTTATTAGTGTGCCACCAAAGAAAAACCAAATTATAAATACAAATGCACTAATAATTCTGAAATTTTTTAATTCTGCCATATCAACTTTGATATGTTCTTGTCTGTTACTCATTTTTGTATCCTACCTGATTTTTATTAGAAATGATCATAATATCGACCTCCGTTACAAATTTTACCATTTGAATTCTAAAATAGTGATTATTAGTAATTCTATAAAAATTAGCAAAAACCTCTTTGTTAATTTTAAATATAGAGGTCATAAGGATATTCATATGTTTCTAATAATATAGTATAATACAAGCATGATTAAGGTTTATATATAATTATTTGTTTAAGGAGAAGTGAGTACATATGATAGCTTTAAGAGATATAGATAAAGATAATTGGGTCAAATGTGTTATGTTAAATCCAGATAAAAATGAACAAGTATCAGTTGTTACTAAGTTTGTTGATTCCGTGGCGTATTCTATGGTATGGGCACAAATGGAAGAGGGGATAATAACAAAAGCTATTTGTAATGATGAAGAAATTATAGGGTTTACTATGTATGGACGGTGTGAGGAAGTACAGGGCATTAAGATATATAGTATATTAATTGATTCAAAACATCAACGGATGGGATATGGAAGAAAAGTATTAAACTTAATTTTAGATGAAATTAATAAAATGGGTTCTGTTAAAAAAGTATATTTAACTTTTAATCCAGAAAATATAAAGGGTAAAGCTTTATATGAAAGTATTGGGTTTGAAAATACAGGACTTAGAGTTAGATTGCCAGCGGAAGTTATAAAAGAGATATATGGAGAAAATTACAAAGTAGAAAATGATGAATTTTTATATTGTCTAAAATTATAATAATATTTTAAAAAAATATAAACATTAATAAAAGGAGAAGCTTTAAACTTATCAAATGCCATACGCAAATTAAAATACAAGGCCAAGTATAAGGTTCTACTGGGCCTTCTTTCGGAAATTTTATAACATACTTACAATGTTGAAATTGTTTTCTTTAGACAAATCGATATACTCAGAATTAATGCAAACAATTGGCGTAGTAATAGCTTGTGGTGGTACATAGACAATTTCTCCAGTTTGACCATTGCTCAATAAGACAAGTGCCTACATAACAAGCAGCTATATTGGATAAAAAAGTATTTGCTATATGCATATCAAAGTTATTTATAACTTTACTTTGAATAATTTGAAAGGCTTGAAAGGGATTTACTCTTTTTCTGTAAGTCCTTTCTGAAGTTATTGAATCATAAAAGTTTGTAATAGCTATAATTTTGGAACATATGCTCATTTCTGACCCAGCTATGCCACTTGGATAACCTGATTTATTTTCTCTTTCATGATGCATTAACACAGCTTCCTTACTTTTCATTGAAAGACCATCTATATTTTTTATGATTTCAAAGCTATATATAGGATGTTTTTTCATCGCTTCAAATTCCTCAATTTCTAATTTTCCCTTTTTATTTAGAATGGAATTGGATATCTTTGTTTTCCCAACATCATGAAGCAATGCCGCCTGTATAAGATCTATTATTTTACTTTCAGGTAACAGCAACCATTTACCTAATAACATTGCATATAATGACACATTTATACTATGAGTAAAAGTATCCTCATCAACAGATTTTAATTCGTTTAGACACTGAACAACATGGTATTCATTGTTTATAGGTTCATATATTGAATTAGATATTAGGTTTATTTTTTCAATGCTTACATTAGTGCCTCTAGTTAAATTATTTAATATTCCCTTAATCGCTAATACATTTTTTTTATAGCTTTGCTTTAATTGCTTTAAACCATTGTCTTTAAATTTAATAGAGTCTCCTTTACCAAATCCATAAATCCAAACATAATCTGTTTTAAATGCAATTAGTTTATTTTTAATATAACTATTTATTGTAGTATTTTCTACAACAATGGTTGTACCATACTTGCTTACGACCTTTTGTGCGATTACTTCTCCAACCTCGCAATCTAAAATAGCTATACATCTTTTTTCCATTTTAATCTCTCCCCAATTATATAATATTAATAACAAAAAATAGGATGAAGAATATTTGCCATTAATTTATTCAATGTAATTATACTATAATCCTTTTTTTGATAAAAACCTACAAAAATTTATAAAAGGGTGACTTGGAATTGGATTATAATGAGATTTACAATTTAATGTGGAATTAGTGTTAGATAAACATTAAAGGCAAAACAAAGCTATAATAACAAAGTTTATAGTATAATATAAAGGCATGAAAGAATTGCCTAATATTATATTGTTCTGATATTTATAATATTAAAAAACTAAAATAGATGTTAAGTATTAAGCATAGGAGAGATATTATGATATTAAGTGTGAGTTGAAGAACAGATACCAGCATTTTATAGCAAGTGTTTATGAATAGAATATGCATGATTAAACTTTACTAAAGGAATGAGGCTTGAAAGAATGTATCATAGTTTAGAAGAATGTATTCTTGATTTAGAAAAAGCAGGTCAATTAGTTAGGGTTCATGAAGAAGTGGATCCGAACCTTGAGATGGCAGCTATACATATGAGAGTTAACGCAGCTGGGGGCCCTGCAATCTTATTTGAAAATGTTAAAGGCTCGAAATTTCCAGCGGTATCAAATTTATTCGGTACTCTTGCGAGAAGTAAGTTTATCTTTAGGAATACCTTTGAGGCAACCAAGGAAGTGATTGCAGTACGCAATAATCCAATGAGTGTACTTAAAAATCCATTTAAGCACTTAAGTACAGGATGGGCAGCTTCAAAGGCACTCCCTTTAAAAAAATCCATTAATAAATTAGATGGATTCAAGGAAATACAAATTTCTGACCTTCCACTTATTCACCATTGGCCAGAGGATGGAGGGGCATTTATAACTTTGCCTCAAGTCTATACAGAGGATCCAGAAAAGCCTGGTATTATGAATAGCAATTTAGGAATGTACCGCGTTCAGCTTAGTGGCAACGATTATAAAATGAATAAAGAAGTAGGCTTGCATTATCAAATTCAACGAGGAATCGGCATTCATCAAGAAAGAGCAAATAAGCGTGGGGTCACGCTTAAAGTGAGCATTTTTATTGGAGGTCCTCCTGCTCATACGCTAGCCGCTATCATGCCATTACCTGAGGGACTAAGTGAAATGACCTTTGCAGGACTTCTTTCAGGACGTAATTTCCGTTACTCTTATGTTGATGGTTATTGTATTAGTCTTGATGCTGATTTTGTCATTACTGGTGAAATTCATCCAGGCGAAACGAAACCTGAGGGCCCTTTTGGTGATCACATTGGATATTATAGTCTTATTCATGAGTTTCCATTAATGAGGGTGCATAAAGTATACGCGAAGTCCAATGGGATTTGGCCATTTACAGTTGTTGGCCGTCCTCCTCAAGAGGATACCTCTTTCGGTGATCTTATCCATGAGTTAACTGGTAATGCGGTAAAAAATGAAATTCCTGGTGTGAAGGAAGTCCATGCAATAGACGCAGCGGGAGTTCATCCATTACTATTTGCCATCGGAAGTGAACGATATACACCTTACCAAAAAATCAAACAACCTGCTGAAATTCTCACCATTGCCAACCGGATTTTAGGAACAGGACAACTTAGTTTAGCTAAATATTTATTTATTACGGCGGAAGAGAGTGAGTCATTAGATACCCATAAAGAGATAGAATTCTTAACATATATACTTGAACGAATCGATCTTCATCGTGACATTCATTTTCAAACAAATACAACCATCGATACTCTTGATTATTCGGGGACGGGTCTTAATACAGGTAGTAAAGTGGTAATTGCTGCCTGCGGAGATCAGAGAAGAAAATTGTGTAGTGACGTGCCGAAGCAGTTAGTGGATTTACAAGATTTTAAAAATCCAAGGCTTGTAATGCCAGGCATCGTCGCCATAGAAGGACCTGAATTTTTAAGTTATCATGAGGCGCAAAAGCAATTAGACGCGTTTTGCGGGTCACTTAAAGCAAGAGGTGATATGCCAACTTGCCCAATGATTATCCTATGCGATGACAGTTCATTTATGAGCTGCTCTATACAAAATTTTATATGGGCTACATTTACGAGAAGTAACCCTTCACATGATATTTATGGAGTTAATAGCTATTATGAAAACAAGCACTGGGCCTGTGATAATATGATTATTGATGCTCGTACTAAACCACACCATGCGCCACCATTAATTCCTGATCCATTGGTTGAAAAGAATATCCAGCGTTTCTTTGAAAAGGGAGGGAGCTTAAGCAAAGTTAAAAATGAAATAATTTAAGGTTGAATTATAATGAAAAAAAGTAACTATTTAAAATAGTTACTTTTTCTTAATTGATGGGAAACGCTACTGTATTTCACTTTTATAAAGGATCACTGCAAATAACAAATAACTGGAGTACCAGTCTCAATATTATCAAATATCGTTTGTGCTAAATTAGGTGGTGAATTTATACAACCATGAGAGCCATTTGTCAAATATATATTTCCACCAAAGGCATTCCTCCAAATTGCATCATGTATACCAATTCCACCATTAAATGGCATAAAAACATTAACAGGCACACTGTAATTTTCTCCCTTTAATACGTAATTTTTTTCTTTAAATTGTAGTCTATAAACACCTGTAGGTGTTGAATATTTTTTACTTACATCACCAGAAACGAAATCACCTTCTATAACAAGAGAACCGTTTTTATAAAACCATAAATGCTGTTTTGTTATATTAATTTCCACATAGGTATTCCCGATATCATTAATACCGTGATATATAGCTGTTTGGATATAGCGTGGTTCCTTTGCTATGGTTTGTCCACCTTTTATAGCTACAATTAAATCTTTAACTTCCCCTTTACGGTCAACCAACCATCCATAATTACCACCACTGACTTTTATCGTTGTACCCAGAGATGTAAGAAATTCTCTTTCCTTTCCAAATGTTTCATAATTACTGTCTAGTTTATTTAGATAATCCTTCATTTCAGTTTCATCAAATAAAATTTCAAGGTTATCGTTAACGCTAATCCATTTATGTATTATAGAAGCATCTAAAACTTCATTGCCACCATTAAAGGTGTAAGTAATTTTTGAAGCTAAATATTTATTTAGCAAAGATTTAGTGTCAATAATTTCTTTGGAACTTGAAGTATACTTGGGATTTACGTAGTTATTTGACCTCTCCAAATTTACTGTTGTTTCTCCTTTGAGAATTGCATTTACTATAGTTGAATACAAGGTCTTGCTATTTACTTTATTACCCATAACTTCATTTACAACCACATAGCCCTTATCTAAATATTTAAAGCTAGCATTTTGAGGTTTAATTCCACTCTTGCTATCAAAACAAGCGAGATTATCAAAACGTTCTTTTAAGAGTTTTTCATCATAGGTCACCATACCATATATTTCAGTAGGTTTTTGATTGAAAAGCCCATGAATCCACATAAAAGAATTTTGACTGTCTTTTAAAAATTGAATTTTATCCACTGCATTATATTTAAGGCCAATGTCATCAGCCTTGATTTGTTCTTTAACACCGTTTCGTTCTTGAAGTTCCAGTGTATATGTTTCGCTTTTTAATAATATTTCTTTATTTAATTCCTCTACTGTTTTACCAGAAGCATTAATGCCATTAATTACAGAACCAAAGTAAAAATGAGTGCTATAAAATGCTGATATACCCAAATATAAAACAAGGATAATAAAAATAGAAATTATACTAATTTTCATAGGTTTGTTGAGTTTTGTTGTTTTTAATTCTATCAAAAATTTATTGCGATTAATCGGTTGTATTTGCATGAGACACCTCTTTTAATAAATTCTATCAATAAACTTATTCATTTTATTTTTACGTTCTTGTGTTATTTCAGCATCAGCGTCCTTTTTAGCTTATTGGGTTAACTATTTTATTGTTTTGTTCATAACAAAATGTGAATTTTTTATTAACTCAGTATTAATATAGCATATATATTAATAATAAATCAATCTAAAAAGACAATAAAGTACAGATATAAAATATAAATAAAACTCCTCGGAAATGTTGGCGGATAACAATGTTAGGATATAAGATCTAATCCTTTATTCCTGGTTTTTTGATGAGAGCCTCATTTAAGGCATTATAAGTTCCACCAAAACTATATATGAAAACGATTATTAATTTTATCTATAGATACAGCTATAAACATAGGGAATATCTATTGGACAACTATAAATATCATTGATAATATATTTGTGCATTAATATTTAATAAATATGGAAGTACAAAGGAGCAGAAATGAAAAAGAGTGCAATATATGGCGTTTATTTTATTATTGGAGCGTTACTTGCGATAGGACCCCATACATTATTTGCAGTTTGTCCTAAAGGGGAAACTATTATGAAATGCTGGTGGTCAGCACAGGCAGAAATTTCAATTGGTATTATGCTTATAGTAGCTGGAATTGCTATACTAGCTTTTAAATCAGAGGAAATTCAGTTTGGTATTTGTATCATGACCACTGCTTTAGGAGTTGTGGCTATTTTAATTCCAAGTGTTCTTATTGGTGGTTGTATGAAAAAAACAATGATGTGTCAAAGCATAAGTTTTCCATGGATTTATATTATTGGAGGGCTTACGACAGTTGTTTCCATTTTTAATTGTATATCCTTATCAAAACGAATGAAGAGGAATTAAAATAAAATGAAAACACACAAGGGATTAAATATTTTGTCCATCTCCCTGCAGAATATAAAACATAGAGCCTTTCGTAATGGGTTTATGATATTTTTTGTATTTTTGCAGACTTTTGCATTGTTTTTTACCACTATGTTAATGGTGAATATGGAAAGAGGAATTATAAATACAACCGATAGAATGGGAGCTGAGGTCATTGTTGTTCCAGATAAGAATTCGGAAGAGCTACAGGATTCATTATTTATGGGAAAACCTTGCACAATATATTTTCAGCGTCAGTGGCTAAACAAATTACAAGGAGTAAAAGGGGTAAATAAAATTTCACCACAGCTGTATTTAGCTACATTGGAAGCAGCCTGTTGCGATACGGCAGTACAATTAATTGCTATTGATCCAGAAACTGATTTTGTTATAGAGCCCTGGTTAAAAACTCAAGGAGACCTAGAATTAAAAAAAGGACAGGTTGTAGTTGGTCATGAGGTTACTGCGAAAGTAGGGGAAAAAGTTACTTTTTATAATACAGAATTTCAGGTTGTAGCTAAGCTTTCAAAAACTGCAATGGGATATGATAATTCTGTATTTATGAGCTTCGATACTGTCTTTGAGCTTACAAATTCTAAGAGTGCCAATGATAACTTAAAATTAGATAATAGTAAAAATCTAATATCTATGATAGCCATAGACGCAGATGAAGGGTATTCTCCTGATAAATTAGCTGTTGAAATTCAACATTTATATGATGGTGATGATATTGCAGTATATACAGCAAATAGCCTTTTTAGTGGAATAGCTACAGAACTTAAAAAGTTTACATCTTATAGTGGCGTACTAATTGTAATATTATTTATAGCTACGGCTATGGCCTTAATCAGTATTTTTACTATTACTATTAATGAAAGAAAACGAGAATTTGGAATTCTATATACATTAGGTGCCAATGGTAGACAAATTTTTTCTATGATAATAATTGAAGCAATGATTATTAGTGTCATTGGAGGAGTCCTCGGGGTTTTGGTATCAGAAGGATTACTATTATTATTTAGAAATTTCATTGGTATGAGTTTTGGAATTCCATATTTCGAAATGACCTTTTCAGAGGTATTATTGGTATCTAGTAAATGCATGCTGGTATCTGTGCTAACAGGTTTTGTAGCATCTTTTTATTCTGCCTATAAAATAAGTAAAGAAGAGCCTTATGTGCTCATAAGGGAGAATGAATAATGATTTTAGAAATAAAAAACCTAAATAAGGAATATAAAAGAAAAAATGAAATATTCTTAGCGGTAAAGGATGTGAATTTTTCAATTTCAGAGGGGGAGTTTGCATGTATAGTGGGTCCCTCTGGTTGTGGAAAAAGCACTTTGCTTAATATGGTAGCTGGGCTACTTACACCTACATCAGGGAAGATTTTCATTGCTGGAAGTGATATTTTGGAAAAAAGTAAAAATGAATTAGCCCTTCTAAGAAATGAAACAATAGGATATGTATTGCAGGGACAAAATTTATTATCGAACTTTACAATTCTAGATAATATATGTATGCCTGCATATTTATCACCTAGAAAAAAAACAGTTAAAGCTAGGGCAATGGAGCTATTAGAGGAGGTGGGACTGAAAGGAATGGAAGAGGAATATCCGGCCAGGCTTTCAGGAGGTGAATTAAGAAGAGTTTCGATTATACGAGGATTAATAAATAATCCCAAAATACTTATAGCAGACGAACCTACAAGTAATTTAGATCCTGAAAACTCAAAAATGGTTATGAAATTCTTTAAAGAAATTAATTCTAAAGGAACAACAATTTTTATAAGTACACATAATATTGGATTTTTAGATTACACACAAAAAACCTATGAAATGGAAAAAGGAATTTTAAAACAGAAGATTATAATATTAAATTAAGGGGGAAGAAAATGGAAAACACACCTAATAAGAAAAAGGGTTTGATTAGTAAGATTATAATAATCCTACTACTTCTAGTTTTAGTTTTAAGTTATTTATTTGTCCCAGCTATAAAGGAATCGTTTAATACTATCTTTAAAATGTTTGCAAGTGGAGATTTTACGCTTGTTAGTGCATTTGTAGCCTCCTATGGAGCTTATGCGGCAGTTATTTCTTTCTTATTAATGATATTCCAATCTATAGCTGCACCACTACCGGCTTTCTTAATTACCTTTGCTAATGCAAACCTATTTGGTTGGTGGCAAGGAGCACTTCTTTCATGGACTAGTGCCATGGCAGGAGCAGTAGTTTGTTTTTATATCGCTAGGATTTTAGGGCGAGATGTTGTAATCAAATTAACAAGCAAAACAGGGCTGGAACAAATTGATAAATTTTTTATGAAGCATGGTAAAATAAGTATCTTGATTGCCAGATTATTACCCTTTATTTCTTTTGACATTGTAAGTTATGCAGCAGGATTAACTTCTATGTCATTTGGTTCATTCTTTATTGCAACAGGTATAGGTCAATTACCTGCAACAATTATTTACTCCTATGTAGGAAGTATGTTAACTGGAGGAGCAAAATTATTTGTAACAGGCTTATTATGTTTATTTGCACTATCAGCGTTAGTTATATTGTTTAGGCAAATTTATGTAGAAAAGCAAAAGAAAAAATTAAGTGAAAATAGATAATCTGTTTTACAGATGTTTATAAAAAAAATATAAATTAAAAGGAGACTTAATAATTATGACAATGAAAAAAATATTAAAGGTTTTATTAGTAGCTTCACTTATACTCTCACTTGCAGCTTGTACTAAAGCAACACCAGAAGCATCAAAAACTGATGCAAAAGTATTAGTAGTTAACAAAGAGACAAAGGAAATTAAAATGCTTTGTGAAGTAAATGGTAAGTATTTTACAGAAGCAACTCGTCATGGTGTTGTTTTTGCAAAAGGATCAAATGGCGAAAAATCAGCTCTTCGTGGTCTGGCAGATGAAAAAGAATTCCATCAAGCATTACTTGATATTGGAGCTAAACCTGGAAACAACTTAAAAGCAGCAGATATGAAAGCATCCGCTGATAAAGGAGTAGCCGTTGATGGAGACAAGTTAAGTGCCGTAGTTACTTGGGAGGGACAAGATAAAGAAATTCCTTTTGAGGATATTATCAAAGCAAGCGTAGAAAAACCAATGGATTTACGTTTTGGTGGGAATCTTGAAAGTGCTAAGAAAAACAATACTGGATGTGTACTTTGTTTAGATAGCTGTGCAACTGGTATTACAAGTGATGCAGCATATCCAACTGGAACAACGCAAAATGATGTTGTTAAATTCTATGGTGATGAAAGTGTATTACCAAAAGATGGTACTGTAGTAACAGTTACTTTTCGTCTTGCTAAATAATTGAACGGTGTTATATGAAATATATAAATATTATTTATAATAGTTTTTTATGGGCGCTTGTAATTGCAATTACAAGTTTTAAAAGTGAATGGCTTGAAATGCGGGTAAATATAGGGTACATATTCTTTGCAACATTCATCCTTTTATCTGTAATTTTAATCAGAATTTCAAGAAGGAAAGAAATCAAGCTAAGTGGTATATTTACCACTGCTAATTTGTTTATTTGTACAATTTATGCCACTATACTTTACGGTTTCCAAAGATTAAAGGTAGTGCCTGCTTCAATTATTCGGGAAGGAATTCATATGAATAAAATTCCCTTTTCAATAATCAATTGGGTATTAATTATTATAATAATCTTAGGAGCTGTTCTAATTATTATTTTTGATAAATCAAAACAAAAAAAATATAAATAAAATTGACTGGCTTAAAATTAAGTGTATAAAACTAAATTTTGAGCCACTGTCATTGTTATACTATATTGGTATATGGTCGGAGGTGCACGTGAATAAGAATAAAAATAAGGTGAAAATATTTATCTTTGTAGCAAGTATTATTGTGATTTTTATATTAAACAGACATTTCGGATGTTCTAAATACTTAGGAAATACAGAGAATTTAGCTTTTCTTAAGAATACTGTAGAAGAAAATATGCTACTGGCCATGGGTATTTATATAATTCTAACAATTATAGGGTGCGTCGCTTTGGCCCTTCCAGGGGTTACCTTTGCTGTTTTTGCAGGAATGGTGTTTGGACCTTGTATTGGTATATTTTCTTGTTTGATTGCAACAACAATTGGAGCCTCCCTTGCTTTTATAGTGGGAAGATTTTTCTTAAAGGATTCAATTAAACCAATGCTTGAAAAAAATAAGATATTAAAAAAATTATTATTTTCTAAGGATGGAAAGAGTGATTTGTTAGTTCTTATGATTACTAGAATGGTGCCAATTTTTCCATATAATCTACAAAACTTTGCATACGGAGTTACAGATATAGGTTTTTGGAAGTATACATTCTATACCTTTATATTTATGTTTCCTGGAGTATCATTTTTCACAATTGGCGCTGCCGGTCTTACTGCAGGTGAAGATAAATGGAAGTATTTCTCCATTGCAGGAGTACTGGCAGTGGTGGTAACTCTAGTTGGATTTTTCATTAGAAGAAAATTTCTTGGAAATGAGACTGAAGAATTCTCTAATACATAAGAAAAGCTGAGGATAATACATTTTAATGATATACACAGCAATACAAAGATTATTTATGTCTATTAAGTTTTTAGGGGGTAATTATGAAAAATAAGAAGCTAATATGGGTTGTTTTAGTCTTTACATTAATGATTTCCATGGTTGTTTTTTCAGGTTGTGGAAATAAGGCAAAGGAAAATAAAACGGTAACTCTCTATGGTTGGGGTGGAAATGAAAGAGTTAATTCTTGGATTGATAATGAATTAGGTAAATATGTAAAAGAAAATTATAATGTAACGCTTAAGCGTGTCCCAATGAATATTGATGAAATTTTATTAAAACTTACGGATGAAAAAAGTTCAACTAAAACTGGATCAATTGATGTGATTTGGATTAATGGTGAAAATTTTTACTATGCAAAGAAAAATAATCTTTTACATGGACCATTTTTAAATACTTTAGAAAATGCAAAAAAGTATTATGATTTAGAAGGAGCCTCGGCAATTACTGATTTTGGTTATGCTACAGAGGGATATGAAGCACCTTTTGGAACTGCTCAATTTATACTAAACTATGATAGTGAAAAGGTTAAGTCCATACCTACTAATTCACAAAGTCTTAAAGAGTATGTATTAAATAACCCAGGGCGGTTTACATATCCTCAAGCTAGTGATTTTTCGGGTTCAGCTTTCATTAGAACAGTATTATATGATATAGTTGGTTATGATAAGTTAAAAGATTTAGACCCTAACTACGATACGGTTAAGAAAGCTATTACTCCAGCCTTAGAATATTTTAAGGAGCTTGAGCCTTATCTATGGAAAAAAGGAGAGGTATACCCTTCAGATTCCTCTCAACTAGATAACTTATATAAAGATGGAGAAATAGATATTACAATGGATTATACTGCAAACAAAGCCTTAAGCATGGTTAAAAGTAAAAGTTGGCCTTCAACTACTAAAACTGCTGTATGGGATAAAGGAACACCATTCAATACCCATTATTTAGCAATAGCAGGTAACGCGCCAAATATTGAAGGGGCTTTGAAGGTAATTAATGCTGCACTATCACCAGCAATGCAAATATCTAAGGCAAACTTAGAAGGGTGGGCAGACTTACCATCAATAAAGTATGAAAAATTATCCTCAGAGGAGCAAGCAGCCCTGGATAAAACTCTAACTCCAGCAGCGGAATATGAAAGTTCAATTTTAAAATATGAAGAGCTTTCAAAGCATCAGAAGCCTGAGCTTAAAGCAGATTTAGTAGTTATAATCGAAAAGATATGGGAGGACGTGATTCTTTTTGATAAATAATGTTCAAAAGAAAAGAATTCAAGGGCTATTACTAATTTTACCTGCATTATCAATAATAGTTATAGTTACTGTATATGTTATTATAAATACTTTTATAGAAAGCTTAGGATATATTCCTGAGCTTTCCTTTAATAATTTTACATTTAAGTATTATGTGAATTTATTTACAGATTCAGTTTTCCTAAAAAGCCTATATTTTAGTGCTAAAGTAGGATTTATATCTGCAATATTAGCTACTATTCTAGGTGTTTACACTGGCTACTACCTGTCAAGGTGGTCGAATAGTTTTGTGAGTCTCCTATATAAATTACCCGTATTACTATCCTATGTAGCTGCAGCCACCTTAATTTATAATACCTTTAGCGATAAGGGCTTACTATATCATATTATTTCCACCCTAGGAATTTCACAGGCTAATGTTAATTTTATTTATAATTCCAATGGGGTAGGTGTAATACTTTTGAATATATTCAAGGGATTGCCTTTTGTAGCCTTTTGTGTGGCACCAATTTTTATGAAAGCAGATAAAACTTATAGCTTTGTAGCTCAGAATTTAGGCTGCACTAGATTTAAATATATATTAAAAATCCTATTACCCTTAGCAAAAAGGTCCATAGTAACTTCCTTTCTAATAATTTTTAACTTTAATATGTTTACCTATGAAGGATATTATTATCTTGGACCATCAAATCCTATTTCCATAGGAGTATATGCCTACAAGACGTATTTGAATTCTGACCTATCTAATAGAATTTATGGTATGGCTATAAATATGATTATGATTATAATTTCTATTGTGTTATGTTTTTTATATTATAATATGATAAAGGGACATGGAGAAGGGGAGATATTATAATGAAGAAATTCTTTTATAGAGCAATATTATTTATAATTATCACTTTTCTTATATTACCAATTCTATCAATGGTCATTTGGGCCTTTTTTAGTAATTGGAGAGCTACAGATATATTACCAAATTCCTTTACCCTAGCTGGGTTTCAGTATTTTTTCACTTCAGAGGATTGGTATATTGGAATAAAATCAGTGATTTTCTCCATGGAAGTGGCACTAGTAGCCACGATTAGCAGTATAATGGTATCCAGATTTTTGATTTCAACAAATCTAAAAGCTAAGATTGCTTTAGAAAGCATTTTTTATTTACCAATGCTACTGCCAGTAATAAGTGTATGTTTAGGAAGCCATAAATTGTTTTTGAAAAGTCCCTTCTCTTCAACTTTTGCACTTTTGATTTTACATATTTATTTTTCACTGCCCTATGCTTTTAAAATGACTTATTCCTATTATACAGTTTGGGGTATAGAGGAGGAATTAACAGCTAGAGGACTAGGAGCCTCCTTCTGGCAAGCCTTCAAATATATAAATATACCAATATATATTCAAGGATATATGGGATCCTTTGTCATGGCTTTTATTATTTCTTATTCTCAATATTTTATTAATTTATTCATTGGTAATAACAACCATGTTAATTTTTCTATGATTATGACTCCTTATATAACTAATTCTAATAGAAACATTTCAGCAGTATATACCTTAATGTATATATTCTATGGAGTGGTTGTAATGATATTAACATCATTAATCGGTAAAAATATAGCAAGAAAGAAGAGTTCATCATGAGGTATAGATATGAGTAAAATAGAATTAAAGGGTATAGATTTTTCTATTGGAAAAAATAAAATCTTAAAAGATATAAATTTAATTATTGAAAATGGTGAGTTTTTTTCTATTTTAGGTCCAAGTGGAGTGGGAAAGACTACGATTTTTAAAATTATAACAGGGGCTCTACTTCCTAAAAGAGGCACTGTTTTAGTAGATGGTAATATTATAAATGATGTACCTATTGAAAAAAGAAATATAGTCATGGTACATCAAGCTAAACTACTATTTCCACATATGACTATAAGAGAAAATGTGGAGTTTGGCCTTAAAATGAGGAAGGTAACTAAAGAAGGGATTAGAGAAAAGGTGAACTCTCTTACGGAATTTTTTAATATGGAAGAGCATATGAAAAAATATCCTCATGAACTCTCGGGAGGACAGGAGCAGCTAGTGGCATTAATGAGAGCTTTAGCTGTAGATCCTAAGGTGCTTTTGCTGGATGAGCCCTTTACTGGCCTAGACAATAATCTAAAAAATTATGTTAAGGCTTATATAATGAAGATTCAAAAGAAGTTTAGTATAACAATAATTATGATCACCCATGAGAAAGAAGACGCTTTCTCAATGAGTGATACTATTGCTTTTTTATTTGAAGGAACAGTAGCTCTTGTAGATAAAACAAGAAATTTAAACAGTAAAACAGGGATAAACTGTATTGATGGGTATCTAGGGGAAATTACTACTCTAGAGGACGGAAGGATTATATTTTCTGATAGAATCATTGAAATAGGGTAACTATGACTTGGACAATATTATAAATATAACTTTAAATTGATTTAGAAATAAGGCTTAGTATAGAAATATACTGAGTCTTATTTTTATTATTGAAAGGATTATTTTGTGATACAATCTTTAGGTGATTTATCATCCCTCATATATTTAAATACAGGCGCCTCAAGTAACCATTTGCTGATTTGGTCCACATTCTATTTAAATATTTTATTGTAAAGTATATCTATTATTTCTTTTGTCCTTTTTTCAAACCTGTTTTCTCTATAATCATGATCTAAATCTGCAACTATTAAAAATTCCGCCCTATGTAGTAGTCCCCAATCAGTGAATACGTTTGTGCCATTGGTGCAATATTTAATACCGTCAATTAATACAACGTGTCCATTCAATACATTAAAACCAAGAAACTCACAGGATTTCCCTTTATATACTAAATAGTTTATAGCACCAATAAAAAAGTCATCCATAGGATTAGCGACGACAATACGGAAATACTTTTCATCAACTATAACAGTTAGTTTGTTTTTAGACTCTTTAATTTCACCCATAAAACTTCACTCCTTAATATTTATTTGTTGAAATTCCTGTACCGTTAAATAACTTGATGGTTTAATATAATAAGGAAATATTACCACATTTTCTTCGATCTCACAACGAGAAAACATTGAATCCGAATAATTACTTTTTTTACTGAACTCCTGAAACTTAAGCTGTAAATAACATCAGTCAAGTTGTAATTCAATTTGATAGGTGCTTTTTTTCGTAAAAAAATGTTGGTTAAATTAATTGAAAGTAGAGTTAGTTAAAAGTAGTTTCATATAAAGTGCTTCATAAAATAAGCATAAATTTCAGTATATCAACATGGTTATATATAACATAAATTCAGATTTATTGGTCAAACTAATCATCGTAACATTTAATTAGGTTTTCATCTTGTCACTGAGTTATTATTGGAACATACTTCTAACATATTTTTTATAGGAGGCTGATTAAAATAAGAATATTTATTGCTATCGATTTTGAAAAAAGTATAAAATCTTACCTTTTACATATAAAAAACAAATTAGAAAGATACTTCACTAAAGGGCGACTCACCGATATTGATAATTTCCATTTGACTCTACAGTATATCGGTGAACTAGAGGAATCCAATATTCCGAAATTACTTAATGCTTTGCAAGAATGTGCATCAAAACATGATCCTTTTAGCATTACCTTAGATACACTCGGAAGCTTTAAAAAAGGAGATTCCAATATTCTATGGATAGGTATAAATAATAGTGAAGACTTAATGAGAATCTATGAAGAATTATGTATTACACTTAAGCGTGAAAAAATAGCATTTGATGAAAAACCACTTAAACCTCATATAACTTTGGGAAGGAATATTATATTAAAAAAGCCAATAGATGAACTTGAAAACTTAATATCTATAGAAAATGTGATAATTCCTATTAATAATATTACATTAATGGAAAGTAAGCGCATAGATGGTAAGCTTGTAAATATTCCAGTTGCTACCCTGTCCCTAAAGCATTAGTTACCATTTAACACATATGTTGATGTACCCGATATCAAGGTATGATTTATGACATCTTAATCCTACTATAAAAAGGTAATAAATAAAAAACAACCTCTATGAGGTTCAGTGTGTTGATATAGTCTTCTAACCTATTTGAAGCATTTGAAGCGTCTTGCAATGTAACAAAATAGTCTCTCTCTTTGGCATATAAATCTTCTGCTATCTAAAAATCTTCATCTCCGTATTTTTCCATCTAGATTCCTCATGATAAATTTGCCTATATTCACGATTGAACTCCCTTGCTGTTTACAAATTTTCTTTAATATTCAGTCTATTCCCATATTTCTTAAAAATATTGTTTATATAAGTTTTTTTAACTTCATCCCATTCATCATCTATTATTGAATACCATGAAGTATCTCTATTTTTATCTTTAACAATCATATGTTTTCTAAATAGTCCCTCATAAACAAATCCTAATCTCGTTGCAGCATTTTTACTAGCATTATTTTTATTATCACATTTCCATTCTATTCTTCTATATTTTAAATCTTCAAATAAATACTTTAACATTAAATATGTTGTCTCTGTATTTATTTCTGTTCTTTGAGCTTCTTTACCGTACCATATACTCCCCAACTCCACTCTACCATTTTTTTCATCAATATTAATGATTGAATACATTCCAACATATTTCTTCAGTCTTTTACTATAAATACTATAAACATTTCTATCGCCCATAGTCGATTGTTTTTCTAACCATAAACTCATTTCATTTTTATTGATAAATGGTCCGAATGCCATATATCTAAAAATACTATTATCTTCATCATTTGAACTAATAGCCATTTCATACAAATCCTCATAATGTAGCTTTGGATTTAAAATTCCAATTCTAACCCTATTTCCTTCAAAATTGTTTTTTTCTGGCCATATCCACATTTGTATAACCTCCATTTTTTAAATCTAATGTCGCATAACACTTAGAAGTGTATTTGAAGTTGAGCACGTTTTTAATTAATGCCTGTAAAAACAAAACAGACATTAATTAATTATTAATATTTTAAGTTTTTACGCTCAATTTCAAATACACTCCAGTTGAACGAAGCCTTAACATATCTATGGTCTTTCAATTTCCCAAACGCTATGTTTTAAAAAAGCAACAATGATTTTAATTACAATTTTACCATACTTTTTATGATTTTATTCTTTATTTTCTTTTAATATAAATTTTTTACTTTTAGTATTTAGAACTTCCCCCTCCCCAAAATAACTTTCTTTATATCCTTTCTTCTTAATTCTTCCGCAGATACCGTCATATATTTTTCTTTATTATTGCGTGGAATCAAGGAGCAATGTTTACTGATAAGGGAGTATAATATTTATTATAATAATTTAGCATATAAGTTAAATATAGGAATAAAATATAATATTAATAGAAAGTGGTACGAACCACATGAACAGTGTAACGGTTTACTTTAAAATAAAATGGATAAGGGGAATACATGAAATCTATAGATAAAGATAGCGGAATACCTTTATATGTACAACTGATGGATATTGTTATTAAAGACATTGAAGAGTGCATGAAAGAAAGAGATAAGTTACTATCAGAAAGAGATTTTTGTGAAAAATATGATGTGAGCAGATCTACAGTAAGGCAGGCATTGTTGGAGCTAGAAAGCGAAGGGTATATATATAAGGTTCATGGTAAAGGCACATTTGTGCTGCCAAAGAGGATGAAACAGGATCTTTTAAAGTTTTATAGTTTTACTGAAGAAATGAAAAGGAATTCTAGAAATCCCACTTCAAAGGTTTTAAGCTTTGAGATAATAGAATGCAATGAGAAAATTAGTGGGAGAATGAATTTGAAGATTGGAGATACGATTTATAAGTTTACAAGACTCAGGCTTGCAGATGATGTTCCAATGATTATAGAAACAAGCTATATACCATATAACAGATTTCCAGGTATAACAAAGTTTGATCTGGAGAGTAAAGCAATGTATGACATATTTTCTAAAAGATTCAATGCAAAATTTACTATGGCTGAAGAATACTTCGAGCCTGTAATGACTAATGAAAATGAGGCGAGTCATTTAAAAATATCTAAAAAGATTCCAAGCCTAAAAATTGAACGTTTTACTTACGAACAAGGCGAAGTTATAGAATATACTGTAAGCATCGCCAGAGGAGATAAATTTAAATATCATGTCACCCTTAAAGAATAGGAGTTACATGTACATCATTAGCGAGACTTTAGTGTTGCGTAGGTTATTAGGAGGAAGAATAATATTAAGGAGGTCTTATTATGCCGAGTATTTTACTAACTAGAATTGATAATCGTTTAATTCATGGACAGGTGGCTGTAACCTGGTCTAGTCATCTGGGGGCAAACATTATACTTGTTGCCAATGATGAAGTTGCAGGTAATGAAATTCAACAGAGCCTTATGGACATGGCAGTTTCAGATGTGGTTGAGACACGTTACTTTACATTACAAGAAACTATAGACAAAATAGGATTTGCAGCAGATAATCAATATATTTTCCTGGTAGTTAGAAACCCACAGGACGCTTTGAGACTTGTAAAAGGCGGAGTTCCAATTGTGGAAATAAACATTGGAAATATGCATTATAGTGAAGGCAAGGAGCAGATTACAAGTACTGTATCCATTGACGATGCGGATAAAGAAGCATTTAGAGAATTAAACAAGCGAGGCATAAAAATGGAGATCAGAAGAGTACCTGATGAGAGAGCAAAAAAGATAATGGACTTTGTAAAATGATCTGATAACCTTACCATTATGCGAATTATGGTATTGATTATAAGTTATTAATTAGGGGGGGAATAAATGTTTTTACAAGCATTATTAGTAGCAATCTGGGCAGGGATTGCCGGGATTGACTTGTTTGACGGTCTTTTCCATATTCACAGACCGTTGGTAACGGGTATGGTTATAGGACTTATCTTAGGGGATGTTAAAACAGGACTTATTACAGGAGCAACATTAGAACTTGTTTGGATGGGAATGGTACCACTCGCAGGAGCACAACCGCCAAATGTTGTTATCGGTGCTATTATCGGAACCTCTTTTGCAATACTTACAAAGCAGGATCCAAAGGTAGCAGTAGGTATAGCAGTGCCATTTGCAGTTGCAGTACAAGGAGCAATTACATTAATATTTACAATATTTTCACCTGTGATGCATAAAGCTGATGAATATGCAGCTAATGCAAATACAAAAGGAATCGAAAAAATAAATTATCTTGGGTTATTATTCTTATTCTTCTTCTATGCAATAATTGCCTTCCTACCAATTTTCTTTGGAGCAGATGCTGCAAAGAGTGCAGTTGAAGTACTTCCAACATGGCTTATTGGCGGGTTACAGGTTGCAGGCGGAATGATGCCAGCAATAGGTTTTGCAATGCTTCTTAAGATAATGCTTAAAAAAGAGTACGTTCCATTCTTGCTTATTGGGTTTGTATTCGTTGCATACTTTAAGCTTGAAATACTAGGAGTAGCAATACTTGGAACATCAATAGCACTATATGATTTTTATTCAATTAAAAGAAAAGGAGATAATCAACCAAAGAAGGAGGCACGAACAAATGGAATCTAATATAGTAAAATATAAAAACCAAAAGGTTGAACACGTTATTACTAAAAAAGATTTAATTAAAATAGTTTGGCGTTCATTACTCCTTCAAGCATCCTTCAACTATGAAAGAATGCAGTCTTGTGGTTGGTTATTCGGACTGCTACCAGGGCTAAAAAAGATACACAAACAAAAGGAAGATTTAGCTGCATCAATGTCAATGCATATGGAATTCTTTAATACACATCCTTTCCTAGTTACTTTTATAATGGGTATAGTATTAGCTATGGAAGAGAATAAAGAAGATCCAGAGACAATAAGAGGTATAAAAGTGGCTACAATGGGACCTCTTGGTGGAATCGGAGATGCTCTTATATGGCTTACATTATTACCGATAACGGCTGGTATTGGAGTATCCATGGCAATGGAAGGCAATATTGCTGGACCCTTTGTGTTCCTTATACTGTTTAATGCAATACATTTTGGATTAAGATTTGGTCTTATGAACTACGGATATAAGACGGGTGTAAAAGCTATAAAATCCTTGAAGGAAAGCACCAAGTATGTATCTCATGCTGCTTCAATAATTGGTTTAACAGTTGTTGGTGGTTTAATAGCTTCATACATTGCATTAAACATTAAAGCAGTAATACATGCAGGACAGGCAAAAGTAGGTATTCAAGCAGACGTATTTGACAAAATCATGCCAAAGATGCTGCCACTGGCATATACATTTTTAATGTACTATCTATTAAAGAAAAAGGTTTCACCTGTTATGCTTATAGGGATAACAGTAATTGTAGGAATTCTTGGTAGAGTTTTAGGAATATTATAATTTAATTAACTACTGGACCAAAATAATATTTAATTTGGTCCAGTAATATTTTTATACAATTATCGGAGGTTAAATTATGAAAAAAATTATATCAACAAAGGGAATGTTAGTTAAAGCACAGAGAGAACATTATGCAGTTCCTGCATTTAACATACATAACTTAGAAACCATACAAGTAGTATTAGAAGCTGCATCAGAGCTTAAATCTCCAGTAATTTTAGCTGGAACACCAAGTACTATTAGCTATGCAGGTGGAGAATATTTAGTTGCTATAGTATCGGCAGCTGCTCAAATGTACGATATTCCAATAGCGTTACATTTGGATCACTTTGAAAATTTAGATGAAATTAAACATTATATAGATATGGGATTTACTTCTGCTATGATAGATGCTTCAAAAGATGATTTTGAAGAAAATATAGCAAAGGTGAGAGAAATAGTTGAGTATGCTCACCTAAATGGAGTTACAGTGGAAGCAGAACTAGGTAAGCTAGGGGGCCAGGAAGATGATTTAATTGTAAATGTTAAGGATGGGATATATACAGACCCAGAAGCTGCCAGGTCATTCGCTGAAAGAACAGGCATAGATTCCTTAGCTGTTGCCATAGGTACAGCTCATGGACTTTACCACGGAGACCCAAAGCTTGATTTTGATAGATTAGTAGAAATAAGAAAAAGAGTAAAAGTACCACTAGTGTTACACGGAGCATCCGATGTTCCAAGAGACAAGGTGATTAAGTCTATAGGGCTTGGTATATGCAAAGTAAACATTGCTACAGATTTAAAGATTCCTTTTTCCAATGCAGTAAAGAAATACTTCATTGAAAATCCAGATGCGAGCGATCCTAGAAAATATATGACACCAGGAAAGAAAGCAATGAAACAAATAATAATTGAAAAGATTAAAATGTGTGGAAGTGAAAATAAGGCATGATAACCACAATAACACTAAATGCAGCAATTGATAAGCATTATCTAATAGATAGGTTGGAAACTGGTACTGTTATGCGGGCATTAAAAGTAAACAACACTCCGGGAGGAAAAGGAATTAATGTTAGTAAGGTTGCAAGGCTTTTAGGAGAAGATGTTACCGCAACAGGATTTATTGGTGGTGCCAACGGAAGATATATTGAGTCCTCTATTGAAAAGCTTAGAATTACAAGTAAAATGACAAAAATAAGTGGGGAAAGTAGATGCTGCCTTGCAATTATAGATAAAGACTTTACGCAGACTGAAATATTAGAACCTGGTCCAGTGGTGAAAAAAGAAGAATTGGAATTCTTTATAAAAACCTATAGTGAGATTATAAAAAATAGTGATATTGTATGTGCATCAGGAAGCGTGCCTAAAGGTGTGCCTAATGACATTTACAATACTCTCATTACTATAGCAAAGAAGGAAAACAAGAGATTTATTTTGGATTCAAGCGGGTGCTATTTAAGCCTTGGAATAGAAGCCTTGCCATATTTCATAAAGCCAAATAAAGATGAACTTGGAATGCTTACTGGTGAAGCTTGCGAATATGAAATAGACATAATAAGGCAAATAGAAAAGCTTAATAAAAAAGGTATAAAATTTGTAGTAGTTTCCCTAGGTAGTAAGGGCTCAATTGCGGGGGTCGACAATAAAATATACAAGGTTAGTTTACCAAAAGTAAATACCATAAACCCTGTAGGATCTGGGGATTCAATGGTGGCCGGATTTGCAGTTGGACTTATGAGGAATTACTCCATTGAAAAGCTTCTTGCATTTGCATCTGCTTGCGGGACTGCAAATGCAATGGAACAAGCCACAGGATTTGTTAAAATCCAGAATGTAAATAAGATTATGAAAGAGATTGTGGTTGAAAAGATATGATCATATAAATCATCAAAGAAGGAGGAGTATAGTGGAAAAAATATTTGGGTTTACACAAGAGGATATTAAAGAAAAAAGCATGACTTATACAGTAAATGAAATAAATAGGCAACCAAAAGTGTGGACGTCTATTTATGACAAAATTTCGTATAATAGAGAAAAAATCAAAAATTTTATGAACTACTTTGATAGTGACACGAGAATTGTATTTATGGGAGCCGGAAGCTCTGCTTTTATTGGTGATTCTTTGGCACCATTAGTTAGAAAAGAATTTAGATTTAGTGATGTGGAGTCTATTCACACCACAGATATTGTTGCGAGTCCATCGCAATATTTTGTTAGGAATGTTAAAACCGTTTTAGTTTCATTTGGGAGGTCCGGTGACAGTCCGGAAAGCATTGCAGCAATTGAAATAGCTGAAAAGCATATAAATAATTTATATCATATCATTATAACCTGTAATCCACTGGGCAAATTAGCAGGATATAAAAATGAGAGAACTTTAAATTTAGTATTTGATGAGATTAACGATGAGGGATTTGCAATGACTAGCAGTGTAACTGGTATGATGCTAGCGGCTTATAGCATATTTGCCATTGAAAGGGATTTAAAAGAAGATGTAAGCTTAATAGCTAGTTATGCTAAAGAAATTATAATGAACAAATATTCCATTATTTCTGAGGTCTTTGAGAAAAGTGTAAATAGGTTAATTGTTTTAGGTTCAGCTAACCTTTTTGGAGCAGCAAGAGAATCAGCACTTAAAAGTATAGAACTCACAAGAGGAAAAGTAATGTCTTGGTATGATACGCCAATGGGTTTCAGACATGGACCTAAATCGTTACTTACTGATAATACAGTTATACTATTCTTCGTATCAAATAATGAATATACAAGAAAGTATGACATAGATATGCTTATTGAACTAGCGAAATCTAAGAAGCATAAGTTATTAGTAGTTTCAGATAAATACTATTTTGAGGTTGAGGACAATGCTGATGTTTATATATATAATTCAATGGAAAAGATAATGAGCGACGCATTTACACCATATAGTTCACTTTTAGTAGCCCAAATATTTGCATTATTCGCATCGTTAAAAATAGGATGCACACCTGATAATCCATTCCCGAGTGGAGAAGTGAATAGGGTTGTAAAAGGTGTTTTAATTCATTAATAACAGAGAAAATATGCCCATATAAATTTGTGTAGCCATTTATTAGGTGTCACATCTCCAAAAAAGAGGAGGATATATTAATGGGAATACCAAACATTTTATTAGCACGTATTGATAATAGATTAGTTCATGGACAAGTAGGGGTAACTTGGACCACTTCACTTGGCGTGAATTTAATTGTTGTTGTTGACAATCAAGTGGCTAGTGACCCTCTTCAACAGCAACTTATGAGTGTTACTGCTGAATTATCCGGTGTAGGTATTAGATTCTTTACAGTTCAGCGAACGATAGATATTATTGCAAAAGCAACACCCGCACAAAAGATTTTTATAGTTTGTAAAACACCTTTAGAGATAAGAGAATTACTTGATGGCGGTGTTCCTTTAAAAGATGTAAATGTTGGCAATATGCATTTTTCAAAGGGTAAACACCAGATAAGTAAAAAGGTTTATGTTGATGAAAAAGACTTAGAAAATTTGCACTACATTGAATCAAAAGGAGTTAATGTATTTATACAAGATATTCCAAATGATATAAAAGAAAAAATCAAATATGGGGGGAAATAGTATGCACAGTATTACTCTAATACAAGGTATTTTATTATCAGTCATGGCAATCATAGTTGGCATAGACTTTTGGTTAGAGGCACTATTTTTATTCAGGCCAATTATAGTTTGTACATTAACAGGAATTATACTAGGAGATGTCAGATTGGGGTTAATGGCAGGAGGGTTAACGGAACTTGCATTCGCAGGGCTAACTCCAGCAGGTGGAACACAGCCGCCTAATCCTGTTCTAGCAGGTATTATGACTACGGTTATAGCATTTACATCAGGATCAGACCCTAAAACAGCAATTGGCCTTGCATTACCATTTAGCTTTTTAATGCAATATATTATTTTATTCTATTATTCAAGTTTTTCAATTTTCATGGGAAGAGCAGATAAATATGCAGCAGAGGCAGATACAAAATCCCTTGTAAAATTAAATATTATCACTACCGCAATAGTTGCTATTACCTACGGTATCGTAGTATTTACATGTGCTTATCTAGCACAAGGTGCAATGCAATCATTAGTTCAATCAATGCCAGTATGGCTAACTCATGGGTTTGAGATAGCAGGAGGTATATTGCCAGCAGTTGGGTTTGGTATGCTTTTAAAGGTAATGCTTAAAGGAGAATATGTTCCATTTTTGATAATAGGATTTTTAGTAGCTTCATTCTTGAATTTTCCCAATTTATTACCTGTTGCACTTGTAGGAACAGCACTAGCGATTATGGAATATAATAGTTCAAAAAATAAGCTGGTAGCAACAACTACAAATAATGTTGAAGGAGATGATTTTAGTGACGGAATCTAAAAAGGTTTTAACTAAAAAGGATATCACAAAATTAGGATTTTTCTCCTCATTTTTGCAAGCTAGTTTCAACTATGAAAGGATGCAAGCTGGAGGGTTTCTAGTAGCTCAGCTTCCGTTTTTAAAGAAGATATATAAAGATGATAAAGAGGGTTTGTCAGAAGCAATGAAAGACAACCTTGAATTTATCAACACTCATCCAAATTTAGTAGGATTTCTTATGGGGTTACTTTTATCTTTAGAAGAAAATCATGATGATAGAAAAATAATAAAAGGCTTAAAAGTAGCTTTGTTTGGCCCTTTAGCTGGTATTGGTGACGCAATATTTTGGTTCACAATATTGCCAATAGTTGCAGGAATAAGTGCTTCTTTTGCGCTACAAGGTAGTATCTTAGGTCCAATTATATTCTTTGCAGTTTATTTAACTATTTTCATATTACGTATAGCTTGGACTCACCTTGGATATAATACGGGAATCAAAGCTATAGGATTAATTAAGGAAAAATCACAAATAATAGCCAAGGCTGCAACAATACTTGGCATAACAGTAATTGGAGGACTTATAGCATCTTATATAAAAATCAGTGTATTAACACAGATTCCTATTAATACTGAACACTCTGTGTCTATACAGAAGGATTTCTTTGATAGAATATTCCCAAATATACTACCTATGGCATACGCATTATTAATGTTTTACTTATTGAAAAAGAAAAAAATAAGTCCAATAGCTTTAATATTTATAACGTTCGTTTTAGCAATATTATTATCATTCCTTGGAGTGTTATAATATGAAAACAATTATTATAATAAGCGGACATGGAGAGTATGCAACTGGTATGAAAAGTGCTTTTGAACTTTTAGCCGGAGCAAGTGAGAATTTCTGTTTTATCGATTTCACAGTGGAGGATACAGAAGAAACATTAAGAGACAAATTTAACAACATAATAAACAAAAACTTAAATACAGCTATATTATTCTATTGCGATATAATAGGTGGGACTCCTTTTAAAGCGGCTGCTTTAATTGCTAATGATAAAGAGAATATGGAGGTTATTGCAGGGTGTAACTTAGTTTCACTAATTGAAGCTAAATTCCAAGATGATACTACATCTATAAAAGAATTAGCTGAGATGGTAGTAAATTCAAGTATAAACTCAGCCTGTATATTTAAAAAGGTTAAAACAACGCAGGTAAAGAATATTAAAACTGAAAATGGAATTTAATTAAGCGGCCATAAACTTCCAGTTAATGGTGCGTCGGGGGACGTAACATTAACTGGAAGTTATTTGTTTGCCCATCTTAAAAGTATTTTAAGATAGTTGCATAATTTTCATTATGGGTTTGTTGTGACAACATTAGTCTACTTTATATCTAAGTCTTTTAATAAGTCTTTTGCTTTCTGAACATCTTCTAGCGGAACTTGTATTTCCATAATATTACAAAGTACGGCAATACTTCTAATCATTTCTCCTTTAATAAAATATTTTATTTCACCATAATCTAAAATTGACTTAACTAGCGGTATTATAGAAAAGTCCATTGTTTCTGCTATAGTAACAAGTTCTGAATACTCAAATTCTTCACTTGGCAATTCTTCACTTGGTAATTTTTCAACTAAGTCGATATTACAGTCTGAACAGAAATTAAATCCATCTCTATATTCACATTTACATTTCGGACAAAACATTTTAATACCCCCTTGATAATTTTATTTAATAAGGATTATCTTACAAGCGGTTACTTAACTATAGGTTAAATTATAACATAAATTTAAAATATAGGGAATTGAATTACTAATAATTGGTAATTTTAGATTTTATGCTGTTTTATTTTGGACTACTTCAATTTCTATCTTATCTACAGTATGTAATCTATACATCATTATAGAAGCAATTAAAGCCAAAATAGCCACTAAAATCCATAAGTTTCTGATATTAGTGTACTTTATATAAAAACCTGCCATCATAGGTCCAATCATAAATCCTAGCTTTCTTATTATTGGGAATACCGAATTAAACCTTCCTCTATGGGTAATCGGAGTCTGACTGGCAATATATACGCTTGTATTAGTTGCTACAAGTATTTCTCCCACAGTCCATATAGCCGCTGATATAATAAACAAATAATATGCATCTATAAAAAACATCATTCCAAATCCAACCGCATACAATAATCCTCCAATAGCTATACATAAAGACGCTTTAATATTTTTAGTAGCAGAAGTAATAAATATTGTTAGTATACTGCACATTACTGCATTTACTGTCATGAGACTTCCAAATATTGTGGGTCCGTTATTTTTAAAAATATCACCAATTTGTATTGACAGCCCAAAGGTGAACTGTGAAAATACTATAAAATATATAACTATGATAAAGGAAAACATTAACAATGTGGGTCTTTTTATAAGAGCTTTTACTAGGCTACCATCTTCTGCACTTTCATTAGTCTTAACTTTTGACTTTTCAATTTCTTCTTTAGTTGGTTTACTTTCAGGTACAAATATTGAAACCAGTGCTATAGACATAAAAGTTGTAATAGCATCACCTAAAAAGAACCACATCAAATAATTTTCATATAGAAACCCAGCTAAAAGCGGGCCTACTGAAAATCCAATATTCATTGCCATGTAATTTAGAGAAAATGCTGCATTTCTCTGATCTCCTTGTGTTAAATCCGTAGTTATTGTACTGTATACTGGATGTGAAAATCCTCCAACAAAACTTGATACCATTAATATGCTGGTAATAATAATCGGATTATTAATAAATGCACAAATTCCATATCCAATTCCTGCTGCAATTCCAAACACTACAAGTACCTTTTTTCTTCCTATGCTATCTATAAGCTTGCCACCTATCATTGTACCTATCATGCCGAGACCTGCATTTACTGCAACTATAACTCCAACTAGCCCAACGCTAATTCCAATTCTATAGGTCAAAAACATTGTTAAAAATGGACCAACAAAATTCCCCATATTGTTTACTATAGAAGCGAAAAATATAACATATATGCTCATTGGTAATCCTTTATATGGCTTAAAACAATTAACGATTCTTTTCATCTTTAACCCTACCCATCTTTTGAATTATTTTTTATGCCCTTAAAATATCCTTATTTTCAAATACTTATCTATTATAAGTTTAAAGAATTTTCATTTAAATATCAACTCATTTATATTGAAAAAACCTTATTAATATCTTAATCTAATGCTATACTATTATATATAATTGACTATAAATAGTGAAATTGACATATAATGTTCAGTTAACACTAATTTATATGTATAAAAATGAGGGAGCTTAATTTATGAAAGATACAGTAGAGATATTTGGTAAAGAATTAGAGTATGATTTTTTATCAGGTTGGATTAAATATAATAGATTGCATAATGAAATTAGCCAAAGTGCTTTAGCCTATGGTATATGTTCTATAAGTCACTTAAGTTATTTTGAAAATGGTAAAAAAACATTAAGAGGCGAAATAATTGAATTACTTTTAAAAAAACTAAATATACATCAAATTGAAGAGTTTGGTAATATTGGTCTTATACGTCAACAGTTCTATAATATGATGTTCCAAATAGAAAACTTGAATCATGAAGATGCAAAAACAATATATAAAGAGCTACTAAATGTAGAAGATTTGATAAGTACCTCCCCCTATAATATTGAGTATAAAATATATCAGCTTATGTATAATACATTCGTAGAATGTATAAATTATAATGACTTAAAGCAGGATATAATTGCATTAGACAAAATTTATTCCTCGTTAAGCCAGGAACTTCAATATTTATATCTATTTATAACCGGAAGGATTATATATAAATATGATAATCATAATAAAGGTATAGAAAGATTAGTTAATGCTTGTAAACTAAAAGAAACACCTTGGATTAATTATAATTTAGGATTTTCATACTGTTTTAACAATGAACAATTGAAGGGAACCTACTATCTAGAAAAAGCTCTAGAAAGCTATGAAAAAAGCGGAAGGTACATTAATGCACTTTGGTGTCATAACTATATAGGAATATGTTATACAGACCTAAAGATATATGAAAAAGCAGAAAAACATTTTAAAGCAGCATTAACAGGAGCTGAGCATTTTAATATCAATAAAATTTTCGGCCATTTATATATCAATTTGTCTTACTTGAATTTTTGTAGAGAAATGTATGAGGAAAGTATAGTTTGGACTAAAAAGGCTTTAGAAACAGATGGTGATCCTCTTTTATGTGCTTCAAATTATGTAGAAGCATGTATTAAGTTAAAGAGAATTGAGGAATGCAAAGAGATATTTAATACTTATTTAATAAAAGAATATGAATACTCAATTTACTATAATTTACTGCGTTTTTTCTATTTAAGCATTTTTCACTTAGAAGAAAGTATATTTTACGAAGAAGTTACAAAAAAAATACTGCCTTATTATGAAAACATAAATTATTATAACCTTTGTAAACCAATAAAACTAAAATTAATAGAACACCTTGAGAAGAAAAGAAAATACAAGGAAGCTAATAGAATCTATAAAGAGCTTGTATGAAAAATTTGGGAAAAGCTTTATTTTAGTATAAGTATATTAAGTTAAAGGCATTATAATATAGAATAATTAGTAAAGGAGAGGATTTTTATGAGTCAAAATAAAACAATAGCTGAAAATAATCAAAATATTATACCTAATAGTGAAAATAGTCTGACCAAAAACATGACCATAAAAGAAAAAGATCAAAGCCTTGTTGCTAATAGTTTAGATAGCAAAAATGCTAAAAACGGATATATGGCTAATGGAAATGCTGGCGTACAAGCAGCTAATCAAGGAACTAGAAACAAAAACTAGCTATAGAATATTTAAAACAGAAAAGAGCATCCTTATGATGCTTTTTTTGTTGGGATTTTAGTAAATCAAGATAAAATAGGAGTAGATATGTAGCTAAAGATAAAGCATAGATTATGACTTTTACCACATGCATAAATCGATTACTTATTTTGAAAAGTGAAAAAATCGAATCTGATGTATCTTATGAACTGGTAATTATAATCTCTTCGAATATTTAAATTTAATTTGGACATCATAATTATACATATAACGATTAAATCTATATAAGAAAGGTTGTGGTTTAGATGGGTTTTTTAAGTTGGATAGGTGGAATAGTATTATGTTTTTGGGTCTTGGGACTTTTATTTAGTATTGGTGGATTTATGATTCATTGGCTACTTTTGATAGCTGTAGTAGTTTTCATCGTAGACATGATTTCAGGAAAAAATAGAAGAAGAAATATTACAAAATAAATAAGAGCCAATATGGCTCTTATTTATTTGTTTAAAGTTTAAACTTTTAGTAAATTTACTAAAGTTTTAAACATAAACCTTTTTGGTTTTACTTTATAGAATTTAGATATAGATCTGATACATAGTCCCAATTAACTACGTTCCACCACTCAGAAATATAGTCAGGACGCCTGTTTTGAAATTTCAAATAATATGCATGCTCCCAAACATCTAATCCTAAGATTGGTATCAATCCATCACTAATTGGATTATCTTGATTTGCAGTTGAAATAACTTCAAGTTCTTTGTTTTTATTTATTACAAGAAAGGCCCAACCACTTCCGAATCTAGTTGTTGCAGCTTTTGCAAATTCAGCTTTAAATGCTTCTAAATTTCCGAATTTTTCATCAATAGCTTTGATTAATTCTAATTTCGGGGCTTCAACTTTAACTGGTGACATAACATTCCAAAACATACTGTGATTAAGGTGACCTCCACCATTATTTCTAACAGCCACTCTTATATCTAATGGAACCTCCTCTAGATTTTTTAATAACCAGTCTAAGCCTTTACCATAAAGCTCTGGATACTTATCTAAAGCAGCATTTAAGTTATTTACGTAAGCTTGATGATGCTTACTGTGATGTATTTCCATTGTTTGGGCATCTATATAAGGTTCAAGTGAACTGTATTCATAAGATAGTTTTGGTAATTCAAATTTCATAATTAATTCCTCCTAATAGTAAAGTTTATTATGTTATTATAGTAACTCGAATGATATTAATTGTCAAGTGATAATTAATATCGATAATATTCTCGCAGATAGCATACTGATATAGATACATACAATTTAATAATTTTGGAATTATAAATAGGGCCACCTTTGCAGATGAAAAATTTATCAATTATAACGTTTTAAACTATTAAAAAACTAGGTTTAAAAACCGCATATAGCAAAATAGAAAACAATAAAAGTCAACTGAATTCAAATGCAAATAATAGACCACTAAAGATTTTTAGTGATCTATTATTTATAGCTATATTTATATTTTAGAATATACTATGTTTCCACCAACAATAGTGGTTAATACCTCAATATCTTTAATATTGTCTCTTGGTACTTCTAATGGATTTTCAGACAGTACAACCATATCAGCAAGCTTTCCCTCTGTTAAAGTTCCCTTTTCATTTTCTTCGTAAGTTGCATAGGCTGAGCCTTTTGTATATAGTTCTAGAGCTTCTTGCACTGACAATTTTTCATCAGGTAACCAACCACTGCTGGGATTACCGTCAAGTCCTTTCCTTGTTACAGCAGCATAAATTCCATACATAGGATTTAAACTCTCAACTGGTGAATCAGTGCCTCCTGCAAGACGAATTCCAGCTTTCGTCATCGATTTCCAAGCATAACTTGTCTGAACTCTTGATTTTCCCACACGGCCTTCAACCATACTCCAATCAGAGGAAACAAAGACTGGTTGTATATCAGCAACTAATCCGCATTTAGCCATTCTTTCAAATAGTTCAATATTTCCAATCTGGCAGTGATTTATTCTGTGACGGTAATTGATGGCTTTTAGTGCAAATGCTTTTTCTATTGCTTCTACAGATGATTTTACGGCCGCATCTCCTATGGCATGGAGGGTAATTTGGAAACCATTTTGGTGTGCAATATCTACCATTTCATCAAGCTCTGTTTGGAAATAGGTGAGAACCCCTTTATTACCAGGATCATCGCTATAATCTTCAATAAGTGCAGCTGTTCTTGCTCCGAGCGATCCATCTGTAAGTAATTTAACAGGACCTAATCTAAAATAGTTATCGCCTGCGTTAGGTTTAAAGCCTTTATCTAAAAAAGATAATAGTTTTGTTTTATCTGGCAGAAATAGTTGCTGACTTATTCGTGCCTTAAGTCTACCTTGATCTTTAAGACTCATATAAGCTTCATACATTTCCTCGAATTTAATTCCGTTGTGCAAATCACTTGTTTGTAATGATGTAACTCCGAACCTAAGGGCCTCCTCCATAGCAATAGAAATATTGTTTTTTATCTGAGAGATGGTGGCCTTTGGTATCTGATTATAGACGAAGTCTACAGCACCTTCCCTGAAAATTCCGTTAATAATTCCGTTTTTATCTTTATCAAATGATCCACCCTTTATAGCGGTATCATTATTTATGTTCGTGAGTTTTATTGCTATAGAATTCATTACACCGATATGGTGACATGTTCTTGAAAATACAATTGGATGCACTGTTGATATCTTATCTAAATCATCTCTTGTAGGGAAGGATTTAACGTCAAAATTGTTTTGATTCCAGCCATACCCATGAAGCCACTCTCCTGAGTTTTTATTAGTGAAAATAATAAACTGCTTTCCTTTTTCTATAATATCTTGCAATGATCTAGAGTCAGACAAATTAACACTATCCTTATCAGCTCCGCGGATTTGAAGATGAAGATGACTATCATTGAATCCAGGAAATAGAGATTTTCCCTTCAAATCTATTTTATGAGTTACTGAAGTAGCCATTGATTTTATAACTGAGGTTAAACCTAGTTTAACTATCCTATCTTTAGCAACCGCCATGGATTCAAATATTTTTCCATCCAAAGTATGGATTTTTCCATTTATAAGTATTAATGATATATCCATAGATATTTCCCCTTCCTAAGTAAAATTAAAATTTGGATTATTTCTAAACATAATTTTCAATGAGAATTGTTTATAAATAATATAAGCAATAATAATGCCAAGTACAGATTTTTATTTTAAACTATGAGAGAAGGAAGTAGATGAGCTGTGGGAGAAACTTTCTGAGGGTGGAGAAAAAGATTTCTGAATTCACTAATGGTATAGGGGTGAGATTTTTACACTAAGAGTAAAAATAACTTTACTCTTAGGATGTTTTGCATTTTTATTAGTTTATAATTTTACTGTATATTAAAGTAAAGAAACAAGGCTTTCTTTACTTTAATATAATTTTGGCACAAAAGTTGCTAATTATTATGTAATATTAGTATTATAGATATATTAATGCTAATAGTATTAGCACCAGGAAAGATTCTTAATTGTATTAAATCATCTCTAGTGGGAGACTTTCCTTCTGAAATGTCGTTAAAAATAAACAAATAAAAAGGAGATTAATATAGTGGAAACAAAAAATCTTGAATTAACCAAACAGCTACGGCATGAATTACATCAGCATCCTGAACTCTCGAATAAGGAAGTTTGGACAAAGAAGCATTTAATAGATTTTCTAAAAACACATACAAAGCTTGAAATCGTAGACAATGGCCTTTGGTTTTATGCAATTTATCGCGCAGGAGAAGACAAAAAAAACATAGCGTTCCGTGCGGATTTTGACGCGCTTCCTATGCAGGAAAATATCGACATTCCATACTCTTCCCAGTTTCCTGGAATCTCCCACAAATGTGGACATGATGGCCACGCTGCATGCCTTGCTGGGTTTGCACTAGAAATCCACCAGAAGGGTGCCGACAAAAATATATTTTTGCTCTTCCAGCATGCGGAGGAAACTGGAGATGGTGCTGCTGAGTGTGTGGCTTTTATCAAGGAAAATAACATAGAAGAAATTTTCGCATACCATAACATGAGCAATATGGCTTTTAAGTCCGTCAACGTAATCGACGGAATAGCACAATGTGCATCAAAGGGCATGACCATACACATGGAAGGTTCTCCTTCCCATGCCAGCGAACCGGAGAAAGGAATAAATCCTGCTTTCGCTATTGCAAAGGTTATTGATGCCATTCCCGAGTTCATCTCTCTGGATAGCAACAAAGGTATGGTTCTTTGCACCGTAATTCAGGTAGACATCGGCGAAAGAGCCTTCGGCGTATCTGCAAGTAAGGGCGACTTGCTTTTAACGATTCGTGGTCTGTATGAAGTGGAATTGAATAAGCTCCAGAAAAACCTTGAAGATCTTGCTCTGGCACAAGGGGAAAAGTACGGCCTTAAGGTAAATTTTTCCTACAATGACGCATTTCCGGAGACTGCAAACCACAAAGAAAGTTCCGACAAAATCCGTGAGGTTTGCAAGGTAAAGGGGATTCAAGTAGTCGAAATGTTGGAAGCATTCCGTGGCTCCGAAGACTTCGGACACTATTTGAAACATACAAAAGGTGCCATGTGCTACATAGGAGACGGTGAAAATTATCCTAACATTCATACTTTCGACTATTACTTCCCAGATGAGATCATCGAAACAGCGGTGGAACTTTTCAAAGGACTTGCTGAACTATAAACCATGGCTAAAGGAAAAATTATTAAAATAAAATTACAAAAGAGTTGTCTCATTAATATGGGACAGCTCTTTTGTATTACTAATCATTTCTGTTTTCTAATAGTTATATGATTAAAAATGGGTTTCAGATTATTAATTGTTGTATTGACTATAGAAAAGGGAAGATTTGCACTTCGTGAAGATGGTGGGTTGGAAGAGAAGAATCGCTAGTACAAGAAAATTTATCTTTTTCTTTGCTTTAAAAAGTAGTATATTTAAGTAATGACAATGATAAAAGATACTAAAATTTGATTTTGCGGGTGATGTTATGAATTTTAAATTTGATGAGATAAAAAAACTGAATGATTTTGAGAACATATTGATAACTGATGAAAAAGGAGTTGTAATTTTTTATGATGCCGCGAATTTAGAAATAATTAAAGCACTTGCATTAAGCCCAGATAAATTTATAGGACATAAAATTACATCACTTTATGCTAATCTTACTGATGAAACAAGCAGTATAATGAATGTTCTTAAAACCGGAGTACCCATATGTAATAAAAATCAAGAGTTAATTACAAGAAAAGGAAACAGCGTTCAGGCAATCAATTCTACCTATCCTTTAACTGAGGATAATAAAGTTATAGGTGCTATTGAATTTTCTAAATATTTCTATACAAAAGAGAGCATTGAAATGCTAGATAGTTACTCAAACCATAAAATCTACAGAAAAAATAATACTATATATACAATAGACGATTTAATAACAGTAAACCCAAAAATGCTTGAAATAAAGAAAAAGATATCCAAAATATCAAAAACTAATTCTTCAGTACTAATCTATGGAAAGACAGGTACTGGTAAAGAAGTTGTAGCTCAGGCAATTCACAATATGAGTGAAAGATATACCAAACCCTTTATATCCCAGAATTGTGGAGCCATTCCGGCAACCTTGCTTGAGAGCATTCTATTTGGGACCGTCAAAGGGAGCTTCACCGGTTCCAATGACATCCAAGGAATTTTTGAACAGGCGGATGGAGGAACATTGTTTCTTGATGAAATCAACTCTTTGGATATTTATTTGCAGGTAAAATTATTAAAAGCTATTGAAGAAAAAATAATCAGAAGAATAGGTGGTACCCAAAATATACCCTTAGATATAAGGATTATATCAGCCACAAATGAGTGTCCTGAAAAAATGGTTTCTGAAAAAAAATTGAGAGATGACTTATTTTATAGATTGGGAGTGGTTCAACTTAATTTACCTGACCTTTCGGAGAGAAAGGAGGATATTGGAGGCATTCTTAATTTTTATATCAATAGATTTAATAGTACTATGAATGTTAATATCAAAGATATTCATCCTGAAGTTTTGGATTGCTTTTATAAATATAACTGGCCAGGTAATATTAGAGAACTAAAAAATGCAATTGAAACGGCATATAACAACGTCAGTACTACACAAATAACAATTGACGACATCCCAGAAAGAATAAGCAAGCATATTAGTAGAAGTTCAGAAGCTCCCCTAAATAGTACAGCAAAACCTCTTAAGTCTTCTATTGAAGAATATGAGAAACAAATTATTATAAACGAGTTGCAAAATAGCAATAATAGATTTACTGAGACAGCAAGAAAACTAGGTATTTCAAAGCAATTGTTAAAATATAAAATTGAAAAATATGAACTAAAATAAAAAGATATGGGGAGGAAATTCACCCATATCTTTTTATTTTGCATTTTAAAATTTTTACCCCTAGAGTAAAAAAAATTTTACTCTAGTAATTTCGCTTAGATTAATAGCCTTTCGAGAGAAAAAATCGTGAATAAAAACCGTGGCAATTAATATAATATTAGCTTTAAAGTGGGGCATGATATGTAATATTTTATGATGATACTGAGAATTTTATTTTTAACACACTATAGAATGATTTTCGGCATGAAAGTTGCTTAATAGATATTTATGAAATATATTAAGCTTTAAAAGGGGGGATTAGATCAGTGATGCTAAAGTATAACCATAGCTAGGGTTGTAATTGTTTAATGCCATAGTAAACTATTCGACATTAGAAATCCCAAATAGTCCTAATAAGCATGATGGAGTAGTGTAACAATAACTGGAAGATATTCATGGATATGGGCAAGCTATTAAAAAGAAATTATAAAAATAAAATATTTTTAAAATGTAAAGGGGAGTAATTATCGTGAGCAAAACATTAAAAGACAGTTTAGTTGTTGGATTTGCAGTTTTTGCCATTTTCTTTGGAGCAGGTAACCTGATTTTTCCACCGTTCATTGGCTATATGTCGGGTTCAAGCTGGGGAGTTGCTACTATAGGTTTGCTACTTACAGGAATTTTATTACCAGTTGTATCAGTTATTGCAGTTGGAAATTGTGGAGGTACTTTCCAGGGTCTAACAAGACCTATATCTCCATGGTTCTATAAAGTTTATATGTTATTTGTAATGGGTTTAGGTGCCTTCATAAGTGTGCCAAGAACAGGAGGGGTTGCCTTTGAAACCGGTTTGAAAGGAGTATTTCCAAATCTTCCGTCATATTCAGTTTATATATTCCTAATAATTTATTTTGCAATAAACTTCTATTTTGCTAATGATAAGTCAAACGTTATTGATAAGGTTGGTAAAATACTGACACCTATACTTTTATTAATTCTTGTTTTTATAGTAATTATGGCATTTGCTACACCAATTGGAGTGCCTGTAGATACAGGAATCAAAAACCCATTCACTAATGCCTTTACAACAGCTTATCAAACCGGTGACATTCTTACAGGATTGTTATGTGCTGTTATATTTATCGAAGCTATTAAAGCTAAGGGATATACAGACCAAAAGAGCATTTCTAAAATAACTTTTAATGCAGTTGCGATTGCTTTCATTGGACTTCTAATAGTTTACGGTGGTCTATTATACCTTGGTGCAACAGGTAACTCTTATTTCCCTAAGGATGTAGATCAAACTGCTCTTCTTGTTGGTCTTGTAAGGAGACTTCTAGGAAACAGCGGTGTAGCGGCTCTTTCTATTGCAGTTATATTGGCATGTCTTACTACATCAGTTGGAATAACAGCAACCATTGCGGATTTTATAAGCGGACTTACAAAGAACAAGATTAGCTTTAAAATGTGTGTAGGTATTGTATCTGTTATTGGAGTAATTATGGCATCAGGCGGAGTAAAAGCTATCATTAACTATGCTTTCCCAATATTCATGCTAGCTTATCCTGTATCAATAGTAATAACTCTACTAGGTTTATTCAAAAGATTTGTACCAAACGACGGTGCTTGGAAAGGTGCAGCCTTAATGTCGGTAATTGTAGGGGTGTATGATTCTTTTGGAGCACTTAATATAATAGGAGCCATTCATGTTAAAACCATTGCTCTTGACAATTTAGTTAAGTTTATTCCTTTAAGTAGCCAGGGATTCACTTGGTTAGTACCATCAATACTTGGATTTATTGTAGGCGCTTTAATTATGAAAAAGAGTAAGACTGTCGAAGTTGCCAATTAACACAATAATATATAAAAACTACTGAAATATATGGCTATGTTAGCAATATTGAGGGTAAAAGAATATAAAATTGGCTTGTCGTAAATAGACAAGCCAATAAACTTTTCCCTAATTATTAAAGTATTACTGTAATTTCCACAAATGTATCTATAATCCTTTAAAACTCTGATTATTTACAATCCTATGATTAGGGGCATAAGCGCTGGAGCTTTAAATTCCTTAGTACAAAAATAACAATTGGAATTTGAAAAAATCACTTACAACCTTTTAAGTATTTGCTTTATAGCAGTTATTCTAAAAAACTATTAGAAGTATTAAATAAGAATAATTAAAGTATAGATAGGTGAAGAAAGATGGTTTATAATATAATAAAAACAATAGACTAGAACATATAGAGCAAGTTGAAAAAATTAGGAGTGATTATTATAATAAGAAAAGCGATTTTAGAAGATTTAAAAGATATTATGGGAATTATAAAGCAAACTATTGTTGAGATGCGATCTTATAACAACAGTCAATGGGATGAAAATTACCCTCAAGAAAAAGATTTTATAAATGATATACAAAAAGAGCACTTATTTGTGATAGAAAGAGAAGGGAAAATAGCTGGTTTTACATGTATTAATAAGGTAGAGCCTGTTGAGTATAATGAATTAAATTGGACATTAAATGAAGTCGCTATGGTTGTCCATAGAATGTCAGTTTCTCCGGCGTACAGAAGAAATGGAATTGGTACGGAATTAATGAAATTTACTGATGAATTAGCTTTAAAGAACAATTTAAGATATTTAAAAACAGATACTTATTCAAAAAATCCAAATATGAACGCGTTATTTATAAGATGTGGATATAAGCTTGTTGGAGAAATGAGCTACCTAGGGAAAGAAAAGCCGTTTTGCTGTTATGAAAAAGTATTAAAATAAATTTATTAAATATTAAAAACCACGTTGGAATTTTAACTTTGAGTATTTATGTTAGAGAGAGGAGAGGTATGTACTATGAACCTTATCGTAATTGGTCCTAAAGGTAAAATGGGTAAACTCATCGTAAAGGTAGCAAGTTCAAGAGCGGATATGAAAATTCTTTATGGAATTGGACCAAAGGGAAGAGAATACATCAATAAAGATTTGGGGATTGTGTGTAACCTTGGAGAAACTACTTCTGCGAAGGTTGTAGAGGATCTTGAAAATGTAATTGATGAATGTGATGTAATTATTGACTATAGTAATCCTACCACATCTATGGCGGTATTTGAAAGTTCATTGATATCAAAAAAAGCTGTAGTCTGTGGAACTACTGGATTTTCTGTAGAACAGCTAGATAGAATAAAGGAAATTTCCAAAGAAATCCCAATAGTGTATGCTGCTAATACGTCAAGAGTGGTAAATCTTATGTATTCCTTACTAGAAATTGCAGCAAATGCCATTGGTAATACAGCTGATATTGAGATTATAGAAATGCATGATAGAAATAAAAAAGATGCGCCTAGTGGAACCTCAAAAGAAATGGGTGAAGTTATTGCAAAAGCTCTTGATAAATCGCTAAAGGAAATTGCAGTTCATGGAAGACAGGGTGAAGGTGCTAGGGTCCCGGGGGCTATAGGCTATCATTCCATTCGTGCAGGAGATATCTCTAGCAGTCATACTGTGCTCTTTGGCCTTCAAGGTGAACGGTTGGAAATTACGCACCATGCTCACAATTGGGAATGCTTTGCTGAAGGGGCATGCGAAGCAGCTTCTTTTATTTATGGAAAAGAACCTGGTTTATATACAGTAAAGGATGTATTGAATTTATAATTTTCTAGATATATCAAAGTAAGAAGAGCGAATAAAGCAGATATTATTGTATGCGGTAGAGTTTACGACCCAGCTCCTTTTGCTGCAGAGAAATTAGCTAATCCATTAGGAAAATTAATGGGTTAGCTGATTTCTCTGTATTTGAAAGACTACAGAGGCCCTAAAAACTCTTCAATGTTTTGTAGGACTTTACTAGATAATCTTTGCCTTGCTTCTTTTGTCCAACCTGCTACTTTTTTGGATAAAATTATATTAGGATATTTCTGAAACTCTTGTTGGTACCTTCCTACACCATCTTCATCGTATATAGCAAAATTCCCTTCGATTTGTATCCACTCCAAGAATGCTGGCACATCAAATGGAACATCTAAAGAAGTGTTAACTAATATTTTGCCTTTACCAAATAAAGAGAATTCATCTTTTCCTAGTATCATTGTATTTTTAGGCAAATGAATAGATATAATTTCTGTTGTACTCAATAACTCATTTAGTGAAAGATATTCTATTCCTTCCTTTTCAATATCAAATTTTCTATTTCTACTGAAGTAATAAACTTTCATTCCGAAGGCAGATGCTCTTTTGGCCAACATTCTCCCTGTTGTTCCCATCCCAATTATTCCAATTTTCTTTTGTGTTAACTCCATAGGTTCATCTTTCCACTGGCATTCTCCTAAACCCTTTATTAGCCTTATTAATTCACTAATAATGAATTCAACTAATCCCTCGTCTCCATAGTCTCTAACTCCGCGAACATCAATATTGCTCTCTCTAGCAGTTTTAATATCAACATTAGCTGAATTTTCATCGTAAAGACTACAGCACATTCCAATATACTTGATCTGATTACATTTTTCAATTACCTCTTTATCTATCTGTGTATTCCAAGATACGAGCACACAATCAGCATCTTTAATTCTTGATATAATTTCGTCATTATCTTGTGGATAATCATCAAATATCTCAACTGGATTTTTAGAATATTTCTTTAATTCTTCAATTGCCCAAGAGTCCAATCCGGCCTTATCAATACACACTATTTTATTAAATTTCATCCATTCTCACCCCTTAATTTAATTATGATTTTATATTATCTTCTATTATTGTTGATAAAATAAATGTAGTAGCCGTATCTATAGTAGATTTTACTTTCCATAATTGGTCAATGAAATTTGTAATATCTGATGTAGACTTTGCTCGAACTTTAATTACAATACACCAATCCCCATGTATTCTTTGACATTCTTCTATAAATACATTAGGTATATCGATACTAATATATTCTTGTATATCCTCTTTGTAATTTGACATATTTACTCTTACATATATATATGCTTTGGTATCTTCACCTAATTTAGCCCAATCAATAATACTTTTATAACCTTTTATTACTCCACCATCTTCTAGTTTTTTTATTCTTTGATGAATTGCTTGCCTTGAGATATGTAGAATTCTGCTTATTTCTTCATGTGATACTCTTGCATTATTACTAATAATATTTATTATCTTAATATCTAAATCATCCATCTATGATGCCTCCTTGCCATATGCATCTATTTTATCAATAAAAAAACATTATGTCATTATGCAATATAAACTAACTGCTAATAGTAATTTTAATTTCTGTACAAACAACTTTTTTCATGTTTTAGGTACATTTTTAAATGAAATTTATTAGAAGTAATTGCTATATGCAATTACTTTTATAATAATTTAAGCTCAATCATTATATTAACATGAAGAATTTTTGAAAATGCGTCTTCTCCAAATCGGTCAATAGAGTTACAATTATATTAACAGATACGGTCAACGAGAGGAGGAGCAACATGAATATTCATACCGTTTTATTCTTAAGACCTTTTATGAAGATGATGAAGAAGTGGCAGCAGACCTAATTGGAAAAAATACCACTGAGTCCAATAATGGTATTAATAATTTACTTGGAAGAATAGAAAAGAATAAATTCAAGGATGGATTAGACATACTTCAACTAATCAATATTACTACTTGGTGTTTGGAAGGGTTTTGGAAGGATAGTTTTTGTAACCCTAATCTAGATATGGAGCAAATTGATGCGGGATATGAAAAGATCATAGAATTTTATAAGAAAATTTCTTATAAGGAGGAATATTTAAAGTGAATATTATTGAAATCAAACAATTAACCAAAGATTACGGTAATAAAAAAGGAGTATTTGATTTAGAGCTTTCAGTGATAAAAGGGGAAGTATTCGGATTCTTAGGACCTAATGGAGCAGGAAAGACCACCACCATAAGACACCTAATGGGATTTATTCATCCAAGCGCAGGTGAATGTTTTATTAATGATATGAACTGCAGCACGCAAAGTGATATAATTCAGAAAAACCTTGGATATCTTCCTGGAGAAATTGCTTTTATGGATGATATGAGTGGAATTCAGTTTATTAAATTTATTGCAGAAATGAAGGGTATCAAAGATTTTAAACGTGCCGAGGAGCTAATTAATATGTTTAATTTAGATCCAAATGGCAGAATTAAAAAAATGTCCAAGGGTATGAAGCAAAAGGTAGGAATTGTATGCGCCTTTATGCATGATCCAGATATTTTAATTCTTGATGAACCTACCAGTGGACTTGACCCCTTGATGCAAAATAAATTCCTTGAGCTTATATTATCAGAAAAAGAAAAAGGTAAAACAATATTTATGTCCTCACATAATTTTGATGAAATTGAACGAACTTGTGACCGAACAGCTATTATCAAGGAGGGTTATTTGGTTGCCATTGAGGATATGAAAATACTGTCCCAAGCAAAACGAAAATCCTATATTATTACCTTTTTAACAGAAGAAATGGCTTCAAGCTTTGCAGGTGAGGGCTTTAAAGTAAAAGAAAACAAAGGGAATCAGGTAACTGTGTCTGTTATGGGTAATATAATGCCGCTAATACGTACTCTAAACAGGTATGAAGTTATCCAACTTGATGTTAAGACACAGTCCCTTGAAGAGTTATTTATGCACTACTATGGAGGTGAAAACAATGATTAGTTTGACGTTGTTTAAGCGGGAAATGAAAGCTAATAATAAGCTGCTTATAATTTTTATTTATATATTATCTATATATATTTTGAGTATTGTGTACATGTTTAATCCTAATAGTAGCAATGCCTTTGATGATGTAATTAAATCAATGCCAGGAATAATGAAAGCTTTTGGTTTTGTTGCTACTGGCAATACGCTTATAGGATTTATAGCTACGGATTTATATGGTATGATACTTATAATGTTTCCAGTAATATTTTCTATAATTCTTGGAAATAAGCTGATAGCAGGTTATGTGGATCGTGGCTCTATGGCATACCTTTTAGCCACACCAAATAAAAGGGTAAAGATTGCATTGACGCAGGCATTATGTTTGTGGGTAAGTATTGGTCTACTGATTACTTATGCTACAGTTGCAATTATAATTTTTTCAGCAATTATTCATCCAGGATTGCTTGAAATTGGAAAGTTTGTCCTGATGAATGTAGTTATATATTTTCTTCACATAGCTATAAGCGGAATATGCTTTTTTGCTTCCTGTATCAGTAATGATACTAAGTATTCCTTTACAATCGGCGCAGGGATACCAATTGCTTTCTTCCTAATACAGATGCTGGCAAATATGGGCGGAAAGCTAGAAAATCTGAAATATTTCACACTATTTACTCTATTTAATGCAAATGATATTATTGCTGGCAAAAATGTACTTTTCCCGGTAGTCATATTAGCAATAGTGGGAATTGTATTATATGGTATGGGTATATATATATTTTCAAAAAGAGATTTACCAGTATAAAAGATGAGTTGTTAGCCAGTGTATAGAATTGATTTTGCGTATAGAATATAAATATTGTAAGTAGCTCATGTTAATATATCAGATTCGAAGAAGATGCACGGATGGAAGTAACAAAAATAATCCTATGATATTATTCATAGGATTATTTTGCGATACAATCTTTAGGTGCTTTATCATCTCTCAGACCTTTGAATACAGGTTGCCTTAAGGAACCATTTGATGTTTTCATCATATATTTCACGGTGCATACAAGGTCAGGTTCTATCCATAGGGCATTCTCATTTCCAGAGGGCAAATCACTAAAAGGTTGCGTGCTTAATCCAGGTGCGGATTTTATTATTTGAAAATCCACTGTGGATATTCCTAGAGTAACATGGCCTTTATATACCAATTCTTTACTTGAATATTGACCTAAAACAATGCTGATGACACCGTTATCCTTAAAGATATAACCACACACTACAAAATCATCATCCTGAAGATTTTTAATTTTAATCCAGTCCTTAGTACGTTTATCAAAATAATACTTACTATCCTTTTTCTTAGCAACTATGCCTTCCAATTGATTTTGCTTTGCAAGCTCATAAAAATCAACCCCACGTTTCTCAATATATCTAGAAATAGCAATGCACTCGTTTTCTTTAATGGTTTTTTGAAGTAGCTTTTTACGTTGCATAAGCGTCAAATCCTTGACCTCGTGATCACCATAGTAGAGAATATCAAATGCGGTAAAGGTAGCCGGTAATTTAGTTGAGGCAAGTTGGATTTTAAAGGTATTTGACATCAGAGACCGTCGCTGAATCTCAAAAAAGTCTGGTTTACCATCCTTAATAATGATCAACTCTCCATCTAAAATACAAGGACATTTGACCTGTTTGTGTATCTCTGACAGCTCTGGAACTTTTACTTTCATCTTAATATTTCGTTTATTACGAAGATCGGTAGAGTTCTTATCTAGATATGCAAGGCAACGTAGGCCATCCAGTTTTAACTCGTAGATATAATCAGGACTGTCGAACGCCTCTTGCATCTCACCAATCAGCATAGGCTTAATGTTTTTGCTATCAAAGATATCCATTATGCACCTTTTGGTGTCTTTTTACGTTTCGCCTTATGTGTTGAGGTTTCTTTAACTTTATTTTGCTCAATGCTAGCCTTTAATGCATCCATAAGATTAATGACATTACTTGGAGCTTCAGACCTCGCGGCAACAATATCTTTACCAGATATTTTCGTTTCAAGTAGTTCACGCAATTTTTCCTGGTATTCATCCTTATATTCAGCTGGATTAAAAGGAGTAACCATAGAATTAATTAATGCATTTGCCATGGTAAGTTCAGCCTCAGTTAGATCTGGTTTATTGTAGGATTTAGCAATGTCTTTAATTTCATTTTCATAATACATTGTAGATATTAATATTCCATCCTCGCGTGGAATTATAGCGAGTAAAGTTTCTTTTGTTCCCATTACAGTTTTACCAATTGCAATTTTTTGTTCGGACATAAGTGCTGCACGAAGAAGCTCAAATGCTTTATCTCCACCAGCTTCAGGGGTAGCTTGATATGTTTTATCATAATAAATTGGGGATATTTGATTGAGTTGTGCAAAATGTATTATCTGTATGGATTTCTCTTTTTCAGTTTTAATTTTTTCTAAATCATCATCTGTTATAACTACATAATGATCTTTATCGTATTCATATCCTTTAATAAGATCCTTTGATGTGATTTCCTCACCACAATGACTGCAAGTCTTTTTGTATTTTATTCTAGAATTATCATCTTTATGGAGCTGGTTAAAATGAATGTCGTTATCTTGTGTTGCAGTATACATGGATATTGGTATAGCAACAAGTCCGAAGGAAATAACTGTTTTATGGGCTATAGCCATTTGTAACACCTCACTTTTTTAATAGTATAACCATAATGTGGTCTTTTTACTATTCAATAGTTCATATATGTTATGGATGAGTTATCTACTGTATATTTAGCACTCATTTGTCCTTCTTAGGTGCATTAGATAACTACATAAATTTGAACAACTAATCATATAATGTTTAAAAAGGAACGAAGCTCTAACTTAACTATAGTTTCAAGGTATCATCAGCAGAAAACCTAAGGAGGAAACTTATATTTAGAGTTATGAATGTAAAGAATTGGAGGAGTATAATGGGAAATCAGATTAAAATACTATCACCTTGTGCAATTTTAGGATATGGGTTTCCAATTAAATATTTTATGAGGGGAATGGAAGAGGAGCCGGATGCTGTAGTTGTTGATGCAGGATCTACAGATGCAGGACCTCACAAGCTCGGGGCTGGAGTGGCAATAGTGAGCAGGCTTGCATGTAAAAAGGATTTATCAGTTTTAATTAAGGAGAGTAGGAAGCATAAAATCCCACTAATAATAGGCTCAGCAGGAGGTTCAGGGGCGAGGGTTCATACGCAATGGACTGTGGACATAATAAATGAGATTTTAAGAGAAGAGAATATAAAATGTAAGATTGCCATAATTTGGGCTGATATTCCAGCGGGTAGGGTTAAGGAAGCCATAAGGGAAAATAAGATTAAGGGCTTATCACAAAATGTGCCGATGCTTACAGAGGAACTTGTAGATATGACTAATGGCATAGTAGCACAAATGGGAGTGGAGCCTATACTTGAAGCTTTAGAGAACAAAGCTGATATTATTGTATGCGGCAGAGCTTACGACCCAGCTCCTTTTGCTGCGGTGGGAATATATCATGGCTTTGATGAAGCCTTGTGCTACCATCTTGGCAAGATACTAGAATGTGGGGCACTATGTGCTGAGCCAGGTTCTGCAAAGGATTGTATCATGGGAGTATTAAAGGAGGGAAGCTTTGAGGTCTATCCTACTAATAGTAATAGAAGATGTACACCCATAAGTGTGGCAGCTCATACTTTCTATGAAAAGGATCACCCATATATTTTAAAAGGACCAGGCATTATACTTAACTTAGAAAATTGTGAGTTTGAGGCTGAAGGCAAAAGTGGAGTAAGAGTAAAAGGGAGCAAGCTCATGAAAACTCCTATCTATCAAATTAAACTAGAAGGTGCAAGGAAAAAACTATTCAGAACCTTTGTCATAGGAGGGGTGCGAGACCCGATTTTAATAGAAAAACTTGAAGAAGTAGAAGCTTTAGTTGTAGAAAGTGTTAGAGAATACTTTTCAGAGATACCCAAGGAAGCCTACAGCATTAATTTTTATAATTATGGCAAGAACGGTGTACTGGGTGAATTAGAGCCTTCTAAGGATATTCCACATGAAGTAGGGGTACTTTTCGAGGTATTGGCAAAGACTCAGGGTGAGGCCTGCGCTATATGCAGCTCAGTGCGTTCAACATTTATGCATTATGGCTACGCGGGTAGAAAATCAACCTCCGGTAACTTAGCATTTCCATTTGCACCTAGTGATGTGGAATTTGGTGCTGTATATGAATTTTCAGTTTACCATCTCATGGATGTTAAAGATGGAAAGGAGATGTTCCCAATTGAATACAGGAACATATAGGTTGATAATTTTATAAGCATAAGTACAAGCAGCATTAAGATTACTAATCTTTATATGTGAGATAAGGAATAGAAGGAGGTTTAGATATGGACAGATTAGTTGATCTAGCAAAGGTTCTTAGAAGTAAAAATAGTGGCCCCTTTGAGTTAACACTAGACATATTATTTGATGATGTAGAGAAATATGAGAGAGTGGAAAAGTCAGGTAAAATTAATAAAGAGGCAATAGCTTTACTGTATAAAATTAATACTGAGGATATCACTAATTTGGTATTTTTCAAAAAGGCATTGGGAATAAAAATAACCTTTAGTAGAAAGATATCTTCAGGAACCTGTGGTGACAGGGATGTTTATGGAGCGCAGCAGCACGCCCCAATTTTTGATATATTAATACCATAAAATAAATTAAGGTAGGAAGGAGATTTTAATATTGTTAAGTAGAAATGATTTAATAAATAATAGAGATCTTGCCTATGATAAAGCCTTAGGTGTTATGGCAGGTCTAGCCATAGGAGATTCTTTTGGAGATGCCTCAAGAAATCAAGATAATCAATTAAAATATGGTATAACCACAGATTTTAATAAAGAAGCCTCCTGGAGTACTGATGATACTGAATTTGCATTGCTTACTGCAAAAATATTAATAGAATGTGAAGGAAGCCTATCAACTGAAGGAATAGTTAAAGGCTGGATGGAAAATGTAGCCTCGCAAAATGATTTTCCAAGAGGTGGAGCTAGCGAAATAGAAGCAGCAAGAAACCTTAAAAGAGGCATCTTGCCCCCTTATTCAGGGGAATATAATTCATATTATAATAGTGATGGAGCAGCTATGAGAATTGCACCTATAGGAATTATATGTGCTGGCGATTCAGAAAGAGCAGTAGTATTAGCCAACATAGACGCCTGTGTAAGTCACTTTAGAGAAGGTATATGGGGAGCACAAGCTGTGGCAGCTGCCGTTTCTGTTGCCATGGTAGATGGAACTATCGATCAAATAATTGAAGCCGCCTTAAGGCCAATTCCCGTGGATTCATGGCTTTATCATTCCATGAAAAAAGCATTAGAAATTGTAGACAATGCCAAAGGAGAATTTATGGATGCTTGGATGCCCTTACATGATGAACTCTGGACTAGTTACAAGGCGTCAGTTCCAGAAGCTGTAGCAGCGGCCTTTGGAGTGCTTAAGCTTGTAAATAAAGACTTTAGAACTGGAGTTGTAGCTGCTGGTAACTTTGGTAGAGATGCAGATACAATTGGAGCCATTGTAGGAGCAATTTTAGGAGCCAAATACGGTGCTTCACAAATGCCTGAAAGGTGGATTGAAAAAACAAGATTCCCTTCTGGAACCTGTCTTGCTTTTACTAATGGGTTAGACATAAAAGAAGTTGCTCAAAAGCTCAGTGATTTGATAAAATAAAGATCAAATTTTTTCTTGCTATTTTATTTTTAGACTATAATAAAAGCGGAGTTGTTAAATTAACTTCGCGATTCTTATTTTAGTAGTATTATAAGCTATAGGATAAGGTATAATAGAAAATAATAGGATGGTGATTTTATGTTAAAAGCAGTTATCTTTGATATGGATGGAGTAATTATTGATAGCGAACCTACACATATGAGGCTGGAAAATGAGATTTATAAAAAATTAAGCATAGAGGTTACAGGAGATGAGCATCACTCTTTTGTAGGAGCAACCTCTCATTATATGTGGGAAGTTCTAAAAAATAAATATAAACTTAATCAAACACTTGATGAGTTAATTGAATATGATAGAAGTACATATTTTAAATACCTTAATTCAGATGAATGCGAGATAACACTTATTGATGGGGTTAAAGAGCTAATAAAAGACTTGTATGAGCATGGTATAAAGTTAGCTATCGCCTCATCATCGCCACTAAATGTAATTGAAGTTATAGCAAAGAAATTTCAAATAGAAGAATACTTTGAAGTTTTTGTTACTGGGGACTATGTATCGAGAAGCAAACCTGAACCAGATATATTTCTTTTTGCTTCAGAGAAGCTTGGGGTAAGCCCGGAAAATTGTATAGTTATTGAGGATTCTCATAATGGTGTTCTTGCGGCTAAAAAGGCAGGTATGAAGTGTGTAGGAATCAATAGCGATGCTGAAGGGAGCCAAGATATTTCCATGGCGGATTTAGTGATAAATAGCTTTAAAGAAGTAAATTACATAAGGTTAAGTCAATAAATTAAAACACTGTTTGTGGTTTGAATTGAAACCAATGAAGTGGAGATTGATTAAAAAAAAGAAAATAGCTTTTACAGATACAAAGAAATCAGCTAATCCATTAGGGGAATTAATGGGTTAGCTGATTTTCAATGTATTTGAAAGTCTTTTTATAATAAACTATCTGAATCTAAGAAATCTATTAGACTTGATACCAATTCACAAGATAATTTAAGCTCCGCTTCAATCATTTTAAGACCTTTATATTCCAATCTGGTTTTTGGACCACTTACGCTTATTGTAGCAACTAATTTTTCTTTATGATAAATTGGAGCTGAGACACAGAATAATCCATACTCATATTCTTCGTTATCATATGCAAGGCCACTACTATTTATAGTTTCAGCTTCTTTTTTAAAGCTATCATAATCAGTAATTGAATACATAGTTCTTTTATAACAATCTTTACTATTAAAATATTCGTTAAGTTCTTCTTTGGATTTAGTACTTAAAAATATTTTTCCTGAGGAAGAGCAATTTAAAGGACTGATTGGAATAAGCTTTGAAACTAAATTAAAATTATCCTTTGAAGATTTATAAATATTTAAAGAATTTCCATGATATTCAATGTTTAAATTAGTACTTTCTCCAATTTTATTTGATAGTGCATTAATAATTGGACTAGCGACCTCAACTAAGGATAAATCAGATGAAACCTTAGCGCCATATTTAATTAAAATTTTTCCGAGTCTGTACTTGTCTGTATTGTACTGTTTTTCGATTATGTTCCACTTTTCTAATGTAACAAGAATTCTGAAAGTAGTTGCTTTTGGTAAGTTTAACTCAGTAGAGATTTTACTTACACCTACAGGTTCATTGCAATTATATATATAGTCCAAAATTTCGCCAGCACGATCAATCATAGTATTAATATTTTCCATAAAACCACCCCTTACCCAATTTAAATTATACTATAAAACTACTTAATGATAAAGTTTTTAATAAGTAGTTTTATACCAATATTAACAACATAATTTTATAAAAATTATGTTGTTAATATCAGAAGAATAAAAACAAAAAAAATAATGAAACGATGTTTCAAAAAGCTTGTAAAAGATTTCACGCCATGGTAATATATACTCATAAATGAAACGGTGTTCCAAAATAAAGGGGGAGAGATTTATGCTTATTAAAAGAACAATTAAGCCAAGTTTTTCTACAAAACAAATTTTAATATTTGCAATTCCATCAATTATTGGGTTATTACTTTTTGTAATACCATTTCCATGGGGTGGAGGAAATCTAACTATCGGGGTAGGTTATTTTGCTGCTAAATTTAGTGAGGCCTATGGTAAAGGATTACCAGAATTTATGGTATATGTTGTAATTGCAAGTGCTATAATTACCTCGCTTTCCACTGTAGTTAAACCAAAATTTATTTCTAATAATAAATTTTTAAAGGAGCTATTTATTGTTACTCCACTTACACTTGCTATTAGAATAGTAGCAGCTATTTTTGCATATGCAGTTTTGCATTCTGTGACTGTAATTGGGCTTGATAAAATATCTAATAAAAATACTGGTGGAGTTGTTGTTAATGACTTGTTTCCGGTATTAGCTACTTGGTTCTTTTTCTCAGGATTCTTTTTACCATTATTAATGGAGTTCGGATCGATGGATTATTTTGGAACATTAATTAGGAAATTTATGAGACCTTTATTTAAGACACCAGGCCGTTCTGCAATTGATGCTATAGCATCATGGATTGGGTCTGGACCAGTTGGGGTTGTTATTACAGATAAACAATATAAAGGAGGCTATTATACTTCTAAAGAAGCTTCAATTATTGCTGTATGTTTTTCATTAGTATCATTACCATTTGCAGTGTTTATTGCAAGTTTTCTGAAGTTATCAGTAAGCTTTGTGGCTTTTTATGGCACCATAAGTATTGCATCTCTTGCAGCTGCTTTAGTTTTACCACGAATTTATCCTTTAAATAAGAAATCTGATAACTATTTTAAAGGTGTAGATGTTGAAATTAATGAGGAAGTTCCAGCAGGAAGAGGTGTACATGATTGGGCTCTTGAACGTGGAATTAAGAGAGCTGAACTGGCGCCTGGCTTCATTGGACTTATTACTTCAGGATTGAAAACAGTTGCTGATGTATATTTTAGTTTAATGCCAATAGTTATGTTACTCGGTACAGTTTCATTAGTAGTTGCAGAATATACTCCACTATTTAGCACCATTTCTATACCGTTAATCCCACTATTTGAATTAATGAAAATACCTGATGCATCTTTAGCAGCGTCCGCTACAATAGTAGGATTTGTGGATATGTTCTTGCCAGCTATTTTTGTTAAAGGATCTCAATTTGAAATTACAAGATTCATCGTCGGGGCACTTTCCTTTACTCAATTAATTTATTTAACAGAAACAGGTGCTATAATTCTACGTTCAAAAATTCCACTTAATTTTAAAGATTTAGCAATAATATTCTTAGAAAGAACCTTAATTACTCTACCAATTATAGTTCTTATTGCACATGTAATTTATTAGTGAGGTGATTATAATGAAGAATAAGTTTATTTCCAAAAGATATTGGAAAAATAAATCGACACCTATGGGTGAAGTAGATGAATTAGCAAAAAAATACGAAAATGTTATTAATTTAAGTTTAGGAGATCCCGATCAAACAACTCATGAAGATATAATTAATTTTGCTTTTCAAGAAGCATTAAAAGGCCATACCAAATACACTGATTTTAGAGGAGATCCTGAACTTCGAGATGAAATAAGAAAATATTATAATGAAGCGTTTAATGCTGATTTATTAGATGAAGAAATTATGATTTCCACAAGTGCATGTTTAGGAATGTATCTTGTTCTTGAGTCCATATTAGATCCAGATGATGAGGTTATAATACATGCTCCATATTTTACTCCATATTTCCAACAAATAGAACTTGCTAGAGGTATTCCGGTAGAGCTAGAGACTCTTGAAGAAGAAGAGTATCAGATTAATGTGGAGAAATTAGAGAAGGCTATTACGGAAAGAACAAGAGCTATCGTTATAAATTCACCTAATAATCCAACAGGTGCAGTGTTTAGTTTAGATACATTAAACAAAATTGCAGATATGGCAATTAAATATGATTTATTGATTATTGCTGATGAAATATATGGAGCATATACATTTAAAGATGATTTTATATCAATGATAACTTTACCTGAAATTCGTGAGAGATTGATTATTTTAAATAGTTTTTCTAAGGATTATACAATGACGGGTTGGCGTATTGGAAATATTATTGCTCCTAAGGAGATTATTTCGACTTGTAGGTTAGTTAATGAAAATGTTGTATTTACGGCACCTTCAATATCGCAAAGGGGAGCGATCTATGCACTTCGTAATCGAAAAACCATACAGCCACCTGCTATTAAACTTTATAAAGAGAGGGTAATATATGCAGCCAAGCGGATAAATTCTATACCCTGGATGAGTGTTCTAGACCCTAAAGGAACGTTCTATCTATTTATAAACATTAAAAAAACAGGACTTACATCTACTAAAGTAAGTGAAATCATATTAGATAAAGCACAAGTACTTACTATTCCAGGTAATGCATTTGGTGCTTGTGGGGAAGGGTATGTGAGAATTGCATGTACTGTAGATATAAAAGAATTAGAAAAAGCTTTTGATAGAATTGAAAAGATAAAATTCTAATTAAGTAAAAAAATAGTAGCCTCTTAACATTTGTACCCAAATGTTAAGAGGTTTTTCTTTATAAAATGTAATATCTTACATTCAAACACATATGTATGTAAGATTTAGTTATTAAGATGTATTCGATTTTTGTTCGCTATATCCTTAATATTAAGAATTTATTAATAAAATTGATATTTTAATGAATAATATTACAAATATGGTATAATAAAGAATGTAGAATAACATATATGCATAATTATTAAGTTAATGATAAAGTCTAGTAAGGGGGAAATAAATTGGCAAGAGGAGAATATAGAGACAAGCTATTTGATAAACGTAGAATGCTAGCTGTTTTTTTTATACTTTTTCTTTTATTTTTTCTATTAATTAGTAGATTAAGTTACGTTATGATAGTTAAAGGAAAGGAATATAAGCAAAGAGCAACTCTACAATGGACAAGTGACTTTCGAATTACACCACAGCGAGGACAGATTTTAGACAGAAATGGGAAGGAATTAGCTATAAGTGCAAATGTTTTTAGAATAGACTTAGATCTTAATTTATTAAGAGAGACTACAACAAAAAATGAATTAACTATGGAGGGTATAGCACCAGAACTCGCTAAAATACTTGGAATGGAACCTAAAGATGTTTTATCTATTTTCACTCAGAAGGATTCAAAGGGAAAACTTATTAGGTCAGCCATTTTGAAAAGAAGGGTAGAGAAGGATGTAGTCGATAAAATTGTTGAATTTTCTTATAAAAGTAAGTTAAGGGGGATTGTTATTACTGGCGATACAAAAAGATACTATCCCAATCAAAATTTCTTAGCAAATGTTCTAGGACATACTAATTTTGATGGTAATGGATTAACAGGCGTTGAACTATATTATGATAAGTATTTATCTGGTGTACCTGGAATAAATCTTTCTGAAACTGACAGAAAAGGTGAAGATTTACCTTATAAAATATCAAATTACACAAAGCCCATAAATGGTAAAGATGTAGTACTTACTATTGATGAGGTAATTCAATTATTTTGTGAAAAAGCAGCCAGTCAGGCTATGATCGATAATAAAGCAGCGGCAGTTACTATAATTGCAATGAATCCTAAAAATGGTGAAATTTTGGGCATGGTTAATAAACCAGATTATAATCCCAATGAGCCTTGGGACATTACTAAAAATTTTGATGAAAACCAAAAGGCTTGGAGAAACAGAGCAGTAAGTGATGCGTTTGAGCCAGGGTCTATTTTTAAGGTGGTAACTGCTACGGCAGCTATGGAAGAGAAGGTAGTTGATGAAAACGATAGATTTGTCTGCAATGGTAGCACTGTAGTTGGAGGTGAAACAATAAGGTGTCATAAAACCACAGGTCACGGTTCTCAAAGTTTCGTGGATATTTTAAAAAACTCTTGTAATGTTGGATTTATGGAACTCGGCAGAAGATTAGGTGCAGAAAAATTAAATAAATATGTTTACTTGTTTGGATTTGGTAAAGAATCTGGTATTGATTTAAATGGAGAAGCTTTAGGTATAATTAGAAAAACTAAAGATATGACCGCTGTTGATGTAGCAACAACATCCTTTGGTCAAAGTAATACATTATCTGCGGTGCAGTACTTAACTGCTTTTAATGCTATTGCTAATGGCGGAAAGCTTATAACGCCTCATGTTATGAAAGAGATAATAAATCATGATGATTTGAACAATAAAAAGGTTTTACAGGAATATTCAAATTTTAATGAAAGAAGAATAATAGATGAACCAATAGCAAGACAGCTACGAAGTTACCTAGAACAGGTTGTAGAAAATGGCGGTGGTAAGAAGGCATATATTGCAGGGTACCATATTGCTGGGAAGACGGGAACTGCTCAAAAGGTTATAAATGGTCTTTATGCTCCAGGGAAATATGTTTCATCATTTGCTGGCATGGCACCTGCGAGTGACCCACAAATAACACTTTTGGTTTCAATTGATGAACCAAATCCAGCTTGGTATTATGGTGGCCAGATTGCAACAGTAGTTGCAAAACAAGCGTTTAGTGATATATTTAATTACTTATCAATAAAATCTGATGCCTCTAGTGAGGAAACTTCAAAAAGCTTATTGAAGGATGTTATTGTGCCGGAGGTAAGAGGTCTTAAAAGAGCCGAAGCTCAAAAAATATTAAAAGAAAATAATTTAAAGTTAAACTTAACAACTGAGGGAGAAGTAATTACTGATATGACTCCAAAGCCTGGATATACAGTTAAAGAAGGAACTGAAATTATTTTACGCACTGATACAAGAGTAGTGTATAGTAATAAGGTAATAGTTCCAAATATTAAAGGAAGTAGTCCAGAAAGAGCTAGTAAGGTGTTGAATAGCCTTGGTTTAAAAATTCGATTTATTGGTAAGGGAATAGTCTCAGAACAAAGCATAGAGGGCACAGAAGTAAAAAAAGGAACTATTATTATATTACATTTAGATATTATGTCTGACTAATTATAAAAAAATAGTCCTATGGAGCTAATTTAGTTTAAGACAGCAGAGAAATCTGGTGTCTTTTCTAATTAAAATTCAACCAAAATACTTAATGTGTAAAGACATGAATACAAAATTGTGTATACCATAACAAAATAAAATTAAATATTTGTATAAATTAAAACCATATAGGGCATTTTATTACTGGCTTAGTATTTTTTTAAAATAATTAATTTATGTAAATCTGCAAATCATTATATAAAGAACTGAGAAAAAACAGGAGGCGTTTAAATGGAAGATAAAATGTTTTGCTATCAATGTGAACAAACAATAGGCGGAAAAGGATGTACCAAGGCTGGTAATTGTGGTAAAAATGCAGATATTGCAGGACTACAGGATCTGTTAATTTATCAATTAAAGGGCATAGGTTATTTAGGAGCTAAACTAATTCAAAAAGGCATTCACATTGATGGTGAAATAGATAAATTTGTGATGGATGCATCATTTTCAACATTAACAAATACAAATTTTGATGATGAACGGTTTGTTGAATATCTAAAAAAATCTCAAGAAATTAAAGATTTATTAAAAACAATGCTTGGAAAATCTTCAGATGAAATCCCAGAAGAAGCTCAATACATATTGCCAGAATCAATGGAGGATATGCTCATCGAAGCAGAAAAAACAGGCGTAATGTATAATAAGAGTTTGGATGCAAATATTCGATCATTAAGACAAATGCTGATTTATGGAATGAAGGGTATGGCTGCATACGCTCATCATGCTCATGTATTAGGATATAAGGATGAAAGCGTAAGTAACTTCTTTTATAAGGGCTTTGCAGCAGTAATAGATGAGGAACTAACGGTAGATGACCTAATTAACCTTAATATGGAATTTGGCCTTGTAAATTTTAAATGCATTGAATTACTTGATAAAGCAAATACAGAAACATTTGGAAATCCAACACCTACTGAAGTTTGCATTACAAGGAAAAAAGGACCATTCATAATTGTCTCAGGGCATGATTTAAAAGATTTAGAAGATCTTTTGCAGCAGTCTGAAGGAAAAGGAGTAAATATTTATACTCATGGTGAAATGCTCCCTGCACATGGATATCCAGGATTAAATAAATACAAACATTTAGTGGGAAACTTTGGTGGGGCATGGCAAGAACAGCAAAATGAGTTTGACGGAATACCGGGTACAATACTAATGACTACAAATTGTTTGCAAAAGCCAAGAGAATCATACGCTGATAGAATATATACGACAAGTATCGTTGGTTGGCCTGAGATGACACACATCCAGGAAGTGAATGGAAAGAAGGATTTCACACTAATAATCAGTAAAGCATTACAACTAGGTGGCTTTCCAGAGGATGAAGCAGAAAAGAAGATTATTGTTGGGTTTGGGCATGATGCAGTTTTAAGCAATGCGGGTAAAATCGTGGAGGCGGTTAAGAGTGGAGCAATAAAGCACTTCTTCTTAATTGGAGGCTGCGATGGTGCAAAGCCGGGAAGAAACTATTTTACTGAATTTGCGCAAAAAACTCCCAAGGATTCTATTATCTTAACACTTGCTTGTGGTAAATATAGATTTAATAAGGAGGAGTTTGGTAAAATCGGAGAATTTCCAAGATTACTTGATGTTGGGCAATGTAATGATTCTTATGGAGCAATTAAAATTGCATTGGCTCTTGCAGATGCCTTTAAATGTGGGGTAAATGACCTTCCTCTTTCGATAATATTATCTTGGTATGAACAGAAAGCAGTATGTGTATTAATTACTTTATTATCACTTGGAATAAAAGATATTTATCTAGGACCATCTCTACCTGCCTTTATATCACCAGAAGTTCTTCAGGTATTGATTGATAAGTTCAATATTAAACCAATATCTACTCCAGATGAAGACTTGAAAGCGATATTAGGATAGTATAGTAGTCGAAAAAGAAGAAATGCTATAGCCATTTAATACTGGCATAGCATTTCTTCTTTTATTTAGGGGTTGGATTATTTTAGTGGAATAAGTTAATAGTTTAGTAGTGGACAAGTCACCTTTGTTATTGTATTATTAAAGGTAAATGCCATATATTGGAGGAAAATTTATGATAATGGAATTTAAAAATAAGATTAATGAACTATTGATTGATTTAGAGGGTAAAAGTCCAAATAGTGATAAAGTTTTAATTGGTTTGGATGGATTTGTTGATAAAATTGTTCATGTGGTAGGAAAAAGAAAAAGTGCAACAGAATTCGATAGAATAAAAACCATTAAAGAATTTGGAGAAAGGATAGTAAAAGCAGCTGGACTTAGTACTAATTTTGAAATGGTAGTATTGCAGGAAAAACTTGGTGGTAACGGGCCAATATTAAGCAATGCATTCTTAACCTATGGACTTGGCCTAACTTATATTGGAGCCCTTGGGTATCCTCAAATAGAAAATGTATTTCAACATATGAATGAAAATGGTGAGGTGTATTCCATAGCGAGACCAGGTACTACTGATGCTCTAGAATTTGAAGATGGAAAACTAATGATTGGTAAACTTGATTCCATGAATGATGTAAATTGGGAAAATATAAAAAAAATTATCGGTATACCTAAGCTTACAGAACTTATAAATGATTCAAGTCTTTTTGGACTTGAAAACTGGACTATGCTTCCACATATGAGCAGTATATGGAGGGGCATAATAGAGGAGGTTCTCCCACATATTGATAATAGTAAAGGAAAAAGATTCATGTTCTTTGATTTGGCGGATCCAGAGAAAAGAACTAACGAGGATATTATTGAAGCACTGCAGCTTATAGAAAAATTTAATATGCACTTCAATGTAATACTTGGACTTAATTTAAAAGAAGCTGTTGAAATAGCTGAGGTTTTAGGAATACAAGGATATAAATGCGATAATACTGACAAGATTAACTTAAAAACATTAACTGAACAAATATCAAAAAAAATAAATATATATTGTCTTGTTATACACCCAACGATAGAAGCAACGGCAGTAGTTGGAGATAACTACTATCATGTTGATGGTCCTTATACAGCGAGCCCAATACTAACAACAGGTGCTGGGGATAACTTCAATGCAGGTTTTTGTCTGGGGCAAATTCTTAACCTAAGTCCAGAACAATCCTTGATTTTAGGAGTTGCAACATCAGGGTATTATGTAAGAAATGCGAAAAGTCCAAGTTTTGATGATGTAAAAGAATTCTTGAATAACTGGCGTGATGACAATTTACAATAAAATAAAAGATTGAACCCGCAAGTATGAGTAACGGGATAGGGTCTGAGTCTAGAGAAATCTAGTTTCAGACTCTTTTTTACTTTTTTGCAGTAATTCAATATCAAATAACTTATTTTTGATGAGGCTAACTTAATTTTCCATATTGGAATGTTTATGTAGTAAAACAAATATAAATAATTATAAAAATCAATTTGGGAGGTGATCTTAAATTAGTGTTGAATTTCAAGTAGTTCTAGTTATAGTGGCATTTTTATTAGTTCTAGGAGGCTGTATTTTAACGGTTCATAATAAAGGTGATAAATATTTTAAGCTAATGTATATTGCATTAGGAATTCTTATTTATTTAGAATTTAGGGGAAATATACAGGTATTTAAGACAATTGATATTCTGATTAATATTCTTATTTGGATTACAATTGCTGTTCCAATGACATACTTTACAATTAAGAAAGATGTAAGGAATCTTGCTATGGTCTTATGTATTCAATTAATATTTATATTAATGGGGTTAATATTTACATTTGGGAATTTAATAAATTAAATGTAATGAACAAATCCTCCATAGGCACATAATAAGTGGGCTGGTAGCCCACTTTTAAAATACTAAATATTTCATTTTCTTTAATTTGATTCATGGATAAAAAAGCTGCTAGTGCTTCTAATGAGCAAATAATCGTATAAAGCTCCATAGCCCTTTTGAGCTGAACTTGCAAAGCTTGGGAATCACCCTATGGCGTATATTCTTGAATCTGTAGTATATCTTAGTAGTAACTTATTTCAATGCAAGCACTTATCAGATATTCTACACCTTATCCGCTAGTATGATTTTGGTGCCTTACCTTCTTAGTGCTCTTTATTTCTTAAAGCTCACTTTAAGAAAAGAAACCTTTGAAAGTGACAACAAGAAGTCCTTAGTATTGAGTAAATTTGTTGCTTTACTAGCTTCGGTTTATGGTATTTGGCTTATGTATGCCAGTGGATTCTCATATTTGCTGATCACAGCAATTTTATATGTTCCAGGAACTTTTGTATATATAAGAGCTAAAAAGGAACAAGGTAATAAATATTTAAATAATGGCACTATGTTTAGCTAATTTTACTATTAGTTTGAATATAGTATTTTTTTTAAGATATATTTTTATTGTGTTTCTAATGTAACTGTAATAGCTAAATATTACTTTCTTAACAATTTATTAAGTAAAAATATTGGAAATAAAGAAGGAATAAGTTATAATATGTAGAATATAGTAAACTTCTATAAAAACTAAACTATCATTAACGCAGCTAAAATTAAATTAAACACTATAATGGAGGGGTATTATGAAAGTAAAATTTAGACCTATTTTGTTAGCAGTAGCAGTTTTTATGTCGTTCGGGTTCACTACTAATGTAAAAGCAGTAACAGTAAAGATTAAAGAGGTAAAAAACATAGTTGTTACAGCAAATCAAGGGGGGGCTCACACATTGCCAAAAACTGTAACAGCGATAATGACTAACAATACAAAGAAATCATATCCAGTTAAATGGAATGTAGCAAAGGTAAGTACAGTTAAAGTAAGTAAACAAGTATTTTATGGTACAGTTGTGGGGTATTCTAAGAAGGTTGCTATTACATTAAACGTTGTTCCAGTAATAAAAGAAATAAAAGAAATATCTCAAAATGTAGAAATGGGATATAATTTTCAATTACCTAAAACTGTAAACGCGATAATGACTAACAACACCATTAAATCTTTTGCAGTTAAATGGAGTGTGCCAAAGGTAGAAACACAAGAATTAGGAAATCAAACAATTTATGGTACTGTAGCGGGGTATTCTAAAAAAGTTGCACTGATAGTAAATATTACTGCTCCAATAGTAGTGGTAGAACCAGATACAGATTTTATGCTAATATCAATAGAGTAATGGAGTACAATAACATCAAAAAAAATAGTATCATCTCTATTAATTATAGTATGTGTGAGTGCGAAGATTAACAAGTAACTAAATCCCAGTTATCTTTTATGATTCTTTAAGCTTTATGAGGCTTTTTATAATATATGTAGAATTAGATATATTATATGAAATATAAAGGTAAAGCATGTGATAACTTTAACATGAAGGGGGTATAAAATATGGTGTCCAACTTTATTGAAAAAAAAATCACCTTACACGAATTTAAAGCTTTAAACAAAAAGGTATTAGAGGAAAAAGGACGGATATTTATTAAACAGGATAGAGGTAATGATTTGAAAAAAAGTCCTTATTTTAGTTTTAATATGGAGATATTTAACTGCAGTTTTAATTCGGACGGACTTAAATTTCAAATTCAAGGTGGTAATCCAGGTGTTTACATAGATATAGTATTTGATATTTTAAAAGGAGTTAAAATACCTATTTTAAAAGCACCTGCATTTGATGTTAAATTTATATTTAATGCCAATCCAGATTTTTTTGCATACTTATTATGCTTTGACGGCATTTGTATCACATATAATATTGAACCAAGTAAATTCAATAACATTTTAAATGATTTAATAACCTAATGGTCGAAATAAATTAAAAGCAATAAAATAAGAGAGAATCGTCACGAATGATGATCGGGAATGTAGCTAGATTTGTGTAAACAAATCTAGCTACATTATTTTTTTTGTATTAACTAATGGTATTTGTGGAAATAATATCTAATAATTAAGTGAGGAGGAATAGTTAT
>NZ_JAHLEF010000019.1 GCF_018861755.1 Clostridium sp. CF012 | reverse complement strand
CAATGGGATTTAGAAAAGATGACTCCTGTTCAATACAGAAATCATCTCCTTAATTTAATATAAGTTTTTTTAAATTGTCCTTGACAAAGGGTACAGATTATAGCGAGTTTGTATTTTTTAGCAGCTGCAAATAAAATAAATTTTTGAATTACTTGGCGAAGTGAGCGCATTTTAGCAATATATACTTTTTGTTATAGCATAATATAAGAAAAAACGCTTAATTAATAATAGGACATTATTCTGCCATTTCAAAGAGTTTTTGAAACCTATTCCACATCTCTATATTAGCTTTTTTAAGATTTACAACTCTAAATCTTTCATTAACAAAAGCATGGATTGTGCTACCCTTAGCTAAGATTTTGCCGTCCTTTTCTCTAATCACATTATAATTAAATATTACCTTAGCCCCATTTAGTGCTTCCATAAATGTTTGAATTGTAATTATGTCCTCATATTTTGCACCTTCTATGTATTTACAAGAGCTCTCCACCACTGGCAACATAATATTTTTTTCTTCCATTTCTTTATATGTCATCCCAATTTCTGTTATATATTCTGTTCTACCTACTTCAAACCAAGCATAGTAATTTGAATGATGAACTATCCCCATTTGGTCTGTCTCTACATATCTTACTTTTAGTTTTGTTTCATTGATATACATGTCCACTTCTCCTATCCGCATAAATATTATGACAACTCTCGTAAATAGATTAATATCATTTTTGCCCCCATATAATAATACTTCTTTTGAAACTTAAATGTTTTTTCTTAGATTATGCTAACAAAAGTATATGTTGCGCAGAATGCATTCGAACAAGCCTTAGTAATTCAAAATTTATTTGGCGAAGTGAAAGCATTCTAGCAATATATACTTTTGTTATAGCATAATCTAATAAAAAACGCTTAATTCATAAAAATATTAGAAGTCATATATTATGCCCTCACAAAATACCCTTTTAATAACTCTATTATCTACATAAATTTGAATTATATCACCTTTTCTCAAGTATAATTCTGCAGGCAAATTAAGTTCATAAGAAAAATTCCCTGATTTTATTTTAAGTTTTGTCTTGTGAACATGGTTTCTTCCTGCTAAATCAGCAAGGTCTGCACCTAATAGCAAACCCTGTCCTGAGGACATACTATCAATTTGTATTCTTGGATAATCAATAATCTTTGCAACCATAGGAATTTGATTTTCTAGTTTTTCGTTGTTAATATAATTTATTTCCTCATCTATAATTAGAGAATTATTTTCAATTACAGCATTATTAATGTCAATCAAAAAATATGCATTGATTTTTTCATTTTCAATACTTTTATAACGAAAATTTTCTTCATACCGTAATATTCTAAGATATACCAATTTTAATAATTCATCATATGTATTATCTTTAAATTTACCAAATTCTTTAATTATTATATTGTCTATACTTTTAGTTAATCTAAGTTCATTGATCTTACCTAAAATGTTTTTACATCCCAAATACCCAGCTAATTCAGATTTTATGCTATTTATATTAAAGTCCTTGTCCGAAAGCTTTACATCTGTACTAGCAACCATAAATACATTTGTATATTGAGGGTATGCAGATTGAATAAATCCTAAATAATTTCTATTTCTATCATATACATTAAAAGGCATATAGGTCACTTCCTTATAAACTATTTTTTAATTATATAAATACTTCATATTAGTATTATACACATCTATTTATAATTCATAAATATAAATTTTATGAATTATTGTTTTATTAGCTTAACTAAGAATAGAAAAGTAATAATAACAACTTTTTCGTACAAATATTTTTATGATATTAGGGTTATATTAATATAAGCAATCGAAAAAAATAAACTATAATACTAAGTATTTATTTTTCGAAGATGCTTTATAAATTAATATAAAGGGAGGAATATTTATGCACAATAATAAAAGTCACATGAAAACTGATAAAAAAACTAAGGCTGAACTTAGAAAAATGTTTCCACAAAGTGGTGGGGATATAGGCATTGAAAATGGTGAAAAAATTGATGCAAATAATGATAAATTAACTAAACGTTCTAAATTATCTCATAACAAATAATATTTTTATTACCACAGTCATAAGAAGCAGGTACAGAACCGATTTTTGGTTAAGTACCTGCTCCACTCACTTTTTTACAACTTTATTTAAACATGAGTGGATGCTATGCGATTCGAGTCAACAGGGTCACACTGCTTATTAAATGGTACAGTTTACTTTCGACCTTTGTATTTCAAAAATATTAATATAGCAATAATAGATATGTATGCAATATTAAACAGTGTTACCTTTGGAATAATATATCCAAGAAAAGCTCTTCTGTGAACCTCGCCTCCAACTTTTAAACATAAGTAAATTACAATAGGAACTGTAAACCAATAAACCTTCTTTTTATCTTTCACTTTTAATATATAACTTAAAATATATGTAACTGAATACTGATAATTCGCTAAGGTCCTAAATATAGCCATGCTCCATAAAAACAAAAATATAAAACGAAAGCTATTTACTATCGGCAAATTTACTCCTTCTGTTACTAGTAAAACCGGCCATAATGCTTTAGAAGTAACCCTATATCCTAAAGCATAGATACATATAGACGTTGTCCAGGTATAAATCACCATAATTAAAAAAGTAGATTTAAACACTACTGATTTAATTTTATCTTTATTTCTCATAAAAGGATAAATTAAAAACATTCCCTCTAGTCCACCATAAGAATAAGCGGATTCAATGCTTGCCTTTAAAATATTCTTATACCCGCTTCCAAAAACAGGAATAAAATTTAGATAATTACCACTTTGTAATGCTATTAATAACGTTAACACAGACATCACCACAGCATAAAGAGCAATTATATTTATTCTTGCCAATACTTTTATCCCTTTAAGAGCTAAATAAGTAGCTAATAATATAGCAGGAATAAAAATCTTTATTGGTGTTAAAAAAGTTGTTGCATAAGTCCTATAAACATTACTCATTCCAGACGCAATCGCTATCAAATATATACCAAACTGAGCCATAAATAAAATGTTGCATATGTTCCCAAGAGTGGTCCCTAAATATTTTTTACTTAAAACCAATATATCCTCATTGGGATGTTTTTTTACATAGTAAATAGCTAACAAAGCCAGAAATAGCGGATATACTCCACCACCAACCACTGAAATCCACCCATCCTGTTTAGCATCCTGTACTACTCCATTGGGTAATGATAAAAGACCTATGCTGGTTACGAACCCCACTACCATTGCTATACATTCGAACTCTTCTAATAAGTTATTTTTTACTTTCTCCATTTTTTTCTCCATCTGTACTTTAGTACTGCCCTATTCCCATCTTATCTATTTCCACTTTTACATTTACTTTAATATCTGCATTACTCACCTCTTTGTTCCAATCAACCCCGGTTTCCCTGCCATATTTGGCTGCAGCAACCATTCCTAAATTTAAGCAGTCTATCTTATAAACATTCTTCATTTTATCCAAAAAATCATTACACATTTTCTCTGTTTTTTTCCCCATGAGTTCTTCAAATGTACTTTCATTTTCTTTTTTCATATCTTTATATAACGTATTATTTATGATGTCTCCCTTAAAATCTAACTCAATAATGAATTCATATTTTCCTTCTGTCTTATTACATTTCACCTTCCTTTTAACCTTTGCATCATAATTAATGTACTTATCTGGGCCTTCCTGCAAACTTAAAATCCCTTTTCCTTTTTTTTCCCTAAGCATATTCATAATTTTGCTTTCCTCCATAGGTATTACATAATCCATTTTATCTCCTTTAAATAAAGCCATACCTGTAATACAAATCTTTTCATCTTTTATTTCTAGGTAAGGGAGCACTAAATTCTCTCCTTCCGAATCCAATGCTACATATATATTCAATAAACTATAGTTTATAGATAAAAAATTATAGTCTGTGGAATTTCGAATAATTCCTCCCATATAATCTGCAGAACTAGGATACCCTTCAACCTTAACCTTCAATATATCTTCTGCCTTCCCTTTGCATACTGAAAAAATGTCACTATCATTAGTTTTTGCATTGGCAAACAGTATATTTATTATATCCTTAATGCCATAGTTTGCCGCCTCTTCACTTAATATAGCTATTTTTTCAGTTCCTATTATTAAAGGTTTGCTAGAATTTAGTTGTCTTTGTTCCCTTGTTTCACCAATGCTACTCGCCTTTGCCTTTATATTGCTACTGCCTTGTTCTGTAATTTCTTCCTTTTCATCAGTGCTCATTGCAGCTTCTTTCTCCCTCTTTTTAAAATCATAAATACTAATAGGAATGCTATATTGCACATAACCATTTAACTCTTTGACGATATCATACCCGAAGCCAGCAGCTATATTTAACCGCTCCATAGGCACTACATTTAATTTTTCTGCATAAACGGGAAATATAAGGACTGCTAAAATTATAAATATTATTATTTTCCTTTTCACAAGGCATCACCTTCTATTTCTTTATACTTATCCTATATTTAATACTCTCCTCTTCCTACTTTGTCTACATGAACCTTTGCATTTACAACAATGTCCGAGTTAGAAACAACCTCATCCCAATCTACCCCCGTATCTCTTCCATATTTCGCCACAGCCACCCATCCTAGCTGCAGGCAATCTACTTTGTATTCATTTTTCATCTTTTCCAAAAAAGTAGTACACATTTCTTTAACTTGTTTTGACATGTCGCCTTCAAATTTTTTCATTATTTTTGTATTCCCTGCCATATTCTTATATAAAGTATTGTTAATAATCTCTCCTTCCAAATTCAAGTCAATAATAAAAGTATATTTATCTCCTGTTTTTGTACATGTAATTTTTCTTTTCGATTCAGCCTCATAATTTATATATTTTCCAGCCTCGCCTTGTATAGTTAATATGCCCTTCACCTTATTTTCACGCATAATATTCATTATTTTTGTATCATTCATATCCAATATAGCAGCAAGCTTATCCTTTTTAAAAACCCCCATTCCTGTTATTTTAATGCCATCTTCCATTATCTCAATATATGGGCTAACTACATTTTTACCTTCTGCATCCATTGATAATATTGCATTTTTAAACGAATAGTTTTCCTTGAAAAAATTGTAGTCTGGCGAATTTTTAATCATATCGCTTATATACTCTGCTGAATTATCATATCCTGGGAGGGTATATTCAAAATATTCTTCATTCCTACCTTTGCATACCACTAAAAATGCATCATCATTAACCACAGGATTCTTAAAATTAACGTCTATTAAATCTCTTATTCCATATTTAGCATATTCCGTTTCTACTAAATAGATTTTTGAAAGCCCTAAAAAAAATTTTTTCCCTATCTTCTTTTGTCTATTCTCTCTTGTTTTGCCAATGGTACTGCCTACTCCGGTACCTAATATACTTTCAACACTCTCATCTTGTTTATATTCATTAGCAGTGGTAGAAACCCTATATATTATATCCCCTTCGCCATTTTTATCTATACCCATTCCTACCCCTACAGAGATACCCAAATCCTCCACACTTAATGAGCTCATTTTTTCACCGGTGAAAAACACGAGAAAGAATGTACTGCATAAAAAAACAATAAATATTATATTCATATATTTTTTCATTTTGTACCTCCTTTTTTTATCCATATTAAAATTGTGATGAGCGTTATATATATTAAATTATATATAGTGCTTATTGGAGATGTATATTTCGTAATTTCATCCAATGTTACCTTATCTCCATAATAGGTTTTTGCAATGATAATAACGGAAGTAGCAATAACTACGTATATTGTTTTTTTGCTTTTTATTTTTTTAATATTATCTAAAATGAACACACACACATAATTAAAAATAACCACAGATTTAATCGCTATAATTATCCAGAAAAATATAAAAACGTATGTGAAATTATTTATTATCTCTACCTCTACTCCTACTGTCACTGTAAAAAAGCTCCATATTGTTTTAGGAATGATATCTTTTCCCATATAATATATAGTTATAAAAGTAATCCAGGTATATATAATAGCAGTAAATCCTACTGCCTTTAAAGCAGATGCCTTTATCTTGCTACTATCATTTATAAAGGGATAAATTAAAAATATAAGCTCCATTAATGAGTAATCATATACACAATTCATGCTTCCTTTTAAAATGTTTACGATGCCTGCTCCAAATATTGGACTTATATTTAAATAGCTCCCTTGCTTTAAAATAGAAATGGTAGGTATTATAATCCCCAGCACCATCCAAAAGGTTATAGAACTTATCCTCCCTACCACTTTAATTCCTTTACTAGCCGCATATGCTCCTATAAAAAATAAAACTACATAAATTCTTAATGGTGTTAAATTAGGCATTGCCTCCGTTCTTGTAATTATCCCAATTGTTGAAATCAGGGGTGGAAAATAACTAAAAAAGCTCAGTAAAAAAAGAAAATTTAATATGGTTCCAATGGTCTTACCTAGGTACCTTTTACTCAGCGCTAAAATATTTTCCTTAGGAAATTTGCCGCTAACATATATAGCTAAGAGAGCTACATATAGTGGATATATAGCCCCTATAATAACAGAAATCCACCCATCCTGTTTTGCAGCCCCCACTACATCATTAGGTAAACTTGCTGACGTTACATCAATCATAATTCCTATTAATAAAAATGTAACTTCATTTGGAGTTAATAGATTTTTCTTTTCTATCTGCATGACTAATAATCTCCTCTACCCTGTAAATCCACCTTAACCACTACATTCACTTTAATATCTGCATTGGAAACTACTTCATTCCAATCAATACCTTTCTGCCTTCCATACTTTGCAGCAGCTTCTCTGCCAAATGAAATACAATCTATTTTATATTCATTTTGCATTATTTTTATAAAATCATAACATTCTTTCTCTGTACTTTTTGCCATATCTTTTTCAAATTCTTTTTGTTTGTCTATATTCTTTATCATATCAATATACATTTCGTTATTAGAAACTGTACCTGTGAAGGATAAATCAATAATGAAACTATATTTATCTCCTTGCTTATAACATTTCACTTTTCTTTTGCCAGTTTCAGCATCAAAATCAATGTATTCTTTAGGACTCTTTTGCAGTGAAATTATCCCTTTTACTGCATCATTTTTCAACAAATTAAGAATTTTACCGTTTTTTATATCTGCAAGTCCTACCATTTTATCCTCATTAAAAATTGCTACGCCAGTAATTTCTATTCCTTCTTCTGTTATATCTATATATGGAAGCACCAGATTTCTACCCTCAGCCCCAATCCTGACATACGCATCAATTAACTTATAATTGTTAGAAAAAAAACTGTAATCACCATAAGTATCTATGAGCCCACCTATATACTCTGAAGGGCTGCTATACCCCTTTTTCTGATATTTTAAGTAATCCTCTGCTTTTCCTTTACATACTGCCATATAAGCCATATCATTTCCTTCTGCATTTCTAAATCTATCTTCTATCAAAGTCTTTAACCCATACCTTGCATAATCCTCGCTAATCAAAATTACGCGTTCATGGCCTTGTACAAACCTTTTATCCATCTTTTCTTGCCTTTTTTGAATTATTTCTCCTAAATTTTGCCCTTCATCTTTAAATAACAGATTCACTTGGGTTCCACTGGGTTTATAAATACTTGTACTAATTGGTATACTATATTCAATGGTATCTTCACCTTTTCTCTCTATATCGTAGCCAATGCCATCAATAAATGATACCTCTTCAATAGGAACCCTACCCTGTCCAAGCATAATAAATACATAAGTAAGGATACCGATGATAATAATAGCATATTTTTTCTTGTTCAAGCTTTACCATCTCCCTTGAAAAATATAAATGCAGCAATAGCCGTCATATATAATAAATTAAATATCACATAGCAAGGTGTAATATTTTCACTGATATTTTGTCTACTTATTTCATTGCCATATGTAACGGCTAAATATACAAGAAGTGGATACATTATAAAATAAATTTTTTTCGTCTTCATTTTGTTTCCAAAATGTTTTAAAATATTTATACTTGCATATCCGTTAATGCTCATACTTTTAAATGCAATTAAACTCCAAAAAGTCATAAAAATATATTTATAATTATTGACTACTGATACTGTTACACTTCCCATCACCAATAAAAGTGACCAATAGTTTTTGGTCACAATATCCGGTCCTAAATAATAAGTGGTTATAAAAACACACCATGTAAACAGAACTATAACTATAACTACACTTATAATTGAAGAGACCAACATCTTATTTTTCTCTTTAAGAAAAGGATAAATCAATAGAATTATTTCTGCTCCTGAATAACTAAAAACTGATTTCATAGCCCCCTTTGCTATTGAACTAATACCAGAACCAAGTATAGGAGAAATATTTATCATATTCGCATCTCGCAGCGCTACTGTAGTTGACAAAAGGAGACCTATTGTACAATAAAAAGAAATTTCACTAATTATTCCTACTACCTTCAAACCTCCAGAAACCGCATAAATAATGCAGATAAACAGGATAGCTATTATTTTAATAGGGGTTAAAAATCCCACCATATAATTTCGCATTAAGTTTGTATAATAACTAGCTATCATTGATGCAATAAAAATAAAATAAGTTGCAAAAATTAGATTAAAGGTACTTCCAAGGATTTTACCAAAATATTTTTTGCTTAAGATTAATATGCTATCATTAGGAAATTTTTTGCTTATATAGTTGGCTATGATGACAACATACAAGGGATATATCCCTCCTATCAAAGTAGAGATCCAGCCATCCTGATGAGCAGCTTTCACCACACCATTTGGAAGTGATAAAATACCAACTCCAACGATGCTACCGAATATAATAAGAGCAAACTGACTTACCGTTATATAACTTTGTTTTTTATTCGCGCTTCCTTCCATTTTATTCACTACCTTTTTTTCTTAAACTTATTTCTAAAATCTGTCTGCCTTATTGGGTCTCTACTTGGAATCGCCTCTGGTCGTTTGTTCATCTTCCACAATGGTGCTCTAATAAAGGTATCCTTCATGTCACTTTTACGAAACTCAAAATACGGTACTCCTAGACTATCTAAAGAGGAAAGATGAGCTAAAATTAAAAACCACCCTACTGCTATTCCAAATATGCCCATAATATTTGCTAGTACCAGCATTGGAAAACGTAACATTCGAATAGAAAGAGACATATCATAATTAGGAATTAAAAATGTAGTGATTACAGTGATCCCCACTATAAGTAAGGTAGTAGGGCTCACCATTTTAGATCTAATTGCCGTATCACCTATAATAATACCACCTACTAAACTTAAGGTTTGAGCTATTTTGGTAGGTAACCTTAATCCCCCCTCTCTTAAAAATTCTACAACTAGTTCCATAGCCATAATCTCTAAAAACGGAGTTAGAGCAATTCCTACCCTTGATTGAACAATGGGGGTTACAAATTTTATGGGTATAAGTTCTACATTAAACTTTATTAATGTCAAATAAATAGAAGGTAGGGTAACAACGATAATTGCCGCAAAAATCCTAAGAAGTCTTACAAAAGATGCTATCACAGTTCTTTGAGTATAATCCTCCACAGCCTGAAAAAATTGCATGAATACTGCTGGATATAAAAGAACCACTGGTGTTCCTTCCACAAGAAGGATTATTCGCCCTTCTAACATATTTCCAATAGCTCTATCTGGTCTTTCTGTGCTATAGGCTTGTGGAAAAACCGTATAAGCATAGTCTTCAATATATTGCTCAAGCTTTCCCGTTGAAAGTACAGCGTCTACATCAATGGCTTCTATTCTCTTCTTTAATTCTTCTAATACCTGTTTATCTACTATATCGTCTATATAAATCATGGCAACGTCACTCTGAAGTCTTCTTCCTAGGTTAAATTGCTCAATGGTGAGATTCTTATCCTTGACTCTTCTTCGAATAATGCTAAGATTCGCTTCTAAATTTTCTATGAAACCATCTCTTGGACCTTTTGCTGCTGTTTCATTCATAGGCTCCATAATAGCCCTCTGTTGTCCCCCAGTAGTGTCAGCTATTATCACTTCTAAAGCTCCATTTATTAACACTGCTGTTTTTCCTCTTTTAAGATGATCTACTACTACATTCAGATCTAATTCTACCAATGTGTTGCTCATGGAAATATATCTTTTACAAAGATAATCGCCTATATTTGCCTTTCCATTTAAATTCTCTCCTATATGCATCATCAGAGGATTTAATATATCTCTATCAATAATATCCTTGTTCGCAATTCCATTGACATAGATAATAACAGCTTCTAACGGTTGATCCATACCAATATAAAAATGCTTTACTACCATTGGACTTTGCTTGCCAAGCCCCTCTCTAATTAATTCTATATTCCCATTTAGATCTCCATTTTCCATTTCAATCACCATGCCCTTTTCGTATAGATAAGCACCTTTAAAATTATAAATTGATACTTCTATTTTGATTTTTATATTAAATAGTTTCTCTTACTTTATCTAAACTATCCATTTTTATTTTGTTTATGGCTTAATTATAATAGATACCTTTCGAATAATTCCTTATTATTATGCGAAATTATGTTAAAAAACAAAAGAACCTATAAGATTAAATTCTTATAGGCTATAAATTATTTATTTATATTATCTTGTAATAAACGTAGAACCCCTCTATTTATAATTTAAAACAAAACTAAATAATCATCAAAAACTGTATGTTCCCTTTTATACGTTTGTATTTTATTTGTTTCCATATCAATTATAGAGGTGTTGGGGCCCTCTCTGATAGTAGAAGTAATTAAGTAGCGACTATTTATACACTCTTGTGGATAGCCTAATTTTTTTTCATAATTATAATCAATATTACCATTTATAACTTCCTTCACGTTTAATTGCTTATTAGAAATAAGCCTTTTTCGAAAAATAACTTTATACTTCCCGTCTAAGGTCCAAGAATACTCCGAAGAATTTATAAATGCATCGCCCTCATATTCTGAAACTAATGCAATAGTCCTTTTTTCAAGACTTTCCTTATTCAATATAATCATAGCATCACTATTGTTTTTACCAAACTTATTTACTTCATAGTAAATGTTTTCTTTATCAACTCCAGAAAAAAATTCATAACCATCAAGGCCTTGAATTTCCAAATCTACAAATGTTAATTTTTCACAGCCACTTTCGATTTCACTAATGAAATTTTTTAGCGATAAGTACCTAATCCTATCCCAGTAAAAAAATTGTTCTCTTTTAGATTTTCTACCCCTATGCACTTCATTATATATTTGCTGCTTATTATAAGGTTCTAAATAATTTTCTTCATACACCACGCATTCTTCATTTTTTAAAGTAGTCTTAAAAAACACGGAGCGAAGTCCTCTTAAGAATGCTTTATCCTTTACTTCAAAATTCTTTCCACCTTTTGCATTGTAAAGTATCGCTTTATTATAACCGTAATTTTCAATTGGCGTTTCAAAACTCTCAAATTCTTCAAAGGTTAATTGGTGCTCTTCCTTAAAAAATACTAAGAATTTATCCACATCTAACTTTTCCACTAACAAATTATCATATCTTTTATCCATTCCAAAATTAAATATTGATGTAATCTCTGAAGTTTTAATGTCAACACTATTAAGTGTATATTCATTAATTAAAAGCTGTTTTTTTACAGTAACATAATAAAAGCCATCCTCACCTTCTACATCCCTCTGCTGAAAAAAATCTAATAACACCTTTTTTTTACCTATATCAATAGTTGTCATTTTTTTATTATCAATATCGTAATTGTAATATTTTATAATGTCTGAGACCTTAAATAAGTCATCAAAGACTTTTACCGTTTCCCTAAAAAAAAGTTTTCCTTTAAATTTACAAACAGGCTCTAAATTCCTATCTAATATTTCTTTTAAATCAATTATTTCCATTGCTTTCTCCTTATTATCTGATTTATTATATACATTGTAATTATTTACAGGTATCTATGTTTTATTCAAATAATATAGATACTAAAAAAAATAACGAGTCAGTATAGACTCATACTGACTCGTTATTTTTTTTAGTTAAAATGCAAAATTCCCATTTTTAAATACAGGTACTTCTTTTCCATCTGCAGTAATCCCTATTATTTGCAAATCTTCTGAGCCAACCATAAAATCTTCATGCACAGTAGAATCATTAACTCCAGATTTTAAAAGTTCCTCGTCACTTAAATTTTCGCCATTTTTTATACATACTGGATATGCTTTTCCAATAGCCAAATGACAAGAGGCATTTTCATCAAAAAGTGTATTGTAAAACAATATATTTGAATTTGATATTGGAGAATCATGGGGTACTAATGCTACTTCACCAAGATAATGTGATCCTTCATCAGTTTCAATAATACTCTTTAAAATATCGTAACCCTTTTCTGCTTTGAAATCTACAATTTTTCCATCTTTAAAAGTAAGTGAGAATTTTTCAATTAGGTTTCCGTTATAGTTTAGTGGTTTTGAGCTTACTACTACTCCATTAACACCTGTTTTTTTAGGAAGTGTAAACACCTCTTCAGTAGGCATATTGGCTATAAACTCTATTCCCTCTGGTGTATACTCTGATCCTCCAAGCCATAAATGATTTTCTGGAAGTTCAATTACAAGATCAGTACCCAATGAATTTTTATATTTTAAATACTTAAAATTATTTGTGTTTAAATAATCCATGCTTTTCTTAAGGTTACTTTTGTGAGTTTCCCATGAAGCAACAGGGTTTTCTGTATCCACTCTTACTGTTTTAAATATAGCGTTCCAAAGTTTTTCCACTGCCGCGTCCTCTGATAATTCCGGGAAAACTTTTTTTGCCCAAGAAATTGTTGGAATCGATGCAACACACCAAACATTCTTATTGCTCATAAGCCTATCTCTATATTCTTTTATTGCATTACTAGCCGCTTTGTGCGATTTAGCCATTCTCTCAGGATTAACTTCCTTCATAAGCTCAGGGTCAGATGCTGAAATATTTAAGAACGCAGCTCCCTTACGTACATTTGACACATAAAAATCTCTCTGCCAATCAGGGTATTCTTCAAAAACCTCTTCTGGAGCATTCATGAATTTAATTTTTGAAGACAATTCATCCCTCCAATTTATAACTACTTCCCTAGCACCTTGCGTATAAGCGATTTTAGACAGAATTCTAACAAAGGATGCACACTCTATAGGGGCATTGATTACAAGTGTTTGCTCCTTTTGAATATTAATTCCTGTCTTCACTAATAAAAGAGCGTATTTTTCTAATAATTCATTTTTCACAATAAAACTCCTCCTTCTACATTTAAATACTATTATAGATCTGATTACGATATTTTAACATATGCTTTGAGAAAATAATACCACAAAAGGTCATTTTAGGTATTTATTATTATATTATTTATTATATATAATAAATAATTGATTTATCTACTGATAATAATACAGATTGTTTCAAATATTGACAAATATTTCATTTGTGGTAGTATTATTTGTAAATATATATTTATAAATATTTTTTTGTAAATAATATACATATATTTATGTATTGGAGATGAAATATGAAAAGTTACAAAGACCTAAACATATCCAGCAAAATAATTCTAGTTATGGCCTTCGTTTTACTAGTGTGTTTTTTAGGCATATTTTCTATACTACTAAATAATATTTATAAACAAAGTCTTACCCAAGCACAAAATGTTGCAATTGAAACTTCACATAGATATTCTATGGAGATTCAGAATATTTTTAATGAAAAAGTAGTAATTGCACAAACTATGGCAAGCAACATAGAAACCCTTAGAACCAAAAATCAAATTACCAGAGAACAAGTTATAGAAATTCAAAAACACATATTGAAAAAAACACCTTCCATATTTGGAGTTGGAGTTTTTTATGAGCTAAATGCATTTGATGGAAAAGATATTAATTATACCAAAAATAAATCACAAGAATATATATATGGTAAAAAGGGCTTATTCAAGCCATATGTATCAAGAAGTGGAACTGGATATGCAGTAGAATCGGGTTTCCCAGATGACAGCACGAAAGAAGAAATGGAATGGTATGATTCTGTAAAAGAAAGTAAAAAACCTTATTTAAGTGAACCAGGTAATTATACAATAGATAATAAAGATGTGATGATTTCACAAATTGTTGTTCCAATAATTAAAGATGATAATACCTTTGCCGGTGTTATTGTTCTAGATATTGGAGTATCTGACTTACAAATACTTGCATCTAAAATAAAGCCTATGGGAGGATATGTTGAAATAAATAGCCAAAATGGAATTTATGCAGCACAAACCCTAAATCCTAAGCTTATACTTGAAAATCCATTAGAAAAAGACAAGCATTGGAAAACTATACTTGATACTATTGATGATAATAAGGATTACATGAACTTTGAAACTTCAAGTCTCCTAAAAACAAAGGTACTTAGGGTAACAGTCCCAATTTTAATTCAGGGTTCTGATGTAAAATGGGCTTTTTCAAGTATTATACCTAAGACGAATATATTAGTTGATTATAATAAAATGCTGAGTATTTGTTTTATTACAGGTATTATTTCATTGGTTTTATTAATAACTATAATAGTATTTAGTGTACATAAGATAACAAAGCCATTATCTCAAACCCTAAAAGTATTAGATAGAATGTCTGAGGGAGACTTAAGCATTAATATAGATGATTCATATAAAACTAATGATGAGATTGGAAAAATGATGACAGCCCTGGATACTACAATAATAAAACTTAGAAGCATAATTTCAAATGTAATAAATAAATCAGCTGAAATAGAAGATGTATTTAAAGCTGTTCAAGTTTCTATGGGCAATCTTATTGTCCAAACAGATGAAACTTCAGCCACTGTTGAAGAACTTGCAGCAGGTATGGAAGAAACCGCTGCCTCAGCAGAGGAGATGAATGCATCTACAAGTGAGATGCAAATTAATGTGTTAAATATGAAAACTAGAACAGATGGAGGTCAGGTAGCTTCACAAAAAATAAAGCTAAGGGCAGAAGAACTTAAAAATAATGCACTCCATTCTTCTAAAAAAGCTTATGACCTATATAATGAAACAAAAGATGTTTTATCTTTAGCGATAGAAAGATCGCAATCTGTAGAAAAAATAAATGTTCTTTCAGATTCAATACTTAAAATATCATCTCAAACTAATCTTTTAGCATTAAATGCCGCAATCGAGGCTGCAAGAGCTGGAGAAACGGGGCGTGGATTTGCAGTTGTTGCAGAGGAAATAAGAAAACTTGCAGAGCAGTCAAAATCTACTGTAAGCGAAATTCAAAACGTTACCTCTGTAGTTGTGGAATCTGTAAGAGACCTTTCAACAAGCTCTGAACAAATATTAGATTTTATTGATAGCCAAGTGTTAAATGATTATAAAGAAATGGTTAATACAGGTGAATTTTATAATAGAGATTCAAGATTTATAGATAGTTTCGTTACATCAGTAGGAACAAGGATGGGTGACCTTTCAAACTCCATAGAAGGGATAGTTACTGCAATAAATGAGGTAACTACAACTGTAAATCAAGGAGCACAGGGCACACAATCAATTTCTGAAAAAACCTATGGAATACTTGAAAACATAAATAAAGTAAATGAGCTTGTTAAGAAGAGCGCACAGAGCACCGAAAATCTAAAAGAAGTTGTGGCTATATTTAAAATATAAAAAGTACTCTTTCTTGCAATATTGGGATGTTATTTTCTCTCCATTATTGCCAAGAAAGGGTACTTTTTATTTAGTTTACATTAAATTATTTATAGGCTATCTAATATTCTATTTCTTTATTCCGCCTAAGAACCATAATATTTACAACTGCCATAATAGTTGCTATCATAGCTAAAACCTGAAACGCAATTTGCAAAGAAAACTCATCTCCAATTTTACCCATAATAGGAAATATTACCACCATGTATAAACTAAATATCATGCTTCCCATTGAAAGTATAGTCGCTCTCTTATTTGACGGTATTAATTTATTCGTATAATCACTAACTACTATAAAAATAATAGATTCGATACTGTTTATTAATATAAAAAATACATAATAATATTTACTTAAGGCTACTCCCCATATGCATATAGAAATCATTATAGGAAGTAATAATATTATTACACGCTCTCCTACTTTCTTCTCAATTTTATATGCTTGGGTTGCTGTTATAGCTGCCACCAATGATGCAATTGCAAGTATTATACCTATGTTTCCTTTTGAAGTTCCCTTAGAAAGTAAGTAGTTTTGAAAATAAAAGAATATGCTTGCATTAAACATAAAAATCGCCTGTGAAAACAGAATCAAAAATCCTAGTTTTTTATTTCCAGCTATAATCTTAAAACTATCAGACACTTGATTTCTAAATGTTCTAAATCTTTTTTCTTCAATTTCCATTTTAATATCCGGCTCTTTAAAAGACAGTGCTTGAATTATAGAAAGTGTGCTAACTACTATAGTTACACCGTAAGCATAAGTATAACTATAATTGGACAAAAAACCACCAAATACTAGTCCACAGGTCTGAGCTACTTGCATTATCATTTCATTTACACCGGATATCTTCATATATTTTTTCTCTTCACCTGTTTCTTTTAGTGAATCATATACTAATGCTTCACCTGCACCTGATTCTAAATTATAGGACAAGGCAGTCACTATAAAGCCTATAGCAAATCCCAAAAAACTGCTTGAATATATTAATATAAATGCTGATATTAACTTAGTTATTCTTCCACATATTCTACTAGCTTTTCTTCCCCAAATATCCGCCACTGCCCCAGTAGGTATTTCCATTATAAATGAAGCTATATGAAAGATTGCTTCTACCAGGCCAAGCTCCGTTAACGTTAATCCTTTTGATGCTAAATATATCATCCAGATCCCATGCGTAAGATCAAACTCCTTTAAAAATGTAAATAGATAATTTTTAGATATATTTTTTTCCAAATCATTTTTATATTCCATTATATTTCCCCCGAATTAATCATTATTAAGAGTTTTCTATATCCATCCATCTTTCAATGATTGGGTCTAATTCTTCTTGGACCTTTTGTTTTTCTTTTTCTAGCTCTAACAATCTTTCATATTCACTGCCCATATTATTCATTTCACTATCTATATCTTTTAGTTTTGCTTCAAGCTCTTGTATTGCATTCTCTAAGTTTTCTACTTGTCTAACTTTGTTATTACTTGCTTGTTTCTGAACGTTGTCTTTATTCTTAGGCTTTTTCTCTTTTTCAATAATAGGAGATTCAATTTTGTTTTTCTTGAATTCATTTTTCTTTTCTTTGTAATACTCATAATTCCCCGGGTAATCTATTATCTTTTTATCTTCTATTTCGCATATTCTCTCTGCAAGTTTATTTATGAAAAATCTATCATGGGATATAAATAATATAGTCCCACTAAACTCTGCTAAAGCTTCTTCAAGATTTTCTCTTGAATCTATATCCAAATGATTTGTAGGTTCATCTAGTATCAATAGATTTATATCATTTTGAATTAACATACAAAGCTTAAGTCTGCTTTTTTCTCCACCGGAAAGATTTTTAACCTTTTTAAAAACATGCTCGCCATAAAATAAAAATTTAGCCAGTATTCCTCTAGCTGGTCCCTCTAAGATACTCATATCCTCTCTAAAAGCTTCAAGCACTGTTAGCTCTTCATTATTAAAGGTTATATTTTGAGGAAGATATCCTATTTTGGTGTTAGATCCTAGCTTCACTTCGCCGTAATCCAACTGGGCTTCACCTAAAAGTGTTTTTATAATAGTTGATTTACCGCTTCCATTATCACCAATTAAAGCTGTACACTCCCCATATCTAATGTCTAAATTTAAATCCTCTAATATTTCCTTTTTATTAAAGCTTTTACATAAGCCTTTAATACTTATTACATCCTTGCCAGATCTATCAGTGTCCGCAAAATCCAATTTAATTTTAGGTTGATTTAATAAGGGCTTATCGACTCTTTCTACTTTGTCTAATCTCTTTTGCATACTTGCTGCTCTTTTAAAAAATTTTTCATTATCTGCTTGAATAGCCCATTCCCTTAATTGTTTTATTGCTTTTTCCATAGCTTTTATTTTTTTCTGTTGATCTTTAAATGCTTCAAATTGCTCAAAAACTCTCTTTTGTTTTTCTTTAACGTAATAAGAATAATTACCATCATAAAGTGAAGTTTCTCCATCCTCTATTTCCACTATTTTAGTTACAACTCTATCTAAAAAATATCTATCATGTGAAATAACTATTACTGTACCTTTGTATCCTTTAAGATAAGCTTCAAGCCATTCTATTGATACCACATCTAAATGATTTGAAGGCTCATCAAGAAGAAGTATATCTGGATTCTGAAGTAAAATTTTACCTAATATAACAATGGTTTTTTCACCACCACTTAGACTTATAAATTCCCTATTTAAAAATTTCTCATTAAACTTGAGTCCAGTGCAAACCTTACTCATTTTCTCTTCTATTTCATAACCGCCTTTTGCTTCATAAAGATCATTTACTTCACCATATTTCCTTAATGTATGCTCTAATTCACTTCCTTTTAAATTAGCCATCTGCCCCTCTATTATTTTAAGTTCTCTATTTATTTCATATTGAATTTGGAAAGCAGTTTTTAAAACATCTATTACTTTAAACTGCTCCGGATAATCTGGTATCTGATGCAGATATCCTACAGTTGCATTTTTTCTTATGGATATGCTACCTTTATCACTGTTTTCCATACCAGCAATAATTTTAAAAATCGTAGTTTTACCACAACCATTTTTTCCTATTAGCCCAACTCTTTCATTATTTTGAACTTCAAAAGTAATATCGCTAAAAATCCTATTACCTCCAAAATATTTTTCTACTTCTTTTAACGCTAATTCTATCATTGTTAATTCCTCCTCTATATTTGCAATCTATATTTTCCCGGTTAAAATAATAAAACCCCTGCAAGAGACACTTGCCGGAGTTTATGTATTTTGATTTTAAGCTAAACCAGTTGAACTGATTCATTATATAATCGCAGTAAAAAACCCAGGCAAGAGAGTCCTCACCTGGGTTTTAAATAACATAATTATAATGTATTTAAGGCAAAGATAACTCACTTCTTTTTAGTGTTATATTCAATTTTGGACAGACTTCTCCCGTAAAATGGAAATCAGTATGTGTAATCCCAGATAATGCCATTGGTAGTCTGTCTAAAATTGTATTTCCTAAAAAGAACTTAGCCATCATTTTCACCCCCGTATAGTAAAATCTTATTAATTTAATATTACCATAAATTTTATTTAATATCAATATTGGAATTTTCTATTTTATTAAAATTTTATCTTTTATTGTTATTTATCTAGAAAACATTAATTTTCATGATTTTGGTTATAATAGATTTAGATTAAAAATTAATTATAAACAAGGAGGATTTGTAATGAAAATTAAAACCATAATATTAACTTCAGCTCTATTAACTTTAATGCTAGTTGGATGTGCTAAAAAAGCTGTAACACCTCCAGCAACGCCACCGGAAGCAACTCCAAATGTTGTCACAACAGCTTCAATAGTTAATACTGGAGCTGCTTTTGAAAAGGCTATTAGCAGCAAGGGCACCTGGATTATTGCAATAACAAAGGATTTATCTATTGATAAAGATCTTGTAGTTGAGGGTGAGTATAAAAACGGCAAAAAAGATACCGCTGGCAAAGATGTTATCCAACGTAAGATAGCTCTATACACTCAAGACGAAGCTCGCACAGTAACTGCTAGATTCATTTTGACTGCACCAAAAATAACTTTTAGTAGTCCTATGGGCAGTATAGAACATGGGACCTTTAAAGGTGATCTTTATGTTTCAGCAAATAACTTTCAATTAAAAGATGCTACAGTTGAGGGTAATGTTTATTTTACTACCGCTGAAGCTAAGTCCACGTTCAAAATGGATGCTACAAGTAAAGTCACTGGAGTACAGGAAATGAAAAAATAATATGAAATGAAAAATCAGTTGGCCAATGGATTGGTTAACTGATTTTTATACTTTTATTCAGATGGTTAAAGCTGGCACACAAAACAAATAACAATCAAAGATGCCACTTGCCACTGGTTTGCACTTACCAGTTCTATACTATACAATAGTATTATAAAATATTAGAATTAGGAGGTTAGTTAGTTATGAGTCTAGATTTTGAAAAAGGTAAAATAGGAAAATTATTGTATAGACTAGCCTTGCCATGCATTATAGCTCAATTAGTGAATGTTTTATATAATATAGTAGATAGAATATTTATAGGCAAGCTTCCAAGTGGAGAAATTGCTATGGCTGGAGTTGGTATATCTTTCCCTATAATTCTTATAATATCAGCTTTTAGTGCTTTAATTGGTATGGGTGGTGCTCCACTCGTCGCTATAAAAATGGGTGAAAAGAAAAATGAGGAAGCTGAAAAAATACTAAGTAATAGTTTTTCTATGCTTATTATTATAGGCTTAATTTTAACTGTAGTATTTTTAATTTTTAAGGAGCCAATTCTTTATGCTTTTGGCGCAAGCGAGCAAACCATTGGGTATGCGCAGGATTACATAACCATATACTTAATTGGAACAGTTTTTGTTCAGATAGCTTTAGGTATGAATGCTTTTTTAAATACACAAGGTTTCACAAAAATTAGTATGTTCACTGTAATGATTGGTGCTGTAATAAATATAGTTCTTGATCCTATACTTATATTCACTTTTAACATGGGAGTTCAAGGAGCAGCTTTAGCAACAATAATTGCTCAAATGGTTTCTGCTATATTTGTTTTAAATTTTTTATTTGGTAAAAAAACTATTTTAAAAATACGCAAAAAATTTTTGATGCCAAACTTCAAAATTATACTTCCCATTGTTAGTTTAGGTATTTCACCATTTATTATGCAATCTACTGAAAGCTTGGTTTTAATCTCTTTAAATACAAAACTTCAAGCTTATAGCGGCGATTTAGCTGTAGGTGCTATGACTATAATGGCAAGTATAATGCAAATCATCATGTTGCCTTTAATGGGTTTAACCCAAGGTGCTCAACCTATAATAAGTTATAATTACGGGGCTAAAAACTTAGATAGAGTAAAAACTACCATTAAGCTTTTAGTAAAATGTTCTTTAGGTTACACCCTAGTAATGACAAGTATTTTAATGCTATTTCCTGGAACTATTGTTTCTATATTTAACAATACACCAGAACTTATCGATATTACCGTTTGGAGCATTAGAATTTATTTTGTAGGTACCTTTATATTTGGTGCTCAGATAGCTTGTCAACAATCCTTTTTAGCTTTAGGCCAAGCTAAAATATCATTATTCCTAGCTTTATTAAGAAAGATGGTTTTGCTAATACCACTTATATTTATTCTTCCTAATTTCTTTGAAGATAAATTATTCTCTGTTTTATTAGCAGAACCAATAGCAGATATTATAGCTGTAATTATAACATCTATTTCATTTTTTATATTTTATAAGAGAACTTTAATCAATAATGAATAGGAGAATAAAAATAGGTGCCACGTGGGTGGCACCTATTTTTCCATTATTTTTAGGACATTCCACCTTATTGATATAGCTTCATTGTCTAAGTCTTTCTTGGTCACCTCAAGTGGATCATAAACATGAAGTTCTATTTGGTTAAAAGGTAGAGGAATAGTGAATTTGTCCCATCTTCCTTTTAATTGTATTTTCTTTTTACAATTGATTGTAAGGGGAAGCACCTTACGTTTTGTAAGGACTGCTGTAATAAAGGGGAAACGCTTCGATTCATGGTAAGGCCCTAAGGGGCCATCAAGAGTAATTGTTAAATTAGCACAGCTGTGTCCATTGATTTCACGACGAATTTTAAATAAAAAATTGCCACCTTCACTTTCATCAGGTACGCGAATTGTTTTGTAACCAAAATGATTACATATTAAATTAATATAATCTCCACGTCCATTATTAGTAGTAATTACGTAGAGGCCTTGTCCGCGAAGGTAAGGATATAAGCAGTAGCTATCCCCATGCCAAAATACTATAATAAATTTTTCATCATGACCCTCTTCTAAAAGTGCATATTGTCCAGTAGATACTATTTTACTAGTTTTATATACAAATTCAATATAATAAATAGAGATAAATGTGATAATTTTTCCGAAAAAATCAGATATTTTATTCATCTAAGGTCACCCCTTTTTTTATGAATTATAGCTTTGCGGTATACTTCTACAGTGTTATCTGCCATTGTATCTAATGAGAACTTTTTAGAAAAGTCATAGGCATTTTGACACATTTCACTTAAGATTTTGGGATGCTCCATTAAATAAATAACTTTTTCTGACCACAAGTCTATATCAGCTTTAGTCATAAACCCATTATATTCATTCTGAATTATGTCATCTATTCCACTAGAACGAATGGCTACAACAGCACATTTCCCGGCCATCGCTTCTAATATTACCATGCCCTGTGTTTCAGATTGCGAGCTAAACACAAAAATATCTGAAGCCATATAGTACATACAAACATCCACAGGACTTACGAGCCCCACAAGAATTACTGTATCATTTAACCCTTGCTCTTCTATGGTTTTCAATATATTTTCACTTTCAGGGCCCTCTCCTATAATAATGCATTTGAAAGCCACCTTGGAACTATCCTTTATTCGTTTAATTCCCTTTAATAAAAAGCAGATATTTTTTTCCTGCGTTAAACGAGAAACGCAGCATAGAACCACTTCATTTTGCAGCTTATATTTTTCAGTTATACGTTTTACTCCATCAATATCTATATCATCATAAAAATCAAAGTCAACTCCCGTAGGCAACACAGTTTTATCCCTACTTACACCAATGTTTGCCAAATATTCACTTGCAGAATTAGTTGGTGCTATTATAGCATCACATTTTTGAGAAAATATCCGAATTAATTTATGAGAAGCTATATTTTCAAAGGTTTGCTTGAATAACGGCAAATTATGGGCGTATTTTTCAAGTCTGGTATGATAAGTTAAAATAACAGGTAGTCCATATTTCCTTCCAAGCTCAAGTCCTTTTTTCCCCATCCAAAATGGGTGATGTACATGAATAATATCAAAATTTTGTGTTAAAAATTTTTTTTCTATCCCTGAGGAAAAAATATTTACTATAGCAAAATTAAAAGGCTTAGTTCTATAATAGATTAATAAATTGCACCTAATAACATTAGCATCTTCAGGTGTTTTAAGCGGATATTTTGGAGCAAATAAAACCACATTATGGCCTTGCCTAAGAAGACCCTTTGCGAGCCTAGTAATAGAAATTGGGACGCCACCAATAAATGGAAAATAGTTATTGGTGAACATAGCAATATTTAATTTTTCACTATTTTTAATAATTTCTGGTACTTCATCATATTCATTATAATAATTTACACTTTTGGTAACTCTATAGTTAATCATTAAACCCAAAAATATAAATATACATATTATTAAAATGAATTTAAAAAAGTTTAAATAAAAAATTGAATGAATATAAAACCAAAGATTTTCAAAAATACGATAAATAGCTGAATTTGAGGTCATCTTCTGCTTTATAACACTATAAGCTACTTCATCATTTTTTATTATCACTTTAACATAGTGATAGAAGCTATTTTCATTATTAAGAAGTAAAGCGCCACCAGCGCCTCCACTTATGAAGTATTTAACATTATCAATTTTTCTACTATCAAAAACCTCCATACCAGAAGTGAAAACTGCTGTTACTTTATATTTTGAAAAGGTATCCCTTAAAAAATCACAATATGCACTATTAAGTGATTTAGTGTTTTCAATTTCAAAGGGACTGTTATTCATAATTACAAATTTATATTTATACTTATCACTAGTACTTAGCTGCTGTTCTAGCCATGCTTTCTGCCATTCTTCAGATGTTATTCCTGTAGTATCTAAAAAAACAAAAAAAGCATCATTTACATTATAAGAAAAATAATAAGGTCCATAATGATAATAAAATTTGGAGTTGCCTCCATTTGAAATCTCTTTATCACCTACTCCAATAATGGTTGGAATTTTTATTTTATTTAAACTTTTGTTTAGTATCCTATATTTATCTTCATCTCCTGCTATTACAGCATTTCCTGTAGAAATGACAAAATCAAGCTCACTATCAGTATTTATTCCCCTAACTATTTTTTTATCGAATATATCAATAGAACTCTTTATATTCCCCAGTACGGCAAAAGAAATATTCTCATGGCCCTTTATATAATCTAACTTTTGTATGTTTTTAATATTAGTTGATACAAAGTCAGCTTCAAAAATAAATAAATAGCCCTTATAAAAGATAAAAATTAATAATAACGCAATATCTAAACACAATAGAATCTTTAAACTTTTTTTCCCCCTCATAAAGTTACTTATAACCTCCTGAATATTAACTCATCACTAGCCCCTAAAATTTGCTTATATGCTTTTGTCTGCAAGTTTATTTTTGACTATTTCTAAATAAAAAATTGTGAGACCTATTAGCATACCTAAATACATGGTGAAAAATCGCCATGAAAATGTTAAAGAGACTATATCGCTTTTTTTAACAAAATTAGAAAACATAAGCGTAAACCCACCCTCAGCAACTCCAGTAGCTCCAGGAGTAGGCGCAAAATATGTTACGAAAGTCAATAAAACTTGGAGAGACATAATTTGACTTGTTGAAATACTAGCGTTAAGTCCTCTAATAAGGATAACTGGAATGGTAAATAAAATAAAAAGATATAGTGTCATATAAATTATTGATAATAATATATATTTTTTCTTACCCATTAAAAATCTTTTAATGTTTAGAGCAAATATGTCAATTTCTAAAAAGCTATTATTTTTGAACTTTTTAACCACAGTTTTTGAAATTATTTTTTTGCGTTCCAAAAAATCCAATATTTTAGATAGATTTTTTTTTATAATGTTTGTATTTTTCAGTACTTTATAAAATCCGTAAGCAGCTAAAATATATATGAAAACTAAGGATAAAATATAAATGAAATTATTACCGCTTGGAAGTATTTTAAAAAGGTTTTTATCCACTATTAAAATTATTGGCGTTGTTATAAAGAAAAAAATAATAGGAAGCACAGTCTTTATTGTAGTTGCTGCAGTAGCATCGCCAATTGAAATATCTTTTTTATTTAAGAAATATATTTGAGCAAAGGCACCTCCAGTAGCAAAGGGGGTTATATTCGATAAAAACATGTTAATGAATGCCAGTTTAACAAGATAACCAAGGGTAACTTGAATTTCTAGGGCTTTCAAAACATACAAAAATCTTAGTGCATCTAAAAGGAAATAAAAAAACAATAAAATGCAAAGTGCTAATACTGAAATAGGCGACAATGATTTAAACCAGTAAAACGATATTTTACCATTAAAATGTTTTTCTATAAACACTACAGATAAATAAGAAGTGACAATAAATATAAGCGTAAATATTGAGTAAGTTAATACTTTTGTTTTTATAATTAAATTATTATGATCTGTTTGAAACTTTGATTCATTCTTACCATTGGTTTTTCTCATGCTTTTTCTCCTCCATGGTAGATGATAAGTCACGGGGCTATGAGAATACTATAAATACTAAATCTATGTTAATTACACTATCCTTAAATCATATGGCTGATTTGCAAAATTTATGTGTAAATTATCTGTTCATATTATAACTATAGAAGCACTTTACAGTTATCCTATTTAAATTCGTTTTTTCATTGTTAATATAATCCTTTTGTGTTAATATTATCTTAGGATATTGTTGAATAATCAGAAAAGGAGGCTTATTTGTGTTACATCCAGTTGATGAAAAACTTAAACTTAAACTAGAAATTGAACTTGAAAAAGATACTTATATTTGCGAAATTTGTGAAGGTAAAATAATTTTAGATGATAAAACTAATACACTTCCAAAATGTCGCATATGTAATGAATCAGAATATTATAAAACTAAGTGATGAAATAATTTCATTTTAAATAGCCCCAAAATATACTAATATATTTTGGGGCTATACTTTTTATGTTTGTTCAAAATTAATTTATATTGACTATTAGCAGTTATAGGGGAGTAAATAAGTTGTTACTATACTTCCTTTGAATACATTGGGGATGGATTTGGAGCAAGTATTACAAAACATGACATGTCAGTATCTCCATTATTTTTCAAACTAAAAACTTCAGTACCTTTGCAATGTATAACATCACCTTTAGAAATCACATTCATAATACCATCTACACCCATTTCACCTTGGCCTTCAAGTACATGAATCATAAGATCGCTTTGTTCGTGATTATGAGCTGGAACTCCTTGGCCTGGTCTAAAATTCAAAACAAAACTAAGAACTCTGTTTTCATTAAAAATAACTCTTTTTGTAAATTTTTCATCACTATATACTATTTTATCCGATATTTTCTCTATTTTCATAATTAAAAACTCCTTTATTTAAATGATTTTTTTCCTACTCAATTACTATACCCTAATTATACTTTTAATCTCATGGTATAGATGTGATTTAAATCAAAATTTTAGGATTGTTAATTTTTTCTTATTTAGATTTACTTCTATATAATCTTAAAAAGGTTAAAGTAGCTCCAATCATGCAAATAACAGCTGCAGTTATATATACAATTTTCATACCATAAATAAAGGCATCATTCCTCCCGATAACATAATCTGTTACATGATAACCAATTTTATAGCTCATCCTGTTATATAAAATGGTAGTAGCTAGTGCTATTCCGCATACCATACCTAAATTTCTAATAAGTGCATTTACACTTCCAGCAATACCTAGCTTATCCTTTGGAACTGTGGACATTACTAGCGAATTATTAGGCGATTGAAATAACCCATTCCCTATAGACATAATAGCTATAAAAATCACCATGCTTATTATCGAAGACTTTTCATTTAAAGTTGACATTAATAGCAAGCCCAAACTTGTAATGAAAAGTCCTATAAAGGTTAAAATTTCTGAACCTATTTTATCTGACAAATGTCCACTAGCGGGTGCTACTACAGACAAAATTAAAGGAAAAATCATAAGTACGAGTCCAGTGGATGCTGGTGAAAATCTAAGCACATCTTGAAGATAAAAAGGTTGAATAATAATTGAACAAAATATGGCTACAAAGGATACAAATCCACAAAATATACTTAGAGAAAATAACTTGTTTTCAAAAATTTTCAGTTGTAATAGTGGATTTTCGCGCTTCTTTTCCACTATAATAAACACACTAAAAGAAATAATTGCTATTAAAAATCCCAACAAAATTATTGGCTGAGTAAATCCAACCTCTTGACCTTGCCCTAGCGCTGCAAAAAGAGGAACTATGGCAAACATAAACAATAATGCTCCAAGGCCGTCCATTTTCCCCTTTGCTTTTTTATGTCCTTTAGGAAGTATCTTAATGCCATAAAATAATGTTATTAAACCTATTGGTACGTTTATTAAAAATATATATTCCCAACTGGTAGCACTTACTATAAATCCTCCCAGTGGTGGCCCTACTAAGGATCCCAGCGCCACAAATGTTCCTGTGATTCCTAGTGCTTTTCCTCTTTCATTTACTGGAAATACTTCCGTGATAATACCTTGATTATTAGCCATAGTACCTGCAGCTCCTATTCCCTGTATTACTCTAGCCAAAACTAAAATTGGAAATGACCTTGATATTCCACAAAGTAGTGAACCAAGTGTGAATAGTGCTATTCCAAACTTAAATACCTTTGTTTTGCCAAGTATATCCCCCAATCTTCCAAAAACTAATATGGTTGCTGAAATTATAATCAAATAGCTTGTTACTACTAATTGAATGCCCCCTGAGGAAACATTTAAAGATTTAGCCATGATAGGCAGCGCTACGTTAACAATACTGCTGTCTAGGGTAGACATAAATGTTACCATTACGACTATAAATAAAATTAAACCCCTTTTTTTCGTATTTGCGTTATTTTTTAATTCCATTCTTTTCTCCTCTTATTCTAGTTTATATTCACTTATCATAACCTAATTGTTAACATTTTTCAAATAATTTATGAACTTTTATATTTGATTAGTTACCTTTAAATAAAAAAACCACTGTTAAATGAGCTATATAATATTAGTTATAAAATTAACAGATCATCTTATAATTTTGTTCAAGAAAATAGCCTATAGCAAAAGCAGGTATACCAATTATAGTTTCTCATTCAGCACCAACATCCCTGGCCCTAAGTATTGCTAAAGCTGCAAACATAACTATAATAGGCTTTGCACGAGGTAGTAGAATGAATATTTATTGTAACCAGAACAGAATATTTTAACTAAAACTGAATATCATATTAGTTAAATATGTATTAACTTTCACGAATAAGGCTTGTAAAAACTTCTTTAAAAGAGCATGATATACATTAGAAGACGCACAAGCATTAAATTTTTTCATGAAGGAGCGTTGCGTATGTTTGGTTACATCCTTATCTTTTTCGCTAAAATAATTGAGGTTTCACTAACCACGGTTAGAACTGTGCTTATAACTAGGGGCGAAAAATTTTATGGTGCTGTTATTGGCTTTTTTGAGGTACTTATATGGCTGTATGTCATTGGTACAGTGCTTGTTGGCATAAATGAAGAACCGTTTAAAATGGTGGTTTACGCATTAGGATTTTCTTTTGGAAATTATTTCGGTTGTATTTTAGAAGATAAATTAGCACTAGGACTCATGACCATAAATGCCATAGTATCTGAAAAAGATGGTTGTACATTAGCTAAAATATTGAGATCAGAAAATGTAGGGGTTACTCTTATTGATGCTGAGGGTCTAAAAGAAGATAAAAAAATGCTTATATTACACGTTAAAAGAAAAAGAAAATCTGAAGTATTAAAGTTAATAAAAAATTCCCATATAAAAGCCGTAATTTCACTAATGGATACTAAAACTATATATGGTGGTTATGGTATTAAAAGATAAACACTAACAATAAGACACATAGATAAATTATCTATGTGTCTTATTGTTAGTTCAAAATTTAACATATTCTCATTTCATTTTCTCATTTGCTTTAAACTCTATCTTTTATATGCTTTAGTGAAAACATCCCAACAATTTTCCCTGTGTTATCTTCAACTGCTATGTTGTCTAGTCCATAATTAAACAATATTTTAATTCCTTCCATAAGTGAAGATTCCTCTTGGACCCTAGGAACACTTTTTTGTTCAAAAGTTGGAATCATAACCTCTTTTATAGGGGTTACATTTAAATATGCCGTAAAATTTTTAGTACCAAAGAAATCTTCTACAAACTTATTACTCGGGTTAAATATCATTTCTTTTCTAGTTCCTTGTTGAACTATTTTTCCATTATCAAAAAGTACTATTCTACTTCCCAATCTAAAGGCTTCATCTATATCATGAGTTACAAATACTAGAGTTTTCTTTAACTTCTCGTTAAGTTTTAATATCTCTTCCTGAAGCCCTCTCCTTGTTATATCATCCACCGCACCAAAGGGTTCATCCATAAGAATTATATCCGGATTTGATGCAAGCGCTCTTGCCACACCAACTCTCTGATTTTGCCCACCGCTTAATTCTCTGGGATATTTTTTTAAATATTCCGAGCTAAGACCAACAAGATCAATTAATTCTTTAGCTTGCTTCACTCTCTCTTCTTTCGATACTTTTTTAATATTTAACACATACCCTATATTATCCTCTATATTCATATGTGGGAATAGACCAATCTGCTGAATTACATAGCCAATACTTCGTCGTAGTTCGATAATATCCCACTTACTTATCTCTTTACCACTTATAAATATCTTCCCTGAATCTGGTTTAATTAAACCATTTATAAGTTTAAGCATAGTAGTTTTTCCACAGCCAGATTTACCAATTAAAGTTATAAACTCCTCACTATGTATAGTAAAATTCAGATTGTCTATTACTTTTATCCCGTTTCCATAACATTTTTCTACGTTTTCAAATTTAATAAGTTCCATTTATATTGGTCCTTTCTTTACAAACCCTTTTGGTCTAATATAGCTTGAACAGAAACTAGCGGTTCTATTACTATTTTAATAATTTTTTGCCCTTTAAAAATTCCACTGCCACATCTTTTGGATCTTTTTTTTCACTTTCCACTAAATAATTCATCTGAATCATTTCTTTATCACTTATTCTTCCTTGGAGCTCATTAAGTACAGGTTCAAGTTCTGGGTATTTCTTAAGTGTCTCTTCTCTTATTAAAGTTGTAGCAAAATATGAAGGAAAGAAATTCTTATCATCCACAAGGACCTTCATATCATATTTTTTAAGCAGTGCATCTGTTGAAAAAGCGTTTATTACATCTACATTGTCAGAATTTATTGCTTCATATTTAAGTCCTATGTCCATCTCTCGCTTTTCTTTAAAATTAAAACCATATTCCTTTTGAATACCTTTATATCCATCTTCTCTCTCATAGAAATCAGGCTCTGCACCAAATTTTAAGCTATCGCTTTTGCTAGCTAAATCAGAATAAGTATTTATGTTTAGCTTGTCTGCAACTGATTTTTTGATTGCAAGAGCATAGGTGTCATTAAAACCATATAAGCCAAGCCATTTTATAGCGTATTTAGTAGAGTACTCTTTTTTCACTTCTTCATATAATTTAACAGGATCCCTAATTAAATCTTTTTTAAGTACAAACAGCCAACCCGTACCTGTATATTCCGGATATATGTCTATTTCGCCCTTAATCATCGCTGGTTGAATATTTGATGTTCCCCCTCCTATACCTAGTTTCTTTTCTACCTTTATATCAGTACTCGCTTCAATTAAAGCCGTTATCATTTCTGCTAATATATATTGCTCTGTCATTGGCTTTGATGCTACCACAACCTTTTTTGTTTTATTTCCACACCCAACTAGTGCTACAACCATAATAAGTGCTAAAGCACTTGCAAGTATTTTTTTATTCATTTATATTCCTCCAATTTTGGCCGTTCCAAAAACTCTTTTTCTTATTTTCTTTTCAAGAATACCTAAGAAAAAATCCGACACTACAGCTAAAGCCGCCACAAGTATGCTTCCTGCTGCTGTCATTTCAGGAAAGTTTGTAGTTATACCTCTCCATATTGCGGTGCCTAGCCCACCTGCTCCTATAAAGGAAGCTATTCCACCAAGGGCAATGGTCATTACCACCATAGTTCTAAATCCTGCAATTATTACTGGTAATGCTAACGGAAGCTGTATCTTAAAAAGTAGCTGACTATTCGTACTCCCCATAGCTACTGCAGATTCTATTATCTGTGAATCCACTTCACTTATCCCCACATAAGTATTTCTTATTATAGGCAAAACACCATAAACCGTAAGTGCAATTAGTGCACTTTTGTTTCCTATGCCAGATATTGCAACTAGAAAACCAAATAAGGCAATGGATGGTATAGTATATAAAAAATTTGCTATCCCAAGCACTATTCCTGCGGCCTTCTTATTTCTTGTTATATATACCCCAAGGAACAACCCAATTATTGTAATAAAAATAATTGCTGTTCCTGAGAGCAAAACGTGCTCTATAAATAATTCAGCAAAAAAATCAAATCTAGAGCTATATAGTTTAAAAATTTCTAAAATAAAATTCATTTTTCACCTGTTGTCCTTTCCTTAAATTACATTACTTGCACTACTTCTAACATATAAATTAGATAGTATTTTGTAATAGCAAGCTTTTCTTATATAAAAATAGAGATCAAAATTCCGAGAAATTTACATTGTTTTTGTTATATTTTCATTATATTTCCACAGACAAGCATTGTCAAGAAAAAGTAATTATTATATCCAGTGTTTTGTGTGTATTTAAATAGTGTCAATTTAGTATATGTTATCTTTCCTCAATTATATCTCTAACTTCTTTAATGACAAAAAAACTACCGAAATATAAATATATTTCGGTAGTTTTGACCTCTTACTTTAATCCATTGGATGGTTATATATCATACGGTCATATACATGATTAAATCCCATCTTGCGATAAAGATTTTTCGCACGTTTATTATCAAGATCTACATGAAGGGATAGATTACCGTCTGTAAGTTCTATTGCACGCCCAATCAGTTCTGATGCCACACCTCGTCCTTTATTTCCAGGCTTAACACCAATATAAGCTAAATGATAAGTAGAAATAAACGTCTCAAATCCCATATTGACAACAATGCAGATACCTTGTTCTTCTCCATTTCGTTTGGCAATTAGCAAAAACCCTTCTTTCATAGCTTTTTCTATAGCATCTACTGTCTCTCCCACTGAATCATTATAAGCTGCTAGCCAAGTTCTTGTCATATTCAGTAACTCATCTTTGTTTTTATCATCAAAACTAGTAATTTCACAAACTTCAACTTCACTTCTTGCATCGTTTAAAATAATTAAATGCTTACCACTTTTAAGTTGTCCCTGCTTCGTTTTTTTGATAAAGGCTGCCATTGCATATGCTTCTTTCCTTGAAACAATAACGCCCTCAGAATCACGTAGCATAGTAACTGCCAGCTTAAGATCCTCTTCTTCAATATCAATCATTTCTGCACCTGTCTCCAAAATAATTTTCTTAACACTTTCAACCATATCTGTATTTCTATCAGGTAAAACAAAAGATGTTTTTTTAGTGCTATTGCTTTCAATTTGGATAATATTCATTTTCCTAACGTATTGATTAAGGTGATCTTCCCATGATGGACCCGCACCACATAACAATTGAGGTATTTCGCTTAATTCTTCATGAACCCAACTTTTTATTAAGCCACTATAAATGCTTGATAGTGTATACCCGAATCCTAATTTTGTGGTTATTGTATCTACTTTAAAATCCATACGTTCCAAACATTCTTTAGTCATGTCTTCGAAGATAAGATGACTTACTATGGTATTTAAATCCCATTCACAGGTTAAGTACATATTGTTTTTCTCTGCTATATCTCTTAACTCCGGGCGTGTAAAGTTCTCTTTTTTATCTCGTAAATCTAATAAAATATCCTTATCTAATCGAGATAATTTCCATTTTTCATTTTTGAATAGTGGAGCTTTAACTTCAAGTTCCTTCAAATTTGCAAATAACATTACTGACTTTATATAACTTTCAGAGCCATCAACTAAAATTTTCTTAAAACCATTAGCAACAGCATCCTTTACTAAAACCTCTGAAATACGGTCATATTTATGCCCCGATGGATTAGCTCCTTCAAGCTTCAAATATATTTCTCCAACGTTTAATAACTTTTCTAATTTCTTCGCTCTCATTAACGGTGTTCTTCCACTTTTTCTCATAATCTCTCCTTCAACATTTAATTATTAATAAATACAAAAGCACTTTAACTTTTTGAGTTAAAGTGCTTAAACTTCAAACTTTGCCTCAAACTTTCCTATCTAACATAGTATGCCCGGTTCATAGTTCAGTTATAAAATATTTTCTCTTAATTATTTCACCTTATTTTAAAAATTCCAATACTCTATTCAATTTCAAACATATCGTCCTTGAATATCTAATTTACTCTAACTGTCTATTTTACTATGCTTTCCTATTATAAGTATAGCATTTTAAGTCGAATTCCGCAAATACAAAGAAATTTATGTTATTATTCCTTAATCATTGTTAGTTGATTTTATTAAATCATGGAATGAGCCTTCTATAATACCTATTAATAAATTTGGATTAATTTCTATTTGAAATCCTATTTTCCCAGCACTTACAATTATGGTTTCTATTTCAAGAGCACTATTATTTATAAATGTTTTATACTGTTTCTTCATACCTATAGGTGAACATCCCCCTCTAATATATCCTGTATATTGTTGAAGTTCACTTAAATCTAGCATTTCTATCGTCTTCTCGTTAGTTACTTTAGCTGCTTTTTTAAAATCTATTTCCTCTCTAACTGGAATCAGGAAAATATAAATATTTTTAGACATTCCCTTGGTAACTAAAGTTTTATAAACATATTTTTCATCTCTACCTATCTTTTTTGACACAGCTATTCCATCTATTTTATTATCTTTAACATCATAAGTTATAACCTCATATCCTAGCTTCATTTTATCTAAAATTCGCATAGCATTTGTTTTTATCATGGTTTTCCCCTTTATTCTTTTGAATTTATTTACGACATGAATTATCTTTAGACTTACTTTATTATACCTTCTTTGTTTACCTAATGCACTATTTTAGTAGTGGATCTTACAAAATATCCTATAAATTCAATTGATAAATTACTATAACTAAGTAATTAGTAACTACATTTAACCTTATTTATTTTAATTATGCAAGTTTTCAATCTATTTCCATTGTTATATTTTCACAAGATTCTATTTATCGACATTTTTCTTTCACATTCGCTAAAAAAGTATTGAACTTTTTATTTTTTTTATATATAATAGTAACAGTAATAGTAACAGTAATAGTAATAGTGAATGAATTTATTCATTTACATTTTAAGGAGGGAAAAAGCATGTCAGAAAAAATAATGAGCAAAAAACATTTAACATTGGTATCATTGGTCTTAATGATTTTTACTTCAGTTTATGGATTTAATAACATCCCACGATCATTTTATAAAATGGGATATGCCGCTATACCATGGTATATCTTATCTGGAATAACATTCTTTATTCCATTTGCTTTCATGATGGCTGAGTTTGGTGCAGCTTTCAAGAACGAAAAGGGTGGAATATACTCATGGATGGAAAAATCCGTAGGAGCAAAATTTGCTTTTATGGGAACCTTCATGTGGTATGCATCTTATGTAATTTGGATGGTTAATGTTGCATCAGGAGTTTGGGTTCCAATATCAAACGCAATATTTGGTTCAGATAAAACACAAACTTGGGTAATATTTGGACTGACTGGACCTAAACTTCTAGGAATACTTGGAATTCTTTGGATAATATTAGTTACATTTGTATCAACTAAGGGATTAGAAAAAATTAAGAAGGTAACTTCACTAGGTGGCAGCGCAGTTGCATTATTAAATATAGTTTTATTACTTGGAGCTATATTAGTACTTATCGGAAATCATGGTAAGCTAGCTCAGCCAATAGTAGGACTTAGTTCATTCACGGCTTCACCTAATCCTGCTTATACTGGTAATATGATTGCATCATTTGCATTTGTGGTATTTGCATTATTTGCTTATGGTGGTATAGAAGTTGTCGGAGGACTTGTTGATGAAACAGAAAATGCTGAAAAAACATTCCCTAAGGGTGTTGTTATTTCAGCAGTGATTATCTCAATTGGATATGCACTTGGAATATTCCTGGTTGGTATATTTACTAACTGGTCATCTGTTATGAATGACAAGACTGTTCACTTAGGTAATGCTGGTTATGTAGTTATGGGTAACCTAGGATATGCTCTAGGTCAAGCATTCGGAGCAAGCGAAGCCACTTCAATAGCTATGTCTCATGGAATAGCTAGATTCGTAGGACTTTCAATGTTCTTAGCTTTAGCAGGCGCTTTCTTCACATTAATGTTCTCTCCATTAAAACAATTAATTGAAGGTACTCCAGCTAAATTATGGCCTGGAAAACTTGCAGAAATGAAAGATGGAATGCCTCAAAGGGCTATGTGGGTTCAAGCAGGTATAGTTTGTGCTATGATTGCTCTTATATCCTTTGGTGGAGATAATATGTCAAAATTCTTCGATGTTTTAGTAGCGATGACTAACGTAGCTATGACCCTTCCCTACATGTTTATAGCTTATGCATTCGCACCATTTAAGAAAAATAGAGATATTATTAAACCTTTTGAAATATTCAAAACAGACAAAAGTGCTTTAATATGGACAGTAATAGTTATGTTCACTGTTGGATTTGCAAATTTCTTCTCAATAATACAACCAGCACTTGAAGGCAATTTGTCAATAACAATTTGGAGTGTAGCTGGCCCTATATTCTTTGCAGCAGTTGCATGGGTAATGTATAACAGCTATGAAAAGAAATATGTAAAATAATCTTTATAATATTTAATTTTGTTTTAAACAATTCATATTTTCACTTAAAAAGTCTACCCTAATGGGTAGGCTTTTCTCATGCATCTACTTTATGAAAGACCTTTTATTTAACTAATAATTTATAGATGTTATGCCAAGTCCTTTTGCATCTGTAAGCATTATTTTAGATTCATTAAATATTGCCCCTCCATTTACTGGGTCTTCACTGCATAGGACGGGACCATCTAGATCGATTTTAGTTATAATGCTCTTTGCACAAGCTAAATGCACAGCAGCAGTTACACTTACCTTTGCTTCAAGCATACATCCTATCATACATTCAACTCCATACATTTCTGCTAAGGAACATATTTTAAGAGCGTTATATATTCCACCTGTTTTCATAAGTTTTATATTTACAAAATCTGCTGCTCTCCTCTGCAGAATATTTAGCGCGTCCATAGGAGAAAATACGCTTTCATCTGCTAAAACAGGTATATATACATTATCTGTTACAAATTTTAGTCCCTCAATATCATGAGCTGACACTGGTTGTTCTACAAACTCAATTTGCAGTCCTGCATCCTCCATTTTTCTTAATATGTTTACAGCTTCCTTTGGCTTCCAACCTTGATTTGCATCAATCCTAAGATTAACATCATAACCTACAGCCTTTCTTATTGCTTTCATTCTTTCCATGTCTCTTGCAGAGTCTTTTCCTACCTTTATTTTTAAAGTACTGTACCCCCTATTTATAGCCTCTAAACTATCCTTTGCCATTTCTTCAGGGTCATTTACACTGATAGTTATGTCAGTTACAATTTCAGTTCTATATCCACCTAACAACTTGTATAGTGGTGCTCCATATAACTGACCATATAAATCATATAGTGCTATATCAATTGCAGCCTTTGCACTAGTGTTCTTTAAAACACTGTTTTGTAATTTTAACATTATATCCTCAAAATTTTCTAATTTCATACCTACTATAGTTTTCTTTATATGATCTTCTATAGCCCCTATTATAGCTCCTGTAGTATCCCCTGTTATGACTCCTGTTGGTGGTGCTTCGCCAAATCCTACATTACCTGTGTCAGTGTGGATTTCAACAATAACATCCTCCACACTATTTACGGTTCTTAACGCAGTTTTAAATGGTGTTCTAAGTGGAACAGATATTCGTCCTATTTTTATATCAGTTATTTTCATGAAAATCCCCCCTTAAATTTCCTCTATAATATACTGAAAACACAGAAAAGTCAATTTATAATGGAGTGTAGTTAGCGCAATACTATAATCCTATCTTTTATGGCATTTCATTTAGAAACTTTGTACAAATTTTAAATAATAGTAACATAAACTGTTTATTATCATAATATTATATTGTAGAAAATTTTTATAAGGAGTAATGTATGGAAAATTTTTCAACAAAGAACAAGAAATCTAAAGATATGAAGGCAATGGATCCAATGATGGGTATGAATCCTATGATGCACATGATGCCTATGAACCAAATGATGGAAATGAACCCTATGATGCATATGATGCATATGATGCATATGATGCATATGTGTATGTGCCAAATGATGCAAATGATGCCAATGATGCCAATGGATCAAATGATGGGTATGAATCCTATGATGCACATGATGCCTATGGATGAAAACATGAGTATGAAACCTATGATGCACATGATGCCAATGGATCAAAACATGGGTATGAACCCCATGATGCACATGATGCCAATGGATCAAAACATGGGTATGAATCCTATGATGCACATGTGTCATATGATGCCTATGGATCAAATGATGGGTATGAATCCTATGATGCCTATGACAGAGAGAGACGATATATAGGAAAATAGTTTATTACTTAGCTGGGACAAAGTTAAATAACCCAATGCTGTGATTAAACTACATTGGGTTATTTTTATATAGAACAGAATACCCCGCTAGCCATATAAGCATCCTTTCAAAGTTATTCCACCCCAAAATATTATTTAAATACATATAACTTATGCCTCTACACTATGATGGTCATTGAAAAAATGTTTAATATGGCATATTATAGTTGTAATAATAATCTAACATAGCACATTATAAAGGGGTGAATGCTAATGAACAGTCACAATGAAAGTTTGTGTATAAAATTAAGACATAACCTTCATGAAAATGCTGAAATTTCTGGAAATGAAAATAAAACCATGAGGATATTAATAGATTTTTTAAGAAACAATACTAGTTTTAATATAGTTATGAAAGATGGATATTTTGTTGCAGAAAAAATAATTTTAAAAAATGCAGTGAATCTTGCATTTAGAGCTGATATGGATGCAATCTCTATGCTAGAAACAACAGATATTCAATACAAATCCAATAATACAACAGCAGCTCATAAATGTGGACATGATGGACATTGTGCAATATTGGCGGGTCTAGCATTAGAAATAGAGGAAAATCCAATAGCTCATAAGAATATATTTTTACTATTTCAACCTTCTGAAGAGGTAGGTCTAGGTGCTAGACAAATAGTCCAGGATGGTTTGCTGCTGGAAAATAAAATAGATGAAATATATTCACTACATAATATTCCTGGATACGATGTAGGAAGTATTCTTTATAAAAGGGGAGTATTTGCTTGCGCTTCAAAAGGAGTTATAATTAACCTGAAGGGAAAGCCCTCTCATGCAGCTTACCCGGAGTATGGGATAAATCCCTCCTATGCCGCTGCTGATATTATTAATTTTTTAAATAGTAGTACTAAATCCAGTATTTATAGCGGAATGGTTCTTTGCACAATTGTAAATATCAATATTGGAGAAAGGTCTTTTGGAACAGCTGCAGCCTCTGGTGAAATTTTGTTGACATTACGTGGAGAGAATGAAGATGATTTAATGAAACTTCAAAACAGCATACTAAAATTTGTGCAGCAGTGTTGCACTGAAAATAAAATTGACTTCAGCATAAGTTTTTCTGATGAGTTCCCTGAGACAAGAAATCATGATACATGTATTAATAATATACTAGAAGCATGTGTAACCAATGATTTCAGCTATGAAGAACTTCAATATCCCTTCAGATGGTCTGAGGATTTCGGATATTATTTGAAAAATATAAAGGGCGCAATGTTCGGCCTGGGTGATGGCAAATTACAGCCCCAGCTTCATACTGCTGATTATGATTTTCCAGATAGTATTATTAAAACAGGTGTAGATATTTTTTATAGCATTGCAAATTTAAAATAAAAGCTTAGATTGTATAAAAATGGGCTTGCTACTTTCAAAAAGTTATTTCTAAAGGCGGTAAATAGTGATAGAATTATAAAGTAAGTTTAAACGAAAATTACTTTATATGGTTATTTTTAATATTTGATAAATTTTATTTTTCTTTGGGAGGAGCCAATATTGAATAATTCAACATTAGATAAAGAAAATTATGAAAAAATGGTAAACTTAACTCCACAAATTTTATGTATGGCTTTTTTTAATGGTAGAATTAAATATGCAAATCCAGCTTTTAATAATGTTTTTGGATATACCAACGATGAAGTAAAAGATCTAAATATATTTTCTATGATACATCCGATGGATAAAGCTAGCCTAGATAATGCATTATCCTTAGCTGGCAAAGAGCGACAAGATATTGTGAATTTGGAATTTAGATATATGTGCAAGAATGGCAATTACAAATGGATTTCATGGAATATAAAATTCGAGTGGGATGAAGGACTTATCTATGGAGCCGGCAGTGATGTAAGTAATAAAAGGGATCTAGAACAAACGGTATATGAGAGCAACAAAAAGTTAAACGCAATTATTGAAAATATATCTGAGGCATTATTCATTTTTGATAAGGATGGTAACTACACTACATTAAATAAATCAGCAAGGGATATCTTCCCTTCTATATCTGATAGCTTTAGTAGGCTAGGAGTAAGTCTTAGTGAAAATAATTATTATGATATTTCCGGAAATTTAATTAATCATGATGATATGCCAGGTTCTAGAATACTAAGAGGTGAGAAAATATCCGGGTATAGAATCATGAAAACTTATAATAATAGTATAGCCTTTTATGATATAAATGGTATTCCCATTTATGATGATAAGGGAAATTTCATTGCAGGAATACAATGTTTGAATAATATTACAGAAACTGTATTGCATGAAGAAATACTTCAAAGTCAATTTGACCTTCTACACAATACTATAGATACCCTTGATTTACCATTTATAAGATTATCATATCCAAATTTTAGTATCACGGACATTAATCAAAAGGCATTAAATATTATAGAAGGATTAAATCCTGAAATGAACTCTTTTGATATTATTAAAGGACAAAATTATACAGATATCATTACAGAGTTTGATAAAACTGATATTTTTTATCATTTTCAAATGATAAAAGAGAAGAAAGAAACATCCTATATTAAGTATAAAGAGTTAATTGTTTTTGGTGAAAAAATATTCGTAAATGTCTTATATCAGCCGATACTTGGCCTAGAGGGCGACATCCAACAAGTAATAGCAATTATAATTGATATTACTAAAGAAACTAGAGCTAAACTTCAACTGGAAAAAAACTTAAAAATGCAGGAAGAATTTTTCATAAACATTTCTCATGAGATTAAAACTCCTTTAAATGTTATCTTTAGTACCACTCAATTATTTGGATTGTATATGAAAAATAATTCCATAATAGAAAATCAAGATAAGCTTGAAAATTATATTAATGTTATAACACAAAACTGCAATAGGCAATCAAAACTAGTTAATAACTTAGTTGACTTATCTAAAATTGAATCTGGTTTTTTCAAGTTACATATGTCCAATGAAAACATAGTTAGTGTGGTGGAGGACATTGTTCAATCCGTATCGGAATATGTTGAGAATAAAGGATTAAAGCTTGTTTTTGATACTGATGTAGAAGAAAAAAATATTGCTTGTGACCCCACTAATATTGAAAGAGTTATGTTAAATCTTATTTCCAATGCAATTAAATTTTCTATGGCAGGAGACGAAATATTCGTAAATATACACGACAAAGTTGATAGTGTTGAAATATCTGTAAAAGATACAGGTATTGGAATTGAAAGTGATTACTTAGATGTTATATTTGAAAGATTCAAGCAGGTTGACAAGTCACTATCTCGAAATGCTGAGGGAAGTGGTATAGGTTTATGTCTTGTTAAATCAATTGTTGAACTACATGGTGGAAATATTAAACTGGAAAGTGAATTAGGTAAAGGTAGTAAATTTACAATAGAATTTCCAAACAGAATATTAGCTGCCTCTTATGACTCAATTGAAGATAAGAACATAAGAAGTGAACTTCAAACAATTAACATTGAGTTTTCAGATATTTATTCATAATATTTTTGCATGGCTTACTCCAACTTAAGATTACAAAAATAAGACCAATATCATTTGATATTGGTCTTATAGTTTTTAATTAAGAAACTTCACTACCTCTTAACCGTATTACTAATCTTTTTTAGTCTTGTCACTTATAGCTCCCCCGACGCTTCCACAGATTTTTGAGCTATAATCACCCCAGTATTCATCCTTAGGTATTTTCACACCCAAAATCCTAGCTTGCTCAGTTTTACTTTTAGCGTTTTCTACTTTCTTATCCATAAAAACACCATCCTTTTATCATCTATATTATAGGATAGCATTTGCCTTTCATTATTAAATTATGTAGATTATATCTCTATAACTGTGCCTATGTGCATTTTTAAAGCACAGTTGTATATATCATATGCAGTTACAACATCCATAACAGCTATACCTACTGTTTTATAAATGGTGATTTGATTATCATTTTTTCTTCCTTCAATCTTCCCTAGCAAAACTTCCCCAATTTCTCCGTCTATTCTGCTTTTATCGATAATACCTTTATCTATTGGTATTATAAGATCTCCTGATTCTGAAAGAACTGCTTCTTTAGAGTCAACAAATACTTTATCCGCATTTTTTATTGTATATTCATCTATTTCTTGCATAACCGGAGTGTATGAACCTACTGCATTTATGTGAGCACCCTTTTTTACATATTGATAATCAATAACAGGTGTTTTTGAAGTTGTTACAGTGGTTATGATATCTGCATTTTCAATAGCTTCCCTTGTTGTTTTTGCAAAACTTATTTCTGTGCCAAATTCAGCAAATTTTTCAGACATCTTTGTGCAAAACTCCTGAGCCCTCTGTAAATTCATATCAAATACTTTTACAGATTTAAGCTTTCGTACTGTTAACATTGCTTCTAATTGGCATTCAGCTTGTCCCCCAGTGCCTATTAGGGCTCCTTTTTCAGCATTTTCAACTGCAAGTATATCAGTGGCAGCACCGGAACCGGCTCCAGTTCTTAATTGAGTAAGATATGTTCCGTCCATTATGCAACAGACGTCACCAGTTTTTCCATCCATTAGTATCATTTTTGCTGGTACTGAGGGTATCCCCTTTTCAACATTCTTTGGGAATACAGAAACTATCTTTATCCCTATACTATCTATGTCCTCAACATAAGCGGGCATAAACAGGCTTTGACCTGAAAATTTTGGAATATCAATGTTTGTTCTAAGTGGCACCACACTTTTATTCTGTGAGAATAGTTTAAAGGCGGTTTTGTCTGAATCAATTGCATTTTTCATATTGAAAATATTTTCTATATCATGTTTTGTAAGTAATAACATTTTGTACCTCCTATGTTCTTTATTTTAACTAATCTTTAAAAATGTTTATTAATAAAAGACCTATATTATATTGGTAGAAGTTTTGGAAACCAGCTATATTTTCTCGAAAATATTTCTGATATTACCAACAGATTTTTTAAGTTCTTCATTATCGGAATTATTGACTGATTTTATAAGTTTAAGACAATAAGCATCATGTTTCACATATTCCTTTGCCATAAAAACCATAGAATAATTTTGTGTCCAAATAACTTCACATATCTTATTATTTTCTATGCAGCCAAATAATACTTCATTTGAATCAGACACTATAGTAACCCATCTTCCAGGAATGTCTTTAAGTTTTTCACTTTCAAATCCATGCTTATACAAAACGTTCAAATCAACATCGTATTTATGCTCAGCACTGTACAAAATCACCAGTGGATCAATTTTGTTTGATTCTAATAATTTTAATCCTTCAAAAACTTCATCTATATCATCCTGCCAAATTTGAATAAAAAGTTCTTTTTTTGTATTTTTTATAATTTCCCTGCACTTATCAAAAATATTATTATAACCTTTAATATGCCAAATAAAATCCATATTTATACTTTTATCATATTCTAAAAGTTCACCTTCTATCTCTTCAAGTAAGGAATTATAGTTATCTTTCTTTTTTGATATGAGTTCCTTTACAGGAATACAGGTGTAGTATTTAGGATTTTCGGATTTTGAGCAAATTAAAAAATTTTTCCGAACCAAGTTTTCAAGAACTGCATATACTTTCGACCGTGCTACCCCTGAGATTTTACTAATTTGATAACCCGTGGAGGGACCATTCTTTAGGAGCTCTACATAAACTTTTGCCTCAGAATCATTTAATTCAAGTGACTTTAAGAGTAAAATTATTTTATCCATAAATTAGTCTCTCCTTTAAATCAGTAGTTACCTATGGTGACTATCATATAATAGTGATGAAAATATGTCAATAAAAAATTGGAGGTTATATTAGCTTGTTTGATAGCAATTCTAGCTACTATAAAAACACTATATCGATGCAATTATAAGTACTTTTTTTACTATTATGAAATTTATTTCATTAGTACATAAAAATATATTATACTAATTAACAAGCATACTATGATATTACAAGAAAAAAATGTATTTTTTTTAAAATAGATAAGATTCTATGAAAATAAGTCACAAATAAACGATTTCATATGATATAATAATAACAAACCAAATAAAAATTAAACAATTAAATTATTTTCTTAATAAAGTACTTAATTTTAATTTTACATAAATGAAATAAATTATTGAAAAGTGAGAGGAATTATTATGAATTTAGACGTTGGTAAAAAAATAAAAGAATTAAGAACTAAAAACCAATTAACCTTAAAGGATTTAAGCGCAAAAACTAGTTTATCCATTGGCTATTTATCACAGCTCGAAAGAGGTTTAACAACTGTAGCCATTGATTCCCTAATGAATATTGCTAAAGCCTTGGAAGTTACCTTATCCTATTTTGTAGCTGAACCGAAACATAAAAAGGATTTTATTATTCGCAGTTATGAAAGAGAAGTGTTTCAAGTTGAAAATAACCAAATAATACAAATTCAATTGACTAATGATATTGAAAACAAGGATTTGCTTCCAAGAATTTTTGAAATACTTCCAACCAACAGTACTGAGGAAGTAACACTATATCCGCACATTGGTGAAGAATTTGTATATGTTCTAGAAGGAATTTTAACACTATTAATTAACAATGAAAGACATGAACTATTTCCTGGTGACAGTGCTCATTACAACTCGAATGTCCAACATAACTGGGCAAACAATACCAATAGAACTGTAAAAATACTAACAGTCCATACTCCAAATCTTTTCAAAAAATAAACGGGAGGCGAATTATTTGACATCATCCACTATTATCAATATCCAAAAGTATTCAATTCATGATGGTCCTGGAATTCGTACTACAGTTTTTTTTAAAGGCTGCCCACTAAATTGCTGGTGGTGCCATAACCCAGAAAGTCAAAATCTAAATCCTGAAATCATGTTCTTTAAGGAAAGATGTACCGGCTGCGGCACATGTGTCAAAAGGTGCCCGGAAAAAGCCATCCAATTCGTAAAAGGATTCCCTGTGTTTAATGAAAGCAAATGTACTCTTTGTGGAAAGTGCAGTGATTTTTGCCTAAGCAACGCCCGCGAACTTGTAGGAAAAGATATAACCGTTAAGAACCTTATGAAAGAAATAATTAAGGATGAGGTGTTTTATGAAGAATCAAATGGTGGAGTAACATTTTCTGGAGGGGAACCATTAATGCATGCAGATTATTTATACAATATCCTTAAAATTTGCAAAGATAAAGGTATCCATACAACAGTTGACACCAGCGGCTATGCATCTTGGAAACAATTTGAAAAAATAGTTGATAACGTAGACCTTTTTCTATTTGATATTAAACATATGAATAATGAAAAACATATTAAATATACGGGTGTGGAAAATGTTATCATTTTAGAAAATCTAAAAAAACTTTCGCAAAGAGGTAGTAACATTTATATACGAATGCCATTAATTGCTGGTATAAATGATGATGATGAAACTATTGATGCAGCAGTTGATTTTCTATCAAAGATAAATTTAATACATGTAGATTTGCTTCCCTATCACAAGATGGGAATGGATAAATATAGAAGACTTAATATTGAATATAAACTATCTGGTTTAGAAAAGCCATCAGATGAAGTTATGAATAAAATATCAGAAAAGTTTAAAAGTGCTGGAATAAAAATTAAGATAGGAGGCTAATATATTATGATAACTGAAAGAGTAAAAAAATTAAGGCAGCAAAGTGTATCTGCTATCCCTCACATTTCTATGGAAAGAGCAATAATAGTTGATGGTGTTTACAAGAAATATGAGGGCACAGTTTCAATTCCTGTTCTTCGCGCATTAGCTTTAAAAGAGATTATGTTAAAAAAGCAACTTTGCATTAATGATGGTGAATTAATTGTTGGTGAAAGAGGAGAAGCACCTGCTTCAACTTGCACCTATCCAGAGTTATGCTGCCATACCTTGCATGATTTTGATGTTATGGATGCTAGGGAGCGAATATCCTTTAAGGTTGACGCGCAAAGCAGAAAGATTCAAGAGGATTTAATCATACCCGCTTGGGAAAAGAAATCCATGAGATACAGAATACTTGAAAATATGACTGAGCAGTGGAAAGACTGCTATGAAGCAGGAATATTTACAGAATTTATGGAGCAAAGAGGACCAGGTCATACAAGTGGCGATGATAAAATATTTAAAAGGGGTTTTTTGGATTTTAAAGTTGATATAGCTGAAGCTATTTCGAAGCTAGACTTTTATGATGATGATGAAGCTCTTGATAAAAAAAACCAATTGGAAGCAATGGATATAGCTTGTGACTCAGTGATTATTTTAGGACAGCGTTACAGCGACTATGCAAGGGAGCTTGCACAAAAGGAAACAGATCAAATAAGAAAAAAAGAACTTTTGGAAATAGCTGAAATTTGCAGCCATGTTCCTGCACATGCACCAAGAAACTTTAGAGAAGCTCTTCAAATGTATTGGTTTGCTCACATCTGTGTTATATCTGAGCTAAACCCTTGGGATGCATACAACCCTGGAAGACTTGACCAACATTTAAACCCTTTTTATGAGGTGGAAATTGAAAATGGAGAATTAACTCGCGAAGAGGCTATAGAATTCTTAGAATGCTTTTGGGTGAAGTTTAACAATCAACCTGCACCCCCTAAAGTTGGTATAACATTAAAGGAAAGTGGAACCTATACTGACTTTGCAAATATAAATATTGGTGGAGTTAAAGCAGACGGCCTAGATGGAGTCAATGCTGTAAGTTACCTTCTACTTCATGTAGTAGATGAAATGCAGCTTTTGCAGCCAAGCTCAAATGTACAAATAAGCAAGAAAAGTCCGCAAAAGTTTGTAAAAGCAGCTTGCGCTATATCCCGAAAAGGCTTAGGTCAGCCCTCAATGTTTAATGCTGATGCAGTTATTCAAGAGCTTGTTAATGCAGGCAAGACCCTTGAGGATGCAAGATGTGGAGGTACTAGTGGATGCGTTGAAGCAGGTGCTTTTGGAAAAGAAGCTTATATTTTAACAGGCTACTTTAACCTACCTAAAGTAATGGAAATTACACTTAACAATGGAACTGATTTAATGACCGGAAAAAGATTAGGTATTGAAACTGGAGAAGCCTCAGAATTTGAAACATATGACGAATTATTTGAGGCGTATAAAAAACAATTGAAGCACTTTATAGATATAAAAATGAGAGGAAATAGAGTTATTGAAAGATTATATGCAACACTTATGCCAGAACCTTTCCTTTCAGTATTAACCAGTGATTGCATTTCAAAAGGAAAAGATTATAATGCAGGAGGTGCAAGATACAATACCAACTACATTCAAGGTGTTGGGATTGGCACAATTACTGATGCCTTTACAGCTATAAAAAAACATGTATTTGAAGATAAAAACATTACTATGAATGAATTAATGGAAGCAATGAAGACTGACTTTAAAGGGCATGAAGATATTTTAAAGCTTTTAAAAGGCAAAACTCCAAAATACGGTAATGATGATGATTATGCTGATGACGTTATGAGAGAAATATTTAATTCCTACTATAACGAAGTAACTGGAAGAAAGAATGGAAAAGGTGGAGAATATAGAATAGATATGCTTCCTACCACCTGTCACGTTTACTTTGGTTCAGTTATTGGAGCTACTCCTAATGGAAGAAAAGCTTTTATGCCTGTATCTGAAGGTATTTCTCCTGACAAAGGTGCTGATGTAAATGGACCAACTGCAGTTCTTAAATCTGCAGCAAAAATGGATCACTTAAAAACTGGAGGAACATTACTCAATCAAAAATTTACGCCAGCTGTTGTAGAAGGTGAAGATGGCTTAAATAATTTATCAAATTTGGTAAGATCATATTTTAGATTAGATGGTCATCATATTCAATTTAATATTGTAAGTAGTGATATTCTACTGGCTGCACAAAAAAATCCTGACGACTATAATGATTTAATAGTAAGAGTTGCAGGATACAGTGATTACTTTAATAACCTAGATAAGGTGCTTCAAGATGAGATAATCGGAAGAACAGATCAATCCTTTGGTGGATGTGACTGTTAAAAAATAGCGGAGGTATAAAATGAATAAAATAATAGGGTTTATTGGGTGCGGCAACATGGGTCTTGCAATGATTGGTGGAATACTAAATTCGAATTTAGTAGCACCTAGCAGTATTATTGTAGGTGACTTAAATGAAAAGAGTTTGGCTGAAACTACTCTAAAATATGGTATAAAGACCACTACAGATAATAATGAAGTAGCTAGAATATCTGACATTATTATATTATCAATAAAACCAAACTTATATCCGCTAGTAATAAAACAAATAAAAGACCAAATTAAAGAAGATGTAATAATTGTTACTATTGCAGCTGGTAAAGCTATTAAAGGCACAGAAGAGATGTTTGGTAGAAAACTTAAGATAGTTAGAGTAATGCCTAACACCCCAGCACTTGTTGGAGAAGGTATGGCTGCAATTTCTCCAAGCGGAATGGTAACAAAAGAAGAACTTTCTGAAATAGTTACCATATTTGAAAGCTTTGGAAAAGCAGAAATAGTTGATGAGAAATTAATGGATGTAGTAACTGCGGTGAGTGGTTCATCTCCAGCTTTTGTATACATGTTCATTGAATCAATGGCAGATGCAGCGGTACTAGATGGAATGCCTAGAGATAAGGCCTACAAGTTTGCAGCTCAAGCCGTTCTTGGTTCTGCCAAAATGGTACTAGAAACAGGAACACACCCTGGGGCTTTAAAGGATATGGTGTGTTCTCCTGGTGGAACTACTATAGAAGGTGTAGCTACTCTTGAAGAAAAAGGCTTTAGAAATGCTGTTATTTCTGCCCTTAGAAAAACAACTCAAAAATCTATTGAATTATCTAAATAAAAAAAATTCTAATATTGGGAGGTATTGTTATGTTTAAAACTAATGAATATTTTGACGGAGATGTAAAATCAATGAGTTTTAACACAGCTGAAGGTCCAGCGACAATCGGACTTATGGCTGTAGGAGAATTTGAATTTGGAACCTCATCAAAAGAAATAATGACAATTACAAGCGGAAACCTACAAGTAAAACTTCCTGAAAGTGATGAATGGAAAGAATATAAACAAAACGAAAGCTTTATAATTGAAGCAAATAAAAAATTTAGCGTAATCGCCAAAGAAGAAGTTTCATATCTTTGTTTGTATAAATAAAAATAAAATATAGACCAGTTGGATAAATTTTATATTTATCCAGCTGGTCTATATTATTTAACATTTTTATCTAAAATATATGCTGCAAAAGTTGTTTCTGTTTTTGGATTATAATACACAGATAACACTATTCCATCATATTTAAAATTACTGTATGCAAAAGTGACATGTTCCTCTACTGGTTTTCCGAATTCATCCTTGAAACTGCTTATTTTATCGCCAAGTTTTATCCCTTTAAAATCCACATCTTTGTTGTCAATGTATACCTGTTCTACTGGTCCATTTCCATAGTCTTTAAACCAAACTCTAATATCTGATTCTGAAAACTGGAGTCCTCCTTCATCAATAGAAGTTGGTTTCTGCCCAAGAGTGCTTATAAGTTCTGATTTGCTAAGTCCTATCAATTTAATATATTTTCTAAAACTGATATTTTTCTCAGGAACCTCTTTAGCACTTTCATCATTTGGTAGTGCATTTTGAACTGTTCCTTTTGTAAGTAAATCATTCCCTTTAGTCATTGCATTTGATGTGTATGCCACTGTGAATAATGTTAATAATACTACTAAGGCTAATGCAGCTACTTTTTTCATGAAAATCTCCCCTTCTAATAAACTTATCTAATAATACTTATTATATACTGCATTATCCAACCCTTTGTATCAAATCAATGTCAAAATTACTACAAATTGGTTACAAAAATAGTATATTGGAGTAAGTTGAATTTTGTGATTTAGATCATATTTAATGTATATTAACTGTGATATATTATATTTAACATTGAGAATCATTTTCATGATTTGATAATAATAAATTATTCTAAAAGTTAATATTGAAAGGAGTCTTTTATATGAAAAAAGATATTATATATATAACTATTGACGCAAGAGGAGAACATGAAACCTTTAAGGATTGTATCACAAAGGCTATTGAAAATTTAAAGCCTGGTGAGGGCATCCATGTTATTAAGGATTTTGAGCCATTTCCTATGTATAAAATGATGGAAAGCAAAGGCTTTGATAAATATGTAGAAAAAATTAATGATGAAGAATATCATGCTTATTTTTTTCCTTTCACAGAATTAAATAATATTGAAATGAACAATCATCTAAATATTGATAATACAAGAATTAAAAGGATGCTTGCTATAAAATTAGACTTTCTTAATAACAATATTTCTTTAAATGAAGCTAAAAAGAGAATGAGCGATTCTTTTGATAAAATCACTGCTCAGGAGTTTGCAATAGGTGAACAACACCTACAATTTTATGGCATTACAGACGATATGTTGGCAGAAAAAATGGAAGATCTTTTAAAAGTCTTCGAAGGTATTCTTGTTTCAACGGAGCTAAATCTACCAAAAGGACATCCCCTAAGAACCTATATAGATGAAACCGTAGAAATTGGTAAAGTTCTTTCTTCTATGGAACTATTATTAGATAAAAAATTCATTCAAAACCAATGGCTTGAACTATACGATAAGTTAAGCGAAATAAATATTCACCTTACTAGAAAACAAAATCAATTATTCCCTGCCCTAGAGAAAAAGGGATTTGATAAACCCTCCAAAGTAATGTGGACACTAGACAATAATATAAAAGATATCATTAGAAAATCTAAAACTCTTTTAAAAGAAGAAAATGATAAGGACTTTTTAGAACTTCAACTTGAAGTGATTGAAATGACACGGGATATGATAATTAAAGAAACTGAAATACTATTCCCTACTTCAATGGAATTATTGACTGCTGAAGACTTTATAGAAATGAGAATTGGTGATGATGAAATTGGATACTGTTTAATAGATAATCCACCCTCCTATAAAGCTGAAAACTCACCGGAAAGTAATGTTATAAATTTAGACCTACTTAAAGACCTTACAGCTGTTCTTCAAAAGCATGGAGTAGCTTCCCCTAAAAAAGAGGATGAGATACTAAATGTAAGTCAAGGTCTCCTTACTTTAAAGCAAATAAACTTAATATTTAAGCATCTACCTATGGATTTATCCTATGTAGATGAGAATGACCTGGTTAAATTCTATAGTGATACGAAACATAGAGTTTTCCCAAGAAGCGCAGGAGTAATCGGTAGAGAAGTCCAGAATTGTCATCCAAGAGAAAGTGTTCATACAGTCGAGGAAATTATCAAAGCCTTCAAAAGTGGGAAGCAGGATGAGGCTGAATTCTGGCTTGAGATGGGTGGTAAATTTATATATATAATTTACAATGCAGTAAGAGATGAAGAGGGTAAATTTAAAGGTGTCCTTGAAATGATGCAAGACGTGACTCATATTAGAAGTTTAACAGGAACTCAAAGGCTTGTAACCTGGAAAAATAAAGATAATGAGGCTTTAGATACTCTGAATAATACTTCTAATAACCAAAAATCTTCACCGATTGACAATAATAAATATAATATTACTAAAGAAACAAAAATCGGAAGCTTGGTTAAAGAACATCCCTTTTTAAAGGATTTTTTACTATCCACAAGTCCAAAATTTGAAAAACTAAAGTCGCCTATACTTTTTAAAACTATGGCTAGTCTCGCTACCATCGAAATGATTAGTGAAAGAGGTGGCTTTGAGCTTTCTGACTTTATTGATAAATTAGTTGCTGAGGTTGATAGAGTAAATAATATTCAATAACATTTTAGATAAGAGTGTGTAAATTACACACTCTTATCTTTTTTTAAAGATTTCTTTGATAAACTAAAACTAATTTTTCTTTCTATATAATACTTTATTTGGATTTATAACTATTAATATAACTGCTACTGCAAAATATAATATTGCATAATACATTATAATATCTATTAAATCTTCGTTTATGATGCCAATAAGAAAATTAAATAGTTGATGGATTATAATAGGAATTAATAAATTCTTGTTTAAGTTATAAAATGCTGTCATTATAATACTAATTGATATAACTGAAATCATAAAAAATACAATATACTTTATTAAATCAATGCCCCTAAACCCTGCGGTAAACCATATTGGCAGATGCCAAATCCCCCACCAAAACCCTACTATTAGAGCTGATATTAAAGGTGTGTATTTCTTTTGAAGTTCATTTAATGCAAACCCTCTCCAACCCAATTCTTCTCCGAGTGGTCCTGCAAATAAGTTTTTAAAGAAGAAATATATCAACATTTCAAATGATGAAATTGCAAAAACGGACTCTACTCCGCTATTTTTAGATGATACTATAGCCATAATCACTACAAATATTAAAACTTGAATACTAATAATTACAGTGATTACTGAAAACTTAAGTTTAGTCTTAAATTTTTCCTTTACATATTCTGTAAAATCCCGTCCTGGATAAATTCTTTTAAATAAAATTACAAATGCAAATGTTGATGACCAGGATGATATACATAGCATAATATCAAATACTACTGAAGGAAGTCCTAGTAGCCTTGTTGCTCCTACAAATAAAAATAGCGGTAAAAAAATTATATTACTTAATATAACAAAGCTTACTATTGGTCTTTTTAAAGTTTTTTCTTTTATCATAATAAACACCCCTTAAAACTAAATATACTAGTAAATATAATACAAATTACATTTACTAGTATCTTCAGTTTAAACCTATGGGTAAGCCACAGGTCAATACATTTTCGTACTATTTTATAGGAGCATAAATTTCTAAAAATATACGTTCAAGTCCTTCTTCATAAGTTGTAAGTAATATATTAATATATACTAATCCCAAAGGCTCATATCCATTTTCTATTGCTATTTTTCTTAAGCTATCTTCTACTTTATAATCAATATTTTCTCCACCAGTTAACCATCTACCATCTTCAATGATAGTGTAAATACACTTAGGATGAGTAAGAACTTCACCTTCTATATCTTTATCAAAATCATCTACTTTTCTTACAACTATAAATTTATCTCCGGTTATACCCGCACCATCAAAACTTACTACACGCCTTAAACTAGTTAATGTAACTGCTTGCTTTAAATTGTCTGTATTCTTTTGTAGAATTTTATATTCGTCATAAGCAGTAACGTCTGTTATTTCACCTTTCACCTCTAAGGGCTTCATATCTTTAATGGTATATTCTCCCAAGTGTTGTTTGATTTTCTTACAATCCTCTTTAACTAATTTAATATGCTTCAAAAGAAGTTTTTTATATTCTATTTCCTCTAGTAACTTTTGTTCTTTTCCCTCTAATACTAACTCTATATCCTCTACACTCTTACTTTTTCTTATCTCTTGAATTTTCTTAATCTCAATATCAATTTCTCTATAAAAATTTATTGTTATAATGGCATATATATCAAAATGATTATATTTTCTATAACCATTTTCATCATCTTGTTTGGGATTTACTAATCCTTTTTCCTCATAAAACTTTAATGTATCCCTAGATACCCCTAAAAACTTAGCTACTTGTCCAATTGTATACACTTACATTGCCCCTTATTTATTATAAATTCTTTAAACAATGCTGTCCTTGAAATAAATTACATACACCTCTAAAATATTACTCATCCTATTACTATAGTACGCTTCATCATACTATATTTTAAACTTAACTCATTGTTTAACTGCTTATCTCTAATTTTCTCGGATGCCCAGTTTAAGAATAGCACTAAACCGCTAGCGCGGTGGTAACCCAAAATAAAATCAAATAAAACTGATAATATAAGTATATCTTTGTTTATTGTATATAACTCCTTTAGATTGGAAAAATTCAACTTTAAAGGAGTTGTTTTATTTATGACAAAAGAACAAGTTTTAGAAAAATTAAAGTTTGATGTAGAACTCAGAGGTTTAAGCAAACATACTCAAGATGAGTACTATACCAAATGCAAAATCTTTCAAAACCACTTTGATAAACCCGCAACTGAACTTTATGAAAAAGATATTAGAGAATTTCTTCACTATCTCACAACAGAAAAAAAACTTACCTCTGGAAGTGTTAATTCCTATAATAGTGGACTTCGTTTTTTGTATGGTGTAACTTTGGATACTAATTTAAATTGTAAACAAATACCTCGCCACCGCAGAAATCGTAAGTTCCCAAATATTCTTACTAAAGATGAAATACAAAACCTCTTCAATGCCTGTGATAATTTAAGAGATAAATCCATCTTAATGACTCTTTACGGTGCAGGGTTAAGGCTTAGTGAAGTCGCCTGTCTAAAAGTTTCAGATATTGATAGTAAAAAAATGCAACTATTTATCCGCAATGGTAAAGGTTCCAAAGATAGATATGCATTACTTTCACAAGATAATCTAGAAATACTCAGAGATTACTGGAAAGAATACCACCCTAAAGAATGGCTTTTTTACAGCAGAAATAATACCGGCACCCATATTCACCCCAGATCAGTACAAAATATGTTTCACAAATACATAAAGAAAGCAAACATTACTAAAACAGTTACTGTACATTGTGTTCGCCATAGCTTTGCCACTCACCTACTTGAATCTGGAACAAGCATATTTCATATTAAACAGCTTCTTGGTCATTCAGATATCAGTTCAACCTGTTTTTATTTACATATGATAAACATTGAATCCTTAAATATAAAAAGTCCTCTCGACATGTTGAAAAAATCAATAAAAAAAATGCATAAGAATAATGATTGAAGTTCAAAATATTTTTCAACAATATGGTACAGAATATCGTGAAAAACATAAGCTTACACTTGCTCAACTAAAAGCTATGTCTGCAATTGAAAAATGTAGAACTTCCCAATTAGGCGGTCATATAGACAAATGTGAAAGCTGTGGCAGTACTCAAATTTCTTACAACTCTTGTCGCAATAGACACTGTCCTAAATGTCAAAATCTTGCTAAAGAACGTTGGGTTGACTCTCAGAAAAGCAATTTACTTAACGTTGGATACTTTCATGTTGTATTTACAATTCCAGACACCATAAATTTAATAGCATACCAAAATCAAAAGGAGCTATATACTCTTTTATTTAAAGCTGTCGCTGAAACTCTTACAGAATTAGCATCTGACAAAAAATATCTAGGTGCAACACTGGGATTTACCTCTATTTTACATACGTGGGGACAAAATCTTATGCACCATCCTCATATTCATTGTATTGTACCCGGTGGAGGATTATCTTCAATAGGAAAATGGGTAAGTAGTAGAAAAAAGTTTTTCATCCCAGTTAAAGTGCTTTCTCGCAAATTCAGAGGCAAATTTCTATATTACCTCAAACAACTATACAATAAAAATAAGCTTAATTTTTATGGTAGTCAGCAATATCTTTACAATGATAATGAATTTGAAAATTTACTTTCCTCTATATATTCAAAAGAGTGGGTCGTTTATTGCAAACCACCTTTTAAAAAAGCTGCATGTGTGGTTGAATATTTAGGTAGATATACTCATAAAGTTGCTATATCTAATAATCGTATCATTAATATTGAAAATGATAATGTTACATTCAGATGGCGTGATTACAAAGAAAGTAGCAAGTGTAAACTAATGACCATTTCTTCTGATGAGTTTATTCGTAGATTTCTGATTCATATACTACCAAGTGGATTTATGAAAATTAGGCACTATGGTTTGTTAGGAAATCGAAACAAAACTACCAAACTTAAACTTTGCAAACACCTTACTAATACACCTATTTTACTTAAAGAAAAAATGTCAACACTCCAATTAATCAAAAATATCACAGGAAGAGATTTATCCAAGTGTCCACACTGTGGTTCAGATAAACTTAGTCGGTGTACATTATTTCCCAGATCTCCTCCTACAACTATACAAACTGCATAATATTAAAATCGTCTACTAACGGGGAGGGGGAAACTATGTCCATATTTCTATAACTAATATTATTTTTGTATGTTTATCACTACGAATTTAAATATTCCTTCAACACATAAATTAAATGCGGGAAAAGTGGGTTATTGAATCCCCATAGATTCTAATTATAGCACCGCGGTTTCGTTCTATTTTAATTATCCAAAGTTAGGCGTAATTATTAATTTTTTTAACACTCAGACTCTTACCTAGGGTTTGAGTTTTTTTCGCGCCTAACTTCGTATAATTCGCTAAGAATAATGGGAAGTTGAAGAATATATAAAAAACTCAGAATTACTCCATTACTTTAGTAATTCTAACAGTTCTTTGTATCGTCCGTTAAGAATGTTGCGTATCGCACAATTACTTCGCTTAATGCTTATTTTGAACGTAGACGCACAATTTCATTTTTAATCTTTTCTATCAATTCTTTTCTCTGCTCCTCATTCGGTCTTGTAGATTCATCAAACAATTCCTCATTTGACAATTGATACACCGAACTAATTATAGGAGTATCACCTTTTACTCTCGGATATAAATGCCAATGAATATGAGGACATCCATTTCCAAGTAGTTCATAGTTCATCTTATCAGGCTTAAATATATTAGAAATAGCCTCCGCTACTATAGACATTTCTTCAAGATGTTTAATTTTAAAAGAATGTTCTAAGTTGTGTAATTCAGGACCATGCTCTTTACAATTGAAAACGGTATAGCCCTTGAACCTCTGAAACCATCCTAAAATTACATATCCTGTTTCAAGTTCCATAATAAAATATGGGTCATCCTTAATACTTTTTTGCTTTTCACACATTTTACAACTCATTCTATAACCTCCTACACATAATATTAATTATCTTCAGTTCTCACTTAAATACAGTTGTGACGTAAAATACGAAACATGCGACATAATTTTTGAAATGTTTTTACTTTTTATGAATTGTCTTTAAAGTATCAATAATTAATAGAAAACTAAAATAAATAATACATATAACACCTATAAGTGCTAATATAGTAAACAAAGAATCGGTAACATATCCTCTAAAACTCCCAAGACCTATAGATAGATTATTTAATAACGTAAGAAATAACCCTCCAATTATACCAAATAAAAGGCTTAATCTTCTTTCCAAAAGAACCCCTCCTCCATATTAATAAACATTTAATATTATACTGAATTTTACCTTCTTACTTACTTTACTTAGTGCATAAAGCCCCCTTATTAGTTTTTATATAACTTGTTAAATGTATTTCGTCATAAATTACTGAGACGCATTAAATTTCTGAGGTGGGCTACTATTCAGCAAATTAATCTCAAGTGTCAAAGATTCCTTAAATAGAAGTTTTTATAAGCATTTCTTTTTTACCTTATCATATTTCTATATTCAATCCATCATACGCAAATTCTATATTGTCATAATTCTTTGCTTTTTTCAAATAATCATCATATGATAATCCCCAGTCCTCGTCTAAATGAGTGATAATAACCTTATTGACATTATACTGTTTTTTTAGTTCAACAATTTCATTCATAACAAACAAATGTTTTCTCATTTCATTATAGTTATCAATAATAAAATTATCTTTTGCTACTTCTGAAGTTATTGTATTTCCAATTATCAATAAATTAGCATTATTAAATAAATCTTCATCTGGAAAAGGTTTTACATTACATGGTGCATAAATAACTTTTTTATCCTTTTGCTCAAATACAAACAACTACATGTTGCTCTAGGTATTGACGTACATCCTCCAGAACCTAATACTTTAAATTTCATGTAACTTCCCTCCAATAATTTCTTTTTTCATCAAGCATAAGCTTTTTCTTTATGTTCTCAATTTTTTTAACTGTTCTCTTTACATTACTAAAATACTTTTTATAGGTATTGGTATATCTTCAAGCGTAGGTTCGTTCTAGATTACAAGTTTGACATAACTCTTTAACTGAAAAATGACTTCAGATATCGCTCATATCCAATACACCTATAAAGTGTTTCACATTTTTTCAGATTCCCATTATTAGCCTAATGAGTATTACAATTATTAAAAATTATAACGTCTGGCTTGCTATTTAGTGAATCATATAAAAAGAATCTTAACTTATTAATAGACCATACAGTTAATGTTTTTTATACAAAAGATTTTTAATATAATGAGATTCCTCAGAAATAAATTCTTGTATATGGGAAAGCGCAACATATTTATTCAAAGATACATCTATAGATTCTCTGTCTAAATATTGACCATATAAAATGTCGTGTTTCATTTTATTAATTTCATCTACTGATACAATGCCTGGAATATCATATCCAATTGAGTCCTCAAGAATTTCCCATATCTCCTTTTGATGAGGGCTTGATAAGTATAGTTCATAATCTATGGCATAAGATTCTTCATGATATTTACTCCCCATCGCTTTTTTAAATTGTTCGATATTTTCCAAAAGAAATGGTGTCCAAATTTTTATATTGTTCTGTATATCTGCAAGTATATGGGAACAATATCCGTATATAAAATCCACGTTCTCTATATGTTTATTATCCTGTAAAAAAGTAAGTACACTTTTTTGCCATTCTTCATTATTTGTTGCTCTACCCCATTTTTCCTCCCCAACGCATAAATGACTTTTCTTTTTCATATCACTATTGTAGTTATCCCTAAGATGAACTGAATCAGGTGCAAGTGCTCCAAGCATAAAGTCACAAGGTTTCTTTATTTGTGGCGTATTAAGTAATATGTTATATGAAATACATAAATGTGTCATTGCAAAAGGCATTTTTTACTCCCCTTTCTTAGTTGAATCAAAACAATATCTGATTGTAATACATTCCCATTGTATATTAATTAACAAATTAATGCGGAACAAAACTTAATTAATATGCTATTTTCACTAACGGTATTTGTGAAACTCTTAAATCAAGCATTCATACTCACTTTTTCAAGTGCCCATTATTAGCCATAACTTGTCCAATTGTATAGATAATGGGAACTTCAATACACATAGTGTTTTTACTTATGATATGCTTCACCTTGCCGTAAATATTTTATATTTAAGCAACAACCTTTTCTTATGGTAAGTACTGTTTTAATTATTCAATTAGATTATTATACCTTCAAAATGATCCATTTCATGTTGAATTATTTGTGCTGTAAATCCAGTAAACACTTGCTTTTGCTTCTTAAAATTTCTATCAAGATACTCCACCTCTATCATTCCATATCTCTTTGTTTTTCTAAAGCCAATTAAAGATAAACAATTCTCTTCTGCTTCATAAAGCTTTTCTTTCTTTAATATAACTGGATTTATCATAGGTACAATAAGGTTGCCTACAGTAAATACCAATATACGCTCTTTTACTCCAATCATGTTCCCAGCCACTCCAACACAATACTCTAAGTTTGATCTTAATGTATCTACTAAATCATCAATTACTACTATATCATTTTTAGTTGCATCTTCTGATTTTTGTCCTAAAAACAATATATCTTTTACAATTGGTTTTATCATAATTTATACCTCTTTTTCAGTTATATTTTTTATATTATAAACATCAGCCATTTCTTTTACTTAATACACATTCTTAGCTCAAAAAAATTATAGTATAAACCAATGACACTTTTAATATCATTGGCTTAATTTTATTATTTCAAACGCTCCTATTTATTTTGGTTCTCCATAGCTACGCTTCAGCATATCATATTCTAAAAATAATAATAACTTAAATACTTTTAGCTAATCATCTCTTAACTTGCCATTTTAGACATAACCTGTCCAGTTTATTTGATTTGTTATGACGAACTTTATGAAGAAGACGAACTAATTAGATTTCTGTTTTCGTTAATTTTTGGAAATATCATTATCGATTTTCTCTGTCAAAAACGCTAAGATGAAATCCATTAAACAAGAATATACTAATAACAATCAATGCTCCTAAAATCAAAAATATAGTTAATCTATATGTTAAATTAGGAAGGAAAATTGTAAACAAGGATATAATAAAAATTAAAGGAAAACTCATGCGAACCCATCTTGTTGATGTTATTCGTATTATATCTCCTTCTTTAACTGCTATTTCATTGCTCTTTATTCCAAATTGTGTGACCTTTATGTGAGCTTTACCATCAGGAAGTTCAACGTCTACACTATTATTTTCCATGACACTGTCTGTCTTTTCTCCGTTTACTTCTATTTGGATTTTTGAGCTTATGCCCTGCCATCCAGTATTTCGTTTAATAGTAATTGACATATTATTATCTCCTTTCTTAGAACCGTTCTGCTCCATAATTGAAATTGGTTACTTCGCATTAAATTACCAATCCGTCATAACACAAAAATATTATTTGAACCAATCTTGAATAATAGTTACTTTTTTATTTGTAGCATCAAGTTCAATTTCACATCCTATTGGCAACGTCATCATTGGCTGTGTATGACAGCAATCAAAATCTGCAATGAATGGTAACTTTTTATCTCCCAATACTTCTATTAATATTTCATATGGCTTTCTGCTCGTCTTTGAGTCATCAAATAATTCATGTTTACCTAGTATTATTCCTGATATCTTATCTAAAATGCCATTTACTTTTAAAAAAGAAAAGCTTCTTTCTATTGTTGCGGAATCTTTTAAAGAATCTTCTATGAAAAGTATATCTCCATCCTTTATTTCAGGCATATAGTTGCTACCCCATATACCTTGCATGGTATTCAAATTCCCTCCTATTACTCTACCTCGAGCAGTACCTTCAAAGACTGTAACCCATTGATTCCCTCTTTTTTCTTTACTCCTGTCTTGTGTTTCCCAATTAATATGTTCATCTGACCAATATTCAGGTGTTTCAAAGACATAAGGAATTTTTGTTTCATCCATAGTGATTTCCTTAAAGTATTTATAAGTAGAATCAACAAAGGGTGGTAATTCGCCAAATGAAGCCACTAATGCAGGTCCATAGTAAGTGCTTATTCCTGTTTGTGCAAATATAGCAAGTAGAATTGCTGTAACATCAGAATATCCTATTATTATCTTAGGATTTCTTTTTAGTGCTTCATAATCTATATAAGGGAGAATTGAATTTGAGTTCATTCCACCAATTGTGGACATAATGCATTTTATTTCTGGATTTCTAATTAAAGCGTTTAGCTCCTCTGCTCTTTCCTTAATACTTCCAGACCTATAGAAGTCATATTTCCCTGTTAGACTTCCCTCTATTATTTTAAAACCCTTATTCTGTAAATATTTTTTAGCTCTTTCAAACCTATTAGGGCATGTATATGTTATAGGCGATGATGGTGAAAAAATACCAATAGAATCCCCAACCTTTAATTTTGTTATATTATTCATAATTTATGTGTCCCCCTTACGAATATCCTTTTACTGTTTAATAAACTATACTTCAAAAGTCATTCCATCATAAGCAAAAACAGTTCCATTGTATTGCTTTTGTAGTTCCAAATAATCATCATAAGATTTACCCCAGTCCTCTTCTAAGAGTAATTAGCTTATTTTTACATCAATGTAAAAACAAACACCCCTGAGGTGTTTGTGAATGCTTGCCTGAGCTTGCTAGTTTTTAAAACTTTGGCAGTTATCCCTTTACAATCTTGAAATCCGTAAGCCCATTTTACTAATGTTTCTAAAGCCTCTGTCATAAGCCTTTTTTCTCTATAATTGGGTGAAATACTGTATCCAACCACCTCCATTTTATCATTCTTTTTTATTGCAAAATATCTTACAAGTCTTAGAATATCCTTGATTACGGAATGAAAACTTTCTTAAGCATATTCTTTCAGCTAACTCAGCATTCACGACACTCATGAATTAAGTATTCATTTTTCAAAGTTCTATTATAGACATTATGAGAATCCCTCTATAAAAAACATCAGTTTCGTATAACTTTTTCAAGAATAATAATTGTATTACCAACCAGCTCTCGTCTATTTTTATTATACTACAAATTTTATCATTTTATCTTCATTTTACCTATAACGTTTCAATATTCACCAAATCTACCAATTGTTTCTACTTATAATATTTGCGCTGCATAGTTACTTATAACCTGAAAAGCAGATGATCCTATGTCTAAAACACTTGCAGTTTTTATTAAACTCCCCCCAACTCAGTTGACGAATCCCTTGCAAGTGGTCCTGCTGTAATAATAGGTATTGTATTGTTGATGGTAGTTATAACTAGAACACTTATAAAATCAAGTGATTTATTTTTTAAAATAAGTATTGACAATTGCCACTATTATGAATATACTAGTCATTAATAACTAAATACAACTTATCCAGAGTGGCAGAGGGACCGGCCCTATGAAGCCCGACAACCAGCATTTTTAACTAAATGCATTGGTGTCAATTCCAGCAGATTGTAAAATCTGAAAGATAAGGATGTTAGCAAATTTTATAAGACAATTTTATTGTTTATTAAAGTTAATCGTGCTACTTTCCTTATAGGAGAGTAGCTTTTTTTATTCTAGTTAAATGAGTCAAATGAGAAATATACTATATGATAATAATCGAATACAACTTATCCAGAGCGGCGGAGGGACTGGCCCCATGATGCCCGACAACCAGCATTTTCAATGAAATGCAATGGTGTCAATTCCATCAGATTGTAAAATCTGAAAGATAAGGACGATAGCAAATTTTATAAGACAATTTTATTGTTTATTAAAGTTATCCTGCTGCTTTCCTTATAGGAAAGCAGTTTTTTTATTCCCTTTCAAATCAAAATGGTTTTTATTATACAAAAATAAGTTTAAAAAGGAGATATTATTATGAGTGAAAGAAAATTGAGTTTTGAAACATTACAGGTACATGCAGGACAGGTTCCAGACCCTACTACAGGAGCAAGAGCCGTTCCAATTTATCAAACATCATCCTATGTTTTTAAGAATGCAGATCATGCAGCAAATCTATTCCAATTAAAGGAACCTGGAAATATCTATTCAAGAATAATGAACCCGACTACAGATGTCTTCGAGAAAAGAGTAGCAGAGCTAGAAGGTGGAGTTGCGGGGCTTGCTACAGCTTCAGGCATAGCTGCAACCTTCTATGCAATACTTAATTTAGCAAATTCAGGTGATGAAATAGTAGCTGCAAGTACCCTTTATGGTGGTACTTATGAATTATTTAATGTGACACTTAGAAAACTTGGAATTAACGTAACCTTCGTTGACCCAGATGATCCAGAAAACTTTAGAAAAGCTATCACAGATAAAACTAAGGCACTTTATGCTGAAACCTTAGGTAATCCAAAAATAAATGTACTGGATATAGAAGCAGTAGCAAATATTGCCCACGAGAATAAAATACCACTTATTATTGACAATACCTTTGCAACCCCTTACCTTTGTCGACCATTTGAGTATGGTGCAGACGTAATTATTCATTCAGCAACAAAGTTCATCGGGGGTCATGGAACTACTATTGGGGGAATTATAGTTGACGGCGGTAAATTTGATTGGGCGGCAAGCGGTAAATTTCCTGATTTTACAACTCCTGATAAAAGCTACAACGGAATAGTATATGCTAATTTAGGTGCTCCTGCCTTCGCACTAAAGGCTAGAGTTCAACTTTTAAGAAATACTGGCGCAACACTTAGCCCTCAGAATGCATTTTTATTCCTTCAGGGCTTAGAATCCTTGTCACTCCGAGTTGAGAGACATGTCTCAAATGCTAAAGCAGTAGTTAACTTCTTGAGTAACCATCCATTGGTTTCATGGGTAAGTTATCCTGAACTTGAAGGAAGTAAATATAAAGAATTAGCTAAAAAATACCTACCAAAGGGAGCAGGATCAATATTCACCTTTGGAATAAAAGGTGGCCTGGAGGCTGGAAAGAAATTTATTAACAGTGTAGAGTTATTCTCACTACTTGCTAATGTTGCAGATGCTAAATCACTAGTAATTCACCCCTCAAGCACGACTCATGCAGAGCTTAATGCAGAGGAGCAGAAAGCTGCTGGTGTTACTCCAGATTTGATAAGACTTTCAATTGGTGTAGAAGGTATTGATGACATTATATATGATTTAAAGCAAGCACTTGATAAAACAATTTAAATAATTTATTAGAAAGGAAACAAATATGAAAAAGGTAAAAATAGCTATTTTAGGTTTTGGAAATGTTGGCACAGGAGTATGGAAGATACTTCAGGAAAATAAAAGTGAAATAATGAAACGTTCAAATTACGAAATAGAGGTATCTAAAATACTTATTAAAGACATAAATAAAAAAAGAGATATTATTATATCTAAGAGCATTTTAACAGATAATATTAATGATATTATTAATGATAAAAGCATAAAAATTGTGGTTGAACTTATTGGTGGATGCCATGAGGCCAAGGACTACATGGCACGTGCAATGAAAGCTAAAAAACATATTGTAACTGCTAATAAATTAGTTGTTGCAAACTGGAGCGAAGAACTATTTAAAATAGCTGAAGAGGAAAATGTATTATTTTATTATGAAGCAAGTGTGGCTGGCGGAATTCCAATAATACGAGAAATCACCGAAAGTCTTACTGCCAATAGAATAAATCAGATAATTGGAATAATAAATGGAACAACTAACTATATATTAAGTAAAATGACCAATGATGAAATTAGTTTTGATGCAGCATTAAAGCAGGCTCAAGAAATGGGTTATGCTGAAGCAGATCCAACCTCAGATGTGGATGGCTATGATGCGGTGTATAAACTTGCCATTATGGCATCATTATCCTTTGGAACTAAAATTAATCATGATGCTATTTATAGAGAAGGAATAAGGAGTATTAGTCCACTCGATATAAAATATGCTAAAAAATTAGGTTATACAATAAAGCTACTAGCAATAGCAAAGGAAGAAAATAATAAATTAGAGCTAAGAGTACATCCAACCCTAGTACCCTCCAGTCACCCAATGGCAAATGTAAATGATGTTTTTAATTCCATTATGATAAAAGGAAATGCTGTGGGAGAATTAATGCTATACGGAAGAGGAGCGGGAGATATGCCAACCGGTAGTGCCGTTGTAGGTGATATAATATCCATACTAAGAAATAATGTAAGGCCCTTAGGCTTTAGTGATACAAGTCAGCAATTTGATTTTAAAAAAATAAAAAAATCAGAAGAAAATGAATCAGAATTCTATATCAGACTTAACATTAATGATAAAGTGGGAGTTTTAGGAGCTATAGCGAAAATATTTGGTGAAAACAATGTTAGCATTATATCTGTTACTGGAGATTTGAGGCAGGATGATTATGCCCCACTAGCATTTATTACCCATAAAAGCTCTGAAAAGAATATACACAATTCATTAGAAAAAATAAAAATTTTAGAAAATGTAAACGAAATAGAAAGTATAATAAGAATAGAATCATTTAATTAAACTGATTGGAGATAAGATGAAAATTGATAAAAGGGAAGTATTAAGGTATTTAGGCTATAAAAATCAAGAAATTGATAAGAGCCTAACTGATTTAATTGAGGCCTGCTGTAAAGAAGTTATTGATATATGTAAAGAGAGTTCTGTATATGAAATCTTTGATATTGAAAGAAAAAATGATGAGATTTTTCTCTTAGGCAGTACTTTAGTCTTAAAGGATAAAGACATACTAAACCATCTTTCAGATTCAAAAAAATGTTTGGTAATGGCAGCAACCTTAGGCATAGAAGTAGATCGTAGAATATCTTACTACTCAAGGACTAATATTACAAAGGGTTTAATTATGGATGCTTGTGCAACTACTGCAATTGAAAATCTCTGTGATGAAATACAAACTCTGATTATGGAAAAAGCATTAGCAGACAATTTGCATATCACGAATAGATATAGCCCAGGGTATGGAGATTTTTCAATTGCTAATCAAGCTAATATTTTAAATGTTTTAGAGGCCTATAAACAAATAGGCCTCTCTGTTACTGAAAGTAATATTATGATACCACGAAAATCCGTAACTGCACTTATAGGTCTTAGTGAAATTGTAAATTTAAAAAGCAATGATAAATGCATGAATTGCAATAATTCAGATTGTGATTTTAGAAAGGATGGTAGATTTTGTGTGTAAAAAAATAGATTTTAATGATTTTTTATTATTTGACGGAGCTATGGGAACAATGCTTCAAAAATATGGACTTAAAAGAGGCGAATTACCAGAAAGCTATAATATATTACATCCAGAAATCATCGAAAAAATACATAGGGAATACTTGAGTTCAGGTTGCGATGTTATAACTACAAATACATTTGGCGCAAATAGTTATAAGCTTAAAAATACGCAATATACTGTGGAAGAACTTGTTTCTAGTGCTGTTAAAATAGCACGAAAAGTGGCTAGTGATAATCTTGTTGCTCTTGATATTGGACCTATTGGTCAGTTAATGGAGCCCTATGGAATATTATCATTTGATAATGCTTACGCGACTTTTGCGGAGCAGATTAAAATTGGTGCTAGAGAAGGTGCCGATATAATACTTATTGAGACAATGACGGATATTTATGAAGCAAAGGCTGCTATTCTTGCCGCTAAAGAAAATAGTACGCTTCCAATAATATGTACAATGTCATATCAAAGTGATGGAAGAACATTAACAGGTACAGATCCAATTACTATGGTCAATGTACTTCAGGGCCTTGGCGTGGATGCAATTGGATTAAATTGCTCTCTAGGACCAAATGAAATGCTACCTATAGTTTCCGAAATTCTTAAATACTCAAGAGTTCCAGTTATCGTTCAGCCCAACGCTGGACTTCCTAGGCTTAAAAACAGGGAAACAGTTTTTGATGTTCATGGACATGAATTTGCGGAATATGCAAAACTTATGGCAAAAATGGGTGTTACAATTTTAGGTGGGTGCTGTGGAACCACCCCCGATCATATAAAAGCTATAAGAGATGAGCTTAAGAGCTTAAAGCCTACACACCGCGATGTTCAAAAAATAACAGCAGTAAGTTCCTCCTCCTTAACAGTAGTCCTTGGAGAAGAAATAAAAATTATTGGCGAGAGAATAAATCCTACGGGCAAAAAAAAGATAAAAGAGGCTTTAAAAAATAACAATATGGACTATATACTTGAAGAAGCTATTAACCAAAGGGATGCTGGTGCAGATATACTAGATGTGAATGTGGGACTCCCTGAAATTGACGAACTAGAAGTCATGAAAAAAACAATAAGAGAACTTCAAAGTGTTGTAAATCTTCCTCTTCAAATTGATAGCGTACGGCGTGACGTAATTGAGGCCGCAGTTAGAATATATAATGGGAAGCCACTAATAAATTCTGTTAATGGTAAAGAAGAAGTGATGGATTCCATATTCCCAATCGTTAAAAAATATGGTGCCTGTGTAATAGGCTTAACTCTTGATGATAGTGGCATTCCATCTAAGGCTGAAGACAGGCTTAAAATAGCAGAAAAAATTGTACAAAGGGCAGAAGAATATGGAATAGATAGAGCAGATATTATAATAGACTGTCTTGTTTTAACTGCCTCCGCTCAGCAAAGTGAGGTTACTCAGACTATTAGGGCAGTTGAACTTGTTAAAGCTACACTTGGTGTTAAAACTACTCTTGGAGTAAGCAATGTATCCTTTGGTTTGCCACAAAGAGAAATATTAAATAGAACGTTTTTGGCTGCTGCACTAACAGCTGGTCTTGATGCACCTATATTAAATCCTCTTTCAAAGGATATGATATCCACAATTAATGCTTTTAATGTTTTATGGAATACTGATAAAAACTCAAAAAAATATATAAATGTTTATTCCTCCTTTGAAGGAAAAACTACGACTAAAGAAATTGCTACAAATAAAGATTTAAATAAAATTATTATAGATGGCTTGAAAGAAGAAGCAACAGATCTAACAGTGGAACTTTTAAAAACCATGTCTGCAATGGAAATTGTTAATAAATATCTAATTCCCTCACTTGATATTGTGGGTAAAAAATATGAAAGTGGAGAAATATTTCTTCCTCAACTATTACAATCTGCAGAAACAGTGAAAAAAGCTTTTGTGGTAATTAAAGAAAGCATACTATCCACCACGGGCACGAAACTTAGTAAAGGTAAAATAGTGCTTGCAACTGTTAGAGGCGACATCCACGATATAGGCAAAAATATAGTGAAAATATTATTAGAAAACTATGGATTTGAAGTAATTGACTTAGGTAAGGATGTACACTCTGATGATGTGGTTAATGCAGTGAAAAGTGGCAACATTAAATTAGTTGGTTTAAGTGCTCTTATGACCACAACAGTAAGGAGCATGGAGGAAACAATAAAAGCACTTAGGGAGAATAATTTGGATTGCACTATTATGGTTGGAGGCGCTGTTTTAAATGAAGAGTATGCAAAAATGATAGGAGCCGATCACTATGCAAAGGATGCAACTCAATCTGTAAAAATCGCAAGAGAATTATTTCAGTGTGAATAAAGTAATTTTTCAATCATTTTGATAATCATTAGCCTCTTTTAATTCAAAACAAATCCCTCTATAGGCTAGCTATAGAGGGAGAATACCCTGTTTATTAGTTATAAACATTTTTACTAAAATATCTATCTCCCCGATCAGGTAGTATTACGACAATGTTTCCGCTTTCAATGGTTTCCGAAAGCTTTATAGCTCCTACTATTGCAGCTCCTGAAGAACTACCTACAATCAATCCCTCTTTTAATGCAATTAGCTTTACCATGTTCACAGCTTCAGAATCAGAAATCTTAATAACACTCTCGACTAAATCCATATCCATGGTGCTTGGCACAAAATTATTCCCTATTCCTTCGATATCATAACAATGCTCTTCACCACCACCAATGGTTGAACCGTAAGGATCCACTAAAACACCTTTTATATTCTCATTCATTTCCTTTAAATATTTCATAACCCCACTAAAAGTACCACCACTTCCTGCCCCTGCCACAAAATAATCAATTTCGCCTTCTAATGCCTCATATATTTCTGGTCCTGTAGTCTCATAATGAGCCCTTGGGTTAGCTTCATTTTCAAACTGCTTTAGTGAAATAGAATTAGGAATTTCATTCAATAGCTCTTTTGCTTTATTAATGGCACCGAGCATTCCCTCTGCCCTAGGTGTACTAATAATAGTTGCACCTAATGCTCTCATCAAGGTTTGCTTTTCTACAGAGAACTTTTCTGGAACCACAAATATTACATTGTATCCTTTATTTATGGCTGCAAGGGCCACTCCTATGCCAGTATTTCCTGCGGTAGCTTCAACGATGGTATATCCTACCTTAAGAATCCCCCTGTCCTCTGCATCTTTTATCATATAAATCCCAACTCTATCTTTTACACTACCCCCAGGGTTCTCCCCCTCTAGTTTTGCGAAAATATTTACACCATCTTTGACGCCTAAATTATTTAGTTTAATAATTGGTGTATTTCCTATAATATCTAATATACTATTTATATATTTCACTGCTTATATAACCTCCTCTAAAATTTTTTAACTGAAAAGTTCTGGTTCATATGGATACTTACCATATTTTATTGCTGCTCCGCGAAGTGCATGTATATTTTCAGGAGGAGTATCAATTGGAAATCCACATCCTAAAGCAAGTACATAACCTTTAGGATTATCATATGCTTTTTTAAGACATTCTTTCGCATCTCTTTCCACGTCAATTGGTTTACCTAAATACATAGTTGCTGTAGGTTTTACATTGCCAATTAGAATTACCCTGTCACCTACAGTTTTTTTTGCATCTTCCAAATCTATTGCATCATCAAGACTTAATGCTCCTGCACCCGTATCAGCCATTAATGTCCAAATTTTTTTCGTATTTCCACAAATGTGAAGGTATGGCGAACCCTTGCCTAAAGCTTTAATAGTATCAACTATTTCTATTAAATATGGGAGCGCAAACGTTTCAAACATACTATGGCTTATTAAGGTACCAGAAGCAGATGGTTCTGCTATACCTATACTTACATCAAGTTTTGCAGCTTCTTTTATAAATGCAATTGTAGTATCAGTTACAAGGCGAAGAATTCTATGAACAAATTCCGGATTTTTTCTTGTATCACGTAGAATTTTCCCTATATTCATAAGGTTCCCAGCAGATGTGAATGGTCCAGGCACTTCTACTGAAACTGGTATTTCACGTCCAAATTCATCTACAAGTTTTTCTGCAGTCTCTAGTACAAAGGCGAACCTACCTGCTTTTACAGGGCCCGGTACACTTAATCTTTCTAAATCTAAAATATCCTTTATTCCATACTCTCTAACATAAGGAGCACCATGATCTGGAAAAACAAGTTTACTGCCTAATGCTTCAGCAATACCCGCAAGTCCTGGGGAAACTCCTGTTGATTCTATACCATATTTTTTATTTGCTGCTACTTGTCCGTAAAGAAACTTTTCTGAAGAAAAGTTTAAATCAGATACTTTTGCACCTATTATCGTTGCAGCATGATCACCTATAAATATATTACATGGCACTCTGTCAAAAGGTCTACCATGAGTCATAGCTTCAATTCTCTCTTTAGGAGTCATATCATCCTTTAACAAAAAATCACTCATCTTTTCATCCCTCCTCCATTTTTAAAAAGATAAACATTTTACAAAAATTTTATCAAAATTCTCACCATTTGATAATTCGACAACTTCAATTTCCTTAACAAGGTTCTCCATTTCTGATCTATATTTTTTATTTAATAATAGTGCATGACCTCCAGATTTGGATGTATTGCCAACAAAATCTATCTTGCCTTCAAACTCTTTTGGTAATAAGCCTATATTTATAAGGCTTTTTGCCCTTAGGTGATAACCAAATGATCCCGCTATTTGTATTTTATCTACTTCATCTGCCTCTACCTTTTTACTATTCATAAGGAATTCGATGCCTGCTCTTACTGCACCTTTTGCCAGTTGGACTTGTCTTATATCCTTTTGAGTGAGAAAGATACCTTCTGCTATTTCAAAGGCATTTCTTCCATCTAATTTTACTAGTCTTTTCCTAAGCACTTCTGGTAGATCAGAATTTTCTATGGATGCAAATCTACCACTTTTACCAATGACTTTATTTGCAATAAGCTCTCCGACAATATCCAAAAGACCACTACCGCAAATTCCGATAGCAACTCCATTCTCAATGGTCTTAATTTCTATAGATCCATCTTCTTCTATATTAAAATATTCTATAGCACCTTTTTCAGCTCTCATACCATACGTAATATTCATGCCTTCAAAAGCAGGCCCTGCTGCAGTTGATGTTGATGATAATTTACCATCTCTTGCTATTACCATCTCCCCATTTGTTCCTATATCAACAAACAACGTAGTGCCTTTTCTATCTTGAAGCCTTGTGGCTAATATACCAGAAGTTATATCTGGACCTACATATGATGAAATAATAGGCGGTAAATATATTAACCCACTACTGGCGATATTTAATTTATGCTCTTTTGCACTTAAATTAGTTCCTCCCCTTAACAATGGTGTATATGGGTATTTCCCTAAAGAATATGGATTTACATTAGCTGCAAGATGAATCATACATGTATTACCACTAAAAATCACTTCATAAATATTTTTTTTATCTATTCCTGTTGCTTCTATATTTTTTTGGATCATACTATTTAATTCCTTGGTGATTTCAGAATACATTGTGTTAAGTCCACTTTCATCAGATGCAAATTTTATTCTGGATAAAACATCTTGAGCATATATACTTTGTGGATTCAATGCGGAAATAGAATTAAGCTCCTGGCCTGTATTAATGTTAACTAAGGTTGCTACTAAGGTTGTAGTTCCAATATCCACAACTATGCCATAATTTAACTCTGTAGTATCGCCTACTTCTTCTCCTATTATTTTTTCTCCAGCATATACATAAGTCTTTCCATCATCTTTATATTTTTTATTAATATAACTATCTAATTCTATATCAAAGCTTTCACCATGATTTAATATTTGTAGAGTCTCATTCAAATGCTTTGATGCTACTTCTATATTTACATCTGCCATTACCTTTGCCCCGCATGCTAGTACAAAACCTTGGGCCCTCTCCCTCTCTGACAAATGATGTTTTCCATTTTGAATTACATCTTCCAAGTTGCCGCTTGTAACTTTTACCTTACACTTACCACATACACCTACTGCATTACAAGGAGATTCTATTATAATTCCTAGCAGCCTTGCAGCCTCTAAAATTGTAGTTCCTTCTTCCACAGTAACTGACTTATCAAATGTACCAAAATTTACTTTTACCATGAATTACAACTCCTTTACTATTTTTGTCATTGATTCTATATTTTTTAATGGAGTTGATGTACTTAGTCCACAAGCTGGTGAAATAATATTAATACCATCATTTACAAGCTTAGCTGTTTGGTCTGCAATTTTATCTGCAACCCCAAACTCTAAAAGGAATGTGCTAACATTTCCCATTGTAATAAGCTGAGGATACTCGGCTTTTAGCATTTTTAAGCTAATAGACGAATCTGTACTTATAGCGTCAGACTTGATTTCTGGAATATATTTTTTTACTGCACTCATTTTTCCACATATATGAACAATCACAGGTGTATTCATAGCATGTATTGCAGTAATAATTTTATTTAAATATCTAACTGCGTATTCATTAAACATCTTTGGGCCTAATATCTCTCCAGTTGCAGTAGGATCAGCAATGGAAATTACATTTGCTCCGTTTTCTATCATTAATTTTGCAAGTTCTATAATATGATTACTTACATAATCTATTACAGCATGAGCATTTCGGGGATTTTTTCTTAATTCCTTCAGAAATGAAATTGGATCTACAAGGGACGCTGCGGTACTAATAGGTCCAGTAAGGCTTCCGATTACAGGCACATCAGGATATTTTTTTGACAATGTATAGGTAGCCTCTATTATTGAATTAACCCTGTGGTTTTTCTCCATTACACCTAATTCTTTAAATATTACATCTGATGCGCAGGTGTATAACTCCTTCTGTATTTTGGGTTCGCAGGCAAGGGTTCCATAATTTATTTCACTTCCTAGCACCTCTGCTTCCACCGTCATGCAAAATGGTATACCGAAATTCTCAAAACCAGTATTTTCATGCACATCTTTTGCAAGCTCCGCCATTATTCTGCTATCATGATGACCCTGCGGAAGTATATGCCCAGTTTTATTCATAACATCTACAATAGCTGCATTCATCATTCCTCCTGGACAAATTATGGATGGCCTGTCTATTGTTTGCCTTTTGAATGTACGAAGTATACGTTCTTTTGGGGTTAAATCATTCATAAAAACATCTCTCCTTCTGTTTTATATATTAGCAATCATTTTTTAATGTATACAAAAGTCTTCTTCAATAAGAATTTCCAAGGTAAACCTATGCTTGAACTAATATTTTTGCAAGTTTTACAGCCTCTGCAGCATTTACAGAATATCCATCAGCTCCAATTTTATTTGCATAGCCTTGAGATATTGGTCCTCCACCTATCATAACTTTAAAGTCATCTCTTATATTTTCCTTAATAAGAATTTCAATAACCTCATTCATACCTTCCATGGTAGTAGTCATTAGTGTAGAAATTACTATTATCTTAGCTTTTTCCTCTTTTGCCTTTTCTACAAAAGTTGACGGAGCAACATCTCGCCCCAGATCAACAATATCAAAACCTGCAGTTTCAAGCATAATTTTTACAAGATTTTTCCCTATGTCATGAGTATCACCTTCAACTACACCAATAATTACCTTTTGTTTTATCTTATTATCTTTAGCTTTTATATGTGGCTTTAAAACATCTAAGCCTGCATACATTGCATCAGAACATAACAAAAGTTCTGGAACAAAATACTCCTCTTCATCAAAGAGTTTTCCTGCTCTATCCATACCTACAGACAACCCATTATCTATGGCCTCATATGCATCAAATTTTTCACTAACGACCTGATTACAAATATTTACCGTTTCCTCCTCATCCATATCCACTATAGTATCGGCTAATTTTTTATACAATTCCTGTTTTTTAATCGACATTTTTTTAACCTCCATTTTTTTATTTATATTTTTTCACTAAATTTTTGACGTCAAAAAAGCCCCGTCTCTTTTATAGAGACGAAGCTATTTAAACTCCGCGGTCCCACCCTAATTAGATATAGAATCCCACTTAAATCCAAGCACAAAATGCTTTATCGCTTTAACGGGCGAACCCGTAGTCCCCTACTATAATTTCGGGTCCATACTCCAAAGGGCACTTCATATATTCTTAGGTAAAAGCTTCTCAGCAGCGCTTCCTCTCTGTACCCCTTCAACATACTACTTTCCTTTTTCATTGTATATATTAGTATTCATATAGGAATGGTTTATATTTTTATTATATGCCTTATTTAATTTTTGTCAACCAAATTAAAAATATTTTTTTAACTTTATAGTAAAAAAAAACCATTGATTTTAATCAATAGCCTTTTGTGCATTCTTTTCATTTTCGCTAAGTACCTCATTCATACTTCCAGTTCTATATCCTAATAAATCAAGGGTTATATATTTAAAACCAATACTTTTTAATTCATTCCCAACCTTATCCATAATTTTGATATCAAAAAATTTATCTCTTTCTTCAGCGTTAACCTCAACCCTTGCTATATCTTCATGATGTCTTACCCTTATCTGCTTGAAGCCTAAATCCAATAAAAACTGTTCTGCTCTTTCAACCATACTTAATTTTTCCACTGTTATCTCATTACCATATGGAAATCTTGAGGATAGACATGCAAAGGCAGGCTTGTTCCAAGTTGGTACGCCCAATTTCTTTGACAATTCTCTTATATCATTTTTTGTAAACCCAGCATCTTTTAGTGGACTAATAACTTTCAATTCCTTAGCCGCCTTCATTCCCGGTCTAAAGTCAGAAATATCATCAGCATTTGAACCATCCAAAACTGCGTTAATATTATTATCATCAGCAACCTTTCTAATCTTTGAGAAAAGCTCCTTTTTACAAAAATAACACCTATTAACAGGATTTTTAGCAAATCCTTCAATCTCTAATTCTTCGGAAATTATTACTATGTGTTTTGCTCCTATGCCTTCAATATATTTAACAGCTTCTTTAAATTCCCTTTCTGGATATGTTGATGACTTTGCAGTAATAGCTATAACACTATTACCCAAAACATCAGCAGCTACCTTTAAAAGAAATGTACTATCAACACCCCCTGAATAAGCTATTGCTACACTGCCTAATTCTCGAAGACTGTCCTTTAACTTTTGAAACTTCAAATCTAATTCCATATTTTATCCTCCTAGTATCGAAGATAATGCTAACACTATCTTTGTTTTACTTTCTGTTTTATTTTATTACATTAAGCACTTATTAGCAAATTAAAAACTACAAGTATCTAGCAGATAAAATATTAACCAATAGCTTCTGAATCGTTAACTAATGTACTTCTGATATTTGAAATATTAGAAAATATTTTTAGAGCTACCTCTGGTTTATTCATAGTGTACAGGTGAATCCCATCTATTCCAAATGAGAATAAATCTATAATTTGTTCAGTTGCATAGATTATACCAGCTTCCTTCAAAGCCTCGGGATTATGTTCATATTTCCCAATGATTCTTTGAAATTTTTGTGTTAGCTTACTCCCGCACATTTGAGTGATTCGTTCAATTTGTTTTTTGTTTATCACAGGCATAATACCAGCTGAAATAGGAATCTTTATTCCTAATATATCTAATCTTTCTAAGAAATCGTACAACATCTCATTATCAAAGAAAATTTGAGTTATTAAAAAATCTAGTCCATTGTCAACTTTAGCCTTTAGATATTTCAAATCATGAATTTTACTTGAGCATTCCATATGACCTTCTGGATAACAAGCTCCAGCTATACAAAAATTATCAATGCTTTTAATGTACTTTACTAGATCACTTGCATGTTTAAATTGTGAATTACTAAAAGTATTGTCATCTGGAATGTCTCCTCTTAGGGCTAAAACATTTTCCACGTTATGTGCTTTTAATTCACCTAAAATATTTTCAATTTCAATACTTGTTGAATTATAACAAGTGAGATGAGCAAGTGTTTCAACCTTATATTTATTTTTTAGGATATTAGCTATTTCCACAGTATGAGCTCTACTACTTCCACCAGCACCATAGGTTACACTAATAAAGTCAGGTTTTAAATCTTTAAGACTCTCTATTGTATTATATATGGTGTCGATTGGAGTTGTTTGCTTTGGTGGGAATATCTCTAAAGATATAACAGGTTTTTTATTATTATACAAATCCTTAATGTGCATATTAATCTCCTTACATTTAACTTTATTAAACTATTGTTATTATTAATATATAAATAAAAAAACTACTTTCTAATAAGAAAGCAGTTTTTTTATGCAATACGCAAAAAAACTAACACTCTTATTTTTCAGAACTAAGTTCTGCAGGAATTAACACCATTACATTCGAATTGGAATGTCGGTTGTCGGGTTTCATAGGGCCAGTCCCTCCACCTCTCTAAATAAGGATTTTATTCAATTATTATTAATTTACTAAAGTTTCAAAAAAAATAAAAAACTCCTTTTCAATAAGAAAAGCAGCTACATTGCATTACAATATAATTAAATACTACCTACTTATCTTTCAGAACAATGTTCTGTTGGAATTAACACCTTTGCATTCAAATTTCAATGCCGGTTGTTGGGTTTCATAGGGCCAGTCCCTCCACCTCTCTTGATAAGGAATTATTAAGTTTTATTTGTATTTAATCTTAACTTATATATGTATAAATGTCAATATAAATATAGGTTTATTTTTTTATATAAAAATATTGACAATTACTTTTATAAGCAATATACTAGTCACTAATAACTAAATACAACTTATCCAGAGTGGCAGAGGGACTGGCCCGTTGAAGCCCGACAACCAGCATTCTTATTAGAATGCATTGGTGTCAATTCCATCAGATTATAAAATCTGAAAGATAAGGATGTTAGCAAATTTTATTATACAATTTTATTGTTTATTAAAGTTAATTATTGCTACTTTCCTTATAGGGAAGTAGTTTTTTTTTTCAAAAATCGAATTTATTTTCTTTAAAATCAAAAGGTCTTTTTTGTTATATAAATTATAAACTTTAAAAAGCAATTCATTACAAGGAGAGATTTAAATGCCAATAAAAATACCAGATAATCTTCCAGCCTTTAAAATTTTGAATGAGGAAAATATTTTTACTATTACAGAGGACCGTGCATTTCATCAGGACATTCGCCCTTTAAAAATAGTAATTTTAAACCTGATGCCCACAAAAATTGAAACTGAAACGCAAATTTTAAGACTTCTTGGGAATTCTCCATTACAAATTGACATAGTACTTCTTCACCCAGAAAGCCATGCCTGTAAAAATATATCCCAGGAACATTTAATTAAGTTTTATAATACTTTTGAAGAAATAAAAGATTGTAAATTTGATGGAATGATAATAACAGGAGCCCCAATTGAAAGTATTCCTTTTGAGGAAGTAGATTATTGGGAAGAACTCAAAAAAATCATGGAATGGAGTGTGCACAATGTATTCTCTACCTTGCATATTTGTTGGGGTGCGCAGGCAGGTCTTTATTTTCATTACGGAGTGAAAAAACATAAGCTGGATAGTAAAATGTTTGGAGTATTCAAACATGAAATAACAAAACAGAATATTAAACTTTTCAATGGATTTGATGATGAATTTTATGTTCCACATTCAAGGTATACTGAAATAAGAAAAGATGATATTGATAATATAGATGAGCTTGAAACCCTATCACAATCTGATAAATCAGGTATCTACATTGTGTCAGCAAAAAATGGACGCCAAATTTTTATAACTGGGCATTCAGAATATGACCCATTAACCTTAAAAAAAGAATATGACAGGGATATAGCAAAGGGTTTAAATATAAATGTTCCGGAAAATTATTATCCAAAAGATGATCCATTAAAATCACCCGTGGTAAGATGGAGAGGCCATTCAAATCTACTTTTTGCGAATTGGTTAAATTATTATGTTTACCAGGAAACACCTTACAATTTGGTATATTTAGAATAGCACGTGTATAAAAGCTACTGACATTAATGTCAGTAGCTTTTATACAGAAGCCTATTAATAAATTTTTTTTTAATTTCCATATTGACACTGCTAACGTTCTAGTGTACTATTAATATAGGTCACTAGTACGTTAATGTATTTTCTTAGAGGAGATGAAATAATGGATACAGCATTTAATGACAAAACACCTATATATCTGCAAATTATGGATTTTATCAAAATGGACATCGTTACAGGAAAGCTAAAATCAATGGATAAATTGCCTTCAGTACGGGAAATGGCAATCAATTTAAGGGTAAATCCAAATACCCTTCAAAGATCCTATCAAGAACTTGAAAGACTTGGAATTGTTTATACACAAAGGGGCACTGGAACATTCGTTGGGGAGGGGGAAAATATGGTGGATGATTTAAAAAAAGAAATGGCAAAGGAAGTTATAGACTCCTTTATACTTAGAATGAAAAGCTTAGGCTTTACTACTAATGAAATAATTGAATCTGTATCAAATGAAACTCTGGAGGCAAAACAAAATGAATAATATATTAAAATCGGAAAATATATGCAAGTCATATTTAAATAAAAAAGCCTTACGTGGATTAACCCTAGATATAATGCCAGGAAAAATCCTAGGACTTCTTGGTCCTAATGGTAGCGGCAAAACTACTTTTTTAAAAATAGCAGCTGGAATACTGCATGCGTCAAGTGGAGAAATTCTGATAGATGGTCAAAAACCTGGTGTTTATACAAAGTCTATTGTTTCCTATTTACCAGATAATGAATACCTTCTAAAGTGGATGAAAGTAAAAGATGCCGTGAGGTATTTCAAAGACTTTTATTCTGATTTTGATGAAAAAAAGGCAAAAGAATTGCTTTTGTTTATGAATCTTGATGAAAATATCCCTGTTAAAAACCTCTCAAAAGGAATGAAGGAAAAGTTAAAGCTTACCTTGGTACTTTCAAGAACTGCAAAGCTTTATATACTTGATGAACCACTTGGAGGAGTAGACCCTACTGCTAGAGAAAAAATACTAAATGCTATAATCAATAACTTTAGTGAAAATAGTTCCATGATAATTACTACACATCTTGTAAATGATATAGAGCGAATTTTCGATGACGTAGCATTTATATCTGATGGTGAGATCGTACTTCAAGGTAATGCAGAAGAATTAAGAATGAAAAGGAAAAAGTCAATTGATGAATTGTATAGGGAGGTATTTCAATAATGTTTAAGCTTATAAAATATGAATTAAGATCTACTGCTTTAACCATACTTGGTATTTGTATAACTGTCATAGTTGCTAATCTACTGCTAATGACAAAAAAAGGTTCCTGGGACGTTGCAGTTCCTGGATTATCTGTATGCTTAACTATTGGTGCCATAATAGTAATTTTTATATCTTCACTAAAAATTATGAGCAAATATTTACATGGAGATGAAGGCTATCTATTATTTACTCTTCCACAATCTGGTACATCAATCTTAACCTCAAGACTGATAACCGCTTTAATTCAAACAACCATTGTGGTTTTTGTATGCGTTTTGATGTTTAATTTGATTGTACCAGAAGAAATAAATTATAGTTTCTTAAAAACTCTTACGTTTAGTCAAATTTTATTTTCTATAATTGTATATATATGGAGCATTATTTCTTCCCTAACTTTTATATACTTCTGTATGGTTATTGGCAAAGTAGCCTTAAAAGGTAAAAAATTAGGCAAAATTGGTTCTTTCATAATTTTTATAATACTAACAGTTGCAATCAGCTGGCTAACATTTAAAATTGCAGCCCTATTTCCACAAACACTGAATTTGGGCGGTTCTTCAATATCTAATAATTTCAAAACATCTAATTCTAGTTTCTCTATTTCAGGTGGAGGCTTTAATATTAATATTGCTAGTACCATATTTGATATTATTACTTTTGTTGGCTTCTTCATTACCACTACTTATCTAATAGATAAAAAATTAGATCTCTCATAAGCTTTAATAATTAAAAAAATATGTTGAGTTATAGTAAACAAATGTTATATAAATAATTTAAAATTCATATCAGGAGGTTGAACATGGAAATGAAAACTATAGTACAAATCAAGAATGTTACAAAGAAAATCGGAAAAAAAGTAATAATAGACGACCTTACTTTTGATGTACGCTCAGGTGAGGTGTTTGGATTCCTTGGACCAAATGGCGCTGGTAAAACTACTACTATTAAAATGCTTTTAGGACTTATGTCTATTACTAAAGGTGAAATGTATATTGATGGATTTAATGTTGAGAAGGATTTTGAAAAAGCTATTGCTAAAGTAGGTGGAATCGTTGAAAATCCAGATTTATATAAATACCTAACCGGATATCAAAATCTTCTTCATTTTTGGAGAATGTACCCAGATGTAAAGAGGGAACGTATTGATGAGGTTATAAAAATTGTAGGTCTTGAAAAAAGAATTCATGATAAAATAAAGAAATATTCACTAGGTATGCGCCAAAGACTAGGTGTTGCACAAGCACTCCTTAATTCTCCAAAGCTATTGGTACTAGATGAACCTACTAATGGACTAGATCCTGCTGGAATTCATGAATTGCGTAATCATTTGAGGACACTTGCAAGAGAAGAAAATATTGCAATAATAGTATCAAGTCATTTGCTTTCAGAAATGGAGCTTATGTGTGATAGGGTAGGAATAATACAAAATGGAAAATTGGTTAAAATTCAGGATATGAAAGAAATGCTTGAAGATGAGGTGGATTCAGTTATTGCTCTAACCCTTACTCCAATTGAAAGTGCAAAAACATATTTAGAAAGTCTTAACAGCAAATATAAACCAAAAATAAATGATAAGGAAATTGAAATTATAGAAAATATAGAAAACATTCCTATGTTAGTTGAAAAACTTGTTAGCCAGGGAATTAAAATTTACGGCGTTCGTAAAATGCAACAAAGCTTAGAGGAAAGATTCTTAGAAATGACAGGGGGTAACGAAATTGCGTAAGATGATAAATTTAGTTCGTAATGAAAATATGAAGCTTTCTCATAGCATTAGCACTTGGATAATGATGGGAATATTAATTCTTATTATAGTAATAGCTGGACTATTGACTAGATTTACAGGTACACAGGCACCTAAGAGTGATTGGAAAGCAGATATAAGAATTGAAAATCAAGAGATTAAGAAAAATTTAGCAAGTCCAGAACTACCTCAAGGTTTAAAAGATTCATTTAAAAAGAATTTACAAACTAATGAATATCGACTTGAACATGATATACAACCTATACAAAATAGATCCTTATGGGGATTTGTAGAAGGATTGGCAGGTGTAATATCTTTAATTGCTCTTTTTGCAATTGTAATGGGTGGTAAAATAGTCGCAAATGAGTTCTCAGAAGGCACAATTAAACTATTACTAATTAGACCTTCAAAGCGATGGAAAATTTTGTTATCAAAATATATTTCTGTTATAGGATATACTGTTTTAATGCTTTTGGTCCTTCTAATAGTGTCATTCCTTCTTGGGGGAACATTGTTTAGCTTTAGAGGTGCAGGTACACCGTTCCTTACAAATTCCAGTGGAATAATTACTGAGGTTAATATGATAACACATATTTTGCAACTTTACGGACTTCAGTGTATAAACCTGATAATGATGGTTACTTTAGCCTTTATGATTTCTACTGTTTTCCGTAATAGTGCAATGGCTACAGGAATTGGAGTTTTTCTTTTAACTGTAGGGAATGTAATAACAATGCTACTTGCTAGATATAATTGGTCAAAATATATTTTATTTGCAAATACGGATTTCAATCAATATATTAGTGGGGAGCCATTTGTTAAAGGAATGACAATGAAATTTTCAATTATTGTACTAATAGTTTATTTTATAATTTTTAATGTTATTTCATATATAGGGTTTACCAAAAGAGATATAGTAGCATAAGAAATTAACTCTGTATTAATTTTACAATAGTTTAAAACTCCCGGTTATTTACCGGGAGTTTTGTATTTATAACCTAATTAATCAACTTCATTAAACAGAACTATTATTTATATGTTCTTGCTATATAGTAATAATTAGTGATAAAATCAACATGGATGAATTAATATAATTTTCAAATTATTAGCAATGAAATGGGGGCCTTTTAGAAATGAACAAATTATTTCCAAATAGAAGAAAAACTATAGGTGTTTTAATTAACTCCTTTGATGGTTTCTATCAGTCGCCTGTTTGTAGAGGAATAAGAAAAGTTGCGCAGGAAAGAAATTTTGATGTGCTTTTTTTTGCAGGTGGGGCCCTTGATTCACCTCTTAGGGATGAGGCTAAGCAGAATGTTATATACAATTTAGTTAATAAAGGTAAACTGGATGGATTAATTATATGCCCTGGATTACTGCTTAATTATATTGGTTTAAATAAGTTTATTCAATTTCTAGAACCTTATAGGAACATACCCATGGTTAGTATAGGAATAGATATTGAAGATATTCCTAGCGTAGTATTTGATAACAGGGAATGTATGCATTTAATGGTTAACCACTTAATTGAGCATCATAATTATTCTAAAATAGCCTTTATAACAGGGACTTCTTTAAATGCTGAAGCAGTTATGCGGTTTCAAGGATACAAAGATGCTTTGAAGGAACATAACATACCCTTTGATGCGGATTTAACGGTTGAAGGCGATTTTCATGAATTATCAGCAGCCAAAGCTATAAATGAGCTTATGGTTCATAGAAATAAGAAACCAGAAGTTATTGTGGCCTCTAACGATGAAATGGCAATTGAGGCATTTTATACTTTGAAGCGTATTGGAATTGAAGTAGGTAGGGATATAGCCTTAACTGGGTTTGATAATGTTGAAGCAGCAAGGTCTTTCACACCTGCTTTCACGACTATTGAGCAACCTATTTTTGAAATGGCTTCACAAGCTGCTAAATTTATAGACACAATTTTAGATGGACAATCTGTTCCACAATGTACTTATTTAAAGGGGAAATTGATAGTACGAGAGTCTTGTGGTTGTTTCGCTATTTTAAAAAATAAGGCATCCCTAACATTAAAACCGATTTCCAGAAAAGATACTGTATATTTTAAGGAATGTAAAAAACTTGAAGAGTACTTAACTGTGCAGCAAAACCCTATAGTTGACTTGGTTCTAAGGGAGCTTGGAATACCTGTGGTTGATATATTAGAATACAAGGCAATAATCATTAATTTATTAAATGCATTTATAAGAGACATAAAAGGCAAAATAATAGAGGGAGAATTTATAGCAGCCTTTAAAAAACTTTTATTTAATTCAATTTTTGTAAAAAAACTTGATTATCCTTGGAATGAAGCACTTTACGCTACTCGGAACTTTGTGCTTTCTGATATAAATAATTTCGAAGTTTTAAGGATAGCAGATGAAATATCTTATCTGGCTAGTATTTTAATAGGTAATACTATTAATAAAGGACAATCCATACAGCAGTTTACTTTTAAAAGAATGTACATAGGAACAAGGGATATAATGAGGGAATTTAATACTATACCCAACCTTCAAGAATTAACTAAGGTTATTATAACTGCAATGTCCTGGTATGAAATTAAGCAATGTTATTTATGCGTATATGACACTCCAGTAACTAGTTCCTTCCATGAAAATTTCAATTTACCTACTAAGGCAAAATTAATTTTAGGATATAATGAAGGCAAATTAGCTGATATGCAGTATTTAGATACACAAGATATATTGCCAGAGGAATTTATTTATCAAGAAAAAAGGAATGACCTCATCTTCTTTCCCCTAGTTTCAGGTGAAGATTATTTTGGATATATTGCCTTTGATATGAATGCAGTAGATGAATTTGTTTATGAAACCTTTAGAGAACAGATTAGTAATACCTTGAAAATTCAAATGTTGTTTGATGAACGCATCAAAGCAGAAGATCAGTTAAATCTAGCTGTCATTGAGCTTGAAAAACGTAATGGTGAATTAAAAAATAGTTATGTAATTGATGAATTAACAGGTATTTTCAATAGAAGAGGATTTTATATGCACGGAGGCAGCCTATACAAGGCGGCTACTATAACTGGTGGTAAGGCTATTATGTGCTTTGGAGATATGGATGGATTAAAGAAAATTAATGATACTTATGGTCACCGTGAAGGTGATGAAGCTATTTTAACTACAGCACTCTTAATTAAGGAATCCTTTGGAACTGATGATATAGTAGCTCGCATTGGTGGAGATGAATTTATCATAATTGCAGCAAATAAATCCACTAAAAATGAAATCAATACCATTATTGAAGTTATTAATTTGAATTTTGAGAAATATAATTCTATTTCTAATAAGCCATATAATTTAAGTATTAGTTTTGGATTTTCAGTTTATTCCCCAGACGTGTCGCTTACTTTTGAACAGTTAATTCAAGATGCAGACAAGGAACTTTATAAACAAAAGAAAAAAACTAAATTTTCTACATAGAGGTTAATTTTTACATTGAATAAAATAAGAATAGATAATGCTGCAAACTGGCATTATCTATTTCTTGTTTTTGAAGAACTTATTATCCTTCCATGGGAAATGATGGCACAGTTACCTTAGCTTTAAAAAGGTCTCCATCAATTTCAATACTAAGATCTCCACCTTGGAGCTCTAGTATGCTTTTTGCAATTGAAAGACCTAGTCCTGAACCTTCAGTATTTCTAGACTTGTCTCCCCTAATAAATCTTTCAAATATTTCTTCTTTGTCAAAATCCATTTCATATGAGGAGATATTTTTCATAGTTATAATTACTTTATACTCCTCCGATATTAACTCAATATATACCCTAGTTTTAGGCTGCGAGTATTTTAATATATTATTTATTAGATTTTCAAATACTCTCCAAGTTTTCTTTCCATCTAAATCAGCATAAACCTTTTGTTTAGGCACTTTCAACTTAAATATTAGCGATGAATTGTTTATCTTCTCATCAAGCTCTGCTAATGCTTGCTGCAGCAGTGCGGTTACATCTACCTTTTCCATATTAAGCTCCACCGCGCCACTGGCCATCTTAGAAGCTTCAAATAAGTCATCTATAAGTATTTTAAGTCTCTGAGATTTTCTATCTAATACTTCTATATACCCTTGTGCTTCCTCTTTAGATAACCCTTCTTTTTTTAGCAAATCCACATAATTTATAATAGAAGTCAGTGGAGTTTTTAAATCATGAGAAACATTAGTTATGAGTTCGGACTTAAGCCTTTCACTTTTTATCTCATTTTCAAGCGCTTTTTTAAACCCAGCTTTCATATTGTTTATGTTGTGGGCTAGCTTAAAAAAGTCACCTTTCCCTTTTTCTTCTATAATATAATTAAGATTTCCTGAAACTATTTCTTCTGTACCTATTAGAATACTCCCAAAAACTCTTATCCCCTTAAAGGCATATATTGATATAAATACCAGATAGCAAAGTACATATGCTATTGGGATTATTATTAGCATTGATCCAGACATTAATGCGATAAACGCTGCTAGTATTGCCACTCCTACTAACAAAGTAAGTATAATAATACCTCTTACTTTAAACTTAGTACTTTGAGTAAGGGAGCTCTCTTTCATAAAATTAGATATTTTATTGAAGAGACAATTTTTTACTTCTGCTCTAAATTTCTCTTTATCTCTTACTAAATTGTGGGCTACTATTACACTAGAAATAAAGAAGCAAATATAAAATGCTACTAGAGTAAGCGTATAAATTTGACGAAAGTTGTATGGTTTATAGAAAAATCCCACCCTATTTATGTAGCTATTTATTACGAGTGAAAATATCACAAAAATAAATATCCATAAATCTAAAGGTACATTATAGTACTTCTTGTTTGGATTTTGTATAAAATATATTTTCCCATGATTTTTCTTTAATATATATATAAGCATTATGAATCCTATAATAAATGACACAGATCCTATTATTGCCTCTTTAATAATTCTTTGTCCTACAGAATTACAATAAATATAATTGGCGTATATATAACTATTTTGATCTATGTCCTTTGGAATGATAAAATATGCTACACCGCCAGTACCTAACCACTGATTTATTGATGCCATTCCATCATTATTGTTTATTGATTGTTTTGGAAATTTGATACTGTACAAGGCATTATTTTTTACATACAACTCTATATCTGAGATATTTGCTATATTAGTATCTATAACATTATTTTTTGATCTCGATATATAGTATTTTATTGAACTCTTTTCTTTTACAGCGCTTTTAATATTCTCATAGTCTTTAGTTTTATATGTAGCTATTTCCTTTTTCAAATCCTCTAAAGTCTTTGTATTTTCCTTTTTTAATTCATCAAGCTCTTTATCTTTCGCCTCTGTTAACCTTTTTACGGCTTCCGTATTCCCTTCTTTTACTGCTACTAATAAATCATTATTATACTTGTTTTTTATTTCCTCTTCTTTATTTCTGAGATTAGAATCATACACTGTTTTAGATGATATAAGCTCTTCATTTGTAACCTTTTCATCATCTGATTTTTGTGAATAATCTTTATATATTCCATTAAGTGATTGTATATTATTAAAATAGACAACCAATTCATTTTTAAACTGAGCGCTATTAAAATAAGGCTCCGCCCCTAGATAATTTCTATTATTTATAAAGTCTCCTACTGACAAGGCTGAAAACGCAAAAGTATATACACATATAATATAAGCTATAATATAACCATATTTATTTTTCGATTTTATATCCAATACCCCACACCACCTTTAAATATTTAGGCTCCTTTGGGTTTATCTCTATCTTCTCTCTTATTCTCCTTATATGTACTGAAACAGTATTTTCTCCATTATAAAAGGTCTCTTCCCAAACCCTTTCATATATTTCTTCAATTGAAAATACCCTTCCCTTGTTTGCCATTAAGAGTTCTAATATTCCATATTCAATGGCTGTAAGGCTCAGTTCCTTTTCCTCCACTGTTACCATTTTTGTGTCTTTATTTAATATTAGTCCACGTACATTTATCTCATTATCCTTGTCTTTATAATTGCCTAGGTTTGTATACCTTCTCAGCCCAGATTTTACTCTAGCTATGAGCTCCATTGGATTAAAAGGCTTTGTAATATAATCATCCGCGCCTATATTAAGACCTAATATTTTATCCGTATCTTCTGATTTAGCTGATAGCATTATTATTGGAATGTTTTTACTTTCTCTTATTTTAAAGGTAGCTTTAATTCCATCCATCCTGGGCATCATTATATCCATTAATATAAGGTGAATTTCTTCTGTTTTCAAAATCTCTAAAGCTTCTATACCATCTACAGCTTGAATTACTCTTATTCCTTCATTTTTTAAATATATTTCAATGGCTTCCCTTATTTCATATTCATCATCTACGATTAAAACATTGTGCTTTGTCATGAAAATCACCCCTTACTTATATTATACATGCAAATTGGGAAACCTCACAATCAATTCCTTTTCATGAAGAATGCAAAAGCATCTTTATTAAAACCATTGGATTTAGTTACAACATTTATATTCCGAATATGATAGATTTTGCCTTTATAATCCTTTGCTTGATTATCACATATGTATGCATAATCGTAGTTACCTTCCTTTACCCATTTCATGAATATATATGTATGAGTTGGAAAGCCGCCATTGTCATCTGTAGTAAAACATATATCACCAGGCTTTAAATTTTCATAATCACTTCGTTTTTTAAAGCCCTTCTCCTTAAGTAGAGATATAATTTGTGATGTATTGCTTGTTTGCGCAGGCACATCAAAATTGTTCCTCCTTAGCACTTCAGATATAAAATAAACACAGGTATTTTCTGAACTACCCTGATTTAATTTTATGGCTGAATTATAGGCATCTATTCGATTTCCTTTATCCTCTAGAAAACTATATACATTTTCATTTAAGGATAGATTTTCGGCTTGTACCTTCGCCTTGATATTTTTCGAAAATATTATTGCTACACTTGTTACTACTATAACTATTACAATTAGAACCCCTTTTTTCATTTGGTATTCGCCCCCCTAAATAACTAACTATAGATAATTATACAGAGTACTTTTTACAAAATACTTATCATAATTCTTACAAATTTATTAAGAAATAAAAAACGCTACTATAAATAGTAGCAAAATAAAAAACACTAAGCAAATGCGAGGCCACTGAAAAAATGGTTGTTTTTTCAACTGGGTTCCTAATTTGAACAAAAAAAGCATGAGATATCCATATTTTTGGATATCTCATGCTTTATATTTTTATAATTAA
>NZ_JAHLEF010000018.1 GCF_018861755.1 Clostridium sp. CF012 | reverse complement strand
GGTATCTAGGAGCTCTTATTACCAATACCTTAATAAGAAACCAAGTAGTAGAGAAATTGAAAATATAAACATAGGAAAAGTGATTATGGATATCCATATAGCCAGTAAAAGCCGATATGGAGCACATAAAATAAATGAGTCATTAAAGGAAGTTGGCATAAATATTAGCATAAAAAGGACTCAGAGATTAATGAAGAAACTAGGGATAAAATCTATAATAATAAGAAAATACAGACCATCATCATCTAAACGGAAAATAGAAGAACAAGAAAACATTTTAAAAAGAGATTTTAGCACTACTACAATAAATGAAAAGTGGGTAACAGATATTACTTATATTCACACAATTAAAGATGGTTGGTGCTATTTAGCCTCAGTTATGGATCTGTATACCAGAAAAATAATTGGTCATGCAATGTCTAAATCTATTGATACTACCCTTGCTCTGCAAGCTGTAAAAAACGCCATAAAGCTTCAGAGGCCGACAAGGCCATTGATCCTCCACAGTGACTTAGGATGTCAGTATACAAGCTCCGCTTTTAAAGAATATATATTAAGCATCGAAATTATTGCCCATTCTTTTAGTGGTAAGGGCTGCCCTTATGATAATGCTTGTATTGAATCTTTCCATGCCTCATTAAAAAAAGAAGAAGTTCACCTTGTTAATTACTATGATTATAACGCCGCACGACTGGCGATATTTGAGTATATAGAGGCCTGGTATAATATAAAAAGAATACACAGTAGCATCGGTTATATATCCCCTCAAAAATGTGAAGATTTAGCTAGGACAACCGCATAAAAAGTTCAACTTTTTGTGTCTAAGATATTGACATAGATCCAGTATTCCATACGCCCCATTAAATTTTAATTGTATTTTACCATCTATGAAACTCACTTCTACACTACCATTTTTCCAAGATGTGCATACGGCTTGTATTAGTTTTAAGTCACATTTACCATTTGATTTCCACTTGGCTTCAATAAAACTTCTCCTGTCTTCAATTTTATTTAAAGGATTAGTTTTTATTTTTAAAACTGTTTCATAAATTGGTAGAAATTCCAATGGTATTGTATCAAACCAATAACTGTCATCTAGTTTTCTCATATCATTTTTTATATCAGTTAATGAAATTCCACCACTTTTAAAGATTTCTTGTAACCATAAGTCCTCTCTATATACTTTGTGCATATTATTTATTAAATTATCTTTATACAACATTAACCACACCTAATATTGCGACTTCCTCATTTAAGATAGGGATATTAATGTTACCACCATTTATAGTTAAGGTTGTATAGTCAGCTACACCTATAGTATTTAGGATTACATTACCAATTTTTGCATAACTAACATAATCTTGTTTAAAAGCGACCTCTTTAAGATAAGTAGCTATATTAATTTTTAAAGAGTTTGTAATATCTACAAGTGTGTAATTTGTTTCTTCTTGTATATCTACTAAATCTATATTTATTAATTTACTTGTGGCACTTACTACCGTACAGTATGCTCCAATTGGTGCTTGACCTGAACCAGTTCCCCATGTACTCCATTTACTTGTAATTGAATCATATATTCCTTTTGGGTCTATATAATTTTGTACACTTGCAACAACATCTGTACTAGCCACTTGTTTGTTAGAATCTATAATTATTAATTTAACAGTTTTGTCACCATTCCAAAGAGGAATAACTTTAGCATCTCCAACCCCTGTTTTCTCCTTTGCCCATTTTAAATAATGATATTTATTCCCACTAGTAGGTGCAACCTGTAAAGCTTCGTAATATCTCGCTCTAATACTATCATCTGTTTCTTCCTCAAATCCGTCATAACTTGATAAAGGATTATTGCAAGTTATTATCCCTGCTAATGTAACTGGGAATTGAGTTATACTATTTGCTCCTACGTTTCCATTTATTCCACCAATGAGTGCTTCTACTTTTACAATAACAGTACCCACAACTGTAATACTTTCCAGTGATTTAAATTGTATATCACTACTTGTAGAGAACAAATCTCCTATTACTATATTCCCATTTCCTGTAATAGTTAAATTTGCTTTAGCTTTATTAGATATTTTTCTAATAATAGCTTTTCTTTGTAAAACATATTTTGTTAATTCATCTCCCACCAATAAATCTACATCTAATTTATTAAATAAATTTGCTAGTTCTAACCATAAATTTTTACTTTCTATGGCAAAACTTGTAACTATATCGGCAGTTGGATTTCCTACTGTTTTTTCATAACTATCATCAATATTTCTTAGCATTTCTGTAGTTATATTAGGCACTGTTTTATTTTCAAACATATCTTATCACCTCACCTCTTATATTTTTTGGTTTATAGGTAGAATAGAATTATTCATAAGAGTTACATCAAATCCTACAGTTAAAGTTCTTTTCTCATAAATAATTGTAAAATTTTCTATAGAACTTATATATCTATGTTTAATCAATGATTCTTTAATCTCACGCTGCAACTCTGCTAACATAAAAGCATTTGGTTTCTGACCAATTAAATCTTCTATATTGCAATAAAAATTGGAATTTGTATAAACATTATATTTATCTTTATAAGTCATTAAAGTTAAACATACCCACTGTTCTATAGTTTCTAACTCCGTGGTTTCCTTTACTTTCCCAGCCTCAACTATAAATTTTTTATTTGCAAAATCAAATTTAAAACCTCTGCCCATTTTTACTAGTTCTGTTTCTTCTACTATGACTTCATCATAATTCTCTAAAATAAAATCTTCTTCAATATTAATTGTGGGGAATATACTATCTTCCATTTACATCACCACCTTATCCACTATGTAAAATATTTGTTCATCTACATTAGGCAATACCAAAACTTTATCACCAACCTTTAATATATCTTTAAATGTAACCTCTACATTAGTTATTATATTAGTGTCTGTATTTTTTATAATTGCATTTCTTTTATAATTTTCAACTAAATTACTACATAAAAAACAATTAGTATTATCAAGCATTACTTCATTTCCTAAAATTCCAATCTTTAGAGGTGTAATAGATAACACTGTACCTATAACATTTCCTATAATTTTTGCATTATTTCTTTCTTTAAAACTCTTTGCAAACTTTACACCATAATTCATATATTATCACCTACCATTCTAATGTTAATGAGCATTTCATTTGACCATTTTCAAGTGTACAATTTGCACCTTTAATATTATACCAACCATTTAATCCCATACTTATTATTTTTAATCCTATACTTCTATTTGCCTTTATTTCTTCTCCACCCTCTATTACAACTATATTTAATGTTGTATCTCTGAATACTTTATTGTTTTCTTTTAGAAAGTTATTAGCTATATTCTTAGCCTTACTTTCATCCTTTTTTTCAACTGTTAAAACTTCTTGCAATCCACCATAGATTTTTATATTATTTGGACTACTTACACTTGCTAAAACTCTATTACTTTTTTCTTCATTACTAACAACTATTACTTTGTTTTTCATATCTTCAATAGACGAGTTTACCTGTAAATCACTTGATAATATAAATTTAGGAAATATTTTATATTCTGCTTGTTTTCTAATATAAAGGGTATCTCCAATCATTTCTTTTATAAATTTTGTACCTAACTCTAATGTAGCAGTTTCTAAAATATCATCAATTATTGAACTTATAGTTTGGTCTTTATAAATTTTATTTATAATAGTAGTAATTTTAACTTTTTTAACTGACTTGGTTTTTGTATCTTTTACCACATAATCTATTTGCACAACATTACACTTGATTCCAAACTTTGAGCATAGTTGTTTTATTGCATCACTTGAATTTATTTTGTTAAATTGAATTACGGTTTCATTTTTATTTAAATACCACCCATAATCAAAACAAGTATAACTGTAAGTTAATTTACTTTTAGTTTTCTTAACTAATATACCTGTAAATGCTACCTTAGAATTTATTTTTAGTTGTATGTGTGTTCCTTCTACTAAATCAAATAAACTCGCAAAACTTAACTGTATGCCTAATGTATCTTTATCACTAGACCAGTTAATTCCATTACTCTTTAGTAATATATTTATCCACTTTCCACCAACGAGTGCTATTAATTCATATTTCATTTTTTCACCTACCCAGCCCTATATTCTTTGAAATCTGCACTAAAAACAAAATCCAATTGATGATTATAGTTCCAATCTAGCTTTTCGCAAGTCATTATGATATTAATAACATCTACATCACCCACACCTTTAAAAATAAATCTAATAGGTATTTTAGTCACCATACTTTTTTTCATTAGTGATATAATTCTTCCACTATTTTTCCAGTCACCCTTACAAAATGAGTATTGGTGACAAGGGAGCATACACCCCAAACTAAAACTAAAATTTCCTGCTCCATTCAGTAAATTATATTCACCATTATTAAACGTATCAAATTGTTCGTTTTTAGCCGATTGTGAAAGTGTAGGAAACTCTTCTGGAATATTTGTAAAACGATATACTTCTTTTCGGTCTATTGTTGATATATATATTTCTGCTGACTGATTTGTCATATAGCCACATCCCTTCTATAAAAATAAGAGTGACTATATAAGCCACTCTTTACATATTTGATAATGCTGATTCAATTTTATTCCATACGTGATTACCTATGGAATCTGCATATTCCTCATTTCCTATTACATTGCCTTCTATAGTTACATATACTTTTACATCACCTTTACCACCTAATGCCTTAGTTGTATTACTAGCAGTTGATACAGTATCCCCTTTGTTGAGATTAACAACTTCTGCTCCACGTTCTCCAACTAATGTTGCACCACCCCAACTATATTGACTTCCTAATGCATTTGCAGGTATACCTTTGTGTGCATTTTTAATAGCACTACCTGTTGAAATTGTTTCTTTTCTAGTAGCCAAAGCATCATAACTTCTACTTGCACTAGTTCCTTGTGGTCTTGTTAAAGAAGAATAATCACCCATTTCATACTTTGCAATTAAGCCTACTTTGGCTCCAGGCAATTTATTGATAATTCCTATCATTTTATTTATATTATCTATAAATCCATTTGCCATTCCTTTAAAAATATTGCCTATAAAAGTTCCAACATTAGAAAATGCGTTCTTTATACCAAAACAGAAATCATCGGCTTTAGTTTTAACAAAATCCCAATTCTTCCACAACAAAACACCGATTGCTATAACACTTCCTATTGCCAATACTAACCAACCAAAAGGAGTTAATACTAAAGTACCATTAAATAGTAACCATGCTACTTTACATATGTTTATTACTGCACTTAATGCTGATACTGCTTTTACTGCAATATAAAAACTTCCAAATACTATAGCAAAATTTTCTATTGCGTTTCTGTGTTCTATTAAGAAATCAACAACCTTTTTAAAATAACCAAAAATTTTCTCAATCATTTTTCCAATGTTATCTACCCACTTTGCAATATTTCCTTCGTTTGCTATAAGCCATGCACCAACACCATCTGCTACTTTCCCTAATGTTCCACTTTGAGCATCTACAATGCTTGTACAAGTATTTTTAAATCTATTTTTAATTTTCTCCCACTTTGACCCAATAGTATTTTCCATAATTTCGAAGGCTTTATCTGTCATACCTGTACTATCTTTAACTTGTCCTAATCCATCTTTAAAATCCTTAAATCCTGCTCCTGTAAGTACTAAAGAACCTGTAAGTGCCCTTACATTTCCGAAAAGTTTAGCCATTTTCTCTGAACTTCCACCAGTTTTCTGCTTAACATCTTCCATGAATTTTACAAACCCTTTAGATTTTAAACCTGAAGCACTAAAATTTAATCCTAATTCTTTAGCGTATTCAGACGCTTCTTTAGAAGGTTTAATTATACTTGTAAACATACCTTTAAGTTGTACACTTGCTTCATCGGCTTTTATACCATTTTTAGTTAATGCAATTATTCCTGCGTCCAATTCATCAATTGACACTCCCACTGCTTGTGCAACTGGGGTTACACTTCCTAAACTTTCTGCCATTTCTGCAACTGTAATTACACCTTTATTTTGAACTACAAGCATTTTATCTGCTATTTTCCCCATTGCTTCACTACCTTTAAGTCCGTAGACATTCATGGTCGCCATAAGAACTTTTAGGGCAGAATTAGAATCTGTAAACCCTGCTTTTGCAAGTTTTGCAGATATTAAAGATGCCTGTAGTGAATCTTTTGAAGCAACACCCGAACTTATAGCGTGCAGATGCAGGGAGTATATTACAGTATATATTTTTAATTTTATCTTCTTTTGTATCCCATTCTTTTAATTCATTTTGAAATTTAACCATTCCCCATAATTCAGCTTCACAATTAAGTCGTTCTGTCATATTTGACATTTATTCATCACCTCTTATAGTAAATTTATACAATACATATTCAATATTGTATAAATTACTTTATTAACTTTATCTTTTTCAACTATCACTGAACGATTATTGTACATATCATGCCTAAAATGTGATTTTTGAAACTAGCCTATAGCCTCATTTAAAACAAGACTAAATAAAATACAAGATTTATTGGGTTTATCGTCTTAAATTTTTAGAAAATGTTGAGGTGATTGCTAGTCACCCCAAAGCTTCTATGTACTGCTAGAGTTATTTTGTTACTTGTGGTTTCTTAATTGACCAAACTATCGGACCATCTGTAGCCTTAGCTGTAACGTTTGGTACTAATACAGTCAGTGTTAGTGCCATTAACCCTCCTGCAATTGCTCTCTTTAAGTTTTTTTTTGTTTTATTGTTCATCTTGTGAACCTCCTTGGTATATATTTAAACTAGAGTTAACTAGTTTATTGCATTAGTTATTTCTTCTAAATCCTTTCTCATATCTTCTAACAATACATCTTTAGTTTTATTGGTTTCCCGTTCACGGAATTCCATTTTTTCTACTAAACTAATTAAGTATTTCATCTTAGGTACATTGTTCTTTAACCTATAAACATTAAAAATCATTTCTATTCGCATGGATGTTTTACCAACTTTTTTACAATATTTACGTAAATTATTAAATATTTGTATTGAACCATAAACATTGCCTAAGTTTTCAAAGCAAATTGCTATAACCCACATTGTGCAACTATATCTAAAATTTAATCCGTTTCGTAAACTCCCAACATATTTCAATGCCTGTTTTAATGATTCATATGCTAGTTCATAATTGCGTAATTTACTAAACATTAAACCACGATGGTAACAACTGTGCCATAAAAAATCATTTTTATTTTCAAGTAATGATGATGATGCTAATTCTATTGATTTATCACATAATATTATAGCTTCCTCATATTTGCATTGTACTGCTAAAGTACATATATTGTTTCTTAGCAGTACCAGCTCACTTTCATTATCCATTTGCATAACTCCTTTCCCAAGGTACTTTTCTATTTGCTCTATGTCATTGTTTATAAAACTTTCAGATAATTGTAATTGAATTTGAAGATTTTTCTCCACCTCTAGCTGAATAAATATATCTTCAATTTTACACTGTTTGTATAGTAATTTTTCTTTGGACAATGTTAGAATAGTATCACATTTTATCTGAGATTGAGTTAAAATATTTACACTAACTCTATTGGAATATTCTTTTAAATTAGAAGTTATTAAACACACTTGTACATTTACATTTTTAGTGTTATTTTTAAAATTTGATACTATAATACAAAAATGATTTTCCATTCCAAGTTCACTTAAATCACATTTCCAAACTTCCCATCTGAAATAACCTGTTCTACTCATTCTTAACATTCTCCTCTGTAGTTTAGCATCGCTAACTCATTAATTTGTTTTATGCTACTGTATTACAGATAGCTTTTAACATAAAAGTTGGTATCATATTTTTATTTTTTTGTAATTCATTCTTATTATCTATAAAGTAGTTATAAATATAAGTCCAGTTATTATTCCATAATTTTGTAATAGCCACTAACATTAAATTATCTTCATTAAAAGTAACTGTTAAAACTTCTTCTAAATCAATATCATTTATAAAATTTGTGTAAAGACTTGGAACATCTTTATTTATTAAAAAATATTCTCCTTCTACTGCTTGCATTTCTTCCTCTGTTATATCTTCATCAAGTTCAAGTATCTTTCTTTGTTGCTCTGCTGACTGCCACTTTACTATACCATCTGACGTTTGAAGTAATTCATTGAATATAATGCCTGTGCAACAAACCTCTTCTTGTAAATCTAGTAGTGAAGCTAACCTTCCAACATTGTCGAAATTTAACTCCCCATTTTTGTTAATGTAAATGTTTGTTAATGTAGTCATTAATAATTCCCCCTATTGTTTTATTTAGTTTTTAAATAACATTTTTATTCTGACCATCATTTCTTCTACAGTGTTCAAAGCCTATTCTAGTATGCTCTACACTATATAGTTTACACTTATTCACATATTTTAGCAATATATAACATATATTTCTTTGACCTCCTAGTTACTCTTGCGACGGAGTGCCTAACATTTAATACTTGTGATTGTGTTGGTACTTTTTTATTAAGTTAAGGTTGCTACCCTCTTACGAATTACTTTCTTATAGCTATAAATTCCAACTATAGAAAACTTTATTTTTTATGTTTTTGTTTCCCATAATTACATTATACTCCTTTCGTATAACTTGTCAACTATTTCGTATAAATTATTTTCTAATTGAATAATTTATATAAATAGTGTAAAATATATACGTGGAGGTGCTGTTAATGATTAAAATGAAACTTCATTTGAAAATGGCTGAAAAAAGAATAACTCAATCTGAACTTGCAAGTATAACTGGGATAAGGCAACCTACTATTAGTGCTTACTATAACGATACATGGAAAACTATATCACGAGAACATTTAGATAGTTTATGTGATTTTTTTAAGTGTAAAATTGAAGATTTGATTGTGCAAATACCTGCTACAAATAGACAAGTAACTATATATGATTATGTTAAAGAGGATTAGCATTTTCGAGTGCTAGTCTTTTTTCAATGTCAACTGAGGATTGAAATTAAATATTCTTTACTTAGAGACAACAAGTAAAGAAAAGGTAGAGGACTAAATTATCCCTCTACCTTTTTTCCGTTTCTATTATTATCTTTTTTAATTCCTCTACTTTTAAACAAGGCATTTTTCTGTGCAACATACTGTGACAATTTGAACAAACCATTCTAAAATCTTTAATTTTAGTTTCTACAGCACCCTCATTCTCACCTAATGGATTTTCATGATGAGCTTCTATATAGCCTTTACCTAATTCGCCGTATTTATCTTCATAATTTTTTTCACAACATTCGCAAAATAATGCACCATATTTTTGCATAAAGTATTTTTTTGATAATTCTGCAATTTTAGGATTTCTCTCAATCTTATAATGTATACATTGCTTTCTAATGCCTTCTTTTACCGATAGATTTTCATACATCTCCATTCTTAAAGGTTCAACTTCATTTATTTCAGATTCAGTAATCTCAATGTTTATTTTAATAATTTCATTTTCATTATCAAGTAATTTTAATGAGTCAATCTCGCTCTGTTCTATTTGCTTATGTCCTCGCATTAAGTCCATATTTTTCAATATACTTCTATATAAACTAGCAGGTATATTTAAATATTCTGCAATGAATTTTTTTTTATGATTAGGTTGTAAATATAAAATTATTTCCTTTAATTTATAATCAAATTTTTCATTTACCAATTCCATTTTTTTCTGAGTTCTTTCACTGGCTTTACCCATTCTAGTATTAAACTTACAATTATACTTATCTATTAAAATATTATATGCATAAGTACTATGTATAGCCTTAGACTTTATCAGATTAAGATTATCAAAGCAATAATCTGAGTACTCTACCTTTGTCCAAATAACTCTATTGATAAAAATTTCCTTAACTTGTTTTTCAGTAAATTCAGATACTATGTAATCTTCATACTTTTTTAAGCAGTTTTCAACCATAATTTTTGTTTCATCAATTATCGGCTTCATAATCTCTACTAATCCACTCCGATTCTTAAAATATTTATTTAAATAATCAGTAACAACGTTTCTATCATAACTCTTTTTATCATATTCAACAGCTTTTAAACAATATAATATAGAATCAGCAAACTTAGCATTGTCTATCTTATACATATGTGGTCTCCCAACATTCCCTTTTCTAGCTAAAAAGTATAATGCTTCATCAACGTTTTTTAATTTTGTAACCTTTAATATCAATTCTGTGAATTTGTCATAATTATACTTATTCATTTAACATAACCATTTATTTTATGATTTAATTCATTATAAGAATTTTCTAGTTCTTTTACTTTATTAGAAATAATATTCGCTTTGTTTTCCATTTCACGTTTTAGAATTTCTATTTCTCTTCCTGATATTTTTATTTCTTTTTTCACGTTATTATATTCTAAAATGTTACATTCAGAAAAAATGTTTTGTGCTAGCTCTAACGGTATATCATATAAAAATGTAGATTTGTTATATACAATATCATATTGCTTACAATACTTTCTAAATTCATGTGGTTTAATATTACATTGTTTCAAAATATCTTTTATGCCCGAATAATATTCAATTTGTATAAAACTCTTCATATGATAATTCGCATTATAATAATTTGCAATTCTAGCAATTACTTCTGGTCTAATTTTTTTTGTTCTTCTAATAAACATTCTATTATATTGGAGTTCATTTTCTCTTTTAATTTGTTGTTCATTACGTTCAATTAACATTTGTTTAATTTTTTTTATATCTGCCATAACATTCACCTCATCTTTAGTTACTTACTACAATTTAATTATATTAACAAATTGTAGGTAAATATAGTGGTAATTATGTCCATACATATAAGCCACTCTAAGCACATCCAATCGGCATGATACGATTGCACCTCAGTCCGTTTTAAAAGTGTTGGGTGGCTTATATGCTTTGTTAGAGGTGGTTTTACCCACAAGTAAATCAGAACCATATCGTTACTATTGATGTTTTTTATCACGTCTCTAAAGTATAACAATTTTTATAAAATCATATTAATACAACACCTTCTAAACCGTTGTATCTTGGTCGAAAATATCACTCTCATTGAAGATACACCTCTTATTCATATATCTTATCATTATTGGATTTAAAAGCCCTGAGAATTGCTCCTATTCCCCATCATGGGGGACGTAGGCATAGCCACAATGGACTGATGGACAATTTTAGGGTAAATAAAAGATAAAAGTATAATTTTACACTATCTCCAAGTGTTAAAAAACCCTTTATTTACTAAATTAAGTGAATAAAATTTTTAGAATGGTCTATAATTTAAATAATCTTTTTATTATGATAATTAACGAACTAATGAAAAAAATACTGCACTTAGGTATCCCCTAGGTGCAGTATTTTTATTTATATTTTTAACTCTATTTATATTTGTATTTCACATGAATAATATTGAAAAATAAGCTTGTCCAATTCCTGACTTAAAGAAACAACCTCACAATTTCTATGATAATACATTATTTTTATATTTACAACATATAATACCATTTTTAACAATTTTGAATAAACAAAAAATAAAAAAGCTAAAGCTAGATTTCTCTAACCTTAAGCTTTCTTATACTTACATAGGTTTAAATGAGGTTTTAGTAGTATATATCTTACCTTTGTAAGTTACCAATACATCAACAACTACATTAAACTTTCTGGTAGCGTTTCCTATTTTAACCTGAATTACTCTTTTACCATTTGAAGCAATCGTGTCTTTATATGTAGCATCGTCAGTTCTATAATGGCAAATTATTTTAACAGAACTTGTTGCAGGTCCATTTACTGTAACCTTAACTATTGTATTCTGAAAAGGTGTTTTGCTATTTACACTTGCTGATACTTTTACAGGAGCTTGTACTACTTTAGCTGTCGTTGCTTGTACTGGTACTGCAATATTGGCTAATAGATAAAATGAGAATGTAAAAATCAATATGGCACTGAAGCTTTTCAGCTTATTTCTCATATATTCTCCCCCTTTGTTTTACATTTCAATTATAATACATTTTGCCACATTTGTAAAAATTTCTTTATTTAAATAGATGCAGTAAATAAAATTTTCAAAATAGTCTATAATTTAAACACCAATCCTTTTTAAATAATGACTAAAAAAAACAATACTGCACTGGGTTCCCCCTAAGTGCAGTATTGTTATTTTTATAGATATTATAATATTTAAATCTTAAATAATATCCTTTCCTTCTAAATTAATATTGATTATATTATACGTAATATGTACTTGGTTTTACTAGTAATGCTAAAAAGTCAATTATTATGCCTATACCAACTAATCCAAATGTAAATAAGTATATGATTCCCATTAAAGTTTTACCTTCATAGAATTTATGCCCTCCTAACCATCCTAAGAATATACACAATAGTAATGCCATCATCTTGGATTTTGGTCTACCCATTGGTACCCCGCCAATGTTGTTATTATTAACACTGCTATTTGAACTATTGCTAGAGTTATTAATAATTATTTGCTGAGGTTGAGCTGGTGCATTTTGTATGCCCATTTTAATTTCTTCAATCTGTCTACCACATTTAATGCATATCACTGCATCTATAGCTACTTTTTCCCCACAAAATTTACAAAACTTTGTTTCCATTCTACTCGGTTCTACCTTAGTTTCCGTTTTATTCAGTTCTAACCTAGTTTCCATTTTATTCTGCCCCCTTTGTTCTAATACAAATTATATATTTAAATAATCTTAAAATCAATATAAATATAGTTAAAATTAGTATATAATTCCTTTTAAAAGGTTTTTCCAACCATTTCAAATAAATTTTCTATTGTACAATTTAAATTATGTTTGTATAAACTGCTATAGTATCCTTTATTTCCATATTGATTGATTATTTTCTCCTACTCAATGTTGATAATGGCGAGGTTTTGATAGACATAGTAACTATATCTTCATCCTTTATTGACTGTAGGTATATCTTTGTAATCATGACATTCTCATGTCCAAGAATACGAGATAAACTGTAAATATCTAACTTATTACGCAACTGTTTTTGAGCAAAATAGTGTCTTATTGTGTGAGGGGAACATCTTATATCTTTCCTTACACCTGCTATTGTACCTGCAATCTTGACCACTCTTTCAATAGTTTCAATGGTAAGTGGTAATCCTGTATTTGATAAAAAATAGTTATCATAATTAATATTCTTATCTTTAAAATAAAACTCTTTAATCCTATTGTATTTCATCATAATCTTTCTTAGTTCTGGACTTAATCCGACTTGCCTTTGTTTATTACCTTTCCCTTGAATTAGAACATAATTGTCCTTTATGTTATTGTTTAATATGCTACAAGTCTCAGCATTCCTTGCTCCTGTATCAACTAGAAAAGCTATGATAGTTTTATTTCTTGCATTTAAATAGTTAAAATAGTTAAAAGCATTTACCATATTTATCATTTCCAAATCAGTAAATGTATTTATTAAAATCTTAGGTTCTCTTTGCCATGATATTTTTAAACATGGATTTTTACTCACATATTCTTCATTAATACAGTATACAAAAAATGCTCTCATACATTTTAAAATTCCATTTGCATAAGTTTCCGTAAGTCCTTTATCTATTAAAAATCTAAAGTAGTTTTTAATATGCAAATGCGAAAACTCTTCTAATTCAGTAATATTAAATTCTTTTTTAATGTAGTTAAAAAACCTCTGATTATTATTTCTATAACTCTTTAAAGTTCTTGGACTAATTTTTCTTATCTCACAATCAAATATAAATTCTTTTAACGAATCATTTATTAACATAAAAAAACACCCTCTCATATTGACTAATTATCAATATAATAAGGTGTTCAACTCGTACATCCATAACTGAAACACATTAACCTATTCGTATGCCATCATAGAACGATTTTCTTAAACGTTTACCATCATGCCATTGCCTCTCAGCCCTTTATCCCTCAAATTCCTCAGGGAACTCTGCATTATGATAAACGTCTTGTACATCGTCATCATCTTCAAGCATATCTATAAGCCTTTGTACCTTACCTGCGCCTTCTAAGCTAACAGGTATCATGTTATCTGGTATCATTGTAAGCTCTGCAGATGCAAATTCAAATCCTGCTGCTTCTAGCACTTCTCTTACTGCTCCAAAGTTTTCTACAGCTGTGATAATTTCAAACATTTCTGTTTCTGCGTTGAAATCTTCTGCACCTGCTTCTAGTGCTAACATCATGATTTCATCTTCATCCATAGCCGCTGTTCTTTCTATGATAATTTGTCCTTTTTTAGCAAACATCCAGTTTACGCATCCTGCCGCTCCCATGTTTCCACCACATCTATCAAAAGCATGTCTTACAGTTGCTACACTTCTATTTTTTTTGTCTGTTAATGTGTTAATTACTACAGCAACGCCTTCTGCTCCATAACCCTCATAAACTATTTCTTCGTAGTTTATGTCATTAAGCTCCCCAGAGCCTTTTTTTATTGCTCTAGTTATTGTGTCAGCAGGCATGTTATTAGATTTAGCTTTTGCTACTACATCTCTAAGTTTAGCATTAATCTCTAAACTTGCACCACCTTTTGCTGCCATTATTAATTCTTTACCTATTTTTGTGAATATTTTACCTCTTTTAGAATCCATTTTACCTTTTTTCTGTTGTATGTTATGCCATTTTGAATGTCCCGACATTTGAAATTCCTCCCAACTAACTATTTTATGTGTGAAATTTTTTTTGATTATGCCTAATATATAGCAATAATCCTATGAATTAGTTATAAGTACATTACTTTCCCATTATATCATCGAATAATGTACTTTTCAAATAAAAGAAGAAAAGTATTTATACTTTTCTTACAATTTACTAAAGGAGGTTGTTTTCCACGTATTATTCGTACAATCTGTTTTCTAATTTGAAGTACATTTTCGTCTCTTCTTCTTCAAACATTGCTTTTCCAGAGGTAACTTCAGTTATTTGTGACTGTAATTTTTCTAGATTATTAAACTCACAAAGAATTTTAATTTTCACTTTGTCAGTATACTCTATATTCTCTATATGAGTGTTTCCCTCTGCACATACATGTTGCAGCTTTCCAAGTAGATCATATTCAATTACTATTTCTAATGGAATACCCTTAACCTTCTCCACTACCCCTGCCTCTTTAATGGCTAGGGAAGCCCCTTTAGAATATGCTCTTGCAAGCCCACCAGTGCCAAGAAGGATTCCTCCAAAATATCTAGTAACTACTACAACTACATCTGTAAGGTCGCTCTTTTTTAAAACCTCTAGCATAGGGATCCCTCCTGTACCATGAGGTTCTCCATCATCACTATATCTCTGTATCATTCTATTTTCACCAATTATATAGGCATAAACATTGTGCCTAGCTTCTTTGTGCTGACTCTTAATCTTTTGGATAAATTCCTTAGCTTCTTCTTCCGTTTCAACTCTTTTCCCATGACCGATAAAAATGGACTTTTTCTCTTTAAATTCAGCTTTTGATTCATCTTTTATTGTAAAATAACTCATTCAAATTCTCCCGTCATTGACTCGATGTTCTAGAGTGAAATTTAAGGCTAGCCCGTAGTTTTTCTCTATATTGGCTCCATCAGTGATAAAAAATTTTGAGCCGCATCAATTATGTATTTTTTGTCCGTATTCTCATATAAGTATTTTATTTTTGTAATAGCTTTTTCACTTTTTATTTTACCTAGAGATTTTATTGCATAACTTACCACTTGTGGATTCTCGTCAGAAAGAGCTCTAAGTAATGCCACTTCTGCTCTTTCATCACCCATTTTTCCCATTGCCGAAACTGCCATTCTACGTATATTTATGGATTTATTCACAGAAGCTTTGATTAAAATATCTAAACAAGCCACATCTTTTAATTCACCTAAAATCCAAACTGCAGCCTCTTTGTCTTTAGGATACATCTCCCCATAACTAGTTTTTATGAGTGTAGTTAATTTATTTTTATTTTCCTCGCTCATTGAATTTAAAAAATAAATTTTATCCTCTTTTCCAGCGTTCGCAATACTTTTGAAAAGTTCATTAGTATCATTGCTTTTCACTAAAAATCTATATTTTATTTTACCATCTATAATATGTTTTTGCACAATGGCATTATCCAAATTTCTGATTTTACATATGGCTTCCATAGTTTTGCCCTCTAAAAACAAGAAATAAGATATTTCTTCATGGGAATATTTCCCAATGGATTGCCAGTCGATGTCCACTAATCCCTTTTTCAAAAGCTTCTCACCTTACCTTGTTTGTATTTTCTCTAATATTTCTGATATAATCTTAATCCCTTCTTCTATTTCGGGCTTTTTTAATTCTGAAAAACTCAATCTAAAATAATTATTGCCCTGCTGCGCATTTTTATAAAATAAAACTCCAGGTGTAATTAAAACTTTTCTATTCTTGCAGCTATAAAACAAGTCCATAGAATTAATTAACAAACCATCAGCTAATTTAAAATAAAAATTAATGCCCCCTCCAGGAGTAAAATAACTAACTTTATTGACTAAATATTTATCTATACAATTTATCATAAAGTCATATTTGTCTTTATAAGCCATATTAAGATAATTTATATGCTGTTTCCAAAGATCTTTATTTATATATAAATCTAGGGCACGCTGCATAAGACTTGAAGTTGATATATCTGTGTTAATTTTTGAATTTTGAATGTGCTCTTTGTATTTCTCTGGTGATATCATATATCCTAGTCTTATTCCTGGCAGAAATATCTTTGAAAAACTCTTAATATAAATAACTCGGTCAAATGCATCTAAGCTCTTAAAACTCTTATATTGCTTTTGGTCATATATTAGCTCAGATAAATAATCATCTTCAACAATATAAAAATCATAGACCTCTGCAAGTTCTAATATTTTTAGCTTTTTCTCCAGACTATAGGTGGCTCCTGTAGGATTTTGAAAATAACTCATGGCATAAAAACATTTTATTCTATTCTTCTTTAGTATTTCTTGAAATTGTAGTAAATCTATGCCATCTTCTAAGATATCAACTTCAAATATATTAGCCCTTCTCCATTTGAAAACCGTTAGTGCACCACCATAGGTTGGTTTTTCTACAACAACATTATCATGAATATTTATTATAGATTTTGACACTATATCAATACCCTGCTGTGCCCCGGAAAGGATCAATATATCCTCAGAGCTTACCTTATTGTCCCAAAAAAAACTACTTATACTGTTTCTAAGTCCTTCATACCCCAAAGCTTCCTTATATGCAAAAGCTTCTGCACCATCTCTATCTAATACTTCATTCAATACATCTTTAAATACTGTTACTGGGAAAAATTCACTACTGGTGATTTCTCCTGTAAAATCTACATATATTTTAAGCTCTTGCCCAGAAATCTTTTTTAAGGTATTTGAATATTCTTTTTTAAACTTTATATTTGTATCTCTTCTTTTAGCATAAGTTCCACTGCCCATCTTTTGATATGCATAGCCCTCAGCTTCAAGTTTTTTATAAGCACTAACTACGGTAACCTCATTAACCATCAATTTTTTTGCTAATTTTCTTATAGAAGGTAATTTTTCACCGTCATCAAGGTTATTTTCATCAATCATCTTTTTTATATGTTTTGATATTTCTATATACTTGGGGATTTCTAAGTTGAACTTGATTTCATACTTCTGCATAACTACACCTATTTATTTCAAAAATTTTAAACAAAATATACATTTTGCTTAAATAAGATTTTTTCCTTGTCAATTTTAAAATCTCTTGTTTCCTTTTTAATAATATCCCTTTCCCATAGTTTGTTAAGCAATTCTTCCATGTCTATATCAAAATGCACAAATAAATCCTCTGCCATAATTTCCTCAGCGCTTAAAAACTTATCTTGCTCTCTCATAAAGTTTAAAAGTAAGTCGCAATTACTCTTAATACTTGAATTAATGCTTTCCTCTAGAAATGTCATCGTTTCTTGAATCGTATCTGCTATATTTGATTTTTCAAAAAATAATTTATCAACACATTGTTTAAAATCATCATTTAAATTCATGGCCATGGCCAAAACGTCCTTGCTAATCATATACCCTGATGAATTAACAAATAGTCTTGAATACTTTTCTATACATCTTATGGCTGTACTGTAGGATGTATATATCCCATTGCTCCATAAATACTTTTTACATACTCCCATATCTTTTAAAAGCTTTCCTAAAAAAAACATACCCCATCGTTCTCTATCAACATCCGGGAAAAATCTACCACCATCGAACCTTACTGTTACATCCATATCTTTTGAAAACACTAGCCTTGAAGATGAGAAAATTCTATGTATATATCCGCCCTTTAGATTGTCAGAATAAATTTGTATAAATTTTTCTTTACCCATGAGTTTAATATGAACAGGAATACCTTTTTCCTGCGTATATATATCTCTAATTTTCTCGAAATTTTCTTTGACAATTACGAAAAGATCAATATCTGATTCTTCCCACAAATCTCCTGTCACCATACTTCCAAATACCATCACTGATAAAACTGATTCATCAATTTTTATTCTATCCACTACACTATTAAAGGCATTTTGATATTGTAAAATAGTTTTTGTCATTCCTGTTCCCCCCAGTTCTTAGTGTGCTTTAGTTTCCTACTACAAAATCGATTTTCTTAAATCAATATTTTGTTGATTTTAATTCTGTCATAAAAATTACAATTACTGCACTGATATATATGGACACAGAATTGATCATGGTCATTAATTTCCATATTAGCAGTATAATCGTCGAAATATTCTTGTATTATTCCTTTATCCATCATTATAGCACTACATTTTTCACACTTGCAAATTTTTCTTTCTAGATTATTGCAAACCGGACATATTTTTTTCATTATATTACCTCCAAATTCATTACCATATTTATTTTTACCAGTTTTAATAATAATAACCCTTAATTTCCTAGCAAATTAAATAAAAGAATCAAGGCCATATCAACCCTGATTCTCTTTAATATTATAAAAATTATTTACAATCACAATCATACTTAGCGAGTTTCAGCATATTATCAATTTTACATCTCAATACCTCAATTAAGTCATCGGCGATTTCATTAACATCTACAACTAAATCTAGAGCATCTTTTATTTTTGAAGCATGCCCAAAATTTGTATTTGACATATTAGACGCAGAGATGGAAAAATTACCGGCTGCAAAGGACAACACCGTTAAAGTATCTGTTAGTGGTTTTACATCATTTTCAAAATAAGCCCTTGCTTTGAAGTCCAAAGGTAATCTATCCAACTCAAATCTTAAAATATTTATATTTACAACCTTATCTGTCAATGATTTAAAATCAAAACTGTCAGAAGTATTGCTGGTGTCACTAGCTTCAGTTAATGGTTGCTGAATAGATGAACCTTCATAGGTATTCTTATATTGCTGAGTAATATCATCTATAATTTTTTTTTCATATTGGTAATTCGGATTATGTGTAATTTGTTTTTTATTTTGCCTCGTTTCATTATCTGAATTTAATTTATCCTCATCCATAACTACTCCTATATACTATGATAAATTCAATAGACCTAATACTTAATTATATAAGGTATCCATAGATTTTATTACACCTTTTTTATTTTTTTAATAAGTGTAATAACACAACCTTATCCATTAGTTCATTAATGATATTTTACACTACAATATATTTTAAACTACAATATATTTTTCACACTTGTTATATATTTCATCGTCCCCTTGTACTGACATAAGAGTTCCCTCTTCACTGTATTCTTCTGATTCTACCTTAGAACCTCTATGCAAATATGCCACCATGGATTGATCAGTGTATGGTATAAGTACATTAAATTTTTTAAGCGTATACGGAAGATCTTCACAAGCTTCTCTTAATAACTCTTCCAAATTTGTGCCATACTTAGCGGATATTTCTATACATTTTAAATTTTTATATTTTTCTTTTATCTTTAAGATGTTTTCTGGTGAGGCTTTATCAATTTTATTTAACACCAATATCATTGGCTTATCAATTACCGCAAGTTCTGTTAATACCAAATCTACAGCTTCTATTTGTAGTTCTGCACTATCTGAGGATACATCTACTATGTGCATCAATAAATCTGAATATACAACTTCTTCTAATGTAGATTTAAAGGCTTCCACCAGGTCATGAGGAAGTTTTCTTATAAAACCTACAGTATCCGTTACTGCTGCCACACGATTATCAGGTAATAGTAGTGCTCTTGTTGTTACGTCTAAGGTTGCAAATAGCATATCTGCTTCAAAGACTTTATCTTTTTGAACTGCACTTTTTAGCGCAGCTACATCGCATAATGTATTTCTAAGTGTTGATTTTCCTGAATTAGTGTACCCGACTAAGGATATTTTCGAAACACTTTCGCGACTTCTCTTTTCCCTTTGTACACTTCTGGTAGTTCTTATTTTTTCTAATTCTTTGTTTAAATCAAAAATACTTTCGCGTATTCGTCTTTTATCAATTTCTAATTTTTTCTCTCCAGGCCCCTTTGTTCCAATTCCCGCACCGGTTCTTGAAAGCATAGTTCCAAGTCCCTTTAAACGTGGTAACCTATACTTTAATTGTGCAAGTTCAACTTGAATTTTTGCTTCCCTAGTTCTTGCTCTTCGTGCAAATATTTCTAATATCAATGTAGTCCTGTCTATAACCTTGCACCCAAGCACTTCTTCTAAATTTCTAACTTGCGAGCCAGATAATTCATCATCAAAAATAACTAAATTCGCTCTTAGCGCTTGTCTAAAACCCGCAATTTCTTCTGCTTTACCGCTACCTATATATAAGGCTGGATCTATTTTATGTCTATTTTGCAGAATTATATCTACCGTTTCTACATTACAGGCCTTTGCAAGCTCCCGAAGTTCTACTAAGTCCTCTTCGCTTTCTATACCCACTAATATAGCTCTTTCTGCATCATCTTCAATGATTTCACTTGTCTTCATTAATTTTTCTATGTGTTTAACTTTGTCAATGATATCATATTCTATTACTTGATCTATACTTAGAGGTCCTATTTCTTCTTCTACTAGAATATTATTTTCTATTCCACAAAAACCTACATTATACTTTAAGTCTTCTTTTTCTGAAATGCCAATAGCCACTATACAATCTAACTTTAGTTTTATTAGTGCTGACATATCAAGAGCAGACAATCTAGAATTTCCATTGGGATGGGTATGTACTATTTTAACTCCAGATAAACGCCCTTCTCTTATATCTATTATAGGCAGTTCCACTGTGCTACTGTCGCCAATTGCCATACTAATTATTTTACCTTTTCTATCAATTGCCGCACTGACTTCTCTTTTTAAATCTTGTGTTACCTCAACTAGTATATCTACCAGTTCTTCAGATAAAATGCAATCTTTTGAAACTCTTATATCACAAGCATTTTCTAATTTATTTAAAATTGAAATCTTAACACCATCAATATTTCCATAAATCAACGCATATCACTCCATTCTAATATATTTTAACAAGTTTTCGTATTCTTATACTTGACAACTATCTTATAATTTTATACTATTGAACCACTATTGTAAATATATAACGAGGGCGGGATTAACATTGGATGATAAAAAAGTAAATATTCTTATATCTAAAGACCAAATTGATGAAAGAGTTGGACAACTTGGTTTAGAAATATCCAAAGATTATGATGGAAAAAAATTATATATTCTTTCATTACTCCGAGGTAGTTTCATCTTTACTGCAGACCTTGTACGTCAAATAACTGTTCCTACAAAAATAGGTTTTATGACAACTTCAAGTTATGGTGCAGACGAAGAGTCCTCTGGAACAGTTAATATTATAAATGACATCCCTGACAATATTTCCGGTTTTGATGTATTAGTAGTGGATGATATTGTTGATACAGGAATAACTATGAATTCTATTATGACTAGGGTAAGATCCCTTGGAGCTGCTTCTGTTAAATCTTGTGTTCTTTTAGATAAGCATGAGCGAAGAAAAATTGATATAATACCTGATTATTGTTGTTTTGAAATCCCAGATCTTTTTGTAGTGGGATATGGATTAAATTACGGAGACTACTATAGAAATATACCTTACGTATTTAATTGGGAAGATTAGGTATTTTTCACCTCTTCCTTTGGAATGTCCACAAAATATAATTAGAAATAAAAAAAGTACGTTTAATTGCGTACTTTTTTATGTTTATATTACTTATCACCACTATTCCCCAGTTTAAAACCTGTACCATTTAAATCTAGACCGATTGCAGTATTGGGTGTTTTTCCCACAATAATGGTTTCAGCAATTGGTATCTCATTAGCTACTTCGATATCATTGCTTTTCAAGGGAATAATTACTTTAACTGTGGTTTTTACTTTAACATAGATCTTATGTCTAGTTTGATTTATACCTGCACTTTCAAACTCAGAAGAATATTTAGTTTCTACAAGGCCTACAGGCTGCATTTTTATGGTTATGCGTGGACCATAATAAGATAAAATATTATTTCTTGTTATATAACCTATAGGGACTTTGATGCCTATATCCCCCAATTTCAAGAGCTCCTTTTGGGTTTGCAGCGCAACATCACAGGCTATTTTATTCATTTTTAAAGTATCTGCTTTTAGCATTACAATATTCCCTTCAGAATCTTTATCAACTCTTATAATCTCATCGTAGTTAAACTGCTTGGAATATTCATTAATAATTGCTCTATTAACAATTTCTGTTGCTTTTGCTCTCATTTCTGCATCAGCTACTGCCATTACGGTGGGCATTACGGTTTTATCAAAAATATATATGAATATTGTAAAATTTATCATAATTATGGTTATAATTATTAATATTCTAGTTTTAACTTTGTTTTTAATATTTATTACCTCCATTTAAGATTATATGTTATTATATGTAGTTCTTGTAAGCTACAGAATTAAATAGTATATCAAAATGGATATTTTATATTAATATAAATATATGGTATAATATTAACAACTAATTATACTTTACAATATGTATTTTCACATAAGACTTGTAAATTAATAATTATCATCCGCTCCAGAGAAATACAAGGAGGACATTCAATGAAAGAAAAAGTAACTACTCAAATTAAAGATAAAAAGCCTACACCTAAGAAGAAAAAGTCAACGGGCAGGAAAGTTTTTAAAAGCCTTGTTTTTACTATTATGTTTATAGCCTTAATAGCCATGGTAGCTATGAGTGGAGTAGTCCTAGCTATGGTTAAAACAGCTCCTGACTTAGATATTAATGTATTTTTAAAATTAGATGAACCCTCAATACTATATGACAATGATTCAAAGTATATGGATGAATATATTACCTCTGAAAGAAGAACTAATATATCTATTAATAAAGTTCCACTCACCCTTAGGGATGCATTTATAAGTATTGAGGATTCTAGATTTGGTACACACCCGGGCATTGACATAAAACGATTGGGTGGGGCTGTATTAAATGATATAAAAATAAAAATAAAGGGGAGTGGCGAAAGTCTCCAAGGCGCATCAACTATAACTCAACAATTGGTTAAATATAGAATGTTTTTAGAAGATTCTATGGAGAATAGAACTTCTATAAAAAGAAAAGTTCAAGAAATTTCTCTTTCGCTAAAGTTAGAGAAGATTTTGACTAAAGACCAAATTTTAGAAGCTTATGTAAACACTATTTTTTTAGGGGGAAAAGCTCACGGTGTGGAAGCAGCCTCACAGCAATATTTTGGTAAGTCTATTGAAAAATTAACCTTAAAACAATCTGCTTTTATTGCTAGTGCTGCACAGAATCCTACTCTTTCATATAACTTGGCATATAAAGCAGCAAAGTCTAAAGAGGCTTTTGTTTCAAATAGAACAAAAACTGTTCTTGAAAGCATGTTAAGATATAACAAAATCACCAAAGCACAATTTGATTTAGCTATGGCTGAAAAGCTAGTATTTAGTTTTTCAATAAAAGATGCAAACAAGATGAACTTTGAGTTCTTCTCTAGGCCCGCAATTGTTCAGGTTTCTGAAGATTTGATGAAAACATTAAATATTAGCCAAGCAGAAGCATTTTCAATGCTTATGTACGATGGATTAAAAATTTCTACAACCATGGATAGAAATCTCCAAATTGCATCCCAGAAACTGATTGATAATACTGTGAAATCAAATAAAGGGAACAACCCAAAAATCCGAGCTGCTTCAGTTATCACAGATTATCATACTGGTGAAGTTAAAACTATTATAGGAGGAACTAGCGACGAAGGTCCTATGACTTTTGACAGAGCTGCGTCTATGTCCTTCTTGAAGCCACCTGGATCAACTATTAAGCCACTAACCGTATATGGGCCAGCTATTGATACGAAAATAGCTACAGCTTCTACGATTATTGAAGATTCACCATTAACAGATGAAATGGCAAATAGATTAGGTGGAAAGAATAATCCTCCATATAATCCTAAAAATTCTGGCAATACATATAAAGGATATTTAACCCTAAGAGATTGTCTTAAATATTCTGTTAACGTGGCTGCTGTGAAAATTGAGGATATGATTACTCTTAAGACTGGTGCATCTTATGGTGAAAAATTTGGATTACAGTTAGATGACACAGATAAGGGCAGTTCCGCTGCTATGGCCCTTGGGCAATTGAATGGTGGTAAGTATTTGGGAACTAATCCTCTTACTATGGCAACGGCATATGGCGTTTTTGGTAACAATGGAATGCGCACTGATCCAAGATTATACACTAAAGTAGTTGATAGGGATGGGAAAGTATTGCTCCAAACAAAATATGATCCAAAACCTGTTTTATCTCCTCAAAGTGCTTATATAATGTACGATTTATTGCGTGGTCCTGTAACTGCAGGTGGTACTGGAACAAATGCTCCTTTTAGCGACATGCCTGTTAGAGGTAAAACTGGTACTTCTTCTGATTCAAAAAATTTATGGTTTGTTGGATTAACACCATATTATTCTGCAGCTGTTTGGATCGGAACTGATAGAGAAAATGTTGAAATTCAAGGACTAGGTAGTAATGACGCCGCATTATTATGGGGAAAACTTATGAAAGTCGCCCACACCAATCTTCCAGTTAAGGAAGTAGAGCGGCCTTCTGGTATATCCTCCTACTCCGTATCAAAGGATTCGGGAGATATACCTTCAGCCTTAACATATGCAGATCCAAGAGGCAATAGAGTTTACTCTGAACTATTTATTGACGGAACTCAGCCAACAACAGTAGATAGCATACATGTTTCGGAAAAAGTTATCAAGGATCCTAGTGGTAAATATGTTCTGACATCAGAATTTACACCACTTGAAAAGATAGAAACAAGGGTGTTTATAAAGAGAAATTATATACCTAATGTGTTCTTAATAGATTCACCTTATGTTTTACCAACAGCTGTTGACACCTTTTCAAAAAAAATTATTATTCCACCGGTTAATGTTCCACCTGTTACAGATCCTCCAATTACGGATCCTCCAATTACGGATCCTCCTGTTACAGATCCTCCTGTTACGGTTCCTCCTGTTACGGATCCAACCGGTAATGCTCCTCCCAAAGGTAATAATGGCAATCATTAACATAAAAAAACTACTATCAAATTTTGATTTTTGATAGTAGTTTTTTTTATCCTTTTGTTTTAGGATTAAATACTAACGCCATAATATACCCAAAAAAAATCGCAGCAGTAATACCTCCCGCAGTGCCTTTTATTCCTCCCGTAAATGCTCCTATAAGACCAACCTCATCTACTTCCTTCATTACGCTTTTAGCTAAGCTATATCCAAAACCAGGCAGTGGTATACTGCCACCTGCTTTTCCATATTTTATCACCACATCATATATATTTAGTGCACCTAGTATTACGCCACCAGTTACAAATACAACTAATATTCTAGCTGGTGTTAATTTAGTAGTGTCCATAAGTATTTGACCTATTACACAAATTGCCCCCCCAACAATAAAAGCCATAATGTAATTATTCATTTATTCACCTCCAAACTCTATACAAACAGCATGTGCTATTCCTGGTATTGTTTCTCCTTGCAAAGATGAGGTAGGACTTAGAAGCGCTCCTGTGGAAACTAAAAGTATTCTTTTAAATTTTCCCTTTAGCATATTTTTGAGTAGGTACCCTGTTGCAACCACTGCAGAGCATCCACACCCACTACCACCTGCATTAGTTCCTTGTTTTTCAGCATTGAAAATTTCCTCACCACAGTCAATATAATGACCTTTCATATCATACTTATATTCTAAGAGCAATTCCTCGGTAAATTGTCTTCCTACCATGCCTAGGTCTCCCGTTGCAATAATATCATAATCCGAAGGTTTTCTTCCCGTATCCATAAAGTGCTGTTTAATAGTGTCCACAGCTGCGGGTGCCATGGCAACCCCCATATTATTTACATCGGTTATTCCATAGTCTTTAACTTTGCCAGTCGTAACATGTGTAACATAAGGAAAATCACCTTTTTTGCCTAAAACCATTGATCCTGCTCCAGTAACGGTCCATTGTGCCGTTGGAGCTCTCTGACTTCCCATTTCTAATGGTAACCTATATTGTCTTTCAGCTGAGGAGAAATGCGATGAAGTAGCTGCTACAACATAATTAGCCATGCCTCCATCCATTATCATTGAACCTATACTTAAAGACTCTGCCATAGTTGAACAAGCTCCATAAAGTCCTAGAAAGGGTATATTCAAATCTCTAGCTGCAAAACTTGAAGAGATTAGCTGATTTAGTAAATCTCCTGCTAGTAGATAATTTATATCAGTTTCCTGTAATTTTGCTTTTTTTATACTCTCTTTAATCGCAATATATAAAAGACTTGATTCAGCTTTTTCAAAACTAGTAGTTCCATTAAGATCGTCTTTTAAAATTCTATCAAAATACTCTTTTAATGGTCCCTGACCTTCCTTAGGACCCACTATATTATAAGTACCAATAATTCTAGGTTTGCTTTGAATTTCAACTGTTTGAACTCCAATTCTTCTACCCATTTTAAATCACCACCTTATAAAGTAATATAAAATACCTACGATTACAGATGAACCAATTCCATATACTAAAACAGGTCCTGCAATTGTAAACATTTTAGCCGCTACACCAAAAACAAAACCCTCTTTTTTAAATTCCATTGCTGGCGAAACAATGGAATTTGCAAACCCTGTAATTGGTACAACGGAGCCTGCTCCTGCAAAATCACCTAGCTTATCATATATACCTATGCCCGTAAGTATAGCTCCTAGAAACACCATAACTATGGAAACATAGCTCCCTAGCTCATCGATCGGAACACCCATTTTTGAAAAAAAATCGCTGATAAATTGTCCAATTACACATATCAATCCTCCAACCCAAAAGGCATTAAAGCAATGTAACAGTAGATTAGGCTTAGGAATTTTATTAGAATTGAGGTGTTCAAACTTTTTTCTTATAGTTTTTTCTTCCACTTTCATGAAATATCCTCCTTGCTCTTCTTTAAAATGGACACTATTTATTATATTGAATTATTCGGTTAGAATATATTTTATCACTAAATTATTATTTGCAATTATATAAATTTTAGTCAAAAAAAATAAGAATCATCTATAGATAAACAACTTACAATCAAACATTGAAGTTGTTTATCTATATTTCATCTTATCAGCTCAGCTTTTCTTTCATTATTTTTAAAACTTTCTTTTCTATTCTTGATACTTGTACTTGGCTTATTCCCATCATTTTCGCTACCTGAATTTGTGTATTATCTTTAAAATATCTTAGCATAATTATTTGCCTTGATTTTGCATCAAGTTTTCTAAGTGCTTCTTTTAGGGCAATCTTATCCAAAACCTCGTTATCTTCTTCATATTTTTCACTTAATTTATCTATTAGTAATACTGGGGCACCATCATCTTGGTGTATTGTATCAAATAAATACTGCATATTACTTGCAGACTCTAGTGCATATACTATATCTTCTTTTTCAATATTAGAAAAAGCTGATAGTTCTTCAATGGTAGGATCTCTACCTAGTTCTTTTGTTAGAGTGTCTTTATCATAATGTAATTTCCGAGCAGTATTTTTAACACTTCTACTCACTTTTATAATTCCGTCATCCCGAAGAAATCTTTTAATCTCTCCCATTATCATTGGCACTGCATAAGTTGAAAACTTCACGTTATACTTAGTGTCAAAATTATTAATTGCTTTTACTAGACCAATACAGCCAATTTGGAATATATCATCATACTCATATCCCCTATTGAGAAATTTTTTACTAATTGATGCAACTAATGGTAAGTTCATTTCTACTAGCCTATCTAGCGCACCAGGTTCACCATCTCTAGCCAATTGAATGAGGAGCATATTATCTTCATAATTATAATTGTTCTTTTTAACTATTTTTTGATCCATAATATTCCACCTAACATAAAGGATTAAATATTTTTTTCATTATTATACTTGTTCCCCTACCTTTATCAGACTTTACTTCTAAGCTGTCCATAAAAGTTTCCATTACAGTAAAACCCATACCTGACCTCTCTAAGTCTGGACGTGAAGTATATAATGGTTGCATAGCAATCTCTAAATCGTCAATTCCTTTTCCTGTGTCACTTACTATAACTGTTAATTCATTTTCATTGATAATAGCTTCTATATTAATCATTTCCTCTTCGCTATCATATCCATGAATAATTGCATTGGTAACTGCCTCTGAAACCGCAGTTTTAACATCACTAATCTCTTCAATTGTTGGATCTAATTGCGCCGCAAATGCTGCGACTGCTACTCTTGCAAAACCTTCATTCTGGGATTTACTTAAAAATTCAATTTTAATTCTATTGTGACCCATATTAATCCCCCCACTAAATATTGTTTACAGCTTGTTCAACGTCGTCATATAGCATTATGATCTTAAACATTCCTGACAATTCGAACACTCTTTTTACTGAAGATTTAATGCTTGTTACACATACTTTTCCATTTCTCATATGTAACTTTTTGTATCTTCCAATAACCACCCCAATGCCTGAACTGTCCATAAACGACACTCCATCGAAATCCATAATTAATTTGTTGTATTTATCTCGGTCTAAGCGATCGTCTATCATATTCCTTACTTCTTCAGCACTATGATGGTCTAGTTCTCCAGACATGTAAACAATCAATTTATCTTGGATATTTTCAAAATTTAAATGCATCTTCTTCCCCCTTGAATCATTTTAAATTAAAATAATTTTTCAGTTTTGTCTAAATATTATACCTTTATTATATATTCTACCAATTACATTATTTTCCTTCTTTTTTTTAAATATATTTAAGCATATTTTTATATTCTACCCATATCTATTGATTTAATACATTTTTTGATAATTAAATTGACAATTAAATTGACTAATGCAAACTATTGCCCTATATTAAAATCATTGTTATACTATTGTTGTTTAACTTTTGAAATTATTTGTTAATTGGGAAAATATAAGTAGTTATCAATTATTAATTGTTATCTACCCCAAAATATGAGGAGGAATTACAATGGATATGTGGTTTAAAGAAGGTCAAATAGCAAATGCTGCTATGACTTATAAAATAAAGGAAACTTTGGTTACAAAGACAACGCAGTTCCAAGAGCTTGCAATTCTTGATACTGAGGCTTTCGGAAGAATGCTAGTGCTCGATGGAATAGTTCAAACAACAATTGAAGACGAATATGTATATCATGAAATGATAACTCATATTCCTCTATTTACTCATCCAAATCCTAAAAGGGTTCTTGTTGTGGGTGGAGGAGACGGTGGTGCAATTCGCGAGGTATTAAAACACCCTGGTATTGAGAAAGCAGTACTATGTGAAATCGATGTAGATGTTGTCAAAGAATGCAAAAAGTTTCTTCCTGAAATAAGTTGTGCTTTAGACAACCCTAAATGTGAGGTTTTTATTGGGGATGGTATAAAATACGTTCATGAGCATAAAAATGAATTCGATGTAGTCATTGTAGACTCTACTGACCCTTTTGGAGCTGCTGAAGGATTATTTGGAGGAAGCTTTTACAGTGAAATATATGACTGCCTAACAGAAGACGGTATTTTCATTGCACAAACAGAAACTCCCTTTTTTCTTCCTGAAGTCGTAAAAAGAGTTTTTAATGATGCAAAAGCTGTGTTCCCTGTTACAAAATTATTTATGGCTGCTATTCCTACTTATCCAAGTGGATACTGGAGCTTTACTGTAGGTTCAAAAAGAATCGACCCAGAGACAGTAGATTTATCAGCTGCTTGTGAATTTAATACTAGATACTATACTAAAAAGTTACATAAAGCCTGTTTCGCCTTACCTAAATTTGTAGAAGATTTAATAAAATAGGAATAACTTTGTTTTTGAATCTTCTAATACTGTGTCTTTTATAAATGAAATCTAAATTAGACATGAGTTACCTAATTATCTATTATAATCATATAAGAAGAGAGGTTTGCACCTCTCTTCTTATATTTCAATATTTTAAGTTTTAATATAGAACCTTATAAATATCTCTAATTTCATCTCTGCTTAGAGGCACATAATTGTTATTTAAAAGCCTTTGTTGACCTACAACAACGCTATCTGCAAAACTTTCAATTTCTTCTACCTTCATACCATAATCTTTTAATGGTTTTCTAACTAATAATTTATCAAGTACTCCAGCAAGTGAAGCAAACACATCACTATCAACATTTACATTTAAAATATCTGCAAGTATTTTATTAACATTTTTAATTTTACCATTTGGATTTTTCTTATTATATGTTCTAAAAACTTCAACAAACATCTGGTAGTTTGCTTCTCCATGAGGAACGTGGTAAGTGCCTCCAAGAGGATAAGAAAGTGCATGAACAGCCCCCACTCCTGTGTTACCAAAAGCAATACCAGCATAGTTACTACCTATAACAAAATCTTCAATTATTTCTTTTCTATACTCTTCACCTTTTTCAATAATTTTCATATATCCCTTTAAAATCAATTCCATTGCTTTGACACTAAATAATTCTGTGTAAGGATTAGATTTTGGTGATACATAAGACTCAATAGCATGGATTAGTGCATCTATTGAACTAGCAACAAAGAATTTGTATGGAAGTCCTTTAACAAGTTCTGGTATAAGTACTGCATGATCTGCTAATAATTCATCTGTAGCAAGCCCCATTTTTGTATGTTTCGCTTTAATTTCAGCTATAGATAAATTTGTAACTTCTGAACCTGTACCAGCAGTTGTAGGAACTATTATAAGCTCTTTATCCTTTATTAATGGAACTGTTTTCTCGAATAGTTCTAATGCTCTATTTTCACCCTTTATTACAAGAAGTTTTGCTATATCGATAACACTACCTCCACCTATAGCAAAAATTCTTTTAAATGTCTTTCCTTTAATAACTGACAATACTGCATTAATTATCTCATCAGATGGTTCGCCAACACCAAATTTTTCCAGGAAGACTATCTCAGCTTTAAGATTTAAACTTCCGAAGAATGGATTATATATAAATTCATTTGATAATACAAAATCTCCTTCACCTATATTAAAGGCTTCTGCAAATTCTTTTGATGTATCAAATTTATGGATTTGTGATTTAATTGAAAATAATTTCATTATTTTTCCTCCTATTTTGTAATTATTTATATTTAGGAAATAGGTTTCAACTCAATCCGTTGAAACCTACTATTTTTATACTATTCAGCCCAGATTTCCTCAGCAGTTGGAACTTTGGCATCCTTATTAAAATATCCTATTCTTGATATATTTATTAAGTGATAAAAAGTAAAGTTTTCAGATATTGAATTATTTCCCCAAGATCCACAACCAAGAGTTGTAGATGGATTGAACCCATTATTGAAACTTCCGCCAGCTCCTGTAGATGATGTTTGATTAACAACTAATCTACTTATAGGTAATTCTTTACCTGCATATTCAATATGAGCATTGTCATTTGAATGAACGGCTGTAGTATGTCCTGCACCCTCATATAAAAGGTTAGTTTTAGCAAGTTGTACTGCTTCTTCAAAAGTATCGTAAGTCATTGTTATCATATATGGGAACATTTTTTCCTTGTTAAGTACATCTAGTGATCCTATTCCTTTAGTTTTTAATATAACTACTTTTGTAGCTTCCGGAACCATAACGCCTGCCATATCAGCAACAAACTGAACTGATTGACCAACAAGTTTACCATTTATTACTCCGCCTGGGAACATAACATTTCTAAACTTTTCAATTGATTCTTCATCTTCGATGTAGTATGCGCCATTGTTAACAAAGGCCTCCATTATTTCAGCATGTTTTTCAACTGGAGCTATAATACTTTGTTCTCCAGAGCAGATGATACCATTATCAAACTTTCTTCCTGCGATAATATCTTTTGCAGCTTGATCAAAATTATAATCTCTATCAATAATAACTTGAACATTTCCTGCTCCAACTCCAAAAGCTGGTTTTCCGCTGGCATAAGCAGCTCTTACCATTCCCATTCCACCTGTAGCTACTACTGTATCAACAGCTGACATTAATTCTCCTGTTAATTCAACGGATGGCTCTGCTATTATTTGAATTAGGTTTTCTGGTGCTCCAAGTTTTCTTAATTCATCATTCATTAATTTAACAGCATGTGCTGAGCAATTCTTCGATCTTGGGTGTGGTGCTACAATAATTGCATTTCTTCCTTTTAGCGCAAACATAGCATTACACATTGGTGTAACTATTGGATTTGTTGTTGGTGTAATAGAACCTATAACCCCCTTTGGTTTAGCTACTAGTAGTATTCCTTCTTTTCCTTCTTCAGGTCCCATGATATCTACTGATTTTTTACCTTTTAAGCTATTCCATATAGTCCTTGATTTTCCCATATTCTTAGCTACCTTATCTTCATAAACTCCCATTCTTGTTTCTGTAACTGCTTCTTTTGCAAGTACCTCTGCATTATCAAATATAACTTTACCAATTACTCTAACTAACGCATCCACCTGTTCTTGATTATAGTTTGCAATACCTGCTTGAGCTTTCCTTGCTTTAACCATCATTTCATTTATATAAGCTTTGTTATCCATTATTATTTTCCTCCTAAAAATTGTATATTATTATTCATTAATTATACTAATTTCTCCTTCATGGATCCTGTATCTAAAAATCTACTATGCCATCCTAAAGATTTATTTAGCATATGTGGTGTATGTTTTGCTCCAGTGAGTTGAGCATCTTCAAAATATTTCATAAGAGCTACTTTATAATCTGGATGTGCACAATTGTTAATTATTTTTAGTGCTCTTTCTCTTGGGCACAATCCTCTTAAATCAGCTACCCCTTGATCTGTTACAATAACCATAACATCATGCTCTGTGTGATCTACATGCGATACCATTGGAACAATTGAAGAGATATCTCCTTTTTTTGCAATGGACTCAGTTGTGAATATTGTTAAGTAAGCATTTCTTGCAAAATCTCCGGATCCACCAATACCATTCATCATTTTGCTTCCCATTATATGTGTTGAATTAACATTACCGTATATATCCACCTCTATAGCTGTGTTCATAGCAATAACACCTATTCTTCTCGCAATTTCAGGATTATTACTTATTTCTTGAGGCCTTAATACTATCTTATCTTTATAAAAATCTATTTCTTCTTTAAATTGAACCATTCTCTCTGGGGAAGGACTTATGGCTGTGGAGGATGCTACTGTTACTTTCCCACATTTTAATAAATCTAACATAGAATCTTGAATTACCTCTGTATAACAAGTCAAATTTTCAAAATTTGACTTGCAAAGACCACCAAGCACTGCATTAGCAACACTACCTACCCCAGATTGAAGTGGTAATAAATTCTCTGGTAGTTTACCTTCTTCTACTTCTTTCTCTAAAAACTCAATTAGATTCTTAGAAATTTTCTTTGATGCTTCATCAATTGCTGCAAGTGGCCTTGTTTTGTCTAAAAGATCTGTCATAACAATGGCAGCAATTTTCTCAATTCCACAAGGTATGCAGGTTGTTCCAATTCTATCTCCTGGATGTATTAGTGGAATTGGTTTTCTAAAAGGTGGTTTTTCTGTCATATATATGTCTGCCATTCCTTCTAGTTGGATGGGCTGACTTTCATTCACTTCCACAATTACAAAATCTGCATTTTTTATATAACATGCAGCATTTCCAATGGCGGTACTTGGTACAATACATCCATCTTCTGTAATTGCAACAGCCTCAATAATCGCTACATTTATTTTAGGAATAACTCCACAATCTACATATTGGGTACTATGACTTAAATGCATATCTATATAATCAATGTCTCCACTATTAATGCTATTTCTTACTTCATTATTGGTTTGGTATGGTAATCTCTTTGAAATAATTCCTGCTTCAGCCCATGCGCCATCGATTTCTGCCCCGACGGAAGCACCACTATATAAGGTTACTTTCATTTTTTCACCAGTAGCTTTTACTCTAGCGGCTAAAGCCAATGGAACTGCTTTTGGATAACCTGATGGTGTAAAACCACTTACTCCTACTACCATTTTATCCACTATTAACTTTGCAGCTTCCTCAGCAGTCATTATTTTACCTTCTAGACTTGCATTTCTTATTCTATCAGTATTCATACTTTCACCCCACCTTTTAAAATTTTCTCTTAAATCTTTTTTCCCACTCTTTTATAAGTTCTAATCTAAAATTCGGATGTGCAATACCTATTAGTGCTTTTCCTCTTTCACTTAGTGTTTTCCCCTTAAGTTCAGCAATACCATACTCTGTAATTACATAATGAACATCATTTCTAGATGTAGTTACTGCTGCACCTTCATCTAGTAATGGTACAATTCTAGACATTGTTCCTTTACTTGCTGTGGATGGCATAGCAATAATAGATTTTCCGCCTTTTGCCATTGCAGCTCCCCTTGTAAAGTCAACTTGTCCACCAACTCCACTGAATTGCTTAAGTCCTATACTCTCTGCTACTACTTGACCCATGAGGTCTACTTGTATACAGGAATTGATACACACCATCTTATGGTTTTGCATAATTACCACAGGATCGTTTACATAGTCCACAGAATGCATGGAAATCATAGGGTTATTATCTGCAAAATCAAAAAGTCTCTTGGACCCCATTAAAAAGGTAACTATGATTTTACCTGGATGTAAGGTCTTCATTTTATTTGTTATAACGCCAGCCTCTACTAGTTCAACCACTCCATCTGAAATCATTTCAGAATGAATTCCCAAATCTTTTTTGTCTTTTAAAAATAAGAGTACAGCATCTGGAATTGCTCCAATTCCCAATTGTAACGTAGATCCATCTTCAATCAAACTTGCACAATTTTCTCCAATTATCTTTTCCATATCACCTATTTTAGCTGCTTTTAACTCTATAATAGGATTAGAGGTTTCAACAATATAGTCAATATCTGAAACATGAATGAAGTTATCTCCCATTATTCTTGGCATGAGTGTATTTACTTCTGCAATTACTATCTTTGCGCATTCTGTAGCGGGCTTTGTATAATCATTAGATAACCCATAGCTGCAATAGCCATGTTCATCTGGAGTGCTAATTTGAATTATAGCAACATCTACTGGTAATCCACCTTCCCGAAAAAGTTCTGGAACTTTATAAAAAAAACACGGGGTGAAATCTGCTCTTCCCTCAGCTATAGCGATTCTTGTGCCACCACCTACAAAAAGTGCATTGTGATGAAAATACGGTTCCATTCCATCCTTTACATAACCCCCTTTTCCTAAAGACAACATGTGTACAATTTCTACATCTCGATAATTTTCTTTATTTGTAATCATAGCCTCTATAACATCAATTGGTTCTGAACAAGCATGTCCTGTTACAACTCTATCACCAGATTTGATTTTAGCTGCAGCTAATTTTGGAGAAACCACCTTACTTTTATAAGTTTCTTGCCAATTCACCTTTGTCACCTCTTCTTTTCATTTATAAATTTTTTGAATTTAAATTCACGATATTGTCTTATATTTCACAAAGTGAATAAAAATTTTTTAATGTGTTTCATTCTTAATTATCTTTTTTAATAATCTTTTTATAGGTATCCCACAATTCCGAACTTACATCATAAATTTGTATAACTTTCTTTACCTCTGGAATCTTTTTCTTTAAAGCTTTCTCTACTACATCTTCTATAGTAACTTTAGCAGAAGGACAACCTTTACAAGCTCCTAAAAACTTGATTTCCACAATTCCATTTTCCACCTTGATAACTTCAATATCACCATCATGTAATGCTAACTGTGGTTTTACTTCTTCTTCAATTACCTTTTTAATTTTATCAATCATAATAACCTCATATATAACAGGGGGATGCCCCCTGCTTTCTTTTAAATATTTTCTATAGTACATTCATATTCATTATCATAGATTTATTAATCTATTCGATTACATTGGCTATAGCTTTTGCTAATTTTTTCTTATATGCTAGGTTGCCCTGTCTTGCAATCATGATTCTTTGTGCTTGTGGTGATCCAGCTCCGTGCATGGATTCTGTTCTATAGCCCACTGCTGCTGTTCCAAGAGTCATGTTTTCTATTAACCTTAAAATTTTCATCCGATTTTCTGTAGAAACTGATGCAATACCTTTCAAATACTTATCAATATAAGGTCCTATTTTTTCATTTCTAAAATCTTGCTCTGAAGGCATTGTTACCATTATACCTCCAGCTATATCCTCTGCAAGTCTACAAATTTCATATGGGAATCTAGTTACGTTTTGCTTACATACATTTGCAAGTAAATTATCTATTTCATAGTTACCAGCTTTTGTTACATGGCCTTCTGCAGAACATGCTATTCCACAGGCGTAAAGTGTTTCATTTAAGTGAGTCATTTCTATTAATTTATCTTTAATATGTGTTGCTTTTTGAGCTCCATTATACTCTGAAGCTACCGCTGCTGCGCCGATAAGTACATCACCAACGCCAACTTTACATCCACCATAGCTTTGTCTATGATATCCAGCGAATCTTTCTACAAGCATTCCTACAAATTCAGTTTCTCCATTTAAAAATACTCTTTCATTTGGCACAAATACATCTTCAAATACAGTTAATGTTTCTTGTCCACCAAATTCACTGTTTCCTCTATCAATCATTCCCTCTTCTAGTTTCCGTGTATCACAAGATTGACGTCCGTATATATGAAACACACCTTCTGCATCTGTTGGAATTGCAAAGGATACTGCCCATTCTTTATCATTTTCCGTCATTGCTATTGTTGGCATTACCAAAATTTCATGTGAATTTGTCATACCTGTTTGATGTGCTTTTGCACCCCTTACTACAATACCATCTACTCTTCTTTCTACAACTCTTAAATACATATCTGGATCTGCTTGTTGACTAGGTGAAAGGCCTCTATCTCCTTTAGGATCTGTCATTGCACCATCTACGGTTAAATCATTTTTTTGAACATAAGTCAAAAACTTTTTAAAATTCTCGTGATAGCTTGTTCCATGTTCCTTGTCTATTTCAAAGGTAGTACTATATACAGAATTAAAAGCATCCATACCAACACATCTTTGAAAACATGATGCAGTTTTTTGTCCAAGCAAACGTTGCATTTTAACTTTCTTTATAAGGTCTGAAGTATTTTGATGAAGATGAGCAAAACGATTTACTTTTTCTCCAGTTAAGTCTGATGTAGCAGTCATTAAATCTTCATATTCTGGATTTTGTGCTAATTCGTAGGTCATAGCCACAGAATTTAATGATGGGCGAATAATTGGATGATCTACAACATTTTCTACTAATTCACCAAACATATAAACCTTTAGATTTAACTTTCTAAGACTTTCTATATATTGTTCTTTTGTCATGAGTCCCATTAAGAACAGCTCCTTTATTATTTATTATAAATTTAATCAAATTTTATTTTTGTTTACACGTTTCATATAGCAATAACTATGCCAACTTGTTAAATCATAGATATGAAGCCATTTTTAGATTTATGTAATCATATGAAGTATGATTACGAATATTACAGTAAATAAGAGTCCAAAGGGATAGGTGGCTCCATAACCAGCAGCAACTTCATCAGTCTTTGTAGCATCAATTGCAGCCCCAAGTCCTGGTGTACTTGTCATACCTCCGCATATTGCGCCTGCAATAATGATCCAGTTCATTTTAAATATATATCTTGCCACAAAAAAACCAGCACTCAACGCAATGAGACCAACTATAAATGAAATTAATGCAAGTGTTGCACCACTTCCACCAAGTGCTGCTACAGTTTCATACCCATATTGTAACCCTACTATAGCCAAGAAAAGAGAAAGAGATAAGTCTCTTATGGCAGAAAGCACGCGGGTGTTCATTCTAAATGTTAATGGTCCAATCTTTCCGATATGACCAAGCCATAATGCCATTATAAGTACTCCACCAGTTGATCCCAAACTAAACCATTTAACAACTGGTAGGTATATATTTATTAAACCAACAAAGTATCCAACCAAACACACTGTGAGGAATGAAACTACATCCATACCAACTTCTTTAATGTTTTTTTCTGCAGCTTCATTTTCATTAAAAGATGTCATCTCAGATTTAAATCTTTGTTTTTCCTTTTCTACATCCATTTTAAATATAACCGGGAAAAAGTTCATAGCGATAATCACTACTAATACGCCTGGTGCATATCCAATAGCATGTCCAAGTCCGACTTGTGCTTGTGCTACTGCACCATACTTAGCAGTGGATTCTAAGGCTGCTGCAAGTGCTGGTGAACTTGTTAAAGCTCCTGTATAAACTCCAGCAACAGCAAAATTATTTTGACCAGTAAATACAAGCGTAGCTAAATATGTAACCAATGCACCTGTAGCAGTTATCACACCACCAAGTACAACGAACCTGGCTCCATATTTCTTAACAACCTTTCCGATATCTTTTCCTGCAAGTAACCCAACTGATGCAATAAAAAGAATCAGTGTAAATGTAAACAAGGTATCGCTAACAACTCCGTTTTTAAAATAATTAGCCGCATATTTGGGTGCGCCTACAATTAAACCTTGTTTATGATTACTTGGGTCTACCATAAATGGAACGCAGTATTTCGAATAAAGTAACCAGCCAAAAAATATTCCAGTAAATAAACCACCTGATTGTCCAAGATTGAATTTCCCAATTTTAATGTTACCTAGCAACAATCCCGTTACCGTTGCTAAAAACATAGGAACAAATGGATTGGTTAAAAAAGCTGTTAAGTCAAATCTCATTTTTTATGCCTCCTCAATTAATTAGAATAAATATTTACTAGTTTCACAAGAAATAAAATGTTATATAATTGACAATAATGTTAATAATTTAACATTTATATTTATATATCTAGCAATACCTGTGCCAAAGTTATAAACGGGTGTTATGTTTTTCAATAAATGCTATGAATTAAATGTATATGATTTCATTTTACTTAGTATTTAAACTAATTATTGTGAAAACAATCACAATAATTAGTTTTTAAAAAACAACTTGGTTGTGAAAATAATCACAACCAAGTTGTTCGAAATTCAATATTTGTTGCATAAAAGAAACAAAAAACAGAAATCAACTTTACATAAAACATAAATTCTTGCATAGTATATGTATTTCACAAGATATATTCGTTTATTGCATTTTTGCAACACGTTTCATTTTTGCAACACTTCTTTTTCTAAATATCTTTTACGCTTTCTAACAAAAGTAGAAGCATCAATACCAAGTATTTTAGCCGCAGCCCTTACATTACCTGTATTTTCAAATGCTTGACTAATAAGCTTGGCTTCTAATCTTGCAACCGCTTCTTTTAAATTACACATATCATCCCAACAATTATTTTGTTTGTTGATTGTACCATGAGTGGTCATTGGCAAATCACTTTCGAATATTTTATCACTGCTGCTCATCACTATAACTCTTTCTACAATATTTTTAAGTTCCCTAACATTACCTGGCCAACCGTAATTATACAGGGTATTCACTGCCTCAATAGTGAAAGTTTTCTCAAAGTTATATTTGCTATTTAATTCAGATAAGAAATGTTGAACTAAAGGTACAATATCTTCTCTTCTTTCCCTTAATGGCGGTATAGTAAGAGGGACAACGTTTAACCGGTAATATAAATCCAATCTAAAGGTTTTCTCTATAGTCATCTCTTCTAAGTTCCTATTAGTAGCGGCTAATACTCTTACATCAATTTTGATGGGTTTCACCGCTCCAACTCTTTCCACTACGCCCTCTTGAAGTACATTAAGCAGCTTAACTTGTATATCTAAAGGAAGTTCTCCAATTTCATCTAAAAAAACTGTACCCCCATCTGCCACTTCAAAAAGTCCCATCTTCCCTTCCTTATTAGCCCCTGTAAAAGCACCTTTTACATAGCCAAATAGCACTGATTCTATTAGATTTTGAGGGATTGCTCCACAATTAATTTTTATAAAATTTTTGTCACACCTCATACTATTCTTATGTATAAATTTTGCGATTTCTTCCTTTCCAACTCCAGTTTCTCCTAATATTAAAACCGTAGTATCCACAGTAGCTACTCTTTTAGCAACCTCTAATAAATTTATCATTGCTTTATCCTTAGCAATGATATCGGTTAAATCTAAATATTGAATTCTCATAGCCTCTATCTCTGAATGATATTTTTCTGTAAGCTTCATATTTTTAGCTAGCTGTTCTCCTAACTCGTACAATTCCGTTATATCACGTACATTTGTAACCACCATGCTTATATTACCTTCTGCATCAAATATTGGATTACTAGAAACCAATACTTTTTTTCCCGTACTGAATTCCTGCTCAATAGTATTAGATTTTTTATTTTTTAATACCATAAGAGTTGATGACTTAGATATATATCCCTCTTTTTCTAGTTCATACATATTCCTATTCAGCATATTTTTTCTTTGTAAACCAGTTATAGTTTCATAAGATTTATTAATCCTTAAAGTATTAGCTTTTCCATCAGTTATATATATACCATCATAGGATGATTCAATAACTTTATCTAATTCAGTGCAATTAAGATTTGCAATGCCGCATTCATCAACACAGTTTAATTTTTGCTTTAGCTCACTTATTTTCTCTATTGCAGTATCAAAACGTTGCTTAAATATATTATTCACGTTAAAAATTCCAACAAACTTACCTTGCTGATTTTTAACTGCCATATAATTTTCCTTGACGTTAATATAATTTTGTATTTTAGAATCTTCATTGATAATATTTTTTTTGTCTAAGGTAAGGTTTTTTATACATATATCAAGGCTAGTGCATTTAATAAAATTCGCAATTATATCATTTTTAGTTATAAGCTCAACCAAAATTTCATTTTCATCTAATATAGGTATAACTTCAACTTCATTATTCATAAATAACTGTGACGCTTCATAAAATGTATTATTTTCTTTAAGTGTAACATTACCTTTTATCATAACATCCCTTACTTTCATAAAAACACCTCACAATTTATAAAAAAATTGCGCTATGTTTTTATACATTTCATAGCACAATTTTATTATAACAGAAAAAATATAATTTAATATAATTATTTAGTTTATATTTTAATTAAAGCAAAGATATCAAGCAACTTCATTAAACCATTCCCTTTATATTAATAGAACACCATCTAACTAATTCACTCATTATTAACTTACCATCCCAAGGAGAATCATAGAAATTCATATACCCAATTTTCACAACTCTATCTACTCCAAGAGCTGTTGTTTTGTCAGCAAAATGTATTGACTTCTTACTATTCTTTGATGCTATGCCAATGGTTTGTATCTTCTTGGTAATTAATGGACATATATCTAATATATCCTCTACTTGCTTTATAAATATTGTTCGTCCTGTAATGGCTTCCTCAAGCTTTACTTCACTATCAATTAATATTGTATATTGAAGTCCCTTACTTATATAAAGCGACTTATCCAAACACAGAGAATATTCCCCTCTTTTATTAATTACCTTTGCAGCTATTGCCTCATCTAAGTCTAAGTTAGTGTGTCTCTTTATCAATTTCTCGAATTTTACACTTAACATTTGACCTACTTCTTCCACAGATAGTTTGCTTTTCTCTATAAATAAAACTTGAGGGGAAGAACATGCCTTCTGCTTAAATGAAATTATATCTGTTACTAGATTTTCTAAGTATTCATCAAAATCTTCACTTTCAATGGCTGATTTATCGAAAACTGCAAAAGAGTACTTTGGACCAAAAATTAAATCCACACAAGTATGTTTTTTGGGTAGAATTGATATAGCATTTACGGCTGTTTCACCACCCCAAACGATTCGTGCATCTGCTTTTAAAGACATCTGTGAATTGTGTTTCACATCCTCACTATTAAAATAGATAAGGGCAATATTATTTAATATAACTTTAGAGGAATATGAATGTCCATGATATACAACCTCAATATTGTCTAAAAGAATTAATAATTCATATAATGCACTAACACATTCCATAGACACGCGAAGAATATTTGCATTTTTGCATAATATACTCTGAAGTACTGAATAAATTCCAAGAGTAATTACATTCCCAGCCATCCAATGGCAAACTACGCCACGTGGCTGAGCTTTAATATATTTTTCATCATCTACTTGCACAAAATTATTCAGGTATTCCATACTTCCTAAGTTAAGCTCTAACTGTTTCTCCATATTTATCTTTTTTAAATAAAAGCATAAGAATGGAACTCCTTCCATTCTTAATATTTCTCTGTTTGTTGCTATTTTCTTACTGTATTCATTTATAATAAGTATTATAGCTTCTACAGGAAATTCATGAAGCTCTGCAAGATTCTTATTTAAACAAGTATGTATTACACCAAAGTCCAGAAATTCTATCCCATTTTTATAGAATTCTCCATTTAATTCATAACACTTTATCATCTTCCTACCTGCCTTTCCGCAAAGGTATCTCCACAGCCGCGAGTTTCGGCCTTGTCTATTCGTGACTTAAATTTAAAATATTTACCGCATCTACCACAAGGACAATCATCTACTCCTATAAATTCACCAATATCCTCAGTTAGAATCGCTTGAGATGGATAACTTGAGCCTAAAATACTAATAACTTCTATAAGCCCTGCTTGCCCAAACTTCACCTCTTCTAAAGTCTGTATATCCCTTATAATAACATCTGCAAAATTAGGTACATGTTTATGTCCGTACTGACAATCAATAAAAACTACTCCTACTTGTTCCACCATTCCATAAAAATCTATTACATTAGCTGCATTTGTGTTAAATATCTGCGCTACTGTCTCTGAAAAAACACTTTTTTCCACCTTTTGAGAAACTAGTTTTTTCCACCCACCACTATGTAATAGCTTTAACTTAGGCATATCTAGTTTTATTCCTTCCTGCGCTAGTACATTTAAGAATTTAGACCACAGTATATAAGTAAATCCATAAACTAAAATTTCCTCTCCCTTATACGCTCTTTCAAACTCGCGAAGTCTATCTATATTTAATTTAAGTTCATCCTTTTCACTATCCATAACATAGAAGATTTTACTTCCAAAAGTGCTTATCCCTCTTATAGCCGCCCCACGCGCAGTTATATTGTCTCCTCTTTTATTGCTGTCCGCGGAATCTATTATAAGCATAGGTCTTCTCTTTCCTCCTAGAAAACTTGTTAAAGTACTTATTAATCCCTGCGTTTGTCTTATTGATGTCCCTTTGTCTAAATAAATTTTGCTTGGAATCCCTGTGGTGGTAGCACTAGAGTTTAAGACTCTTACCACCTGATCTTGCTTACATATTCTAAGATCAAAATATTTAAACATATTTACAGGTATATATGGAACCTGTTCTAGTGATTTTATACTTCTAATATCTACACCTGATTTATCATACATAGCTTTCATGTTTAAATTTGACCTATTGTGTTCTAGTTGCGATAAGATAATATTCAAAAGTAGCTTTTCCTTTTCCTTTTGTTCTATATTAAACTGCTCGCCCAGCACTAGATCATCCATTAATTCTGAAGCCTCCATTTAACTCACCTCTTATTTTTACTTAATCCCTTTGTTAACACCTTGCCAGAGGAATTTTTGGGAAGAGTCTTTAGAAATTCTATATATCTTGGAGTTTTATAGGAGGGTAACTGCTTTTTACAAAAACCTAATATATATTTAAAGTCTATAGAAGATTTATTTTCTAATAATACTACAAATGCCTTTACTGCTTCTCCTAAAATATCGTCGTAAACTCCTATAACCGCACATTCCACTACCTCAGGAATTTGTACTATAACATCCTCTATTTCCTTAGGACTTATTCTATTCCCAGCACTTTTAATAATATTTTTTTCTCTCGAAACTATATATATGTATCCCTCATCATCCACTTTTGCAAGATCACCCGTATATAAGTATCCCTGCTTTATAACCTTTTCAGTCTCGATCCAATCATTGAAATATCCCTTCATTACATTTCCACCTCGTGCAGCAATCTCCCCTATTTCTCCAGGTTTCACAGGGGTTCCTTCACTATTTAAAACCACCAGTTCTGTTCCACTAATACCTTTTCCTACAGAATTCATCTTTTTACCAATTAAATATGGCGGTAAATACGATAGTCTTGATGTTGCCTCAGTCTGACCATACATTATAAAAATGTCTACTCCTTTTAACACATCTATCAGCTCCCGTATAAAAACCTCTGACAATTTTCCTCCAGCTTGAGTTATGTACCTTAAGGAAGGAAGCTTGGTGTGCTTTATATCTGTCATTCTAAGAAGTATTTGATAATTGCTCGGAACTCCTGAAAATCCTGTGCAATTATATTTATTTATATCCTCAATAACTGTTTGTGGAAACATAAATCTATTATTGATAACAATGCTTCCGCCTACCCTAAAGTGGGTATGCAAAATCGAAGTACCATAGCAATAATAAAAGGGTAAAACCATTTCTATTCTATCTTTCACTGTAAGCTTCAAATACTCTATTATAGAATTTGTGTTATACATGAGATTATAATGAGTAAGCATCACCCCCTTAGGAGTTCCTGTGGACCCAGAAGTAAAGAGTATTACAGCTACATCTTCTTTTATGCTTATATCATCACTATAATTTATTTCATGTTCCTGAGTAAAATTACACACACTGTCTTGTGTACAAATCTCAACGTCATCATCGATTAAAGCATTTATTTTTTCTCTAAATTTATTCTGAGTAAAGATTAGCTTAATATTAAGAGAATCAATAATATATTTTATTTCAGAGCTATTTAAAGCTGGATTTATGGGGACACAAATAACTCCACTTTTAATTATCCCAAAATAATTTTCAATAAAAAAATTAGAATTATCTGAAACCAAGAGTATAGCGTCCTTTTTAGAAAGCCTTTTGTTTTTTATAAAAGAAACTTTCTTATTTACATTCTCAAAGGTTTCTTTATAACTTATTTCATTTTCAAAAATTACAGCTGTTTTATCATATTTTGATGAAAATTCAAAAACATAATCTGTAAAGGTCATATCTGAATGCCATATTTCTCAAGTATTTTTTTTATACCTCCTATTGTATACATTCTAGAGATATCTACTACCTCTAGGGATATGTCAAAAACTTCCTCCAAACTTGTAATTAGTTCTACATGTCCTAAAGAATCCCAATTTTCTATATCATCTGGTCCCAAATCATCCTTTATATCTTCTAATTTTTTAAAATCAAATACATCACATAACACCTTGTTTAATTTTTTTAAATTACTCATAATAATGCCTCCTAAGTTATTATAATTTATTATATTTATAGCAATTTTTATGCCAAAAAGAAAAAGATTATACTTCTCCAAGTATAATCTTTTTCTCTTCTTCACTAAATTGAAAATAATCGTATAAATAATTCTGGTCACTGTTGTTCCAATCTGTCATAATTGGAATGCATAATTTCATTAAATTGTTTGGATAATACTCATAAGCATCTTCCCCAAGTTTTTTTGCAAAGGTCTTAAAGTAAAATTCATAGATTTTACTATTTAATAAGTATAATAGAAAATCATAAGTAAAAGGTACATCCTCTTTTAATATCAATGCATAGACATCAGCACTAAAATAACTTCCCTTGTCAAGGGCAAACCTATTGCTGCTTGCTTTAAAAGGGAAAATTATCTTTTCTGCTTCAAATATGCTTTGATCTCTGCCCCATTGAAGTTCATACCACTTCCTAATACCCCTTTGGCATTCTCTTCTTTTTAATAGCTTTTCCATCTTTTCCTCAATATGAGCTATGGCCCTTGGATACTCCTCTAGATTATTAATTAAATCTGAATATATTATATAACTATCTTGTCTTAAAACAGAATTTTTTTCTATGTAACTACTTTTAATCCAAGGTTTTATTAAATTTTCTTCAATATTTTCTTTAAGCGCAGTATCTTTACTTACTACAAAAGCTTTGTCACAGCCAGTTATTACACCTTGATAACTATTGCATATATTACTCAAATGTGTAAAACACTTTTGTTCTATTTTATTTATTATATTTCTCTGTTTTTCATCTATTAGAATCCAACCCTTGTCATTTAATTTGTTTTTATTAAGGCGAAAACTATTATAGTTGTTCCCGCTTTTTAGGAATATGCTATTGTAAAATTCATTTTTGTTTTTGCCTTTTACAGCTATTGGTTTCATGATTTGAATTTCACTATCATGATTTCTAATATTTGTTATAAACAAAATTACAGGGTCTATTCCTATATTTTTAAATGGTCTTATGCCATAAAAATCTATGATTTTGTCTACATTGCACAAATCTTTTAATACTTTCCTTAAATCCTCTCCACTAGGGGATTCTAAAAAGTATCTAGAAGTAATAAAGGTGAGTTTTCCACCATTTTCAAGGTCTTCTAATGCCTTTTTAAAAAAACAATAAGATAAATCCCCTTTATCACTATACACTTCACTGTATCTAACTTTCAAATGCTCTGCATATTCCTTATCTATAGATTTCTTACCAACATAGGGTGGATTGCCTATGAAAATATTATATTTATTGTCACTTTCATATAATAAAAAATCCACATTTAAGATATTATTACATATGCTACCCTTACTTAAATCATACAAATCTATAATAAGAATTTTTGTAGCTATATCATCAATATCGAAGCCATATAAATTGTGTTTTATTATATGCTCATCAAGATTTTTCAAATTTAAATCCAATCCGTTTTTATCATTTATTATGTTTAGATTATCCACATATAAGTTTCTAAGAAGTTTAAAACAACAAATTAATATATTTCCCGTGCCACATGAAGGATCCACAATTTTTATATAGGGGTTCTCTATTATCTGCTTAGCCTTTATTGTATTTTCTATCATATAGGAAGATATTGGTTCTGGAGTGTACACTGTGCCTTTTTCTTTATTGTTTTTAATAAACTCATAGTAAGCACCGCCAAAGCTTTTCTGATGTGAAAACTCAATTTCCCTTTTATAATTTTTTAGCGCAGTTATTTTAAATATATCATCTATTGGACACAGTATAATGTTATATAATTCATGTATTTTCTGTTTAAATAGTTCTAACATTTATATCCCCCACCTATGCAACTACAACTAGAGCATAATTAATTGTTCAAATACACATTTCTCATTAAACATGTATTTAAAAGTCTTTTAAAGTATAACATAAATCATCATTATGGTGAAAGAAAAAAACAAGTCAAGTACGCTAGCGTACCGACTTGTTATATAATTACATGCTTTTATTAACAATAACTAATATTTCGTCCCGTTTTAATCTTCCTTGTTCTACTAAGCCATGGCATGCTGCACTAATCTCTTCCTTATAAGTTTCATCTTTAATGCTAGAAAGATTTATCCTAACATTTAAAATTGCGCTTTCTATAGATGCTTGAAGCATTAAAGCTGAAACCCCCGCATCCGAAATTGCATTTTTGTTACCTAATTCTGCTGCTATTTTAACATATTCATATATTTTGTAGGATTCTTCCGCTACATTTAGTGGAATTTCTAATGCCTTTTGATATCCTTCTTGGATTTTAGCGCTTCTTGCACTCTTATCGTCCACTGTTTCCTTAGGAAGTTTGAAAGCTGACATCAAAATCAGAAAAACCTCTGTATCTTTGTTCATTAGCTCTAAGAATCTATCATTATACTTAAGACATTGCTCTAAGCTTTTATCAACCTTCATTTTATCTTCAGGGCTAAATTCATTGTAAGCCTTCTTACCTACAGTTAAACTGAATACCATGGCACCTAATGCACTAGCTAGTGATGCTCCAAGAGCTGCAACACTCCCACCTCCTGGTGCAGGCGAATTTGAACCCAATTCATTAATAAATTCTCTTACGGTTTTTTCATCTAACATTTTGTACTCTCCTTCTTGAATCCTTGATTTTGTATTACAATTTTTCCGCTTTTTATTACTGTATCGACCGCATTGGCACCAAAATGATATATTAGATAATTTAAATTTTTACTATTAAAGATAGCTATATCTGCTTTCTTTCCCACTTCAATACTTCCAATTTCACTTTCGCGATTAATGGCACAAGCCGCATTTATTGTCATTGCATTAATAATCTCCTCTGGAAACAATTTCATACCAAAACAAGCAAAGGTCATAACCGTCTGCAATGATTCCGTAGGGGAAGTGCCAGGATTACAATCTGTAGCTAAGGATACAGCCACACCTTCTTCTATCATTTTTCTGGCTCTAGCAAAATGATTTAACATTAAGTAGAAGGATGTTGATGGTAATAGTACAGCAACCACATCATTTTCCACTAGTGCCTTTATTCCTTCGTCTGAAGCTGCAACTAAATGCTCTGCTGATGTAGCTTTGAGTTCCCCTGCAAGTTCCGCAGCCTTTACTGTTTCAACTTCGTCTGCATGGATTTTTATGTTTAACCCAAATTTTTTCCCTGCTGTTAAAATCCGTCTGCACTCTTCTACTGAAAATACGCCTTTCTCACAAAAACAATCAATAAACTCTGCAAGTTTATTTTCACTTACATATGGAATCATATTATTAATTATTTCTCCAATATAGGCTTCTCTATCGCTTTTATACTCCTTTGGCAATGCATGTGCTGCCATAAATGTAGATACTACATCTATAGGGTGCGTTTCATTTAAAATTTTGTTTACCTCTAAAATTTTAACCTCCGTTTGTAAATCGAGACCATATCCTGATTTGCTTTCAACAGTGGTAGTACCATGTTTAAGCATTATGTCCAGTCTTTTTCTACTTTCTTCTACAAGCTGATCCATTCCAATTTTTCTAGTGTTTTCAACTGTACTTAGTATTCCCCCGCCACTATTTAATATTTCAATATATCCAACCTTATTTAGCTTTAGTGGCAGTTCATTTTCCCTTGAACCAGCATATACAACATGGGTATGTGGATCTATAAGCCCAGGCGTAACAGTTTTTCCTTTTCCATCAATAACTGTGCACTCACTAGTTATATATTCTTTATACCCAGACCCTTCTCCTACAGCTTTTATTTTGTCATTTTCAATGACTACATAGCCATTTTCTTTAATTTTAGCATCTTTAAATTCTTCACGTTTTTTTCTATAGCTTCCTTCGCAAGTAACTAGGCAATCGATATTTTTTATTATAATATCCAATATACTTTCCTCCATTCTATATAAACTGTAATCGCATAGTTATTACAGTTTATATATAGTAAATTTCAAATTTTATTCCCAAATTCTCTTTTCTAAAATTTGATCCATTGAAAAATTTTCTATTTGTAAATAGTATTCCGCACATTGAATTAGTGATTCCATTGGTACTAGTCCAATAACTTCACTTCCGATTACAGGAACACCATAACGTTTTGCTTCCATCTTAACCATTTCAAAAGCTCTATAAACTGCTGTTTTTTCATAATTAACTAAATTCATAGATACTTGAGCTACATTTCTGTCCTCAAGTTTTACCCCCATAGCTTTTACAAATCTTAAGCCTCCACCAAGGTTTCTAACAGTTTTAGCAATTTTATCAGCAATTTCAAGGTTATCAGTACCTAAATTTACATTAAAAGCTACTAGTGGAACCCTTGCTCCAATTGCAACGCAGCCACCTTTTACATTGACTTCAGCTTTGCCATAATCAGGTGACCATTTATCTTCTTTGATTTTTTCAAAAAAACCTTCATATTGTCCTTTTCTAACTACAGCTAAATTTTCTCTATGAGGTGCTGATGCCGCCTTTTCATATAGATATACTGGCACATCAAATTTACTAGCTATTGCACTACCTACTCTCTTAGCTAGTGCAACACATTCCTCCATAGTTACATCACTAATTGGTACAAAAGGAACTACGTCTAGTGCTCCCATCCTAGGGTGTGCACCTTGTTGCAGGGTCATATCAATGTTTTCATAAACTCTTGTTGCCATGTCTAAAATAACTTGTTCTACTCTTTCTGGTGTTCCAAAGAAAGTAACAACAGTTCTATTATGATCACTATCTGATGAATAATCAAGTAGCTTTATTCCTTCTGCATTTCTAACCGCATCAACTATTTTTTCAATTACCACTTTATTTCTTCCTTCACTAAAATTAGGTATACATTCAACTATTCTTGCCATTTTATTTTCCCCCTAAAGTTTATTTTTTATTATAATATATAGTTAAATTATACTGTAAAAATATAATTCAGCTATTGTAATTTAAACTATTACCTTTACCTTTTGTTCTACGCTTTCCACTATTGATCCATCCGCAATTAAATTAGTAACTTTATCTAATTCAATATACATAACCACATCTCTTTCAATAAACTGTACTTTTTCTCTAACCACTTTATATGCTTCCTTTGTACCTACCCCTAAAGTATAGCCTTCTCTAAAGTCTATAGCTTGGCAGGATGCCAAAATCTCAGTTGCTAAAACTCTTTGAACATTTTCAATAATATCTCTGCCCTTTCTAGCTGCTATAGTTCCCATACTTACATGATCTTCTTGATTTGCAGAAGAGGGAATAGAGTCAACAGATGCTGGATGTGCTAAAATCTTATTTTCAGACACTAAAGCTGCCGCTGCATATTGAGTTATCATAAACCCAGAATTTAATCCACCTTCTTTTACTAAAAAAGCTGGCAAATCATTCAGTTGGTAATTAATAAGTCTCTCCAGTCTTCTTTCAGAGATACTAGCCATTTCAGCCATTGCTATTCCTAAAAAGTCAAAGCTTATTGCCATAGGTTGCCCGTGAAAATTACCTCCAGAAATAACATCCCCTTCTTCTGTAACTATTGGATTATCCGTAACGGAGTTAATTTCAATTTCCACCTTACTTTTAATATACTCTAATGCGTCTTTGCTTGCACCATGAACTTGAGGTACACATCTTAGTGAGTAAGCATCTTGTACTCTTATCTCTCCTTGAGATGTTATAAATGTGCTTCCGTAAGTGAGGTTTAAAATATTTTTAGCAGTTTGCATTTGACCTCTGTGAGGCCTTAAGCTATGTATTCTTGGATCAAAGGCATCTCTTATCCCTCTAAGAGCTTCTAAACTTAATGCTGCTGCAATGTCACTTATTTTCAATAAATTAATACTATCATATACAGCTAGTGCTCCCACTGCTGTCATAACTTGCGTGCCATTTATAAGTGCCAAGCCTTCTTTTGCTGTAAGCTCTACTATTTCTAAGCCTGCCTTTTCCATAGCTTCTTTTCCCGGTAAAATTTTGCCGTTAAACTCTGCTTCACCTTCTCCAAGCATTGGTAAAACCATATGAGATAGTGGTGCCAAATCTCCTGAAGCTCCAAGTGAACCCTTTTCAGGAACTACAGGGCATACTCCACTGTTAATCATTGCTATTAATGTTTTTAGTGTACTAAGTCTTATTCCAGAATATCCTTTTGCAAGAGCGTTTGCTCTTAGTAGCATTATACTTTTTACTATTTCATTAGAAAAACGCTTTCCAGCTCCGCAAGCATGAGAAATTATTAGATTCCTTTGTAATTTCTTACAAGCCTCTCCGGATATAGTTACATCGCTAAATTTACCAAAACCCGTGGTAATACCATAGATCACTTTATTATTATCTACTATTTCATCTACAATATTTCTAGATTTAATAACTCTTTCTTCTGCTTCCTTAGTTAATTCCACCTTGCAACCTTTTCTTGTAACCATCACTATCTGCTCTAAAGTAAGATCATTTCCATTAATTTGTATCACTGTCATATGTTTCACCCTCCAGATTTCTAATTTTCTTAATAATACTAATATTCTTTATTGTTACCCAATAATCCTTTTAAAAAGCTACACTGAATATTCTGAATATTTTTAATTAGTTAATGTGGTACTAGGGTAAACTGCTACCACCTTAAAATATAAATTCATTAAAGTAAATCCCGATGCACAAATATTATTCTCTTGTTAATATCACTACAGATGTGACAATCATAATACTTCCAATTATAATCCTAGCTGATATAGGTTCCCTTAAAATTATTATTCCTAAAGTTAAGGCAACAATAGGTTCGATAGTACTAAAAATTGAAGCCTTGGAAGGACCTATTATTCTAACACCTTCTAAAAATGCCATTAGTGCCACGGCTGTGGATATTAATGCTAATAATAAAATTGCTACAAGTGCATAAAAAGAAATATGCATATTAAAATTTCCAGTACCGATTGCTGCCATAAACATCATAACAGCAGATGCACATGAGATATAAAAGGTTAAAACATAACTGTTGATGACCCTAAATTCCTTATGAGACGCACCTAACACATATAATGAATACATTACTGCAGCTATACCCGCCAGTATTATTCCTATTAGATTAAAACTCGCACTTTCCATGTCAATTAAAATAAAAATACCTATTGTTGAAATCATCAAAGATATTATTTTCCTAGGATATATTCTCTCCTTATAAAAAACATAGGAAAATAAAGTAACGATAGCCGGGTATGTATACACAATCATAGTTGCCATTCCAATACTTATATAATTATAGGACATAAATAAACTAATAGCTGAAACTGTAAATCCGAACACCCCTATTATTATTACTAAAAATAATTGCTTTCTAGCTAATTTCAAAGATATACCTTTAGATTTCAAATAATAGAAAAGCATAATAGCTGCAAAAAAAAACCTAAGGAATAATGTGGTATATGTGTTTGCACCTCCTCTATACGATAACTTTGCTAGTATTGGCATAATTCCAAAGGAAATAGCCGATAAAATAATAAATAAAATTCCTTTTGTTTTTTCCATAGTAATCCCCCTTGTGCTAACATTAATTAAATACCTACTAAATTGTATCATCCTTTTGTTAATCTTTCATCATTTATGTATAAATTTTATAAATAATCGAGGCGAAATAATCTTAAATAAATTAAAGACTCTAGCGCTGCATATGCAGGGCTAGAGTCTTTAATTTATTATTCATAAAAGTTTTTTGGGGAAATCACACTTGCAGTTTACTAACTATAGTTTACTCAGAATAAGGATTATTCCAAGAATTCATAAACACAAAATCCTTCACATCTTTTTTATCATTATGCTCATTACTTTCAACAATTTCTCCAACAGGAGTTATGGCCACTATTTTATAATTCTTAGGGATTGATAATGTGTTTTTTATAATATCCTCATTAATTGCAGCAATCCAACAAGTTCCATAGCCCTCATTTGTAGCGGCTAAAACAAAATGCTCCATAGCAATAGCGCTATCAACTAAATAGTAATCTTTGTTTTCTACTTCACCAGAATCATCTGGATTTGCAACTACAATAGCTGTCATTGGTGCCTCCAATATTGACTGCGCTGCTGAATTATCTTTATTCATTATAGCTTTAGAAATTTGTTCTAATTCATTTTTTTCATCAACTAAAATAAATTTATAAGAAGTCTTATTTTTCCATGAAGGCGACATCATTGCAGCATTAATCATTCTAGCTAATTTTTCTGTATTTATTGGGGTATTCTTAAATTTTTTGGTACTTTGTCTTGACTTGACTACATCATAAAATTGCATATAACCACACTCCTTTAACTTTAGTATGTGTAATTATTTCTCTAGTATTCTCTTATAAATCCCAAGATAACTTTTCCAGAAAATTTCTATAGTAAATCTTTTTACAATAATTTTATGTAAATTTTCACCTTTTAAGCTTAAGTTATTAACATCTAAATACGCTGTACTCATAGCTTTGTAAATATTTTCATGGTTTTGGTTTTCTATTTTATATCCACTATTTTCATCCAATATACACTCTAAGTCCCCTACCACAGTATAAATGGTTGGAATCTTTACAATTCCTGATTCTAAAACTGTTAAGGGCGGAGCTCCGCCCTCACTTAAAGAAGCCAAAACACTAACATTGGAACAGTTTATATAGTCTAGGGGGTTTGTTACATTTCCAACCATAGTAACGCTATTTTCTAATTTTGAATCAACTATTAACTTTTCAAGTTGGTGTCTTAGTTGTCCATCACCAACAATGAGCAATTTTACATCATGAAATTTGAGAATTAATTTATTAAATGCCAGTATTACCTCTTTATGGTTTTTTATAGGATGTAATCTTGCAACCATAACATATACAAAATCCTCCTGGTTTAATTTTAAATTATTTCTCATGTCTTCTGCAGAGGTCACAACACTATTTTTTTTTATATCTATGCCATTGTTTACAACTGCCTTGCTTCCCTTAAACTTTTTTGATTCTAATAGCTCTTTTAAGTTATTTGATACACAAATATAATTATCAAAGCTCTTTAAGCCTTTAATACTAAGAGGCGTAAAAATAAAGTATTTTACCTTATTATTAAGAAAATCATATCTATAGTCACTGTGAACTACAGCTACTGTAGGCACTTTTATCTTTCTTTTTAAAATTAAATGCATCAAAAATGGTTTTGCACCATGAAAATTCACTATACTTATGGAGTTATGGTTTATAAAATCAACAAGCTCCATATTATTGAGCTTGTTTGTAAAAAGTTTATAGCTAACATCTATAGTTTTAGCTTTTGAGTAAAGTGGCCCTTCTCCTACACAACCAATTATGTTTTCAAAATTTTCATTACGTTTATTGCATATGTTTAGTACGTGGTTTCCACCCCCACCATTGTCATTGCCAGATATTATATGCAAAACTTTAATGTGGATCCCCTCCTTGCACTCGTCTTTATATATGACATTTATTTACGGCTATGCTTATCCTTTATAACCATTAAAATGAATTTAGGTATAGACGACAATCTTTTAATTCTAAAGGGCTCTTTTGCAACCCTATATAACCATTCCAGCCCTATATTTATCATCCATTTAGGTGCACGCTTAAGATTGCCAGCAATAATGTCAAAACTTCCTCCAACACCCATAAATACGTTGCAAGGAAGTCTGTCCATATATTTTGCTATGAATAACTCTTGCTTTGGGCATCCCATTGCAACAAATAAGACTTGTGGTTTAACTTTTTCTATTTCTACTAATATTTCTTCACAATTGTCTATTTCGAAATATCCATCATGACTACCTAATATATTTAATTTCCGATATTTAGTTCGTAAATTTATATTGCACATATCTACTGTTTCTTGAGTAGCACCTAGTAAATATATTCCTTGGTTTTCACTTTCACATTTTTTTACTAAAGAATCCATAAGTTCTATACCTGCAATTTTTTCTTTCACTGGTTGACCAACAATTTTCGAACATATTACAGTGCTAATTCCATCTGGAATGATGATAGAACTTTTACCAATGAAATTATCTAATAATATTTTATTTTGTAGTCCATTATTAAGCACTTCTGGATTTCCTGAAACAATATGTACTTTTTCAAAATTATTTATACTTTTAAGTAATGTTTCTATGTTGTCATTAAAAATTTCAAATTGAAAAATTCTTGTTGTCATAAAACTCCTCCAAATAATCTATGTTTTGTAGATACTCCATAATAATAAACAATATATAATAAGTGATTATGCAAACTATTTTAGCCAATTAGTATCACTTTAGCGAATGATTAATAAGCACCCTCTTTTTTGAATACAGATACAACTGTTAAAAAGAGTATCTTTATGTCCAGTGAAACAGAAAAATCCATAATATACTTCAGATCAAAAGCAATAGTTTTTCCCAGTTCAATTTCTCCTCTTCCACTAATCTGTGCAAGTCCAGTAATACCAGGCAGAACTAGAAATCTTTGACGATAACTTTCTGGATAATAATTAACTACCTCAGGTATTTCAGGTCTAGGTCCTACAAGGCTCATTTGTCCAAACAAAACATTAAAAAGTTGTGGTATTTCATCTAAGCTACTGCGCCTTAAAAAGCTCCCAAGCTTTGTTATTCTACTGTCTGACTTACTTTGAAATACAAAATTTTCTAAATCATTTGGGTCTATATTTAGGTCTCTTTTACTTTCAGCTTGAACTATCATAGTTCTAAATTTATAAATAGTAAAATCTTTACCATCCTTACCAACTCTAATTTGTTTAAATACAGTTGGCCCTTTTGAATCTAGTCTAATAGCAATAATGGTAATTAAATATATAGGTGATAGTATAATTATGCCAAGTATTGATAATATTATATCCATTAATCTCTTCAGAGCGAATTGAAGCTTTTTATTCTCAATGTGTATTTCCTTGTCTATGGTTTTCATGTTGCCTTTCTTCATCTTTTACTCCTACCTTCTCTTGAATATTTAAGTGAGATATTTATTTCTGATTTTTTACGGACTGATATTTTAAAATTATTTAGTATATAAACATATATACCATATTATAATTCGTTTTATTTTTTTATACTTATTTATACATTAATAATAATATCATATTTTATTCCTTACGACAACTATCAACATAATTCAAAAGGGTATATCAAAGTGAGATATACCCTTTTATTTTATCAGTGATTTTTAATGTTCGCTTCCAAATCCATCACTTCTTTGTACACTTCCAATAATTTTTTAGAAACACATTCAGGTGAAAACTTGAGTTTTATCTCTGCAGATATTTTCTTCCTGTCAAATGCTATGTTATTCTTGTACATATATTTCATCACTCTTACTAATTCACTAAGATCATCCACTGGAATCATACACCCATTCTCGTCATGAACAAATACTTCAGGTCCGCCACACTTAGTTGCGATGACCGGAACCCCAGAAGCCAAAGCTTCAATATAAGCAACACCAAAGGTTTCAGAACGTGAAGCTAACACAAAACAATCACTATTCTTTAGTTTTTCTTTAATAACTTCCCTAGAACACATACCCATAAGCTCAACTCTATTCTCTAAGTGGTATTTTTTTATAATGCCCTCTAGTTTAGCCCTCTCATCACCTTCTCCAAATATTGTCAAGGTAACATCTGAAAAATCACTAAAAGCGCTATAAAATGCCTCAATGGTCAAATCCATTCTTTTTCCATAAATTAAATTTCCGATTGATACAAAGTTAAATGTCTTGCTTTCTTCTCTTATTGTATGAGTGAATAAGTCTGTATCAACAATATTAGGAATGTACAATGCTTTAATGTTTAATTTGTTTTTTATGGCATTTACGAGTGTCGGGCTTACTGCAATAACAGCATCAGCTTGTTCGTATGCAACTGTTGCCATGTTTAAAAGCTGTTTGTCTATCACTGGCTTATTTATGAGCGATGAATGCTCAGTTATTACAAGAGGAACGTTTTTTTGTTTTTTAAGTGTCGCTGCCGCATAACCTAGACCAGTAAAATGTGCATGGAGTATATCTGGCTTGCCTATTTCTTTTAAAATAAGTTTATACAAAATACTCAGACCTATACTAGTCACTTTGTTCAAAATCGCTTTGGGAAGTCTGCCACCCGGAATGTTTATAACATAAACATTCACGCCGTCTATTTCATTCCGTTCAACCCCCCATTTACGCCACCGTCTTATGGAGCGGACATCAATTGCAGCAAAAGCTACTTTGCAGCCTGCTTTAGCTAAAGCTTTTGCCTGGTCAAATTCAAATATACCATTCATCTTATATTTATTTGTGGGGAATCCACGTGATATGATCATGACAAACATTAAATTATGCTCCTTTCATATATTACAACTTGTTCAAAAATTTTCAAATATCTTTAAAGGCCCTATGTACTCTTATGACTAGGGTTTAATAATGCTTCTACTGTAGCTAATAAAAACCAAAAATAAGTTGTTGCTTTAGGTACGAAGAATAAATTATCAAATAAATTCATAAATAGAAACGCAATCATGCTTGCCATTACACCCATATAAAATGGCTTGTAAAATTTATCTGTAGTAGTACTATACATTTTTTTAACTTTAAATAACGCTATTGCTATTATTCCTAAAAAAGAAACAATCCCCATTATTCCTAACTCACTTTGTACTTTAAAATACGAATTATGGGAAGGATAATTCTTAAATGACTCATATTCCAATTTATACTTAGTTACATATTCATTATATCTAGTGACGAAATTACCATTACCAACACCAAGAATTGGATGTTCCTTTATCATCATCATAGCTGTTTTCCAAAGTTTAATTCTTGATTCATTTTGAGATAAATTAGTAAGATCTTTAACTCTTTGAAAAACAGAAGGTATGAAAATCATTAAAACGCTAAAACCACCAAGCGCAAAAATCAACTTAATGCTATAAATAAGCGCGAGAACTAATAATCCAAGTCCAAATCCTAATAATGCATTTCTAGAAAAAGTCATCAATAAATTAGTAAGTAGTAATATTGAAAGAAATATATACACTATTTTTTTATTCTTTTTCTTTTCGTAAATGGATAACATAATCATTGGAAAAATAATTAATATTAAATAAGCACCATAAGCATTTGGATTAAAAAGCGTGGAAGCAATCTTTATACCAGTTCCAAATTCATTTATTCTTGTAAACCTTTCAGTCAATGCAAACCCAGTAAAATGCTGCACAATCCCTATACAGCTTAAAATAAAGGAGATAAATATATAGCATCTTAATAAAATATTTATTTGTTTCTTATTATTGAACTCATATTTTATAATAAAATACATAAAGATATATGTTATAAACCTTGCACTTTCACTTAAAGCTATTTTTTTATCTACCGCATAAATAGTAGATGCCAGCATAATGACCAATAATATTGATATAAATATACTTAGTTTAGACGTGAAAAAATCTATAATTCCATTAATGAAAATCTCTCTACTTTTTTTAGATACAACTAGACTTATTATGTAAACAAAAATCATTAGTCCTAAAATCAAATCAGTAAATAGTACCCCATTAACCATAATTTCTTTTGGAATTAAAGGTAATAACATAATGTAAGCACATGTTAATATAAATAAAATATTTTTACAAAAATTCATTCCCATTTTCCCACCTTATTTCAAATTATCCCAAATTACCTTGATGACTTTGTATTCTTTTCAACTGCACTATTAGATCTTAAACAATAAAATACTATTAATCCCTCTAAAAATCCTATTCCATAGCTTAGATGTAGTATCAAGAAGGCTATTATCATCCTAGGTACATATCTAATTTTTCCTTTGGAAGCTCTTAAAGAGAATGTAATCGCTCCGAATAAATATACTATTAATTCTGTTATAAATAAATATCTAGCTACCTTTGAGAGTGGACTTACTACTGTGCCTAAAATTAGACTTATAACAAATAGTAAGGGTATTAAATGTCTTACTGCTGCTGGCTTTTTATGTTTTTGAATAACTCTAACTTTCCAAAATCCATACTGAAAATATTGTGTCCAAAGCTTTCCAAAAGATCCTCTCGTATAATAGTGAGATATTATATCAGGAGCTAGAAGAATCTTATTACCACTCTTAGCTATTCTAAAATTCAATTCATCATCTTGATTGCGTACAAGCTCTTCATCAAAATATCCTATTTCATCAAATATGCCTCTTCTATAAGCTCCAAAAGCAACGGTGTCAACAAGCTGTTCTTTTTCTGAGAATCTAAATAGCGCATTGCCTACACCAAATGGGGACCCCATAGAGAAAGATATAGCCTCTGCCATACTATTTTCACTAATATTTATGATTCTACCACCTACACAAGCAATATCATTATTCTTTAGTTTTTCTACGCAAATTTTGATATAATCTTTATCCATATAGGCATGGGCACCAAAAATTACAATTATCTCCCCCACCGAAGCTTTTATTCCTAAATTCATTGCTGTAGGTGCCACTCTTTTTTCATTTATCACTAATTTTATCTGTGGATATTTATTGTTATATTCTTTTATTACTTCCTGAGTACTATCATCTGAACATCCATCACAAACCATAACTTCAATATTATCTATTCCATAGCTTTGTTCTATTATGGATTGTATACATTTTCCAATATGATTTTCTTCATTTCTGCAGGGGATAACTACAGATACTTTTACATTCCCTTTATCATTCATTTTATCACTCCTCACTAAGATTAAGTTAATTGATATTTTTTAAATTATCTTGGAGTATATCTTTATACAAATTGATTAAATTTATTTTTTCAGCTTCCCAAGAAAGCATAGTTTCAACTACATGTCTATTATTTACGCCTATCCGCTTTGTATTCTCAATGTTTTTTACTAATCCATGAATATTCTCTGCCATTTCTTTAGGTTTCTTAGGGTTTACAAATATAGCATTTCCCTCAAATGCTTCCATCCAATATGAAAAATTAGACATCAATATTGGTATTCCACACGCCATATATTCATAGGCTTTTACTGGCGAACTTTTTATATGATTAAGAGTTGGATAGAGGGTGCAAAGTCCCAGATCTACGCTTTTCATGTAAGAATAAACCTCTTTTACTGGCATAAACCCCAGAAATTTTGTGTATTTCCATCCTTCAAGTCCTTCACATTCACTTTTATATTCGGGCTCATCCCATTTACCTAAAATTAATAATTCTACTTCACCATCTAAGTAATTAGCAGCTTGTATCAATTCTCTTATGCCTCTTATTTCAGTAAGTCCTCCTGCATAAAGCATAGTGAATTTTTCTCGTTTTACTTCTAACCGCTTGCTTTCATCTATTATAGCAATAGACGGTAAATTTCTTAATAGTGTGGTTCGTTTATTCATGTAAAATTTCTCAACTATATCATCGGTAACCGTTACTACGCCATCAAAATATTTACAGGACCACTTTTCAAAGGTATTAAATATTTTAGAAATTATCTTCCTAAAAATAAGGCTACCTAGCCAATCCTTATTCAAAATTTGTGCTGGTACATCTTCATGTACATCATATATTACTTTTTTACCTAATAATTTTAACTTAAGTCCTAAAAAAATCATTTCCGGATCATGAAACTGATATATATCAGCATTTATTTCTTTTGCTTTTTTTAATGCAATTCTTTTTTTAAATATAAATCTATATAAACGACCACTCTTTTGAGGAAGCGGAATAATATGTACTCCATCTATTTCTTCTTCTTTATCATGAGGAGCTATTAAATAGACCTCATACCCTTCCCTGGCAAGTGTTTTACATTCTTTGTGAAAAATTCTAACATCTGATGATGAATGAACTGTAGTAATATGACATACTTTTATAGGCATAATTGAATCCTCCATAATACTTGAATAAAAAAATATACTATTTACTCAAAAAGAATTTAATAGTATCTTTAATATTCTTATTTAATTTACTTACATGCATTATCTTTTATACTTTCCGTTATTTATTTCTTTTTATCATACTTTCGTCAAAATTTCGTTTCATAAATAGTCGCAATAAAGCAACTCTAATTATATAATACATACTTAACATATGCAACTAAATATAAATCTTAATCTATTGTTAAAGAACTCAAGTTAAAATTTCTTATGTACTTTTGTTTCTATCATTCCCGCATTATACGTAGAAATACCCTGTAGTGTAGACTTTCTTAACTTTTGTCTGCACTATAGGGTACATTACCTTTTATTGATTTTTTAGCAATTGATCTTCTGGTACAACTCGAAACACCTTAGCAGGATTTCCGGCTACAATTTTGCCTGCTTGCACGTCTTTTGTAACTACACTACCTGCTGCTACTAATCCATCTTCATATATAGTTTTACCAGGTAGGATAACTGCTCCGGCTCCGATTCTGCCACCTTTTTTTATAGTTACTCCTTTAAATTTTCCAAACCGTTCCTTAGAACGAGCTGCGTAATTATCATTAGAAGTTGTAACACAAGGGGCAATAAATACATAATCTTCAACTTCTGAATATGCTGTTAAATATACATTAGTTTGTATTTTGCAGTTAGACCCAACGCTGCAGAAATTTTCAATAGTTGTTCCTCGACCAATAATTGTTTTTGATCCTACGACTACATTTTCTCTTATTACAGCGGTGTCAGCAATAAGCGTTTTTTCTCCGATTATGCAACCGCAATAAATTATCACCCCTGCACCTATAAGACAACCTTCGCTTATTTTAGCTGGAAGCAATTTTTCTTCATCTTTAAAAATACTGTTTACAGACCTCATAGGCTGCTTGCCTATTACCGTATTATCATCTATTCTAACATTGTCTCCAATAATAGTTCCTAGGTGTATAACCACATTACTACCTATAATACAATTAGTGCCTATTACTACTTCATCATCTATTACTACAAAATGTCCCATTGTTACATTATTACCCAATTTACTTTTTTCTGAAACATAATTCATGAAAATAACCCCCTTTCATATGATATTTCTAAAATTATTACTTCATTTCGAGCGTTGAGAAATCTCCCATTGGGAATTTAACTGGAAGTCCAGTAAGTCTTGATTTATAAGCAGCAAGTATAATCGACATACCTTTTTTACCTTCTTCTCCATTTATGAGAGGTTGTCTATTCATATTTATAGAATCTATCATATCTTTATATAATGGTGTATGTCCGAAGCCATATACTGAATCGGGGTCACCCTTTTGCTGACTTAATATTTCTTCCTCGGTATCCAGATCATCTGCAAACTTCCAAGTTTCTATGGAATTAACTGCAAGTCCTCCTATGCAAACCGTACCAGTTTCTCCAAAGATGCTCAAAGTTTCTTCTAAATTTTTAGGATATACACAAGCTGAACCTTCAATTATACCTATAGATCCATTTTTAAATCTTATCATTATTGCTCCAAAATCCTCAGCTTCTATATCTCGAAGGAAAGTATCACACTGAGCATAAACAGTGTCTATTTCGCCACCCATCATCCATTGTAATAAATCAATATTGTGAATACATTGATTCATTAGTGTACCACCATCGAGCTCCCATGTTCCTCTCCAAGGTGCCTGTTGATAGTATCCCATATTTCTATTCCAAAGAATTCTTGCTGTTCCATTAACTAATTTTCCAAACCTATTTTCTTCTACAGCATCTCTTAGCTTTTGTATTGGCTCATTAAATCTATTTTGGTGACTAACACAAAGCTTTACATTATTTTTTCTTGCACACTCAATCATTCTATCAGCATCCTGAGTAGATAGTGCCATTGGTTTTTCAACAATTACATGTTTTCCGTGATTCATGCAATAAATAGCTATTTCTGGATGATATCCACTTTCAGTAGCTATAGTAACCAGATCAATATCAGCACTCTCAAGCATTTCTTTATAATCTGTATAAACTTTTACATCTTCACTCTCACCTAATGCTTTTATGTACTCTTCTCTTTTGGACGTTGCATTAGCTTCTACCACATCGCAAACTGCTGTAAGCTGGATTTCTAACTTATTTTGAGTTATAGCCTCTATATGCTTGTAAGATATTCTTCCACATCCTAATATTGCTACCTTTAATTTTTTCATTTGAATTCCTCCTTGATGATTTTCTATAATTTTGGCATGCAACATTGTGAATAATTTACAATGCTTGCATGCCATAATTTTTATTACTTTAATTATATTAAAGTTTATTAATTTTTTCTCTATTATTTACAACATATTTTGTAGCATTTCTAGTGTCATATAATAAACCAGCTTCTGCTACAATTCTTTCATAATCATAATCACTATGATCTGTTGTTATTATTACTATATCTGCATTAACTATTTCTGTTTCCCAATTTACAGATACGTATTCTTTACCCTTGTGCATGAATTTTGGGATAAATGGGTCATTTACAATTATGTCAGCACCATTCTTTTCTAACTGATCAATAACCTTTAGTGTTGGTGATTCTCTCATATCATCTATATCTTTCTTATAAGCTGCACCCATAAGAAGAACTTTTGCTCCGTTTAGTGCCTTTTTCTGACCATTTAAAAGTTTCATAACATTTTCAAGGACAAATTCAGGCATATAATCATTGATTATACCTGAAGCTTCTATTAATTTCGTATGATAATCAAATTCTTTTGCTTTCCACTCTAAGTAGAATGGATCAAGTGGTATACAATGTCCACCAAGTCCTGGGCCTGGGTAAAACGGCATAAATCCATAAGGCTTAGTTTTAGCTGCATCTATGACTTCCCAAATATCAATATTCATTCTTTTACACAAAATAGCCATTTCATTTGCTAGTGCTATATTTACATTTCTGAAAGTATTCTCAAGAATTTTTTCCATTTCAGCTACCGCTGGAGAAGAAACTTCCATTATATCTCCCTCTAGCACACTTCTGTATAACATTCCTGCTACTTCAGTACAGTCTTTAGTACATCCCCCAACTATCTTAGGAGTGTTTTTTGTATTAAACTCTTTATTACCTGGATCAATTCGCTCTGGAGAGAAGGCAAGGAAAAAGTCAACTCCACATTTTAAACCTGATTCTTCAAGCAGCGGTTTTAGAACTTCTTCAGTTGTTCCTGGGTATGTCGTGCTCTCTAAAACAACTAGCATTCCCTTATGTAAATACTTAGCAACACTTTTGGTTGATTCTACTACATATGATAAGTCCGGTTGCTTATATAAATCTAGTGGTGTAGGCACTGCAATACAAACCGTGTCAACATCAGCAACAAAGCTAAAATCTGTAGTGGCTTTAAGTTTTCCTTCTCGAACCAACTTAGCTAAATCAGAATCTAGAATATCTCCAATGTAATTATGTCCTTCATTTACCATTTTAACCTTTTTATCTTGAACATCAAAGCCTATTACTTCATAACCTACCTTAGCCTTCTCTACAGCTAATGGCAAGCCCACATATCCGAGGCCTACTACACCAAGTTTTGCTGTTTTATTTTTTAATTTTAATAATAATTCGTCTTTATATTGAGACATTTTATTACCTCCTATAACCTTAAAGGTCTAATTTAATACATCTTTTTTTAAATTGCTCTTTCTTTTATAGGTAGGAACCTTTTGTTCCATTAAAGCAAACACAGCTTCATTATCTTTTCCCACTACATTTTTAAAATCCTCAATAGATTTTTCAATAAAATCTATATCATTTCCAATAGGCTTTTCAACGTAAATTTTATTATGTGAAGTGGATGTTAATGCTACCTCATCCATCAAGAGCTCTTCATAAAGTTTTTCTCCTGGCCTTAGCCCAACAAATTCAATTTTTATATCTACATCGGGTTCAAGTCCTGAAAGCGTTATTAAATCTCTGGCTAAATCGACAATTCTTACAGGTTCGCCCATATCCAAAACAAATATTTCTCCACCTTTTGCCATTCCTCCAGCTTGAATAACTAATTGTGCAGCTTCTGGTATTGTCATAAAGAATCTATTTATATCCGGATGCATAACTGTTACCGGTCCTCCATGAGCTATTTGCTTTTTAAATAATGGTATCACTGAACCATTACTTCCTAAAACATTACCAAATCGTACAGCCACATATTCAGTGTCGCTAACTGTATCAAAGGCTTGAATTATTAATTCACAAAATCTCTTTGTAGCTCCCATAATATTCGTAGGGTTTACTGCTTTATCTGTACTAATTTGAACAAATCTTTTAACACCAGATTCATGACTACATTTTACCACATTATAAGTTCCTATTACATTGTTCTTAATGGATTCTGCTGGGTTACTCTCCATAAGTGGCACATGTTTATGAGCTGCTGCATGAAATACTACATCCGGTTTATGGGTTTCAAAAACTTCTTTCAATCTATCAACGTCTCTAACAGATGCAATAATGAACTCTTTATTTAACAGTGGAAACTCGTAGTTAAGCTCCATCTGTAAGTCATACGCATTGTTTTCGTAAATATCTATAACTATTAGTTTTTTAGGTTTAAACTTAGCAATTTGCCTACATAGTTCTGAACCTATAGAACCACCACCACCTGTAACTAATATTGTTTTACCTTTAATATACTTATCAATATCTTCGGTGCTTAATTTAACTGGTTCTCTTCCTAAAAGATCCTCAATATTTACATCGCGAAGTTGACTAATGTTTACTTTTTCATCTACGATTTCGTAAATACCAGGAATTGTTTTTAATTTACATTTCGTCCTTTTGCAGATGTTTAATATTTCTGTTTTAGTTTTAAAATCTGCTGAAGGCATGGTAATAATTATTTCCTCAACGGATTGCTCCTTGCAAATTGAAATTATTTTGTCTCTACCACCTAATACTTTTATACCGTTGATTATTTTATGCTTTTTAGATTGATCATCATCAATTAATCCCACAACATAATATTTCAATTCGCTATGTTTACTAATTTCTTTTACTAACATAACACCTGCATCGCCGGCACCTACAATAAGAATGTTTACGTTCTTATCACACTGTTTATTTTCTCCTTTTTTTTGCTCTGATATTCTATATATAATTCTAATTCCACCCAAGGTAATTACACAAAGAAGCCAAAATATAATATGTACAGTAAAAGGGAATCTATAATAGTCACTTTTAAATAAGATATAGCTAACTAAATAGCTATAAATTACGAACGCTATATTTGCGAGTGATATGGAATATACTATAGAAAATAATTCTTCTATTGAGGCATATTTCCATATACTTCGATACAATCCAAATATTTTATTAAAGCTTATTATTAAAATCAAAACTGGAATAATTGAAAGTTTAAAAAATTCAAGGTCTTTAATAGGGATATTAAAATCAAATCTCAATAGCAGAGATATATATAATGAAGCCAAAATACAAATAATATCCACCGCAAAGACCCTTTTGTCAGTTTTCATGAAGTTCACATCCTTTATTTAGTCTTAAACCCTTTGCTTCTCCCCTTAATCATTTTACCTCATTTCCAAAATTATTCAACATATTTTTTATACTTCTAGTATGCTGTATCTTTGCATATATTATTATATCCTAAAACCTTGTTTTTGTATAATTTAATGGAGTTTATTAACTATTTATTTATAATTTCTCAAAATTCAGTTGTTTAATGCGTTATAAATTTATAATTTAAGAAGACCCAGCACTTAAAAGTTGCTGGGTCTTCTTAATTTTTGTTAATTACCAATTTAATATATTAAATTATTTCTCTTATTTCCTAAAACTATCTTTTGTTATTGCATTCATTATAAATTTCTTTAAACATATCGTTATCCTTAATAGTTAAGAGATATTTCATAAAAGTTTCTTTAAGATCATCTCTTTTAAGTGCATATTCAACAGTTGCCTCTAAGAATCCTTCTTTATCGCCTACATCATATCTCCTACCCACAAAATTATAAGCGTACATATCTTCCTCTGATATTAAAGTCTTAAGTGCGTCTGTAAGTTGTATTTCCCCACCTTTTCCAGGCTTTGTATTTTCTAAAATATCAAATATTCTAGGGGTTATAATATATCTTCCGAGTATTGCTATGTTGGATGGTGCTTCAGATGCATTGGGTTTTTCAATAACATCCTTTACCTTGTAAACTCTATCCTCTATTGATGATCCATCTACAATACCATATTTGTAAACTTCACTTAAGGGAACCTCTTGAACTCCTAAAATCGAAGTCTCATATTCCTCGTAGCAATCAATAAGTTGTTTTAGACAAGGAACCTCACTATCTACCACATCATCACCCAGCATTACGGCAAAAGGTTCATTACCAACAAAAGTTTTTGCACAACTTATTGCGTGACCTAGTCCTTTAGGTTCTTTCTGACGTATATAATAAATATTGGCCAGGTTTGATATATCTCTAACCATTTTCAGAACATCTTCCTTACCATTTTGCTGTAATTGATACTCAAGTTCAATTGACTTATCAAAATGATCTTCGATTGCTCTTTTATTCCTTCCTGTTATTATTAAAATTTCCTCAATTCCAGAGGCAACCGCTTCTTCTATAATATATTGAATTGTTGGTTTATCAACAATTGGCAACATCTCTTTAGGTTGTGCCTTTGTAGCTGGTAAAAATCTTGTGCCAAGACCTGCTGCTGGTATTATAGCTTTTTTAACTCTCATAGTTCTTCAGCTCCTCAATTAAGGCATCTGAAAAAAATAACAAGTTTATGCTTGTTATTCTTTTATGATGACTAATATACTCTAAGATTATAACCTTTTTTTCAAAACTTATTTAAAAAAATTGAAAAATGAAATTCCTCTCTTTATAGGTTCTAATTCTAAAAATTCCATAGTGGATACCTTATTAACAATATTAGTTTGATTTTCTAAAATCCAGTTATAGGCAGCTTCATTTGTCCCTTTTACTTTTTCATAGGCTACTTTTAGCCTAGTTTTCCTACTTGTAATATTATGCCCATCACTACCCAAAATATGTATCATATTCCTTTTTACAAAGGATTCAGCAGTTTTTTTCACTTCTTTCCCATAGTCCCCCAAGAGGCTTCCTGCATTAATTTGCATTAATACGCCTTGCTCAATTAAATTAATAATCAAATCATGATTTTTCATAATTTTAACATTTCTCTCAGGATGGGCTAATATGGGCCTGGCTCCAAGTAACTTTAATTCATAAAACACATTTTCAGTGTACATAGGAAATTGCCCCATAGGAAGCTCAATAAGTAAATATTCTGAGTCATTAATCCCCCAAATTTTCTTTTCTTTATAGAGTTTTGGCAAGTTGGGATGCATATAAATTTCTAGTCCTGATAATATTTTAATTTTTAAATTTTCCTCCCTACAGGCTAGAACTAATCTATTTAGTTTTTCAATATATTTTTCTCTATTAATTTCAAATTCTTCAGTTATAAAATGAGGAGTTGCACAAATATATTCTACCCCTTCACTCTCTGAAATCTTCACCATCTCAAGAGACATATCTAAGTTTTTTGCTCCATCATCAATTCCATGGATTATATGACTGTGAAAATCTATCATAAATTTACACCTTCTAAAATAACAATTTTATTTTTCATAATACCCTGTGTAATATTTTCCATAATAACCACTTACAGCTTCTGGTACTTTATTAAACACAATTCCTATTACTTTTCCACCAACCTTATCAATCAACTCTTTCGCATCTACCATAGCATTTTTTTGGGCTTCCCCGTAAGAAGCTACAAAAATTACACCGTCCGATATTGTCGACAAAATTTGTGCATCCGTTACTGCAAGTACTGGTGGTGCATCAATAAGAACCATATCAAATTCGTTTTTTAAGTCTTCAATAAAATCGCGCATTTTTTTAGTTCCTAACAGTTCTGCTGGATTTGGGGGAATAGGTCCACTTGTCAATATAAAAAGATTTTCAACATTGGACTCCACCATACATTCTTCTTTTTTTATATTTTGGACTAATACATTTGTAAGTCCCATAGAATTGGTAACTCCCATTTTTTTATGTATTGAAGGTTTTCTTAAATCGCAATCTATAAGAATAACCCTTTTTCCACTTTCAGCCATAGTAATAGCTAAATTTGCCATTACTGTTGATTTACCCTCTCCAGAACCAGCGGAAGTAACTAATATAGATTTAAGCTCTGTATCTAAGGAAGAGAATTGAATATTTGTTCTTAATGTTCTAAAGGCTTCTGCGGATCTAGATTTTGGATTTTTTAATGCTATTAAATTTTCTAACATATTCTCACTCTCCTATCGTTTATCTTCAGTTAATGGAATAATTCCTATAACAGGTATTCCAGTTAGTTTTTCTATGTCTTCTTGACTTTTTACAGTGTTATCTAGGTATTCTAGCAAAAATGATATACCTAGTGATACCATAAGTCCAATGAAAAACGCAATTGCCATATTTAACTTAGGGTTCGGACTATCTGGCGCTATTGGTAATTGTGCTTCATCTAAAAGTTGAACATTATCTGCTTTTTTCACATCATTGCTTACAAATTTTAATGATTTAGCAAACTGATTAGCAATGTTCATAGCTTCTTTAGGATTCTTAGATTTAACTGTTATAGTTAAAAACTCGGTATCTCCTTTTGGTTCTACTGATACCATTGCTTGAAGTTCACTAGGTTCTATATTTAGTTTTAGTGCTGCAATAACATGTTCTGAAACCTTTCTTGATTTAGTAAACTCACTATAGGTTTTAACTAATTTTTGATACATAAGTACATCATTCATGCTAGCTTGTGGTACTTCAGCTTTATTTTCTATTTTTCCAATTATTACTGATATATCAGCCTTATAAGTAGGTTTAATAACGAAATAACTTAAAACTCCGCTAAGTACCGTGGCTCCTATTGTAATTAAAATCACCAATAGTATTCTCTTTTTTAGTATAATAAAGTACTCCGTCAATTCCATTATTTACCCTCCGTCAATAGCTTTTCTAACTGAATTACAATTTCATCTAGTGGATCTATTTTTTCAGCAATGTCTAAATGTATTCTTGCCTGATCAAAGTCTTTAACATTTATATAACACATAATAAGATTTGTACATACTTCTATGGATTTTGTAACTTCAAATGCCTCTCTAAAATATCTTATGGCAAGCTCGTAATTTTCAAGACATGCATAGTTAATTCCATACTCAATTACTACCTCGATTAAATCACTTTCAATTGCTACTGCTTCATTCAAATAGTATATAGCCTTCTCGTAATTTTGTAGAATTCTATAGGCTACAGCACTGTGGTAATATATATCTGGTCTGTCTCCTAATTGTTCCATTAGTGGTATTAGAATTTGGAGTGCAGCCTTAGGACTGGTGGGTATTAGCTCCTTTGCCTTTTGGAAACTTGTTATAGTTTTTAAATTGCCTTTAAGTTCAAGTACCTCTGCTGTTAGTTCTCCACCACTTGCAACATATTTATTTAAAGATATTAATGCTACATCATGTTCCATATCACTATTAAAAACTAATGACTCATATAGGTATGGATTACTGTAATTTGTGATTTTTTTAGCCTTTTCTATAAGTTTTAGTTGTTCCTGCTTGAACATAATATTAGTGGCTCTTAATCTATCCACTAACAGAAAAATCTTATCATAATTTTCACTATTTTCTTCTATAGTTAATAGCCCTTTTAAAATAATATATGCTTCTTCATAATTTTCATTTTGAATTTCTTTGAAAATCACGCCCTTAATAAATCCTGTTGAATTTGGAATGTTATTTATGATTTTTTTATAATCGTCAGTATATTTAAAGTGTTCATCTGCTCCTAGAACATAAAACATTCCTTCTATAAATAGATTAACTGGTATATTATCAAAATCCTCTTTTTTCTTTACTTTTTCTATTATCTCATTCGTTCTCACTGGGAAGTATATGTCCTCCAAAATGACATATTCATTGATTTTGCTATTCTTCTTAATCTCTAAAAAAAGAAGCGCTGATAATTTTTCTGAAAAATATGTTTTTATGTCCATGATTACACCTTCCTACTAGTCTTAAATATTTATGCTACAAGTATCAATCTTAATGATAGTATACTGATGATAATTTGTAAACCATACTATTGGGAATTATGGTCCAAAATTAATGAACAGTTCTTAAATTTTACATGCTTCATCAATTATTAACATGACATTTTCTTTGAGCTGAATTATTTTTTTAGATGTATTTTCTAGTGAATTTCCTTTAACAGATATATAAATTTTCATTTTTGGTTCCGTTCCAGAGGGTCTAACTACAAACCAAGAACCATCCTCTAAAACAAACTTTAAAACATTTGATTTCGGAAGATCTATTATTTTCTGGCTGTGATCTATTAAGTCCACTTGCAAACTAGCTCTATAGTCCATTTTTTTTATAATTTTATTATTACCTAGGTTGTCCTTCATTGAAGACCTTAAATGTTCTAATATATCACTTGTTTTTTCTGCACCATCTTTTCCTTTTAGCTCTATTGAAACCAGTGCTTCCTCATAGTATCCATGTTCACTGTAGATGTCCATAAGTGCATCATACAAACTCATGCCTTTATTCTTATAGTAAAGTGTCATTTCACAAATTAGCATTGCTGCTATAACTGCATCTTTATCACGTACAAAATTTCCAGCTAAATAGCCAAAACTTTCCTCAAACCCAAATATAAATTCTTTTTCACCCGTAAGTTCAAATTCTTTAATTTTTTCTCCAATATATTTAAATCCTGTTAGCACATCTACTACTTCAACATTATATTTTTTACCAATGGCCTCTACCATATCGGTAGTAACAATTGTCTTTAATATCACGCCATTTTTAGGCAATTCACTATTTCCACACAATGAATTTAAAATATAATTACATAATAACACGCCTGTCTGGTTTCCTGTAAGAACCTTGTATTGCCCCTTTTTATCTTTGACTACTACTCCAATTCGATCACAATCGGGGTCTGTGCCAAAAATTATGTCTGGATTAAGGTCTTTTGCCATTTCAAGAGCTAATGCAAATACCTTTGGATCCTCGGGATTAGGGTATGGCGCTGTTGGAAAATCTCCATTTGGCAATTCTTGTTCTTTCACTACAAAACAGCTATCATAACCGAGTTCACTTAAAACCCTTCTCACAGGTAGATTTCCAGAGCCATGAATAGGAGTGTAAATTATTTTTAAATCCTTGGCACTTTTCGCAACTAAGTCTTTTCTCACAGTTAAATTTTTAACCTTCTCAATATATGATAAATAAAGGTTTTCTCCAATGATCTTTAACATTCCATTTGCTTTTGCACTGCAAATCTCCATAGTTTTCACTTTTGAAAAATCTTTTATGCCTTTTGCACAGGTTATAATTTCAGTTGCCACTTCATCAGTAACTTGTCCACCATCATCTCCGTAAACCTTATATCCATTATACTCTTTAGGGTTATGTGATGCAGTGATAACAATACCCGCTTTACTTTTTAGTGTGCGAACAGCATAAGATAAAATTGGTGTTGGTGTTAACTTCTCAAATAAATTAACAAAAATACCATTAGCACATAGAGTTTTTGCAGTTGCTTCTGCAAATTCCTTTGACATATGTCTTGAATCATAGGCTATGCTAACCGATATATCCCCCGTATATTTTGAGTTTAAGTAGTCAGCTAGACCTTGAGTAGCTTTACCTATAGTGTGTATATTCATTCTATTGGTTCCTGCACCTATTACTCCTCTTAGTCCTCCAGTACCAAACTCTAAATCTTTGTAAAATCTATCTTCAATTTCTTTTTCATCTACTAACTGCTCTAACTCACTCTTTAATTCCAAATCTATGGAATTAGCATTAATCCAACTATTATACCTTTCTTTGTAAGTCATATTTTACCCTCCTTGTATTCCTGTAGATCAAATAACAATTGTTATCCTCCTAGCTATTACTGCTTGGTTTCCTCACAATTTATAATTATTCTCTCACATTATATTATCATACCATTACAAATAGAAGTGACTTTTTATCAATAACCTATATTTTACATTCTCTATTGGTTACAATATTAATTATGGATAAACCTACACAATATAGTTAATAATTTGTTTTTATTTAAACTTATTATTGCATTTGCATATTTTATCCTTTATAATTATTAATTGTTTGAATGAATATATTATAAAAGTTAATTTTATATGTTTGGAACATTCAAATAAGTAGATTAGTATATTTAATCCATATTTATTTGAATGTGCCATAGAATAAATTCTTTTGAAAGGGGTGTATAAATTGTATAGATTAAATCAAAATGAAACTCCGTTGTTTGATGCCCTAATGGAATATGTTAACAGAGATACATTGCCGCTGCACGTACCTGGGCATAAAAAAGGGTTAGGTGCTGATGAACAATTTAGAAATTTTATGGGGGAAAATCCTTTTAAAATTGACGTTACAGTTTTTAAACTTGTTGATTCTTTCCACCACCCAACTGGACCTATTAAAAAGGCTCAAGAATTAGCAGCGGATGCTTATGGTGCTGATGCTTCCTTTTTCTCAGTTCATGGAACTTCAGGTGCTATTCAAGCTATGATTATGTCTGTAGTTGGATCTGGTGAAAAAATAATTGTGCCTAGAAATGTTCACAAATCTATAACCGGTGGTATAATACTCGCAGGTGCTGTCCCAGTTTATATGCAACCAGAACTAGATAAAAAAATTGGTGTCGCTCACGGAGTTTCTCCAGAGACAGTAGAAGCGACCTTAAAGGAAAATCCTGATGCAAAAGCTGTACTTATAATTAATCCAACATATTATGGAGTTTCAACTGATATTAAGAGCATTGCAGATATTGTTCACGAATATGATATACCCCTTATAGTAGATGAAGCTCATGGGCCTCACCTTAAATTTAATGAAAGATTGCCAATGTCTGCAATGGAAGCTGGTGCAGATATATGTTGTCAAAGCACTCATAAAATTATAGGATCATTAACTCAGAGCTCTATGCTCCATGTTAACTCAACCCTTGTTAACCCGGCTAGAGTTAAACAACTAATAAACTTAATGCACACAACTTCACCTTCCTATATACTAATGGCTTCATTAGATTGTGCTAGGCGACAAATTGCATTAGATGGCAATGAGCTTTTAGAGAAAACTATTGATTTATCTAATTATGTAAGAAGTGAAGTAAACAAAATCCCCGGACTTTATTGTTTTGGAGAAGAGGTTTTAGATGGTTTTGGAGCTTTCGATATTGACCCAACTAAAATCACGATAACGTGTAGAGATTTAGGTATAACAGGTTATGACTTAGATATGATACTTTCTAACAAATATCATATACAAATGGAATTATCTGATCTTTATAACATATTAGCAGTTGGTTCCTTTGGTGATACTGAAGAGGGAATGGAGAAGTTACTTACTGCTTTAAGAGAAATAAGCAATGAATACTATGGTAAAGGTACAAAAAAATCTGATTTTATTGATATTCCTAGTATTCCAGAGCAAGTTCAAATTCCTCGTGAGGCTTTCAACAGTGTAAATACTGCTGTAGAAATTAAAAAGAGCGTTGGTATGATAAGTGGAGAATTTTTAATGGCTTACCCACCAGGTATTCCAATACTATGCCCTGGCGAGAGAATAACTCAAGAGATTATAGAATATGTTGAGAAATTAAAAGCAACTGGATTATACGTTCAAGGAACTGAAGATCCAGAAGTTGAATATATAAAAGTTGTTAGAGAAGAAGATGCTGTCTATATAACTGTTGAATAGAAATAAAAAGGACTCCAAATTAATTGGAGTTCTTTTTGCTTCTATTCAATTTTACTCTATAATCAATATTTTCTTTTTCAATAGTGCCCAAGTACTTAAAGTATTCAGTATCTGATTTTTTACTTATGATTTCACAAGTTTCAACCAATTTATTAAAATATCCCATCATATAACTTATCTTCATTAGTGGTCTAGTTATTTTATAGTTAAACCTAATGGACATCTGTTTGCTCTTTTTTTCTGCAGTTCTTTTAATGTTTGAATAGCAGCCCCTTGCAGAATCTATCAATTTTATCTTTTGTAAATTTACGCTTAAGGCCTCTCTATATATGGGTAATAGTTCTTCCAGCATATGCGCATTAAAATATTTTTTTTCTGTCTTATATTTTTCTGATTTATCCATGAGTTGTTTTAACACTTCGTTATTTCTTTTTCTAATAGTGGGCAATTTAAAAACAACTTGTTTCACTTGTTCTGAGTCCACAATTCCTTCTTTAGTTAAGAAATCTAAACCCTCCACCATTAATTTATGATCCTTATTATCCTTTTCAATTGCAACATCATCTTGAAGTGCATTCACAATGCAGATTCTACTTTCTGTATTATAAAACACCTCTGAAAAATAGGCTAATTTTGCTAATCTTTCTTGAAGTGATTTTTCAGTTACTATTTCATTTTTTTCATTAATATAAAGATATCCCAAATTTTCTTTTCGAAAATTATTAAACATTTTTTTAGAAAATGTAATTTCTCTATATAATATATTATTGTATTCCAAAGCGTCAAATATCTTAACTACCTCGCCTCTCTTAGTATATTGTTTTATATGCTCTAATATTTTTTTAGATGCTAGTGAGTATATTGGCATTTTAATTCCTCCCTGTCGTTCTTTGGGGAACAAAACAAATATTAATTGTTTTGTTTCTTGATACAGTCTTTATTTATATTATAACAAATTTTTAGAAATATCCTACAAAAATATACTATATTCTACTTAGTGTGCTATTTTTAATATATATTTTACATTAATCACTGTGTTACAATGAAAAATAAGAAATAAGAGCTCTAACACAAAGCCCCTATTTCTTATTAAAATTCTCTAAAATTCAACAGTTAATTACCTAATATTCATACCTGCACTAAATGCCTTCTTATTTATTTCTATAGCTTTTGGAGGCACTATATCACTAATAACTTCCTCCCAATTTATGCTTTCTAATTTAAGCACTTTGATTAAAGCTCCGAGTAGAACTACATTTTGAGCTTTAATATTTCCAAGACTTTTAGCAATTTCAGCTGCATTAACAATTACTATATTTTCAACTACTTCAGTTAATCTTTCATTTACATTCTCCGGATATTTTTCTTTACCTGTTAAAACTGGTACTGGATGTATTTCATAATCATTAATGACAACATGACCGTCTTTCTTTAAATAAGGTAAGTATCTAGCTGCTTCACTTTTTTCAAAGGACACTATTACATCTACTTTACCCTTTTCAATTAGTGGAGAATAAATTTTTTCTCCAAACCTTACTTGTGTAGTAACACTTCCACCTCTTTGAGCCATACCATGAACTTCAGACATTTTTACATCATATCCACTTTTTAAAAGTCCTTCTGTCAATATTTTAGATGCTAGAATAGTTCCTTGTCCACCTACACCTACAAATAATACGTTTTTACTTTCGCGCATAATTATTCACCAACCTTTTCTATAGCTTTAAATGGGCATACTTGTTTGCATAATCCACATCCATTACACATGGAACTATCAATACTTATAACTCCATCTCGGAATCTTAATGCCGGGCAACCTGTTTTTAAACAAGTCTTACACTTTTTACATTTTTCTTGATCAATAACACATTTAATTCCTGCTCTAGCTTTAAGTACATCTTTAATTAATGCACAAGGTTGTTTTGTTATGATTACAAATGGCTCTGTACTATCATGTGCTTCTTTTACTGCCTTTTTAGTTTCCTCCAGTTTATATGGATCGACTACTCTTATATTTTCTGGTTTAATACCACATGCAAGAACTAATTTTTCAATATCAATCATTGGTGCAGGAGTTCCTTGAAGGGTTTTTCCTGTACCAGGATTTTCTTGATGTCCTGTCATACCAGTAATTCTATTATCTAAAATACAAGTAACTATTGGAGTATTATTATATACTGTATTAATTAGCCCTGTTATCCCTGAATGGAAGAAAGTTGAGTCTCCAATAAAAGCAAAAACTTTTTTATCATCTCTATTTGCAACCATATTGGCTCTTTCAATACCTGTGCCTGCAGAAATTGAAGCTCCCATACATATAACTGTATCTGTTACATTAAGAGGGTCTACCATTCCCAATGTATAGCAGCCTATGTCACCAGATGCTATTACATCTTTGTATTTTGATACTTGATAAAAAATCCCTCTATGTGGGCAACCTGGGCATAATACTGGCGGTCTTGAAGGTGCTTGTACATCAGTTTTATAAGTGATGTTATTAACTTCACCTAAGATAGCTTTTCGTATTATGTCAGGATTTAATTCATCACAAATTGGAATTATTTCTTTTCCTATGCACATTATCCCCATTGCTTTTATTTCAGTTTCCATATAAGGGTCATTCTCTTCTATTATATATAGCTTTTCAACCTTACTTGCAAATTCCTTAATCATCTCATCTGGAAGAGGATAACTCATCCCAATTTTTAAATAAGATGCATTATCTCCAAAAACTTCTTTAGAGTATTGATAAGAAATACCACTTGTAATTATCCCTATTTTAGTATTACCAATTTCCATTCTATTTAAAGGCGATGTATTAGAGTATTGTCTTAGTGCTTCTAATCTTTCTTCTACTTCGTAATGCTTAGCTTTTGAATTTGCTGGTGTCATAATATACTTCTTAATATTCTTTTCGTAGGGTTTAACTTCTACTGATTTTTTTTCTCCAAGCACTATTGAAGATTTCGAGTGGCATACTCTTGTAGTAACCCGAAATAATATAAGAGTATCGAATTTTTCACTAATTTCATAAGCTGCTTTCATATAGTCTAAGCATTCCTGAGAATCAGAGGGTTCCACCATGGCTACTTTAGCATGCGGTGCATAGTACCTATTATCCTGCTCATTTTGAGATGAATGCATTCCGGGGTCATCTGCTGTTACCACAACAAATCCTCCGTTAACGCCTTCATAAGCCATTGTAAATAATGGGTCAGCAGCTACATTTAATCCTACATGCTTCATGGTAGTGAGTGCTCGCGCTCCTCCTATAGATGCACCGGATGCAACTTCAAATGCTACTTTTTCATTAGTGCCCCATTCTGCATAAACGCCTTCATATTTTGCGAGATTTTCAAGTATTTCTGTACTAGGAGTTCCTGGATAAGCTGAAGCTATATGGCATCCAGCTTCATAAGCGCCTCTTGCAATGGCCTCATTGCCTGACATTATTACTTTTTTCATATATTATATCCCCCTTTATATTCCTTATATGCACTTAACAACTTTTATACTACCACTGCTCCAAGAGCTATAGAGTATAATTTTGATTTTGCACTATCCGCCCTGGAAACCAATACTACTGGACATTTTGCTCCTACTATAATTCCTGCACTTTCCGCCTTGGCAAAGTACGTAAGAGATTTACCTAAAAAATTTCCAGCCTCTATATTTGGTACAAGTAAAATGTCACTATCACCAGCTACATCGCTTATAATACCTTTATGCTCTGCAGCTTCCTTTGAGATTGCGTTATCTAGCCCCAACGGACCATCAATTAAGCAACCCTTTATTTGTCCTCTTTTATTCATTAAGGATAGTGCCGCAGCATCTAGTGTTGCCTGCATTGATGCATTCACAACTTCAACTGCGCAAATAGGTGCAACCTTTGGAATATCTATTTGCAGGGCATGTGCTACTTCCACTGCATTATTAATTATTTCAATTTTTTCTTTAAGTTCAGGGCATGTGACCATACCTCCATCGGTTAAAAACAATAATTTATGGTAAGTAGGTACATCATAGACCATAACATGTGATAAAAGTCCCTTGCCTCTTAAATTAGCCTCCTTGTTTAGCACTGCTTTTAATAAGTCGGAAGTACCAAGCATCCCCTTCATTATGAAATGAGCCTCACCACTGGATACAAGTTCTACAGCTTTTGCTGCGGCTTTTATGATGTTTTTCTCATTTACTATTCTAATATTTTCAAGACTTAAATTTTCATGTAGTGCAATTTCAACTATTTTATCCTCATCACCAACTAATATGGCATCAATGATTTGTAGTTTAACGGCTTCTACCACCGCCTTTAAAACTATGTTATCTTGCGCTACAGCTACTGATAATATTTTTTTATCTTTGCCTATAGCAAGTTCAATTAACTCATCAAGTCTTTTAATCATGATCTAACCCCTTTCTCTTAACATACATAATGCTAGTTGTGCACTATTATTAATTATAAATCATAGTACAATTGAAATTCTATAGGTGATGGAACAGGAATTACTTTATTAATTTCTTTTTCATATTTGAACTTAATCCAAGTATTAATGAAATGTTCATCAAATACTCCACCTTTTAATAAGAAGCCACAATCTTTTCTAAGTTCCTCAAGTGCTTCATCTAAAGACTTTGGTAATGCCTCGATTTTATCCTGTTCTTCCTTGGGTAAATTAAAAACGTTTACATCATATGGTCCATATCCTTCACCAGTTGGATTGATTTTATTTTCTATACCATCAATACCAGCCATAAGTAGTGCAGAATATGCTAAGTATGGATTTGCAGTAGCATCTGATGGTCTAAATTCAAATCTTCTGGCTTCAGGGTCTTGAATATATCCAGGAATTCTTATTACTGCTGTTCTATTTCCTGTAGCAAAGCAAATTGATACTGGTGCTTCAAAACCAGGTACTAATCTCTTATAAGAATTAGTCGATGGGTTAGTAAATGCAAGTAATGCTTTAGCATGCTTTAATATTCCACCAATGAAATATAGAGCAGTATCACTCATTTTAGAGTATCCATTTTCATCATAAAAAAGGCTTTTTCCATTTTTTCTTAAAAGCATATGAACATGCATTCCACTTCCTGCTTCTCCAAACAATGGTTTTGGCATAAAAGTAGCTGTTTTTCCGTGAGCTACTGCTTCATTTTTAATTAGGTATTTTGCCATCATTGTAGCATCAGCCATTTTAGTCATTTTCCCAAGTTCAACTTCTATTTCAAGTTGACCAGCAGACCCTACTTCATGGTGATGATATTTCACAGGAATTCCTGCTTCTTCTAATTTTAAACACATTTCGCTTCTTAGATCATTATTAAGGTCATAAGGTAATCCTAAATGGTAACTCTTTTGGAAAGGTGCTTTATATCCAAAGTTTTCTGTTTTATCATTTGTATTCCATGGTGCTTGCTTAGAATCTATGAAAACCTCTTGATGATGATTTGTAACTTCATAATTTACATGGTCAAATATATAAAATTCAAATTCTGGCCCTATTACATATTCATCAGCTATACCTGCTTCAATCATGTATCTTTCTGCTTTTTCAGCTATAAATCTAGGATCCCCAGAAAATCTTCCTTCATTTTTGCCAAGAGTGTACATATTTGCAATCATACTTAAAGTTGGTATTTTGCAATATGGATCAACAAAGGCTGTAGTCATATCAGGAAGAAATCTCATATCTGAGTCCTCTATAGTTGAATATCCATAACTTGATCCGTCAAAGCCTATTCCTTCAGAAAAAGTCTTTTCTGATAGCCTTTCAACAGGTATTGTTAAATGATTCCATCTGCCTGGTAGTGTTACCACTTTAAAATCTATAAATTTAATATTATTTTCCTTTATAAATTCTTGTATTTCATTAATATTACTAAACATTTCTAAGCCCCCCTGTTTCTTTATTGGAAATTTTTTAATATTCATAATTTTAGTATAATACATGATTTTCTTTTGTCAATTCAACCTGCTAAAGGAATTAGAATAAATCAAAAAAAGCCACAATATTTCAGCGGCTTTTGAGGAATATTTAATATAAAATTCTTTCTTTGATACTTTTTATGGAATTACATCCTGTAAGTACCATAGCTGATTTTAATTCACTTTTCAAGAAATCTATGTATGATTTTACACCTTCTGCCTTGCCTCCAAAGGATGCCACCACAATTGGCCTACCAATAAGCACAGCGTCTGCACCTAATGCTAGCATTTTAAGTATATCTGCACCACTTCTAACTCCGCCATCAGCTAAAATAGTTATTTTTCCATTAACCTCTTCCACAATTTCTTTTAGGACATCTGCTACACCCGGAGTTTGGTCTAATACTCTTCCTCCATGGTTTGACACTACAATTGCAGCTACGCCTGCTTGTACTGCAAGTTTTGCTTCATCTGCTGTCATTATTCCCTTAAGAATAAATGGAAGATTCGTTGATGCAACAATTTCTTTAATCTCTTCTACGTTTTTTGGCATAACTGGTTTACCAGCAAGGGCCAAGGTAATAAGGCCGCAAGCATCTATATCCATACCTATTGCAAAGGCGCCAGATTTTTCTGCTAGTTTAATTTTTTCTATAACATTAGCATTTTCCCAAGGTTTTATGATTACAATTCCATTTCCACCTTGTTTTTCTAATTGCTCAAGATTAGTTGTAAGAAAAGAATCTTCAGCAGTATCTCCAACCATTGGGAAAATCCCGCCTGCGAGGCATCCACTAATAACCCAAGATATATACTCTTCTTCAGTAAATTTACCACCCATATTTAAGGTTGTACCTGATACTGGAGCTGCAAACACAGGCATATCCATTTTTCTCCCAAATAGTTCCGTTGAGGTATCAGGATTTTTCGCATCATGTATGGTTCTCATATTAAGTTTATAAGCTTTAAGTGCCTCTATATTAATTTTAAAAGCATCTCCAGTTCCTTTTCCACCCATTCCAGGTACCTCGCCAGCGCAAGCTACTCCATTGCATATAGGGCAAACTCTACAGCTTTTGTTTAAATTGCCCCTAGCTTCTTTTAAAACATCTTTATAATTCATATCTTATTTCCCCCTTAGTCAAATTTTATTCCATCTAAATTTTCCTCTGTATAAACACTTATGCCTTTGGATAATAATAATTCCGCAGTAACTCCATTACCAGGTCTTTTACTTCCACTAAAAGTCCCATCGTATATTTGCGATGCACCGCAAGATGGGCTTCTTGCTTTTAGTATAGCGATACTAGCGGAAGCTGCTTGTGCTATTTTTAGTGTTTCATAAGCACCTTTTATAAACTTTGAAGTTACATCATCACCTTCATTTGGACCAAGAATTCTGGCTTTGCCTATTAATACATCAGCGCCATTTCCATTTATAATCTCGTGAGGAGCCCTAGGCGTTTCCTGTCCGCCTAATTGTTCTGGACAAATAGGTATTGCTTTTCCTTCTTGCAAAAGCTTAAGTACTCTCACATCTAAATTATTGCCACCATCATACTTACAATTAATGCCACATAAACATGCACTTACAATAATCATACACTAATCCTCCTTTAGTTACCTGCAAATTGACACGCAACTATTTAAGTTCTACTACAGTAACTCCGCTACCACCTTCACCATAATTTCCCAATCTATAAGTTTTAGCATGACTATGTCTCTTAAGCATATCAGTAATAGTATTTCTTAGAACTCCTGTTCCTTTTCCATGAATAATGGTAATCTCTTTAAGTCCTCCTAAATAAGCATCATCTAAATACTTATCAACAGTATAAATAGCCTCTTGAGCGTCCATCCCTCTTAAATCTACGGAAGTTGAAACATTTTTTAAATTTAGCTTAAGCTCTCGCTTATTAATCTTTGCCTTTTTCTTTTCTTCCTCCGTAACCTTTGATTCTCGCAGATCATCTACTTTAACATTTATCTTCATAATACCTGCTTGAACTTGTACTTCTCCTCTACTATCAGGTTTTGAAATTACAATAACCTTTTGGTCTAGAGATGGTAAATATACCTCTTGACCTTCTTTTACAATCTTCAACTTTTTACCTAAATCATCTTTATTTTTTTCTACATGTTTATCCAAGCTTTCAAGCTTATCTTTTATTTTCGTTCTTTCCTCTTCAAGCTTTTGCCTAGCTTCAGATGGATAACCCAACTTTTCTAGTTCTCTCATATTTTTAAGAATTACATCAGATTCTTCTTTAGCATTTCTTATCAGTCTCTTTGCTTCTCTTTGAGCTTCATACATTGCATTTTCTCTAATATTTTCAAGTTTATATAGTTTTTCCTGATATTTATCCTTTAACTTACTAGCCTCAAGTTTCAATACTTCTGCCAGCCTAGCATCTCTTTCTGCCTTTATGCTCTTTTCTTGTAGACTTTGAACTAATTCTTCAAACTCTAAGGTTTCTTTAGAAATGTTTTCTCTAGCATTTTTAATAATATAATCAGGTAACCCGAGTCTCATGGAAATCTCAAAAGCATTGGATTTTCCTGGCACTCCAATTATTAGTCTGTAAGTAGGGCTTAAGGTGTCCACATTAAATTCTACAGAAGCATTTTCAACCCCTGCGGTTTTTAGTGCATATCCTTTTAATTCACTATAATGTGTAGTTGCAACTACTTTTGTGCCTCTTTCTCTTAAATTTTCTAGAATTGATACAGCAAGAGCTGCTCCCTCTGTGGGATCTGTTCCAGCTCCTAATTCATCAAACAAAGCCAAGGTTTTTTTATCTGCTTTTTCAATTATATTTACTATATTTGTCATATGAGAGGAAAAAGTAGATAAGCTTTGTTCTATGCTTTGCTCATCGCCTATATCTGCAAAAATTTCATTGAAAAAACTTACCATGGAACCATCTCTAGCTGGAATTAAAATTCCGCTCATAGCCATTAACTGGATTAAACCTACGGTTTTTAAAGTTACTGTTTTACCTCCAGTATTGGGTCCTGTTATTACTAGTGATGTAAATCCTCTTCCTAAGTAAATATTACTTGGAACTACTACCTTAGGGTCTATCAAAGGGTGCCTGGCCTCTATTATATCTATTATACCCTCATCATTAACATTCGGGATAATAGCATTAACTTCTATTGCATATCTCGCTTTAGCAAAAATAAAATCTAGTTCCCATACTATATTTGCATTACTTGTAACAATATTTATATTTTCATATACCTTATAGGATAATTCAGCTAAGATTCTTTCAACCTCAGCTTTTTCCTTTAACATGATTTCTTTGATTTCGTTGTTTAAATTCACTAAGCTCATTGGTTCAATGAATAATGTGGCCCCTGAGGAACTCTGGTCATGAACAATACCCGGAACACTACTTTTATGCTCTATTTTAACGGGAATTACATATCGATCTCCTCTTATAGTGTAAAGACTTTCTTGAAGATATTTTGCATTAGATCTAACTAGTGAATTTACCTTTTCTTTTACGGAAGCATTCTTCTCTTTTAGTGATTTTCTTAGACTAAAAAGGAGACTACTAGCCCTATCTGAAATTTCATCATCACTTATTATAGCAATAAAAATTTCATCTTCTAATTTTTTCATTGGAACAATTCCAATGCATATATCCTCTAAGACTCTTGAAGTTTCGCCACCTTTGTTACCAACATAATTCTGAAATAGTCTAGCACACCTAAGCATTTGTGCTATTCTAAGTAGTTGCGTTGGCATAAGTGAAGCCCCTTTAGATGCCCTGTTTATAGCATCACGAACGTCATATATCCCTTCAAAAGGTGCGCTCCCTTTTTTTGATAAAAGTAATAGTGCCTCATTAGTCTCCTGAAGGTGTTCGCGTACTTCATAAATATTGGTGTAAGGTTCTAATTTCTCTATAATATCCTTGCCAGCTGTAGTATGGGTATATTCTTTAATTTTATCTTTAATCTTATAATATTCTAATACTCTTAATGATTTAGTATTCATAGTTTCACCGTCTTTCCTTTATTCCACGCCTCTTTTATAATGGCCCCTAGTATAATTTTTAAAATCTGTGCTCCAAGTTCTTTTTATATAACTTCTTAGAACATCAAGGGTTTCTTCATAATTCTCATGTATAAAATCTAATCTAAAACAGCAGATTTTGTTTTTCATGATTTCTGTCATATTAGAAATCAAATTTACTGGCACATTATTGTAAATATAGCTTCTACAATATTTATCAGTATTAATCCTAAACTCTTCACCCATTCTATCTTTAAGTGAATAAGTTCCATTAGTGCATTTCTCTACGCAAGCGCTATTATCATTTTTGTTACCAAAAACACTTCCTATAGCACAGTATTCACTAACCATAAGCTCATATTTTCCGTAAACCATAATTTGCAGTGGCAAGGAATTTTTAGCTGCTATTTCTTTGATTTCCTTTTGATTAAGCTCTGCACTAATGCATGTTCCCGTAAGGAAATCCTTGTAAAAGTCTCCTGAATAACTATTAAAAGCATTTAATTTATAATCTCCAATTATACTGATTTTTTTGCTAAACCTATTAATTATTCCTAAATTAGCTGTAATAATACCTTTTAATTTGGTTAAATTATTTTCAATAAAGTCACAAACACTTTCGAATTCACCCTTAATAATATTAGGTACTTTCAGATAAATATTTACATCATACTTATTAAAGTTTATGTTACACTCCCTCATAAAAGGGTTTATAGCAATATTATCAAAGCCCATTTCTAGTACTGCTCTTAGCTGCTCCTCATTACTTACATAAATAAGTGTCTCCGGCATAACATTATCTTGCTTATGCAGGGCTTCTAAATTATTCACTTCTATTTGTAAACTCTTCATTTTATCATAATTAATCTGTGTACTGTTTTTTTCTCTTTTATACTTTCCTATTATATGCTTTTGAATATTCTCTGTTAATTCTCGCCTAACTGAATTTAATGCTGCCATTGGCAGGAAGCCGTCTTCAAAGCTTTCAAAGTTCACCTCATTTATTTTGAAAGGAGTGTCTCCTGTTTTGGAGAGATTCTTGATAATACGTTCTCTGTCTAATGGCTTATTAACAGCTGCTTGAACAAGCTCTCCTAGCACATTGAAGTTCTCTCCCATATAACTAGCACTTATACACAGTGGTTTATTTACACTAAAGTCTATTGAGAGATTTAATTCTATCTTCCGCTTAAACGCATCACTATAACTTTTGGAAAGCTCACTCATAAGTTCCACATCGGAAATCTTATATAAAGTGTCTCCGGCTTTAAATTTAGTTGGTTTTAATAAAACCCTATCTCCCATTACTGCTTTTTCAATTTCTATTCCATTCATAATAATTTTTGATATGGCAAACCCATCTTCACCAAACATAACGCCATCTTTTAAAGCCACCTTTTCTAAAAGAGTTACTGACAAATCAGGGGCAACTTTTCCTATTGGAATTCCAGAATTCTTAGGAACCTTATATGCCATCATATCTTTCCCTTTATTGCCATAAAGATACGCCTTTGAAAATCCTTCTCTATTAAACAATTGTGTTAAAATTTTAGTATCCCTATCTAACTTTTGTATTTTATTGTTATAAATGTTGTCTAATGCCCTTCTGTATATCTCCACCACACCTGTTACATATTCTGGTTTTTTCATTCTTCCTTCAATTTTTAATGAAGAAGTCCCGGTCGCTACTATATCTTTTAAGTTATCTAAAGTACAAATATCTTTAGGGCTTAAAATGTATGCCTTATGCTCCCTGTTAGTGTTTTTGTCTATTAGTGTATAAGGTAATCTACAGGGCTGTGCACATCTACCTCTATTTCCACTTCTACCACCTATAATACTACTCATAAGGCACTGTCCTGAATAACATATACATAATGCTCCATGAACAAAAATTTCTGTTTCCACTTTTAGTGTGTTAGATATGTAATCAATTTCTTTTAAACTAAGCTCTCTTGAAAGAACAATTCTTTTAAAGCCCATATTTTTTAAAAATAGTGCAGCTTCACCATTATGAACTGTCATCTGTGTAGACGCATGGAGCTCAAACTCTGGAAAATTATTTCTTATTAAGTATATGAGTCCTGTATCTTGAAGTAATAAAGCATCTACTCCTATGCTATATAAAAATCCTACATACTCCATAATTTCTTTTAATTCATTATCCTTTACTAATGTATTTAATGTAACATATACGCGAACTCCATATAGGTGGCAATAATCTACCGCGCGAGCAATATTCTCATCATCAAAATTAAAAGCATAAGCTCTTGCTGAGAACTTGCTTCCTCCTATATAAACTGCATCTGCGCCCATTTGCACTGCAGCAGTTACGCTTTCCATACTTCCAGCAGGGGCTAGTAATTCAATTTTATCCATTTTCATCTCTCCTATTAAGTGTTCTATGTCTTATTATACAATAAAAGTCGTGATAAATTAAGAAATTATATTATTTTATATTAATATTGCTCATATTTCATACTCATAGACACAATAAAAATAATGGAATATAATAAAAATTAGACTAGCTAACTTCCTGATTTTTTTTTGGGGATGATTAGCCTAAAAAAATTGATTAATGGAGATATAAATATGACAGTAAAAAATAGTATTAGAAATATTGGTATAGTTGCCCATGTAGATGCTGGAAAAACAACTTTAACTGAACAATTACTTTATCAAAGTGGTTCTAGCAGATTTTTAGGCAGCGTAGATAAAGGTACAACCCATACAGATTCTTTAGATATGGAAAAGCAAAGAGGTATTTCAGTAAAAGCTGCTGAAATTGATCTTACTTACAAAAGAACTAGTATCCATGTTATAGATACTCCAGGGCATATTGATTTCAGTTCTGAAGTAGAGAGAAGTATAAGTGTTCTAGATGGAGCTATCGTAGTATTGTCCTCAGTAGAAGGAGTACAACCTCAAACAGAGGTATATTTTAATGCTTTAAAGGAATTAAATACACCTTCAATATTCTTTATAAATAAACTAGATCGTTTGGGAGCATTACCCTCGAAAATTATTGTTGATATGAAAAAGCTTCTTACAAAGGATCTTATACCACTACAACTCGTCTATGAAAAAAATAACGAGTTTATTGTATGCAACCTATTTGATAAGACAAATTACACAAAAAATATATCAGAAATAAAAGAGCTTTCTCACAAACAATTACTTGAAGATATAGTAGATATTCTAGGTAATTGTAATGAAGAAATTTTCAAGGAATTTTTCCAGGGTACTTTAACCTTAGGAATGATAAAAGATGAGATAATGGTGCAAGCTATTAAAGGAAAAATCTACCCTGTGCTATATGGTACTGCACTAAAAGGCGAAGGAATTAAGGAACTGCTGGACGCCATAATGGATTATCTTCCAGGGCCTCAAAATTTAGATGATTCTGAGCTCTCAGCACTGGTATATAAAATCTCTCATAACAAAACCACAGGTAAAATAGCTCATATAAAAATATTTAGTGGATCAATATCTACTAGAGATGATATTTTTAATGTAACAACAGGCAAAAGTGAAAAGATTACTATGATAAAAAAACTGATCAATCAAAAACAAATTGATGTAAAATCAGCTAGCAGCAGTGATTTGGTAATGGTGAGTGGTTTGAATTGTAGCACCTACGATATCCTTGGAAGCAAAACTTATATTCCTAGTCTCCAAACAATTACAACCCCACTTCTCACATTAAGAATATATTCAAAAATTCAAGAAGACTATATAGCTTTAGTTGATGCTTTAACGCTCTTACAAGAGGAAGATCCCCTTCTAAACATGCAATGGATAAAAGAAAAGAAAGAACTTCATATTCGGATTATGGGTAAAATACAAATTGAATATATTGAAGCTACTTTAATGGAAAGATTTAACCTACAGGTTACCTTTGGTCCACCCTCTGTTATCTACAAAGAAACTCCTATAGCAAGTGGATATGGTGAATCTCGTTATACTATGCCCAAACCCTGCTGGGCTATAGTTGAATTTTTAATTGAGCCACTACCAATGGGAACTGGTCTTATCTATGAATCTAAGGTAAGAACTGAAAAAGTAAAGATAAAGTATCAAAGAGAAATAGAAGATAATTTAGATCAAATTCTAAGTCAAGGTATATACGGCTGGCCAGTGACCGATTTAAAGATAACCTTTACGTGCGGTGAAGACCATGTTATGCATTCACGTTCAGGAGACTTTGCCACCTCATCCGCCATGGGCATCATGAGAGGTCTAAATGAAATAGGCACTACACTCCTCGAACCAATAATTAAGTTTAGAATTACTGTACCTGAGGATGTAGGGGGAAGAGTTTTAAATGATATTATAAAAATGCGTGGGAGCTTTGAAACTCCATTTATACACAACGGTACTTTTACAATAGAAGGAAAAATGCCTGTATCCACCTCACTTGAATATCCAGGAGAATTAGGAAGAATTTCCTCAGGGAAAGGAATTATGACAACTGGATTTTTGAGTTATGAGCCTTGCTCCTTAGAAATAGGATCCATAAGAGAAAGAATTGGTGTTAACCCTTTAGATAGAGCTAAATATATACTTTATGTGAGAAATGCATTATAAAAAAGAATCATCCGTCATTTGATACTTAAAATAAAAGCTAATCATTTTTAATTAATCCATGTATTACCATAACAAAGAAAAAACTTCAGTTGGATTTTTAACCTCCTACTGAAGTCCTTAATAGTTGAAAATAATAATAATAGTTTTCAAACTTAAATATTTTTTCTTATATTATGCTAACAAAAGTATATATTGCGCAGAATGCATTTGAGTAAGCCCTAGTAATTCACAATTTATTTTATTTGCAGATGCGTAAAGAAAAATTCATGTCTGAGCGATAGTAAAATGTACCCTATAGAGTAGACGATTTAAAAAAACCTACGCTATAGGGTTTTTCTATGTATAATGGAATAAAGATTAGAGGTGGATAAATGAGCATTAAGGATTTTACA